>NZ_JBIVXV010000025.1:0-112501 GCF_044769385.1 Streptomyces sp. NPDC090445 | reverse complement strand
CCCGCGCCCAACCGCGTGTACAGCGCCGCCAACGCCGCCTGCAGCACCATGAACAGACTCGCACCCGACCCCCGGGCCAACTCCACCAGAGCGGCGTGCAGTTCGGCGTCGATCCGGAGTTCCAGCAGGTCGCCGCCGTACGACACGGCGGCCGGGCGCGGCCGGTCGGCGGGCAGCTGCACCTGCTCGGGCAGCCCCGCCAAGGCCTCGCTCCAGTAGGCGACCTGACGGGCGAAGACGCTGTCCGTGTCGTGCTCGTCGCCGAGGATCTCGTGCTGCCAGAGGGTGTAGTCGCCGTACGTCACGGGCAGCGGCGGCCATGCGGGCGCCCCGCCGCCGCGCCGGGCGGCGTAGGCGGTGGCGAGGTCCCGGGCCAGCGGGCCCATGGACCAGCCGTCACCGGCGATGTGGTGCATCACCAGCAGCAGCACGTGCTCGTCCGGCGCGACCGCGAACAGCTCCGCCCGCAGCGGCACGTCCGAGGTCAGGTCGAAGCCGCGCACGGCCGCCTCGCGCAGCAGGACGGGCACCTCCGCCTCGCCGGCCGCGCGCACGACCAGCGGAACGGCCGCCTCGGCGGCGTCGAGCACCCGCTGGTGCGGGATTCCGTCGGTGTGCGGGAAGACCGTGCGCAGGGTCTCGTGCCGGGCCACCACGTCCGCGAGCGCGGCAGCCAGCGCGCCCCGGTCGAGGTCGCCGGACAGCCGCAGGGCCAGCGGCAGGTGGTAGGTGGCGCTCGGTGCCCCGAACTGCTGGAGGAACCAGAGGCGGCGCTGGGCGAACGACAGCGGCATGGGCTCGCGGCGGGGCCGGGGCGCCAGGGCCTGCCGTGCGGTGGCGGCGTCCTGCAGCCCGGCCGCCAGCCCGGCGGGCGTCGGCGTGCGGAACAGGGCGCGCAGCTCCAGCTCGACCCCGAGGGTCGCCCGGACCCGCGACACCAGCCGGGTGGCGAGCAGGGAGTGCCCGCCCAGGTCGAAGAAGTCGTCGTCGACACCGACCCGCGGCAGGCCCAGCACCTCGGCGAACAGCCCGCACAGAATCTGCTCCTGCGGGGTGCGCGGCGCCCGGCCGCCCCCCGCGGGGCCGGCGGGGCCGGCCTCGGGTGCGGGCAGCGCCGCCCGGTCCAGCTTCCCGTTGGGCGTCAGCGGCAGCGCGTCCAACGCCACGAACGCCGACGGCACCAGGTAGTCCGGCAACCGCTCGCGCAGGTACGCCGCCAGTGCCGCCACGGTGGCCGGCTCCGACGCCGAGGGCACGACGTACGCGACGATCCGGGTCTCGCCCGGCCGGTCCTCCCGGGCGAGCACCGCGACCTGGGCGACGCCCGGGTGCGCGGTCAGCTCGGCCTCGATCTCGCCCGGCTCGATCCGGAAGCCGCGGACCTTCACCTGGTGGTCCACCCGGCCCGCGAACTCCAGCTCTCCCCCGGCGCGCCAGCGGACCAGGTCACCGGTGCGGTACATCCGGGCGCCGGCCGGACCGTACGGGTTGGCCACGAACCGCCCGGCGGTGAGCCCGGGCCGGTTCAGGTACCCGCGGGCGAGTCCCGTCCCGGCCAGGTACAGCTCGCCGAGCACTCCGGGGGCGACCGGGCGCAGCGCCGAATCCAGTACGTACGCCCGGCAGTTGTCGATCGGGCGGCCGATCGGCACCGGCAGCGGGCAGTCGGCGGGGTCGGCCGACAGCGGGTAGGCGGTGATCACGTGGGTCTCGGCGGGCCCGTAGTGGTTGTGCAGCACCCGGCCCGGCCGGCAGGCCTGGAGGCGGCGCAGGGCACCGCCTAGGCGCATCGCCTCGCCGGCCTGGGCGACCAGTCGCAGGTTCGGCAGCTCCAGCCCGGCCTCCTCGGCGGCCTCGGCCAGCGCCTCGATCACCAGGTTGGGCGCGAACAGCTCCCCCACCTCGTGCCGGTCCAGCCAGTGCGCGAACAGTTCGGCGCTGCGGCGCTGTTCCTCGGTCGGCACGACGAGGGTCTTGCCGTACAGCAGCGCGGACAGCACCTCCTGCACCGAGACGTCGAAGCTGATCGCGGTGAACTGGGCGGTGCGCGTGCCGGGTTCGCCGCCGACGGCCCGGTGGTGCCAGGCCAGCAGGTTCAGCAGCCCGGCGGCGGGCATCACCACGGCCTTGGGCCGGCCGGTGGAGCCCGAGGTGTAGATGAGGTAGGCCGGGTGCCGCCCGTCCACGGCGACGGCCGGATCGTGCTCCGGCTGCTCCCCGGCCGGTGTGACGGCCGCGAGGTCGTCGAGCACCACGGCCGGTCGCGCGTCCTCCAGCATGTACGCGATGCGGGCGGCCGGGTAGTCCGGGTCGACCGGCAGATAGGCGGCGCCCGTCTTGAGCACCGCGAGGACGGCGACCACCAGTTCGGCGGAGCGCGGCAGCCGCAGGGCGACGACCTGCTCCGGTCCGACGCCGCGCGCGATCAGCGCGTGCGCCAGGCGGTTGGCCCTGCGGTTCAGCTCGCGGTACGTCAGGGCGGTGTCCTCGAACACCACCGCCGGAGCCTCCGGGGTTTCCCGGACCTGCGCCGCGAACAGTGCGGGCAGGTCGGTGGCGGGCGCCGGGAAGGCGGTGGCGTTGCGCGCGACCAGCAGCTCGTGCCGCTCCTCGGCGGTGAGGACGTCGATCCGGCTCAGCGGCCGGTCCGGCGCGGCGACCACCGCCGCCAGCAGCCGCAGCCACCGGGCGACCAGCGCCTCCACCGTGGCGTGGTCGAACAGGTCGGTGCTGTACTCGACCCGCCCGACGATGCCCTCGGCCGAACCGCCCGTCCCGCCGCGCTCCAGCAGGTGGAAGCCGAGGTCGAACATCGCCGTGGGCGTCCGGACCAGGAGGATCTCGGCGCTCAGCCCGCTCAGCGCGAACTCGGTGCGGGGCACGTTCTGCAACGCGAGCAGCACCTGGAACAGCGGCTGGCGGGCAAGCGACCGGGCCGGGTTCAGGGCCTCGACGACGTGCTCGAACGGCAGGTCCTGGTGCGCGTACGCAGCCAGCGCCCCCTCCCGGACCCGGGTCAGCAGCTCCGCGAAGCTCGGATCACCGCTCGTGTCGGTGCGCAGCACCAGGGTGTTGACGAAGAACCCGACGAGCTCGTCCAGCGCCTCGTCGGTCCGGCCGGCGATGAGGCTGCCGACCGGGATGTCGTCGCCCGCGCCGAGCTTGTCCAGCAGGGCCGCCAGCGCAGCCTGGAGGACCATGTAGACGCTGGCGCCGTGCTCCCGGCCCAGGCGCACCAGGGCGCCGTGCAGGTCCGCGTCCAGGTCGACCGCCAGGTGCCCGCCCCGGTAGGAGGTGGTCGCCGGGCGGGGCCGGTCGGCGGGCAGCCGGATCTGCTCGGGCAGGCCTGCCAGCCGCTCCGTCCAGTAGGCCGTCTGCCGGGCGAACAGGCTCGCGGGGTCGTCACGGTCCCCGAGGAGCCGGTCGTGCCACAAGGTGTAGTCGGCGTACTGCACCGGCAGGGGCGCCCACCGCGGCTCCTCGCGGCGGCGGCGCGCCGCGTACGCGGTGGCCAGGTCGGCGGCCAGCGGGCCCAGCGACCAGCCGTCACCGGCGATGTGGTGCATGATCACCAGCAGTACGTGTTCGTCCGCGGAGATCTCGAACACCTCGGCGCGCAGCGGCGGTTCGGCCGCGAGGTCGAAGCCGCGCGCCGCGGCCCCGGCCAGCAGTTCCGGCAGGGCCGTCTCGTCGGCCGGGGTGACCGACAGCCTCGGGCGCACCTGTCCGGCGGCCAGCACCTGCTGGTACGGCACGCCGTCCGCCGCCGGGAACACCGTGCGCAGGGTTTCGTGCCGGTCGACGAGGTCGCCGAGCGCCTCCTCCAGGGCCGCCCGGTCCAGCGGTCCCGAGAGCCGCCAGGCGAGCGGCATGTTGTAGACCGAGGCGGCGCCCTCCAACTGGCGCAGGAACCACAGCCTCCGCTGCGCGTCCGACAGCGGCAGCCGCTCGGGCCGCTCCGCCCGGGCGAGGGCAGGCCGGGCCCGGTCGGCGCCGTCCAGTCCGGCGGCCAGCCCGGCCACCGTCGGGGCCCGGAACAGGGTGTGCAGCGAGAGCTCCACGCCCAGGGTGGAGCGGACCCGGGCCACCAACCGGGTGGCCAGCAGGGAGTGCCCGCCCAGGTCGAAGAAGTCGTCGTCGACCCCGACCCGGGGCAGGCCCAGTACCTCGGCGAACAGCCCGGCCAGCACGTGTTCCCGGGGCGTGTGCGGTGCCCGGCCGGCCCGCGTCGCGGTGGACTCGGGCTCGGGCAGGGCGCGCCGGTCCAGCTTGCCGTTGGCGTTGAGCGGCAGGGCGTCGAGGGAGACGAACGCGGCGGGCACCATGTAGTCCGGCAGCCGATCGCGCAGGTGCGCCCGGAGGTCCTCCGGCCGGAGCTCCGCACCGGTGGCGGGCACCAGGTAGGCGACCAGGCGGGTGTCCTCCGCCCGGTCCTGCCGGACGGTCACGGCGGCCTGCGCGACCTGCGGGTGTTCCGCCAGTGCCGCTTCGATCTCGCCGAGTTCGATCCGGAATCCGCGGACCTTGACCTGGTCGTCGGTGCGGCCGAGGAACTCCAGGTTCCCGTCCGGGCCCCACCGCACCAGGTCGCCGGTGCGGTACATCCTCGTGCCGGCCGGCCCGAACGGGTCCGCGACGAACCGTCCCGCGGTCAGCCCCGGCCGGTTCAGGTAGCCGCGCGCCAGGCCCGCTCCGGCGAGGTACAGCTCACCGTGCACACCCGCGGGCACCGGCTGGAGCGCATCGTCGAGGACGTACAGCCGGATGCCCCCGAGCGGCCGGCCGATCACCGGGCGCGGGCTCGATTCCAGCGGCGCGACGACCGCGTCCACCGTGCACTCGGACGGCCCGTAGTAGTTCAGGCAGGACACGCCCTCGACGGCCCGCAGCCGCTCCCACAGCCGGTCCGGAACGGCCTCGCCGCCCATCGAGACCACCGCCGGACGACGCCCCGGGTCGTCCAGAAGCCCCCGCGCGACGAGTACTTGCAGGTAGGACGGGGTGGCGTTGACATAGTCCAGCCCGGCGCGCGTGACGTAGTCGACGAAGGCGTCCGGGTCGGACCAGGTCGCCTCGTCCAGGACGTGCAGCTCGTGGCCCGCGTACAGGCTTGACATCTGGTCGCAGGAGGCGTCGAACGACACCGACGTGGTCAGCCCCACCCGCAGCCGCTCCTTCGTCCGCCGGGCGAACAGCAGCGGACGCTGGCTGACGAAGAGGTTGAGCAGGCCGCCGTGCGTCGACACCACGCCCTTGGGCTTGCCGGTGGAACCGGAGGTGTAGATGACGTAGGCCGGGTGCCTCGGGTCGATGGCCACCGCGGGGTCCGTCGCCGGGCGACCCGCCGGCAGCGCGACCGCCTCCGGGTCGTCGACCACCAGCCACCCGGCGGAACCGCCCTCCGGCAGCCGGCCCCGGGTCCGGGAGTCGGTCAGCACCAGGACCGGCCGGGCATCGTCGAGGAGGTACCCGATCCGGGCGGCCGGGTACTCGGGGTCGACCGGCAGGTACGCCGCGCCGGTCTTCAGCACCGCGAGGATCGCCACCACCAGCTCGGCCGAGCGCGGCAGGGCCACCGCCACCAGCCGCTCCGGCCCCGCACCCCGCTCGATCAGGGCGTGCGCCAGCCGGTTCGCCCGCGCGTCCAGCTCCGCGTACGTCAGCGAGACATCCCCGCACACCAGCGCGACGAGGTCCGGAGTCGCCCGCACCTGCTCCCGGAACAACTCCGGCACGCTCGCGGCCGGGAGCTCCGTCGCCGGCCCGGTGCCCAGCGCCGTCAGCTCGCCGTACTCCTCGGCGGTGAGCAGACCGAACCGGCTGAGCCGCCGCCGGGGGTCGGCGACCGCAGCGCGGAGCAGCCGCTCCCACCGCCCGAGCACCGTCTCGACGGTGGCCGGGTCGTACATGTCGTCGGCGTACTCGACGAAGCCGTCGATCCCTTCCGGGGAGCCGTCCTCCGCGTGCCGCTCGGACATCGTGAAGATCAGGTCGAGCTTGGCGGTGGTCGTCGTCAGCGGCATGTCGGTGACGCGCAGCCCGGGCGGGGCGAAGTCGGCCCGGGGCGTGTTCTGCAGCACCAGCATGATCTGGAACAGCGGGTGGTGCGCCAGCGACCGCACCGGATTGAGGGCCTCGACGAGGTACTCGAACGGCAGGTCCTGGTGGGCGTACCCGGCCAGCGCGGTGTCCCGCACCCGGCCCAGCAGCTCGGCGAACGTCGGATCGCCCGAGGTGTCCGTACGGAACACCAGGGTGTTGACGAAGTAGCCGACCAGCTCGTCCAGCGCCTGGTCGGTCCGGCCGGCGACCGGGCTGCCGACCGGGATGTCGTCGCCCGCACCGAGCTTGCTCAGCAGCGCCGCCAGTCCGGCCTGGAGCACCATGAACAGACTGGTCCCGTGCGCGCGGGCGAGGTCGCGCAGACCGCGGTGCAGGTCCGCGTCCAGCCCGGCGTGCACGAAACCGCCCCGGTGCGAGGCGACCGCCGGGCGGGGCCGGTCGGCGGGCAGCTGGATCCGCTCCGGCAGATCGGCCAACTGCCGTGTCCAGTAGGCCGCCTGGCCGGCGAACAGGCTGCCCCGGTCGGTGGAGTCGCCGAGCAGCTCGTGCTGCCACAGGGTGTAGTCGGCGTACTGGACCGGCAGCTCCGCCCACTGCGGCTCCTCGCCACGGCAGCGCGCAGCGTAGGCGGCGGTCAGGCCCTGCGCGAGCGGGCCCAGCGACCAGCCGTCACCGGCAATGTGGTGGAGCACCACCTGGAGCACGTGCTCGTCCGGCGCCGACTCGAACAGCTCGACCCGCAGCGGCACATCGGCCGCCAGGTCGAACGGCCGGGCCTTCGCCGCCGCCATCACCCCCGGCAGCCCGGCCTCGGTGGTCCGGCTCACGAGCAGCCGCGGGCGGGCCGCCACGACGTCCAGCACCTGCTGGTGCGGGACGCCGTCCACCGCCGGGAAGACAGTGCGCAGGCTCTCGTGCCGCTCGACCACGTCCGCCAGGGCGGCCTCCAGGGCATGCCGGTCCAGGTTCCCGGACAGCCGCCACGCCAGGGAGATGTGGTAGTTCGCGCCGTCCCCCTCCAGCTGGTGCAGGAACCAGAGCCGCCGCTGCGCGAACGACAGCGGGATCCGCTCGGGCCGCGGGTGGGGCACCAGGGCCGGCTGCGCCTGGCGGGCACCCGCGAGGGCGGCGGCCACGCCGGCCGGGGTCGGGGTCTCGAACAGGGTGCGCAGCTCCAGCTCCACCCCGAGGGTCGCGCGGACCCGGGCGGCCAGGCGGGTCGCCAGCAGCGAGTGCCCGCCCAGGTCGAAGAAGCTGTCCTCGGCACCGGCCTCGGCCACCCCGAGGACCTCGGCGAACAGCTCGCACAGGACCTGCTCCTGCGGCGTGCGCGGCGCGCGACCGGTGTGCGCGGGAGCGAGGTCGGGTGCGGGCAGCGCACGGCGGTCCAGCTTGCCGTTGGCGGTCAGCGGCAGGCTCTCCAGGGTGACGAACGCCGCCGGCACCATGTACTCCGGCAGCCGCTCCCGCAGGTGCTCGCGCAGTTCGGCCGGGCCCGGGGCGGCGTCCGGGGCGGGCACCAGGTAGGCGACCAGCCGGGTGTCGTCGGCCCGGTCCTGCCGCGCCAGCACGGCGACGTGGGTGACGCCGGGGTGCGCGGCGAGTGCCGCCTCGACCTCCCCGGGTTCGATCCGGAAGCCCCGCACCTTCACCTGGTCGTCGGCCCGGCCCACGAACCGCAGGCTGCCGTCCGCGCCCCGCCGCACGACGTCGCCGCTGCGGTACATGCGCGCACCGGCCGGGCCGAACGGGTCGGCGACGAAGCGCCCGGCGGTCAGGCCCGGCCGGTTCAGGTAGCCGCGGGCGAGTCCGGCGCCCGCGACGTACAGCTCGCCGGGCACGCCCGGGGGCACCGGCCGCAGGTGGGTGTCCAGTACGTACGTGCGCAGGTCGGGGATGGCCGCACCGATGTGTCCGGGGGCGGTGCCGGACCGGCCGAGTGCGGCGTGGGTCACGTGCACGGTGGTCTCGGTGATGCCGTACATGTTGACCAGCCGCGGTGCGTCGTCCGGGTGGCGCTCGTACCAGCTCTCCAGCCGGGCGTGCTCCAGCGCCTCGCCTCCGAACACCACGGTGCGCAGGGCGAGTCCACGGCCGGTCTCCGGCGCCTCCCGGTCCGACTGCATCAGCTGGTAGAAGGCGGACGGCGTCTGGTTGAGGACGGTCACCCGCTCGCGGGCGAGGAGCTCCAGGAAACGGCCGGGCGAGCGGCTGGTCTCGTGGTCCACGACCACGAGCCGGCCGCCGTGCAGCAGCGCGCCCCACAGCTCCCACACCGAGAAGTCGAAGGCGTAGGAGTGGAAGAGCGTCCAGACGTCCTCGGCGGAGAAGCCGAACAGCTCCTCGGTGGTGGCGAACAACCGCACCACGTTCCGGTGCGGGACCACCACGCCCTTGGGGTTGCCGGTGGACCCGGAGGTGTGGATCACGTAGGCGGGGTGGCCCGGGTCGACGGCGACCTCCGGGTCCGTGTCCGGCTGTCCGTCCAGGTCGCAGGCGTCCAGCAGCAGCCGGTCCACCCCGTCCGATCCCGGCAGGTCGCCGGTCCCGCCCGTCGTCACGAGCAGCGACGGCCGGGTGTCCTGGAGCAGGTAGGCGATCCGGGCGGCCGGGTACTGCGGGTCCACCGGTACGTACGCGGCGCCGGACTTGAGCACGGCCAGGACCGCCACGACCAGCTCCGCCGAGCGCGGCAGGGCCAGCGCCACCAGCTGCTCCGGCCCCACACCGCGGGCGATCAGGGCATGCGCGAGCCGGTTCGCGCGGATGTTCAACTCCCGGTAGGTCAGGGTGACTTCGCCGTCCGTGAGCGCGACCGCGGCCGGGTGGGCCAGCACCTGCTGCCCGAAGAGCCCGGTGATGCTGCTCTCCGCCAGCTGCCCCGTGCTGTCGGCTCCGGCCGGCAGCAGCGCGCGGAGCTCGTCGGCGGAGAGCACGTCCACCCGGCCGATCCTCCGGCCGGGGTCGGCGGCCACGGCGCGCAGCAGCCGCAGCCACCGGTCGACGATCCCCGCCACGGTGGCCTCGTCGAACAGGTCGGTGCTGTACTCGACCACGCCCGACAGCCCCTCCGTTCCCGACTGTTCGGCCAGGATGAAGGTCAGGTCGCACTTGGCCGTCCCCGTGTGGACCAGGTCGGTCGCCACCCGCAGCCCCGGCAGGTCGAATGCGCCGAGCGGCGCGTTCTGCAGGGCGAGCATGGTCTGGAACAGGGGGTGGTGCGCCAGCGTCCGGGTCGGGTTCAGCGCCTCCACGAGGTGCTCGAACGGCACCTCCTGGTGCGCGTACGCGGCCAGGGCGTCGGAGCGCACCCGGCCCAGCAGTTCGGTGAACGACGGGTCGCCGGACAGGTCGGTGCGCAGCACCAGGGTGTTGACGAAGAAGCCGACCAGGTCGTCCAGGGCCTCGTCGGTGCGGCCGGCGACCGGCGTGCCGATCGGTACGTCGGTGCCGGCGCCGAGCTTGCCCAGCAGGGCGGCCAGGCCGGCCTGGAGCACCATGAAGAGGCTGGCGCCACCGCCGCGCGCGACGTCGCGCAGGCCCTGGTGCAGCTCGGCGTCGATCCGCACCGGCAGGTGCGCGCCCCGGTAGGACATCACTGCCGGGCGGGGCCGGTCGAAGGGCAGCTCCACCTGCTCGGGGAGTTCTGCCAGCTGCTGCCTCCAGTAGGCGAGTTGGCCGTTCAGCAGGCTGTCCGGGTCAGCGCCGTCACCGAGCAGCTCCCGCTGCCAGAGGGCGTAGTCGGCGTACTGGACCGGCAGCGGCGACCACTCCGGCTTCGCTCCCCCGGCGCGGGCCGCGTAGGCGGTCGTCAGGTCCCGCGAGAGGGGCCCCATCGACCAGCCGTCACCGGCGATGTGGTGCACCACCAGCAGCAGTACGTGCTCGTCGGCCCCCAGCCGGAACAGCTCGGCGTGCAGCGGCGGCTCCTCGGAGAGCTCGAAGCCGTGCCGGGCCGCCTCCGCCAGCCGGTCCGGCAGGTCGCGCTCGCCGGCCTCGGTCACCCGCAGCCGCGGCCGTGCCGCGTCGGGGTCCAGCACCTGCTGGCAGGGCACGCCGTCGGCCACCGGGAAGACGGTGCGCAGGCTCTCGTGCCGCTCGACCACGTCCGCCAGGGCGGCCTCCAGGGCCCGCTGGTCCAGGTCTCCGGCCAGCCGCAGCGCCAGCGGGATGTTGTACGTGGCGCTCGGGCCGTCCATGCGGTGCAGGAACCACAGGCGGCGCTGCGCGAAGGACAGCGGGACCGTCCCGGGCCGCTCACGCGCCGCGAGCGCGGGCCGGGCCCGGCCCGCCACGTCCACCGCCGCGGCCAGTTCCGCCACCGTCGGCGCGTCGAACAGGTCGCGCAGCCGCAGCTCCACACCCAGCACCGACCGCGCCCGGGCGACCAGCCGGGTGCCCAGCAGCGAGTGCCCGCCGAGGTCGAAGAAGCCGTCGTCGGCGCCGACTTCGGGCACGCCGAGCACCTCGGCGAACAGCCCGGCGAGCAGCTGCTCCGTCGCGGTGCGCGGGGCGCGGCCCGGGTCGGCGGGCTGCCGGTCGGGCGCGGGGAGGGCCCGCCGGTCGAGCTTGCCGTTCGGGGTCAGCGGCAGCGCGTCCAGCACCACGTACGCCGACGGCACCATGTGCTCGGGCAGCCGCTCCCGCAGGTGTTCGCGCAGGGTGGCGGCGGTCACCGTGGCGCCGGGCTCGCAGACCGCGTAGGCCACCAGCCGGGGCTCCTCCTCGGTGCGCACCGCGACGGCGGCCCGGGCGACCTGCGGGTGCTCGGCGAGGACGGTCTCGATCTCGCCGAGCTCCACCCGGAAGCCGCGGATCTTGATCTGGTCGTCCGTACGCCCGAGGAACGCCAGGTGGCCGTCGGCGCTCCACCGCACCAGGTCGCCGGTGCGGTACATCCTCCCTCCGCGGAACGGGTCCGCCACGAACCGTGCGGCGGTCAGGCCCGGCCGGTTCAGGTAGCCGCGCGCCAGGCCCGCACCGGCGATGTACAGCTCACCCGGCGCGCCGGCCGGCAGCGGCCGCAGGGCACCGTCGAGCACGTACAGCCGCGCGTTGGTGACGGGCCGGCCGATGACCGGGCGGGAACTCGACCCCATGGGCGCGGCCACCGAGTTGACGGTGCACTCGGACGGCCCGTAGAAGTTGACGCAGGACACCCCGTCGGCCGCCCGCAGGTCCGCCCACAGCTGCTCCGGGACGGCCTCGCCACCCGCTGCGACCATCGCCGGGCGCCGCTGCGGATCGTCCAACAGCCCGTGGGCGACGAGGACCTGCAGGTAGGACGGGGTGGCTTCGACGAAGTCCAGCCCGCGGCGCGCGGCGTAGCCGACGAAGGCGTCCGGGTCGGTCCAGGTCGCGTGGTCCAGGACGTGCAGTTCGTGGCCGGCGAACAGGGCGAGCAGCTGGTTCCACGACGCGTCGAACGACACCGACGTGGTCAGCGCCACCCGCAGCCGCTGCCGCTCGCCGAGCACCGGCGGCAAGTGCCCCTGTCGGAGGTCGGTGAGCAGGTTGAGCAGGCCGCCGTACGTCGGCACCACGCCCTTGGGCTTGCCGGTGGAGCCGGAGGTGTAGATGACGTACGCCGGGTGGTCCGGCGCGACGGCCGCCATCGGATCCACCGCCGGGTGACCCGCCACGCGTGCGGCCGTCTCCGGCTCGTCGAGCACCAGCCGGTCGACCGGGCCGGGCTCGGGCAGCCGCTCCGCGGATCCGGTGTCGGTCACCAGCAGGGTCGGTCGGGCGTCGTCGAGCAGGTACGCGATCCGGGCGGCCGGGTACTCGGGGTCGACCGGGACGTACGCCGCGCCGGTCTTCAGCACCGCGAGGATCGCCACCACCAGCTCGGCCGAGCGCGGCAGGGCCACCGCCACCCGCCGCTCCGGCCCCGCGCCCCGGGCGATCAGAGTGTGTGCCAGCCGGTTCGCACGCGCGTCCAGCTCGGCGTACGTCAGCGAGACGTCCCCGCACACCAGCGCGACGAGGTCCGGAGTCGCCCGCACGTGCTCCCGGAACAGCTCCGGCAGGCTCGCGGCCGGTGCCGCCGCCGGCCCGGTGCCGAGGGCCCCCAGCTCGTGGTGCTCCTCGGCCGTGAGCAGTTCGATCCGGCCCACCGCCTCGTCCGGGTCGCAGTCCGCGACGGCGTCGAGCAGGGCGAGCAGCCGCTGCCGGTGGGCGGCGAGGTCGTGGTCGCCGTACGCCTCCGGCGCGCCGTGGAGCCTGAGGAGCGGGGGGTTGCCGTCGCGGTAGTCGAACACCCAGACGGCGAGGTCGGTGGTCGACCCCGACACGAAGTGGTGCACGGAGGCGGGATGCCCGGCGAAGCTCGGCCTGGAGTTGAAGGCCATGATGTTGACGATCAGCGGGAACGCCGTCCCGATGCTGCCGGGCGCGCCGAGGTCCCGCAGCAGGTCCTCGCTGCGGTACCGCTCGTGCGCGACGGCCGACTCGACCTCCCGCGCCACCTGGGCGACGAGTTCGCGCCACCGCATGTCCGGCCGCACGGTCAGCCGCAGCGGCACCACGTTGGACATCGTGCCCGGTACGGACATCAGATCCCGGTCCGCGGACCGACGGGCCGTGACGGGGAGGGCGAGCACCACGTCCCGGGTGCCGGTCAGCCGGTGCGCGTAGAGCGCCGCCGCCGCGATCACCAGGCGGGACCACCGGACACCGGTCTTCCGCGCGGCCGCCCGCAGCGCGTCCGGGCGCCGCAGTTCCCGCTCCTCGGCCAGGCGGAGCGCGCGGTGCGGGTCGGTCGGGGCCGTGTCGGCGAGCCTCGTCGGCGCCGGCAGGTCCGCGAAACGCTCCGTCCAGTAGGCGCGGTCGGCGGTGAAGTCGGCCGACGCGCGGTAGGCGGCGTCACTGTCGACCAGGTCCTGCAGCGTGCCGAACGGGGACGGCGCCACCGGCCCGCCCTCGGTCAGTGCCGAGTACACGTCGGCGACCCGCTGCCGGATCAGGGCGCTGCTGATCGCGTCCAGCACCACGTGGTGGTAGTTCAGGTACCAGAGGAACCCGGTGGGCGACAGCCGGATCAGCGCGTGGCCGAACAGCGGATCGCATGCGAGGTCCAGCGGGCGCATCAGGTCCCGCTCCATCCACTCCATGGCCGCTGCGCGGGGTGCGGGCTCCCCGCTGACGTCCAGGTGCGCCGGTGCCCAGTCCCAGGTCTCGCGGAGGATCTGGCGCGGGCCCTCGCCGTCGTCGACGAAGGTCACGTGCAGGGCGTCGACCTCGTCGACCACCCGGCGCAGCGCGGTCTCGAACAGCTCCGGCTCCACCGGCCCGTGGATCTCCAGGCACTCGCCGACGCGATAGCCCGGGATCGCCGTGCGGGAGCTCTGCTCGGCGAGCCAGATCTCGTGCTGGGCCGCCGTCAGGGGAAGGGCGTCGCCGTCGCGACGGGACATGGGGGGTACCTCCAGAAATGTGGGCAGGCGTGGTCGCTGGGCGCGCCGGGCCGCGCCGACCGCGGTGGCGTCACGCGGTCGGCGGGTGGGCGCGGGTGCTGCGGTCAGGCGGTCGGTTCGCCGGCCTGGAGCTGCCAGAGGGACGCGTAGAGTCCCTGCCGGGCGAGGAGTTCGTCGTGGGTGCCCTGTTCGGCGACGCCGCCGCCCTTGTCCATCACGTAGACGAGGTCGGCGTGGCGGACGGTGGAGAGCCGGTGGGCGACGATGACCATCGTCCGGTCGGCTGCGAAGACGCGGAGGGTGCGCTGGATGGCGGCCTCGGTCTCGTTGTCCACGGCGGAGGTGGCCTCGTCGAGGATCACGACGGGCGCGTCCTTGAGGATCGCCCGGGCCAGGGCGATGCGTTGCCGCTGGCCGCCCGAGAGGGCGGCGCCGCGTTCGCCGATCAGCGCGCCGTAGCCGTCCGGCAGGGTCGCGATGAAGGGGTGCGCCTCGGCCATCCTGGCCGCCTCGGCCACGGCCTCGTCCGAGGCGCCGAAGCTGCCGTAGCGGATGTTGTCGGCGATGGTGCCGTCGAAGAGGAAGGGGTCCTGGGCGACGAACCCGATCGCGTGGCGCAGGTCGCGCCGGGGCAGGTCGCGCACGTCCTGCCCGTCGAGCAGCACGCTGCCGGATTCCGCGTCCTGGAAGCGCATCAGCAGTTTGGCGATCGTCGTCTTGCCGGAGCCGGTGGCGCCGACGAGGGCGGTGACCTGCCCGGCGGGGATGGTCAGCGAGAGGTCCTGCAGCGCCGGCGGCCGGCCGGGGTAGGCGAAGGTGACGTCCTTGAGGACGAACTCGCCCCGGACCTGCCCGGTGTCGAGCGGTCCGTCGGTGCCGTCGGCCTCGACGGGGAGGGCGTGCAGGCGCTGGACCCGGTCGTGGGCGGCCAGCGTGCGCTGGTACTGGTCGACGATGCCGCCGAGCCGGTTCATCCGCAGCATCAGCATCTGGGGCAGTCCGATGAGCGGGCTGAACACTTCGAACGGCAGGCTGCCGCCCAGTACCGCCCGGCCGCCGATCAGCAGGGTGCCGGCCATCGAGCCGGTCGTGCAGAGCCGGACGATCTCGGCATGGCGGATCGTGCTCCGATCGGTCTGCCGATCGCTCTCCCGAGAGCGATCGCTCAGCCGGTCGATGCGCGCGGCCTCGTAGTCCTCGGTGCAGAAGCTCTTGACGGTGGCGCCGGCCTCCAGGGTGTTGACCAGTTGGCTGTGCAGCCTGGCCCGGTGCTCGCCGGAGACGGCGTAGTCCGCCGCGACCTTGCTCTGGTAGTGGAACGAGAGCCAGGCGATGACCGGGACGGGCAGGAACGCGATCCAGGCGATCTGCGGTGCCAGCAGGAGGAACAGCGGCACCAGGAGGGCCAGGCCGGTGCCCAGGTGCAAGAGGTCGTTGGCGGAGGTGGCGAAGAAGGCGCCCAGCTGGCGGACGTCGTCGGTGAGTGCGCCGGCGACCCGGGTGGTCCGCTCGCCCTCCAGGTGCCGCAGTTCGAGGTGCTGCACGTGCGCGTAGGTGCGGCCCCGCCAGTCGTGCTCGATGTCCTGGCCGAGCCCGCGCCACTGGAGGTTCGAGGAGTACGAGAGGCCCGCCACGGCGGCACAGGCGAGGGCCACCAGCCCTGCCAGGCCCCAGAGTTGAGCGGACGCGGTGGTCAGTCCGAAGCGGGCCAGGGGCGCGGCCTCGCCCTTGATGAGGACCAGCGCGGTCCAGCCGAGGAAGGTTCCGAGTGCCATCTCCGAGACCTGGCAGGCGACCGAGAGCGCGGAGGCGCGGCAGAGGCGCCGACGGTGCGGCCCGACGATCTCCAGCAGGGGGTGCCGTTCGGCGCCGGACGCGGACCGCTCCCCGGCGCCTTCGACCGTCCTGCGCCAGGCCTTCCGGACGACCGCCGCGGTCGCGACCGCGACGCCGCCGAGCGCCACCAGTTGCCTGCTCAGCGCCGACCCGCGGATCAGTGCGATGCCGGCCGCCACCCCGCCGCCCACCGCGAGGACGGGACGCACGACGGAGCCGCGGTCCGGACGCGGGGCGGGTTCGGCGGCCGTCCGGGCCGACGCCGCGCGTCGCGTCCCGGCCGGCCCGTCCGCGACCAGGGCGACCGCCCTGCGCATGATCCGGCCGACGTCCCCCGCGGCCACCCGCGCGTCGTGTCGGACGAGGACCCCACCGGTGACCGGGTTGGCCCGGGCCTCTCTGATCCCGGGGACGCGGAGCAGGGCCGCGGCGAGCACTTCGGCCGCCCGGGGCCGCCCGAGAACCAGCTTGACGTCCCAGCGCTGGCGGCCCGGAATGACCGAGCGCGGGCTCGCGTCCAGATCCACGGAGCGAAATCCGGCTGCGGCACCCAGCAGAGATGGCATGTGTACGATCACCTGTTTGCGGAGGTCGCGGGTGGTCCGTCTACGGGCGCGGCGGAATTCGGCGCACGGCGGATTGCTGCGACGGAGTGGAAAATCCGAAGAGAGCAGAAATACGGCCGAAAGGCCCACGGTCGTCCACCGCGTGGACCCGTCCTCCGCGGTCGGCCGGAAGACGGGCCCGGGGGGCGGGCGGGCCGGGAATCAGGGCGTCACTGCGCCTTCCCGGTGGCGGTCGCGCGGATCCGCGGAGACCTCGCCTCACCCTCGCCGCGATCGGCTGCCTCGCCCTTCTCGCCGTTCGCGGCTCCGTTCCTCTCGCCGTTCGAGGCCGGGCTCTGGGCGGGCCGGTGGCCGTCGCCGGAGGCGATCTGCGCCGCCACCATGTCGGCAGCCACCTCGGCTGCGAGGTCGTGGATGTTCTCCCCGGCCTCATGGGCCGCCTTCTTCACCTCCATGACAACCCCGACGGACGTCTTGACGACGCCGCGCACCAGCGGCTTGAGGAGGCGCTTGGCGAGGGGCGCGACGATGAGACCGATCAGGAACGGCGGAACCAGGGGCGGCATGATGCTCCGACTTCTCTACGCAGACGGACGACAGGGGACCCCGGACACCGCGCACTCCGGAGCACGCACAGCAGGACGGACGGAAGAACCCATTTCCGGAACTCGCATTTCCCGTGCCGGGTTGAATTCCTCATCGATGGGGTACACCGCCCGTTCCGTGATCACCGTAGTCCAGCCATGTCCATCGAGGCCAAATCGCATCGGCGGGTTTCACTCATGCGAGTGCCATCCCCGTTCCGGACCGCAACGAATTGCGGTGGGTGCACCCGCCAGGTGAACCGCTTGCCCTATTTTCCTATTCCTCGTGAACGCTTTCACAGTGGCTGCCGAGTTCGCCCCCAGCCCTCCGGCGCAGGGCGCGAGTGCCGCAACAGGCCGGAGGCGATCCGGCTGACGGGAGGCGTCAGGCCTTCTCTTCCGCGGGGCGGTGCGCGGCCCCGGCGCCGAGCGCGAAGTCGGCTCCCCGGCGGTGGACCTCCAGCGCGCCCGGCCCGGCGAAGTGGGCCGGGATCACCAGCTCGCGCCGGTCGGCGGCCCGTTCGAGGATGCGGCGGCGGCTCGCTGCGGCCCCCTCCGGGTCCATGCAGAAGCAGCTGTTGCAGGAGGGGCGGAGGATCTGGACGGGGCTGTGGAGGAGGTCACCGACGAAGACGGCGCGTTCACCGCGGGATTCCAGGCGCAGCACGGCGGAGCCGGGCGTGTGTCCGGGGGCGGCCTCCAGGGTGAGGTGCTCGTCGATGCGGTGGGTGCCCTCCCACAGGACGGCCTGTCCGGCGTGGTGGAGGGGGGCGACGCTGTCCTCGTAGATCAGCCGGTCGTCCTCCCACAGCCCCTTGCCGTACCCGTTGTCCGGGCCGAAGTGGTGGTCGTCGGCGGCGGGGAGGAGATAGCGGGCGTTGGGGAAGGCCGGTATCCACTCGCCGCCGGCGCCGACGGTGTTCCCGCCGACGTGGTCGGCGTGCAGGTGGGTGCTGACGACGGTGTCGACGTCCTCGGGCCGGACGCCGGCCCGGGCCAGGTCTCCGAGGAAGTCGCCCTGCCGGTGGTGGAAGTGCGGGCTGCCGGGCCGCTCGCGCCCGCTGCCGACGCCCGTGTCGACCAGGACCGTGCGTCCCCCGCTGCGCACGACCCAGGTCTGGAGGGCGAGGACGGCCAGGTCGCGGTCGGGGTCCCAGTGGTCGGGGGCGAGGGAGGCCTCGTTGTCCTTCCACACCCGGGCGTCTGCCTGCGGGACGAGGTCGCGGGCGGGCCCGAACGGCCCCTGCCACTCCACGACCCGGATGATCTCGACGTCGCCCAGTACGAGGGGCTGCGTGTTGTTGTCGTTGTTCACACCGTCCACCGTAGGAAGGGCGGTTGAGTCGCTCAATGCGTATTCGGCGCGTACGGATACGCAGTTGTCTCAGGCTTGCGGCGGGACGGCGGTACGCTGGCGCCGTGGACGTGGTGAGCGATGCGATCTCCGCGGTGCGGATCGGGCGGCCCTCCTCGCAGCGGGTCCGGGTGCGCGGGCGGTGGTGCGCGCGGTTCGATCCGTACGACGGGGCGGGCTTCCACGTGGTGCTGGAGGGCAGCTGCTGGCTGCTGCCCGACGAGGGGCCGCCCGTCTCGCTGGGCGCGGGGGACGCGGTCCTGCTGCCGCACGGTACGGGCCATGTGTTGGCCGACTCCCCCGCCGACGCGGCGACGGTGGCGCGGGCGGTGCCCTTCGACTCGGGGCCGGACGGGGTACGGTCCGGGACGCTGTCGCTGTCACTGTCGGCCGGCCCGGGTGGGACGGTCGGGCAGAACAGGGCGGACGCGGCGCACGGGGCGGACGCGGCGCACGGGGCGGATGCAGCACACGGGGCGGAAGGGCCGGGTGTGGAGGTGCTGTGCGGCAAGTACCGGCTCGACCGGAGCCGTGTGCACCCGCTGATGCGGGAGCTGCCCGCCGTCGTCCACCTGCCGAACCGCGTGGGCAGCCATCCCGAGCTGCGGGCCGCCATCGACCTCCTGGGCGGCGAGCTGGTCGGGGTGCGGCCCGGCTCGGCGATGGCGGTGCCCAGCCTGCTCGACCTGCTGCTCCTCTACATGGTCCGTGCGTGGATGGCGGACGGCTCCCGGGGGGCCTGGCCGGCCGCCCTCGGCGACCCGGTCGCGGCCGCCGCGCTGCGGGCGCTGCACGCGGACCCGGCCGCGCCGTGGACCGGTGAACGGCTGGCCGCGCGGGCGGGGGTGTCCCGGGCCACGCTGGCACGCCGGTTCACCGCGCTGGTCGGCCGGCCCCCGATGGCCTACCTGGCCTGGTGGCGGCTGACGTACGCGGCCACCCTGCTCCGCGACACCGCGGATCCGCTCGCCGCCATCGCCCGCCGGGTCGGGTACGGGACCGCGTACGCCTTCTCGCACGCGTTCAGCAGGGAGTTCGGGACCACGCCCGGCCGCTACCGGGCCCGGGCGGCGCAGGAGCCGTGAAGCGGCGCGGGCACCGGGGCCCGCCGTGGCGCCGCTCACGGCTCCGGTCCGACGGGGCCGGACGGCTGTCGGCGGCCGTCCGGCAGGGCTCTGCGGCCTCAGCGGGCCTTCGCGGGCCTCAGCGGGCCGGGCACTCCTTCCAGGAGAAGTGGTACACGGTGCCGATGCCGCCGTCCGTGGAGTCGACGGTCATGTAGCTGACCTTCGCCGGGTCGGAGGTGCCGACCTCCGTGCGCAGCTCGGTGTTGATGTTGAGGTTGCGCTTCTCGCCGCACGGGGCGAAGACGAGGGCCTGGATGCTCGCGGTGTCGGTCACCTGCCAGTTGTCCTCGAGCGCGCCGTGGAACTGGTGGGTCCGGTAGGTGGTCTGGCTCATGCCCTGGAAGTAGTAGCTGGCCTTCTGGGTGCCGATCGCGCCCTCCGCCAGGCTGCCGAAGCCGCGGTAGTCGACCTTGGCCACCGCGTAGGTGAAGCCCTGGGGGACGTTGACGACGAGGGAGAGGAGGCAGTTCTTGCGGGCCGCGGTCACGGGGCTTTCGCCGCCGGCCTGGGCCAGGTAGTCGCTGTAGGTGACGGTGAAGGCCGAGTTGTCGGGGGCGACGGCGACGCTCGCGGTGCCGGGACGGCAGCCCGAGCCGTTGACGCTGGCGACGTCGACGGTCACCCGGCCCGGAGGAGCGACGGGCGCGGCCGTGGCCGCCGGCGACAGGGCGACCAGGCTTCCGGTCGCGGCGGCGACGGTCAGTGCGGTGCGAAGTGGCTTGATCACAGTCGCCATGGATAACCACTGCCGGACGACTGTCCACGTCCCGGGGCACGGGGGCTCACTCGGTCGGAGTCCCCGATTCACCGGCAGGAACGATTCACCCATGGCTTCCGACGGCCGAACGGCCCTGCCCGGAGCGCCATCCGCCGCAGCGCGGGGAGTCGAACCGAGGATTTCGGGCGGTTTCTTCTACTCTGGGCGCTTTCGGGCCTGGGAGGAGAGCAGCTCATGGCGGATCGGGCTTGGTTCGCACGGCGGTCGACCGTCCTCTGCGCCGGTACGGTCGTGGCCGCACTCGCCTCCCTCACCCCGGCCGTCGCGCAGGCACCGGACGCGACCCGCGGACACGCACCCCACCCGCACGTCCACCGCCACGCCGGCGGCCCCGAACCGGCCGCACCCGCCGCGCGGGCCTCGTCCGTCACCCCGGTGGTCCCGGATCCCGGCGAAGCCGCCGTCCTCGGCGAGGAGCACGCCCGGGCCCACGCCCAGCGGCGCCGGGCCGAGGCCGGCGCCGAGGGCTACCCGCAGGCGAAGCGCACCTCCGGCCTGGCCGCGCTGGCCCTCTCGCAGCGCAGGACCAACGCCGCACTCCCGGCGGCCCGGTTCGGCCGGTTCACCGACTTCTTCCCCTCCCCCGACTTCGGCGTGCACACGGCCCTGCTCCCCACGGGCAAGGTGCTGCTGTTCTCCTTCGAGCGGGTGGAGGTCAACCCCACCAAGGAGACCGGCCCCACCGACCGGATCGGCCGGACCAACGCGGGCCGCGCCTTCCTCTGGGACCCCTCCCTCGGCACCGGGGCCCGGGCGTTCAGGAAGGCGGAGCCGCCGACCGTCCTCATGCCCGACGGACTGAACGCCCCGCGCCCGGCGCCGTTCTTCTGCGCCGGCCACGCGTACCTGCCCAACGGCATGGTCGGGGTGTTCGGCGGCAACACCGGCGGCAAGGGCGGCAGCGGGGCCAGGCTGTCATTCGTCTTCGACCCGTGGACCGAGACCTGGTTCCGCAACCAGGACATGGCCGTCGGCCGCTGGTACCCGTCGGTGGTGACCGGGGCGGACGGCCGGCAGATCATCATGTCCGGCCAGTCCGAGCGGGGTACGGGCACCCCCACCCCGGTGGTGGAGCGGTTCCCCGCGCTGCGGCATCCCGTGCCCTGGCGCCCGTACGACATCCCCGTCGGGCTCGCGCCGGAGCGGCTGCGGGTGGACGCGCCGTTCCGGAACGACTACCCCCACCTGTTCTCGTTGCGCGACGGGATGGTCTACGGCCTCGGCCGGGACGCCGACCAGCAGTGGCTGTTCGACCCGGTGAAGGAGACCCGGGCCGACCTGCCCCGCCGCCCGGCCGACTTCCGCGGCTACGGCTCGGCGGTGCCGCTGCCCGCCGGACTGCGCGGCCCCGACTCGGTTCTGGTCCTCGGCGGGGACCCGCGGGACCCGAACACCTACCGGCTGTCCGGCGGCCGGTGGACCACCGAGGAGCCGCGGGCCTTCGGCCGTACGCAGGACGACACGCTCATCCTCCCGGACGGCACGCTGCTCACGGTCAACGGGGCACTGGACACCCGGAACTACGGGTACGGGCCGTTCAATCCGAAGGCCGACCTCAAGTACCGGCGGATCGAGCTGCGCGATGCGCACGGCCGGTGGCGGCTCGGGCCGGCGCAGCGGCTGCCGCGCGGATACCACTCGAACGCCCTGGTCCTGCCGGACGGCCGGGTGATGGTCACCGGCGACGAGCTCCAGCAGATCGCCAACGACCCCGACATCCAGGACGGGATGGACGGCAGTATCGAGCTGTACGAACCGCCGTACCTGCACCGGGGCGGCGGCCGGCCCGCCCTCGACCGGGTGCCCGCGGGCGAGCTCGGGTACGGGAAGGACTTCGAGGTGGCCAGCTCCACCGCGGCCGCGGTCACCCGGGCCGTGCTGCTGGCGCCGACCACGGTCACGCACGCGGTGAACACCAGTCAGCGGCATCTCGAACTCGCCGTGACGGCCCGCCCCGCCGCCGGACGCACGAAGGCCGGGGGTACGAAGGGCGCGAAGGGGAAGGCCGGGAACGCGAGGGCCGCCGCCACGATCGGCCTGCGGACGCCGCCGAGCGCCGCCGACGCCCCTCCTGGCTACTACCTGCTGTTCCTGCTCGACGGCAAGGGCGTGCCGAGCACAGGAAAGTGGGTAAAGCTGGGCGGTCGGTGAGGCACCGCACCGTCGCCACCCGGTCCGCGGGGCAGCAGTCGGGCGGGGCCCGCTGCCCCTCACGGGCGTTTTCCTAGGGCGGAACAGAGGATTCCTCACAGCTCGTGACAGCAGGAGTTCACCCCGTAGCATTTAGATGAATCCCTGACTGAATTACCGTCAACAAGCCGGATCACCTTATCTCGATTTGATAACGAGATAACAGGGGAGGACTGGACCTTTCCACCCCTACGCGCGTAACTGACGCTGCACATAGGCAAGTTGACTGATCATCAAATCGCACCACCAGGTAACAGTCAGATATCTTGACCGGCATTCCTGTTTGTCCGAATTCTCCGCGCCCCCCATCTGGCAGGCTCCCTCGCACCCACTCCTCCGACCAAGGATTTGAGGTGCGCATGACGGGTCACCGTCGAAGGAAGCCCGAACACCGGCGCAAACCGCGCCGCTTGATACTCGTCACCGCCGCCGTGGCCTCGGCGGCGGTGATAGCGGGGGGCCTGGCCTACTCCGGCCTCGGCGACGACGCCCAGGCCGAGACAACCGTGCAGGCGGCCACGGAGACGATCACGCCGGCCGCCGCTCCGGCCCGCGACGCGGAGCCCGATCCCATCAAGGAACAGCCCGCGAACGACGCGGACCGCGGCATGGTCTACGACGGCCTCAAGGCCGCGCCGAAGGGCGACCGCTGCGTCGGCGTCTACCGCACGGAGACGGGGCTGTGCAGCCACGGCCCGGACGCCCCGCCCAAGGACGTCGACATCAAGAAGGACGTCGCCCCGGCCGTGAAGTCGCAGGCCGTGGCCTCCGATCCGGCCAAGCCCGAGACCCCGGCCGCGGAAGGCAACGGGCGTCCTCAGGACGCGCCCGCCGCCGACGCCAAGGCCGCCAAGGACGCCCCCTCCGACGCGCCGGCCCCGGCCGCGACGGGCGGCACCGGCAGCCAGACCACCGCGGCCGCCGGCCCCGCCGGCCAGACCGTCCAGTGCGACAGCGACGGCAGCAGCGGCAACCGCGTCCAGGTGGTGTACGTCCACGGTCCCGACCGCGACCGGTACTCCGAGTACTTCGCCTCGTTCCGCAAGTGGGCGGCCGACGCCGACCTCATCTACTCGAACAGCGCCCAGGAGACCGGCGGCGTCCGTCACATCCGCTACGTGACGGCAGCCGACTGCACTCCGACGGTGCTCAACATCGAGCTGTCGGCCGCCGCGATGGCCGACTTCAACTCCACGAACAACGCGCTCGCGGACAAGGGCCTCAACCGCCGCGACCGCAAGTACATGATCTTCGCGGACAGCCAGGTCTACTGCGGCATCGGCACCTTCGCCGGTGACGAGCGCCCCGGCCAGAACAACCAGAGCAACTTCGGCCCCTCCTACGGCCGTACGGACTCCGGTTGCTGGGGCGGGCACACCGCCGCCCACGAGCTGGGCCACAACCTCGGCGCGGTCAACAACAGCGCCCCCAACACCAGCCGTGGCGCCCACTGCACCGACGAGTGGGACGTGATGTGCTACTCGGACACGCCGTACTACCCGCAGATGCGCAACATCTGCACCAACAAGGCGGCCGAGAACATCCTCGACTGCAACCACGACGACTACTTCCACACCAGTCCCAAGGCGGGCAGCTACCTGGCCACCCACTGGAACATCGCGGACAACCAGTTCCTGATGAAGTCCAAGGGCGGCAACGGCACGGACCCGGGCCCGAACCCCAACCCGAGCCCGCAGCCGACCAAGAAGCCCACGCCCACGCCGACGAAGAAGCCGACCGGCGGACCGACGGTGACGGCCGGCCAGATCCAGTCGACCTCGGTCGTCGTCAGCTGGCCCAAGGTGGACGGCGCGGCCTGGTACCAGGTCATGCTGAACGGCAAGCACCTGACGTGGGTCCAGTCGCAGTCCGTGCGCATCTACAACCTGCAGGCCGGCACGGAGTACAAGGTCGCCGTCTCGGTGCGCGACAGCGCCGGCCGTGACAGCGGTGCCGGCAAGACCACGGTCTTCCGCACCACGGGCGGCGGCGGCAACACCGCCCCCAACCCCAACACCCGCTACACCCTCCAGAACGGCAGCACCGGCATGGCCGCCGAGCTGTGGGGCGGCCGCAGCGCCGACGGCACGGTCCTCGTCGGGGCCCGGTCCAACGGCTACACCCACCAGCAGTGGGTGTTCGAGGACGCGGGCAACGGACTGATCCGCATCAAGTCCGCCGTCTCCGGCAAGTGCCTGCAGACGGGCGGTGCCCCGGCCCAGGGCATGTGGATCGCGCAGCAGCCGTGCGGCAACGGCTCCACCCAGCAGTGGAAGCTGAGCTCCGGCAACGGTACGACGGCCATCACGGACCCGAGCGGCGGCTACGCCCTGACCGTGAGCAACCGTCCGTACTACGGCGAGTGGCTGCTCGACCTCCAGCGCGCGGACGGCCGCGCGAACCAGGTCTGGACGGTCCAGAAGGCCGCCTGACCCGAACCGCCGACTGCCGGCGGACGGCTGCCCCCACGGCCGTCCGCCGGCCCCTTACGTTCACCCGCCCCACAGCGCCGGCCGCGCGCCCCCACGGCGCGGCCGGCACCGCGCGGTTCGCACCGCGGCGACTGCGGGACGGCGACCCCTCGCATCCCACCGCACCAGGGAGCACCACAACGATGCGCACACGACACGCTTTCCCCGTCCGCACCGGACTCGGAGCCCTGCTCCTGTTCCTCGCCCCGGCCCTGGGCCTCGCCGTGCCGACGACGGCCCACGCGCACGGCGACACCCTCAAGGTCTTGATCACCGGCCAGCGGGAGGGGCATGTCACCACCGACATCACCTGGGAGAACGACGGGGACGCCGTCGACGAGAACGTCGCCGCCACCGTCAACGCGACCAGCGTGGACGGGACCCGTACGCAGGGGCCGTGGCGACTCGTGCGGGGCCAGGGCGTCGGCTGGAGCACGGCCGAGGTGCTGCCGCCCGGCACCTGGAAGGTGACCATCGACGTCGGGTTCCCCGCGCTCGGACATGCCGAACGCGAGGTCGACGTACCGGTCGTGGACCCCGTACCGCCCGGCGGCTCCGCGGCGCCGACCGCTCCCGTCCCGGTGGACCCGTCCGCCTCGGCCGCGGCGCCCTCGGCCGTGCCGTCGGTCGCGGCTCCGGCGCAGTCCCCGTCGCCCGCCGCCGCTCCGGCCTCGCCGTCGGCGTCCGCTGCCGCCGACGGGAAGGCCGGCAGCGGCAGCGCCGTCTGGTGGACCACGGCCGGCGTGGCCGTGATCGCCCTCGCGGGCGCGGCCGTCGGCGTGCTCGTACGCCGGGCCCGGGCGCGACGGCGGTAAGCGGGCGGGCACGCCCGGCGGGATCACTCCGACGACCTGACAACCGAACGGAACCGCGTTGACGCCCCACCGGGCCGTGTCGTTCGCTCGGGGCATGGACATCACCGCCACCGCCGTCCGTTCCACCGCCCGGGTGTTCCGCCCCTTCCACACCTTCGAGGGCGAGGGCTTCCCGGTCCGCCGCCCCTTCCCCCAGCCCGGACTGCCCCTGGTCGACCCGTTCCTCATGGTCGACCAGGTCGGCCCGCACGTGCTGGGCCCGGGCGAGGCCAAGGGCGCGCCGCCGCTCCCCCACCGCGGTTTCGAGACCGTCCGGTACGTCATCGACGGCGCCGTGGAGGACATCGACTCCGCCGGGAACGAGCGGGTCATGAACGCCGGCGAGGTCCAGTGGCTGACCGCCGGCTCGGGCCTGGTCCGCCTCGCCCGCCCGACCCCCGAGCTGCTCGCCGGGGGCGGCCCGCAGCACCTCCTGCAGATCTGGGTCAACCTGCCGGCCCGGCTCAAGGAGACGCCACCGCGCGTCCAGTACGGGTCCGTCCCGCAGGGGATCCCCACCGTGTCCACCGAGTGCGGCGCCGCCGAGCTCACGGTGATCGCCGGTTCCACCCACGGGGTGACCGGCCCGTTCGAGACGCACACCCCCGTCCTCGTCGTCCACGCCCGCCTCGCGGCCGGCGGGCGCGCCGAGTTCGCCGTCCCCGCCGGGCACAACGCGATGCTGTACGTCCTGTCCGGGACGGCGGCCACCCCGGACGCCGGGCTCCCCGACGGCCACCTCGCCGTCCTCGCCCGGGACGGGGAGCGGTTCGCCGTATCGGCGCCCGGCGAGGCGGCGGAGGTGCTGGTCCTGGCCGGAGAGCCGATCGGCGAGCCGGTGGCCCGCACCGGCCCGTTCGTCATGAACACCGCCGCCGAGATCCGCCAGGCGCAGTTCGACTACCAGCACGGCCTGATCGGCCGCATCGCCGTCTGAGGCCGTCCGGCCACGACCGCCGGCGGCTACACGGGCCGACCGGAGAGACGGACCACGGCCGTGTGGCCCGGGCTGCGCAGGAGCCCGGTGAACGGCTCGCCGAGCGCGGGAACCCCGACCAGTGCCGCGTCGAAACGGTCGAGGACGGTGCTCGCTCCCTCGGCCTCGACATGCGCCGGACCCTCCAGGGCGACGACCAGCAGGACCTCGTCCGGCGCGGCCGTGAGCGTGAGCGAGCCCCGGACGACGGCGGTCTCGGCCGGGGCCGCGCCCCGGCGGTACATCACGTTGAAGTTGACGACGGGCCCGTCCAGCAGCCGGCAGCCGGTCGGTGCGTCGCCGGGGAAGTCCCGCGGCGCGAAGCGCTCGCCGACCACGCGGCGGGCGCCGGCCACGGTGAGGTCCATGCCCGCTCCCTCGGCGAGGGTGAGCGTACGGTCCACTCCGGGGAAGGCCGAGAACGGCCCGTCCGCGGCCACCTCGGCGAGGCTGACCCGCCATGCGAAGTCGTCCATGCCGGCCCCCTCGGGCCAGGCCGCGATCTCCCGGGTCACCCCGCCGCCGTTCTTCCAGGCGACGGCCGGCCGGTCATCGGCGCGCAGGATCCTGACCCGGCTCCCGCCGGGCACGGCCCCGGCCCCCGTTCCGATGTGCATGGCACCCCTCCCGCGACTCCGGCGACTCTCGCAACTCCCGCAGCTCCTGTCACACAGGAACCTAGCAAGCCCGCGGGACTCAGACGAGGCCGAGGCCGCGCGGCGGGACGAAGAGGTGGGCGGCCCGGTGCTCGGCGCCGACGAGGGCGGCGCCCGCCCCCAGGTCCGAGGCGGCGGTCTTCTCGACCCGGCGCCGGTGCTCGGCACAGCGCGCGCAGGCCGGGGCCCAGTCGGGCAGCAGGTCCCGGTGCGTGAGGGCCATGTGGCGGGCGAGCCGGATCCGGGAGCCGGGGCCGCTGTCCATGGGGTCCCAGTCGACGCCCCGGTCCCCCGTGAGCCACAGTTCCGCCGTGGCCTCCTGGATCTCCTTCATCGACCGGTAGAGGCGGGCACATCGGGCACAGCCGAACATCCAGGCCGGCGGCAGCGGCCACACGTCCTCGGGATCGAGGTCATCGGCACTCATGCCCGCCACGGTAGTGCCGTCCCGTCCCCCGTGCAGCCGTTCCCCCGGACTGCCCCCTCAGGGGTCAACCACCGGACTGCGACGGCCTCTTGGCAGCCCGGGGAACGCGAAGGGGCCCGCCGTCGACGGCGGGCCCCTTCGCGGGGGATCAGGCCCCGCTGGCCTTGAGCATGTCCTCGCGTTCGACGATCTTCACGCGCTCGCGGCCCTGCGGTTCGCCCAGGGCCTTCTCGGCGGCGTCCAGGCGGTACCAGCCCTCCCACGTCGTGTACCGGACGCTCCGCTCGGCGAGGAAGGCCTCGACGGCCTCCGGCGCGGGCTCGGCGGGGGTGTGCAGGCGGCCGGCCGCGTGGTCCTGGAGGAGGTTCGCGATCGTCTCGTTCGCGTCGCCCTTGGTGTGGCCGATGAGGCCGATGGGGCCGCGCCGGATCCAGCCGGTGACGTACGTCGACTGCAGGTGCTCGCCCGCCTCCATCACGCGGCCGCCCTCGTCCGGGACGGTGCCGGTCTCGACGTCCCACGGCAGCTTGGGCAGCTCGTCCGAGAGGTAGCCGACGGCCCGGTAGACGCCCTGCACGTCCCAGTCGGTGAACTGGCCGGTCCCCTTGACGTTGCCGGTGCCGTCGAGCTCGGTGCGCTCGGTGCGCAGGCCCACGACCTTGCCGTCCTCCCCGAGGATCTCGGAGGGCGACTCGAAGAAGTGCAGGAACAGCTTGTGCGGGCGCTCGCCGATGTCGCGGATCGCCCAGTTCTCCAGGGTCTTGGCGACCATGTCCGCCTGCTTGTTGGAGCGGCGGGTGGCGATCGAGCCCTCGTCGTAGTCGATGTCCTCGGGGTTGACGATGACCTCGATGCTGGGCGAGTGGTCGAGCTCGCGCAGCTCCATCGGGCTGAACTTGGCCTGCGCGGGGCCGCGGCGGCCGAAGACGTGGACCTCCAGGGCCTTGTTGGCCTTGAGGCCGTCGTGGACGTTGGCCGGGATCTCGGTCGGGAGCAGCTCGTCGGCGGTCTTGGCGAGGATGCGGGCGACGTCGAGGGCGACGTTGCCGACGCCGAGGACGGCGACCTTCTCGGCCTCCAGGGGCCAGGTGCGCGGGACGTCCGGGTGGCCGTCGTACCAGGAGACGAAGTCGGCGGCACCGTAGGAGCCGTCCAGTTCGACGCCGGGGATGGCGAGCGCGCGGTCCGCGGTGGCACCGGTGGAGAAGACCACGGCGTCGTAGAAGGAGCGCAGCTCGTCGAGCGTGATGTCGCCCGGGTAGTCGACGTTGCCGAAGAGGCGGACCTGCGGCTTGTCGAGCACCTGGTGGAGGGCGGTGATGATGCCCTTGATCCGCGGGTGGTCGGGGGCGACGCCGTACCGGATCAGGCCGAAGGGCGCGGGCATCCGCTCGAAGAGGTCGATGGAGACCCCCGGGTCGGCGGCGGCCTCGGACTTCAGCAGCGCGTCGGCGGCGTAGATTCCGGCGGGGCCGGCACCGACGATTGCTACCCGCAGAGGGCGAGGCATGACTTGTTCCCTTCGACCGAAAAACTGGATCAAAGGGAACCCTAAGCTAAGGGCAACCTAACCCGGCACCCGCCCCCCGTTTATAGCCTCATAACCCTGACTTATGACCATTCAAAGCATCGCTTTGGGGGGCGTCGGGTCGCCCTGCAGCCCGGGTATTCCGGAGGAAACTGGGAGGAAACCGGCGATCTCGGGAGGTGGCCGATGGACCCCGTGGCGGCACTGCAGCGGATCGCCTTCCTGCTGGAGCGCGGCCAGGCGCCGGCCTACCGGGTACGGGCCTTCCGCACGGCGGCGGACACGCTGACGCGGATGGGCGAGGACGAGGTCGCACAGCGGACCGCCGCCGGAACGCTGGAAGCGGTCAAGGGCATCGGGCCGAAGACCGCCCAGGTGGTGCGCGAGGCACTGGGCGGGGCCGTCCCGGACTACCTGCAGAAGCTGGAGGACGAGGTCGCGGCCCATCCCGAGGGGCCGCCCGCCCCACCCGCCGCGCGTGCGCTCCGCCGGGCCCTGCGCGGGGACTGCCACCTGCACTCCGACTGGTCCGACGGCGGCAGCACGATCGAGGCGATGGGGCGGGCCGCGGCCGCCCTGGGCCACGCATGGGTGGTACTCACCGACCATTCGCCGAGCCTGACCGTCGCACGGGGGCTGTCGCCGGAACGGCTGCGCGAGCAACTGGACGCGGTGGCGGAGCTGAACGAGGCCTGGGCGCCCTTCCGGATGCTGACCGGCATCGAGTGCGACATCCTCCCCGACGGCTCGCTCGACCAGGAACCGGAACTGCTGGACCGGCTGGACCTCGTCGTCGCGTCCGTCCACTCGAAGCTGCGGATGGACGCGCCCGCGATGACCCGGCGGCTGCTCACCGCCGTACGCAACCCCCTGATGGACGTGCTGGGCCACTGCACGGGACGGCTGGTGACCGGGCGGACCCGCCCCGAGTCGCAGTTCGACGCCGAGGCGGTGTTCGCCGCGTGCGCGGAATCCGGAACCGCCGTGGAGATCAACAGCCGGCCGGAGCGGCTGGACCCGCCGCGCCGGCTGCTGCGGCTCGCGGTGGAGGCCGGGACGCTGTTCGCCATCGACACGGACGCCCACGCGCCGGGCCAGCTGGACTGGCAGCCGACCGGCTGCGCACGGGCCGTGGAGTGCGGGGTGCCCGCCGAACGCGTCGTCAACACGTGGCAGGAGAAGGACCTGCTGGCCTGGACCCGCACGCGCACGCCGCCGCGGGGGCGGGCCCGGCACGGCGCCGGGTCCGCGCGCTCAGCCGCCGGCGCCCGCCCCCGCCCCCGGTGACCGGTTGACCAGGGCCAGCCCGGCGAGCAGTGCCGCGACCGCGGCGCAGAGCACCGCGGCGGCGCCCGCCCAGGCCAGGGAGGCGCTCACCGCGCCGGAGAGGGGGTCGTAGCCGCCGACGCCGCCGGCCACGTGCAGGGTGACGACCCCGAGGGCGGCTGCCGCACCGGCCCGCCACACGGCGTCGCCGTCCCGTATGCCCAGGGCCGCACCGAGCCCCAGGCACAGCAGGGCGGCGAGGAGCGGCAGCAGCCCGGCCGGGCCCGCGGACGGGACCGCCGTCGGGTCGCCCGGCAGGTGCAGCACGCCGCAGGCCATCAGGGTCGCGGCGACCGGCCGGCGCAGGGCACGGCGCAACGGCCGCGACGGCGGCGACTGCCGTGAATGCCGTGACGGTGAGCCGGCCGGGGCCACTGGGTCGTTCATCGAGAGCTCCGTTCGCCGGCGTGCGGGGCTGCGCGGCGCACGCCCGGTCCCATTCACCGTCACCCGTCCGCGTTGCGCCATTCGCGCGGGGCAAACGGGGGAGCACCGGCTCCGGGCGGGGCGCGCGGGGAGGCGGCTCGAGATGCGTCCCCGCGGCACTGCTGTTTCGCTGAATCCGCTCTTCCCACCTCCCACCCCCGAGGAGAGACCATGAATGCTTCCAGCGGATCCAGCGGCCGTGTCCGGCAGTTGCGCGAGAAGGCGCTGGAGCTGAACCGGGCCGCCGAGCGCTCCGCCGACCCGGAGGAGCGCCGTCGGCTGCAGGACAAGGCCCGCCGGCTGCAGGAGCAGAGCGAGCAGGAGAGCAAGATCGACGATCGGGGTATGGATCCGATGTAGGCCGTCGACGGTCCGGGGCACCGGCCGGCAGCCGCACGGCTCCGGCCGGTGCCGGCTGGTGCCGGCCGCCTGCGGCGGTACGGACGGACGGCAGGTCCGGCGGGTCCGACGAGTCAGGGGACGGTGGATGAAGGCGACACAGGTACTGGCCGACGGGTACGGGCGGATCCGAGAGGTGGTGCACGAGGCGGTCGAGGGGCTGTCGGCCGAGGAGCTGAACGCCCGGATCGACCCGCATGCCAACTCGATCTCCTGGCTGGTGTGGCATCTGACCCGGGTGCAGGACGACCACGTGGCGGACGCCTCGGGCCTGGAGCAGGTCTGGACGGCGCAGGACTGGGCGGCCCGGTTCGCGCTGCCGCTGCCCGCCGAGGACACCGGGTTCGGGCACAGCGCGAAGCAGGTCGGCACGGTCCGCGTCGACTCGGGCAAGCTGCTGCTGGGCTACTTCGACGCCGTGCACGAGCAGAGCCTCGGTTTCATCCGCTCGCTCGCCGCGGCGGACCTCGAACGGATCGTCGACGAGGGCTGGGACCCGCCGGTCACCCTGGGGGTGCGGCTGGTCAGCGTCCTCGCGGACGACCTCCAGCACGCCGGCCAGGCGGCGTACGCACGGGGCGTGCTGCGGCGGCGGTGAGCCGCGGAACGGGCACCGTAGGCTTGCCGTCATGGCAAACGACGATGCCGCCGTCCTGGCCTCCGTGGGTCCGCGGCTGCGCGCCCTGCGCAAGAAGCGCGAGATCACCCTGACCCGGCTCTCGGACACCACCGGCATCTCGGTCAGCACGCTGTCCCGCCTCGAATCCGGCGAGCGCAAGCCCAACCTGGAACTGCTGCTGCCGCTGGCGCGCGCCTACGCGGTCCCGCTCGACGAGCTCGTCGGGGCGCCGCCCGTGGGCGACCCGCGGGTGCGGCTGAAGCCGATCCGGCGGGCCGACATGACCATCGTGCCGCTGACCCAGAACCCCGGCGGGCTCCAGGCGTTCAAGATGGTCATCCCGGCCGCCCGCAGCGCACCGGATCCGCGGACCCACGAGGGGTACGAGTGGCTGTACGTGCTGAGCGGCCGGCTCCGGCTGGTCCTCGCCGAACGCGACCTCGTCCTGAAGGCGGGCGAGGCCGCGGAGTTCGACACCCGGCTGCCGCACTGGTTCGGCAGCACCGGGGAGGCCCCGGTGGAGGTCCTCAGCCTGTTCGGCCCGCAGAGCGAGCGCGTGCACGTCCGGGCGAAGCCGCGCGAGAGGTAGCCGGTCCCGCGGCCGGTACCGGGCTGCGGCCGCGGGCCCGCGTGGGGAATGATCGCGGGGATGGAATCCGCACTGCCTTTCGTCTTTCTGGATGTCGACGGTCCGCTGATCCCGTTCGGGGCGACACCGCGGGAACTCCCGGGCGGCTACCCGCTGTACGGGCCCGCCGACGACGGGAACCCGCTGCTGGCCCGGCTCGACCCCGCACTCGGCCCGCGCCTGCTGGCCCTCCCCTGCGAGCTGGTGTGGGCCACGACGTGGGGGGACGACGCGAACGCGTGGGTCGGGCCGCGGATCGGGCTGCCGGAGCTGCCCGTCGTGGCCTGGCCGGACCCGTCCGACGAGGACGGCCCGGGTGCGGGCCGGGGCCGCCCGCACTGGAAGGTGCGCGCCCTCCTCGACCACGCGGCCGGGCGGCCGTTCGCCTGGGTCGACGACGAGATCGGCGGCGCGGACCGGGCCTGGGTGGACGCGCACCACCCGGGCCGGGCCCTGCTGCACCGCGTCGACGCCCGGTTCGGGCTCACCGACGCCGACTTCGCCGTCCTCGGCGCCTGGCTGCGCGGCCCCGTACGGCTCGGCTGAGCCCGCGCGCCCTGCCCTGTGCACGCGCCCCGGCGTACGCGCCGGGTTCAGGCCCATGACGCGGCCACCAGGGACCGTTCGGCGGCGGCCAGGTGGGCCGCCGCGGACAGCCAGGCCCAGGCGTAGCCGTCCGCCGACGGGTCGGTGAGGCGGCCGAACGCGTCGCGGGGGCGCCGGTCCGCCTCCGCGGCCAGAGCCGTCGCCAGCTCCGCGGCCGCGGTGAATCCCGCCCGGCGCAGCGGCCCGTACGCGGCGGCGGGCTCGCTGCCGCGGGCCGATTCGGCGACGGCCCGCCGCCCGCCCGCCACCCCGGTCTCCAGCAGGCGGCGCACCCGCCACAGCGGTGCGTCGGCGAGCGGGTCCGGCCCCGGGTCCACGGTCAGGGGTCCCGCTCCCGGAGCGGTGCCGGGAGGGAAGTGGCTGCCCTGGAGGCGCTCGTAGCCGAGGTCGGCCCGGCCGAACCACTCCTCGGGCAGCCTCAGCGTGTGCTCCGCGTCCGGCACCGGCCCGACGGCGAGGGGCCGCAGGGTGGCGGCGCGGTCCAGGTCGGGGCGGCCGAGGACGCGCAGCGCCAGGCCCGGGTGGGCGGCGATGCGGCGCAGGTTCTCCCGGTGCGGCAGCTCCGGGTGGGGGTGGGCGGCCCGCAGCCGCAGCAGCGGGGCCGGGGCCTCCCCGGTCCGGATCTCGCGGACCAGGAGGTCCTCGCCCGCCGCGCCGACCACCGTGACGTCGCAGCCCAGCAGTGCGGGACCGGCCGCGTCCGGGTCGGGGTCGGCGAGCTGCGCGGCCACGGCCTCGGCCGCCGGGCGGGCGAAGAGCGCCGCTGCGGGTGCGTCGGTCCACCGGACGCCCGGCAGCGGGGTCGCCTGCACCCCGCGCCCGGCGCCGAGCCGGCCGTCGGGCGACACCGTGGCCCCGGCGATACGGAGTCCCCCGCGCGCCAGGCCCGCGTGGTCGAGGACGGCGCCGCCGAGCGCCACCGAGGCGGAGCCGGCGCCCTTGGCGCGGGCGAGGCCGCCGGGGCGCACGTCGGAGACCGAGTAGCGTCCCCCGTCGGGGGCCAGCAGGTGGGTGACCACTCCCCCGTACCCGGTCGCGGACAGCACCGGCTCGCGGCACAGGCCCTGCACCCGCAGGCTGCCGCCCGGCCGGTAGGCGCGGCGGACGCTGCCGGCGAGGGCGGGGTCGGCCGCCCCGGAGGCCAGTACGGCGGCGATGTGCAGGAGTTCACGGAAGGCGGCGGTGAGGTCGGCGAGCCGGTGGGTGCCGCTGCGCTCCCGCGCGGCACGCAGGCCGCGTACGAGCCGCAGGGTGGCGGCCTCGGCGCGGGGCAGCCCGGCGAGGCGCGCGGTGTGGGCGGCGCGCAGCAGCTCGGCCTGGACGACCGCGCCGCCCGCCGTGACGCCCGCCGCGAGGGCCTCGGCGGCGGCCCGCCACAGCGCGGAGGCGGCGGCGGTCTGGGCAGGCGTCAGGACGGCGGCCCGGGCGGGGTCGGGTTCCGTCGGCCCGGCGTCCTCCCGTACGGCCTGCTGCGCCGCGGCTCCGGCGCCGGCCGGGGCCGCGGCCGCGGGCTCCGACGACGGGACCGCCGACGGCTCGGGCTCCGCGCCGCCCCCGGAATCGGAATCGGCCGCGGAATCGGGCTCGGGCTCGGGCGGTGCGGCGTCGGCGAGCGGGGCCGCGCCGAGCACCGCGGCCCGATGCAGACAGCGCGGCGCCAGCAGGCAGCTGCAGACGGCCTGCCCGGCGCTGGTGACAGCGCCGCCGGGGCCGAGCCGCAGGGTCACGACGGCGTCCTCGCCGAAGCGGAAGCCGATGCTGCCGTCGTCGGCCTGCTCGGCAGCCGGCGTACCGGCGGCGCAGCCCTCGATGGCGGCGTCGAGCTTTTTGCGCAGCCGGGCGGTGAGGTTCTCGACGGCTTCGGCGAGGACCTCGGGGGCGACGGGCGGCAGCGGCGTCGGGGCGGTGCTCAACGGGTTTCTCCACGGAGGCGGTCGCCCACCCAGCGGGCGAGGGCGAGCGGGCTGAGGGCGGCCACCGGCATGCCGGCGGCGACGAGCTGCCGGGCGACGGGCACCGAGTAGCGGGGGGTGCCGGCATCGTCGAGCGCGGCGCAGCCGAGCAGGTGGGCGCCGGACGCGGCGAGCGCGCGCACCTCCCCGAGGAGTCCGCCGATCGGTCCGCCCTCCTCGAAGTCGCTGACCACGACGACGAGGGTGCGGCTCGGCACGGTGATGAGGGAGCGGGCGTGGGCGAGGCCCGCCGCGATGTGCGTGCCGCCGCCCACGCGGACCTCCAGCAGCAGCGACAGCGGGTCGTCCACCCGGTCGGTGAAGTCCACGACCTGCGTGGAGAACGCCAGGAAGTGCGTGGACAGGGTAGGGACACCGCCGAGGACGGCCGCGGTCAGCGCCGACCAGATGACCGAGGCCTCCATGGAGCCGGAGACGTCGACGACCAGGATCAGCCGCCAGTCGGCCTCGCGGCGGGCCCGGGTGCTGAACACCGGCCGCTCCGGGACGACGGCGATGCTGCCGTCGTCGAGGCGCCGGGTGTGGGCGAGGTTGGCCCGCAGGGTGCGGTCCAGGTCGAGCCGGCCGCCGGGGCGGCGGCTGGGGCGCGGGGTGTTGAGGCCGGACAGCGCCGGGCGCAGCCGGGTGGCCAGCTCCTTCGCGAGTTCGTCGACGAGGCGGCGGACCAGCGGGCGCAGCTTCGCGACCTGGGCTTCCGGCAGGCCGCCGGCGAGGGACAGCACCGAGCTGAGCAGTTCCACCGAGGGGCGCACGGCGGCCGGGTCGAGCTGGGCCAGCACGTCGGTGCGGCCCGAGTCGGCGGCGGCCGCGAGCACTTCCTCCCGGACGTCCGTGCCGAAGATCGCTTCCAGTTCCTCGGCCCATTCGCGGGCCGTGGGGAACGAGGCCTCCTGGCCGCCGCCGCTGCCGCCGGCGTCCAGGTCGGCGGAGCCCTCGCCGCGGCCCGCGCCGTACAGCTCGTCGAGGGCGTGCGCGTAGCGGCGGGCGCCGGCGGGCAGCCGGTCGCGCTGCCGGCCGAGGAGCAGCCGCCACCGGTCGGCGGGGGCGAGCCGCTGCGGTCCGGCGGCCGTCCCGGCTCCCGGTCCGGGGACGGTCTCGGTCTCGGGTGCGGATACGGGTACGGGGGCCCCGGCCGCGTCCGGAGCCGGGGCGTCGTGCCCCGGGCGGGGCAGGGACTTCAGGGCGGCGGCCCCGGCGGCGTCCGCGGCGGCCCACAGGGCGAGCAGGGCGGGCGGCGCGTCGAGGGAGAGGTCGACGCGGTCGCCGAGCCGCTCGGTGACGGTGGCCAGCAGCCGGTCGCGGGCGGCGGGGGCGAGCGCGTCGAAGCCGCCGCGGAGGGCGGGGAGCCGGTCCAGGAAGTCCTGGTCGGTGAGCGAGTCGACGCGGTCGAGGACCGGGACCAGGGCGGCCGCGGAGGACTGCAGCAGCGGTCCGGCCGCGGCCAGCAGGCCGCCCAGACGGCGGGTCAGGGCGCGCCGGCCGTCCGGGGTGGCGGCGCCGTCGATCCAGCCGGCGGCGCGGTCGCCGAGTCCGGCGGCCGCGTCGAGGTCCAGCAGGACCCGTACGGCGTGCGCCGCGCCCTGGATGAGCGGGGACCCGTCGGCGGCGAGGCCTGCGAGGGCCTCGTCCATGCGCAGGCCGAGGTGCCGGGCGGCGGCCCGGTCGGCGAGGGCGACGAGGGCGCGCGCGTCGGCGGGGTCCTCGCTGCCCGCGAGGCCGGGCAGGGCGCGTACGGCGGCGTCGAGGAGTTCGCCGGCCAGTGCGCCCGCGGTGGCGCGCACGGTGTCGGAGTCGACGGGGAAGTGCCCTCGGGAGAGCCCTTCCAGCAGGTCCAGCGCCTCCAGCAGCTCGGGCAGGGCCGCGGTCTGCGGCAGGGTGGCGGCCGCCTCGTCGAGTCGTACGGCGACCAGCTCGGGCAGGTCGCAGCGGGCGGCGGCGGTCAGTCCGGCGAGGATCCCGCCGGGGGTCGGGCCGCCTTCGGCGGCGGCCCGGCGGGCGGTGTCGCGGAGGGTGCCGGCGGCCGCCTGGGCGGCGGTGACGCCGCGGACCCCGGCGAGGTCGAGGCGGGCCGGGACGGAAGGGGTCCACTTCAGCCGCCACTTGGTGCCCAGCGCGGTGCCGTCGCCGGTGGCGGCCACGTCGAGCGGCTCCCCGTATCCGGCGCCGAGGACGGCCAGCCGCTGCAGCAGGACTTCGCGGCGCCGGTCGAGCGGGGAGCGCAGCGGGTCGAGGCGGACCTCGCGGGGGGCGGGGTCCTCGGGGCCGGGCAGCCGCAGCTCGGCGAGCTCGGCCTCGACACCGGGGCCCAGTCCGGAGCGGGGGGCGCGCGGGGTGATGCGGCCCCGGCCGGCGCCGACGAGGACGGCTTCGAGGGCGCGGGCCAGGGCCCGGCCGCGGCCCAGCGGTTCGCCCTGGCCGAGGACGGTGGTGACGGCCTCCAGGAGTTCGCCGCGGCCGGGGGCGGGCAGGCCGCGCAGGACGGCCAGGTCGCAGGCGAGCCGCAGGGTCTCGGCGGCTTCCCCGGTGCCGGCGGTGTGGCCGGCCCGGCGCAGTTCCCGGCACAGGCCGGTCACGGCGGCGGAGGCCGCGGTCCGCAGCCTTTCCGGGTCGCCGCCGGCCTCCAGGACGGCCTGCTGCCACAGCGGGTCGCGGATGCCGGCGGGGTAGCCGGAGCGGGAGTCGAGCAGGTCGAAGGAGTAGGGCACGAACGAGGTGACGGCGGCGTCGTCGGCGGCTTCGGGCCTGCCGGCTCCCGACTTGTCGGCCCCGGCCTTGCCGGCCCCCGCCCGGGCCGCATCGGCGCCGCCCGCAGCGGCCGGACCCGAGACAGCCGGGCCCGATGCGGCCGCCCCCTCGGCAGCCGGCCCATCGGCGGCACCGGAGTCGAGGAGGGCCGGGGCGTGGAAGGCGCCGATCACGGCGGCGACCCGCCGGCCCCCGGCGGCCGCGGCCGCGATGACCGCGCGCATCCGGGCCTCGCGGGCCAGGTCCACGGCGGGGACGGCGGCGGCCGCGTCCTGGCGCAGCGCCCAGCCGACGCCGAGGGCCGCGCGGCGGACGGCCTCCGGCGTGCAGCCGGGGGCCAGCACCTCCACGGCGCGGTCCCACAGGTCGTCGCCGTCCCGGCCGGTGCCGGCCGCGCTGAGGGCGCCCGCGTACGAGCGCCCCCGCGGGCCGGAGCCCGTGCCGGTGCCCGTGCCGGTGCCGGTGGCGGGCTCCGCGGCCGGGGCCGCTTCGAGGGGAGCGTCCGGACCCGGCTCCGCAGCCGCATCCGGGCCGGCGGGCCCGCGCAGGGTCCATCCCGGGTCGGACAGCGGCAGGTCGCAGCACAGCACCTCGGCGCCGTGCGCACGCGCCCAGCGGATCGCGGCCAGTTCCGGGGAGAAGTCCGCGAAGGGGTAGAACGCCAGCCGGCCGTCGGATCCGGTGCCGGCGAGGGCGACGGGGGCCTGCGTCTCCGGGTCCGCGAGGTGCTCCAGCCACGGCTGGAACCTGGCGGGCAGCTCGATGCAGACCACCTCGGCCCCGGCGGCGTCCAGCAGCGCCGGGACCACGGCGGCCAGGGCGGGGCTGTGGTGGCGCACCCCCAGCAGGTACGGCGTCCGGGACGCGGCGAGCGCCTCCACGGTGGCCCGCGGATCGGCGTCCCGGTCCGGGACGGCGGCGGGCGCCGGGGCGCCCGCCGACAGGGCGGTGGTGGTGGTCATCGCAGGCTCCCGCGCAGGTCCCACAGGCGGCGCCACATGGCCGAGCCGTCCTCGGCGCGGCGGCGGACCGGGCCGTCCCAGTAGCCGAGCAGACGGCCGTGGTCGGCGGGGTCGTCCTTGCGGACCACGCCCAGGAGGTGGCCGGGCAGCAGGTCCAGGACGTCGCCGCCCGGCAGGTAGGCGGCGGCGACGCCCAGGGAGGTCGCCACCTGGACGGCCTCGGCGGTGGACATGACCGTACCGGGGCGTTCGACGTCCCAGCCTTCGGTGGAGCGCCCGGAGCGCAGGTCCCGGAAGACGGTGACGAGCGCGTCGAGCACGGCGTCGTCCACGCCGAAGGCGGCGCCCGCGCGCTGGACGGCCGCGACCGCCTGGTGGCGGATCAGCGTGGCCTCCGCGTCGGCGTCGGCGATGGGGTCGACGGTCTCGAAGTTGAAGCGGCGCTTGAGGGCGGCGGACATCTCGGAGACGCCGCGGTCGCGCAGGTTGGCGGTGGCGATGACGGTGAAGCCGGGGGCGGCGCTGACCACCGCGTCCTCGGTGGCGGCGAGTTCGGGCACGCTGACCCGCCGGTCGGACAGGATCGACACGAGGGCGTCCTGGACCTCGGGCAGGCAGCGGGTGATCTCCTCGACCCGTACGACGCGCCCGGTCCGCATGGCGGAGAGGACCGGGGAGTCGACGAGTGCCTGCGGGGTGGGGCCCTGGGCGAGCAGCAGGGCGTAGTTCCAGCCGTAGCGGAAGGCGTCCTCGGTGGTGCCGGCGGTGCCCTGCACGGTGAGGGCGCTGGTGCCGCAGACGGCGGCGGCGAGCAGTTCGGACAGCATCGACTTGGCGGTGCCGGGCTCGCCGGTGAGGAGGAGGCCGCGCTCTCCGGCGAGGGTGACGACGCAGCGTTCGACGAGGGCGCGCTCGCCGACGAACTTGGGGGCGATGGCCAGCTTGGCGGGCAGGCCCGCCCGCCGCTTCGGCAGGGCCAGCTCGGTGCCGTCGCTGCCGCAGACGAAGGTGACGACGGCGCGCGGGGTCAGCGCCCAGCCCGGCGGGCGGGGGCCGGTGTCCTGGGCGGCGAGGAAGGCGAGTTCGGCGGCGTACCGCTCTTCGGCGGGCAGCGTCTGGCGGGCCGGGGCGGCGGCAGCGTCTTCGGTGACGGTCGTCATGGGAGTCCTCGGAAACTCGAACAAGGGAAGGAAGGGAACGGACAAGGAGAAGGGACGAAGGACAGGGGGCGCGCCGGCCGGCCCCACCCACGGGGCCGACCGGCGGTGCCGTCAGCGGTGCCGTCAGCGGCGGCGGGTGCGGGTGCGCTTGACCTTGAGCTCCTCGAAGCGCGGTACGTCGCCCTCGGTGACCCGCTGCCAGGCCCTGCGGTAGAGGTCCGCGGCCGGTTCGGCCGGCACCAGGACGCGGAGGACCGGCCTGCCGCCGGGGGCGAGGCCCTCGTACATCGGCAGCTTCCACTGCTCGACGGGCAGGTTCGGGGAGGCCATGTCCGCCCAGGGGCCGGGGAGGAACAGGGTGCGCCCCGCCCGGGTCCGGTTGGCCGTGACGACCAGGTCGGTGGCGGCCAGTTCGGCGCGGGCCGCCTTCAGGCGGGCCGGCTTCCAGCCCGTCCACCGGGCCGTGTTCCGGTCGGTGGGGTCGGGCATCGCCAGCAGCATCAGGTACAGCACCGCCGCGTCCGCGCCCACGCCGTACGCCGCCTGCACCTCGGCCGCCAGCTCCGGCACCGACCGGCCCGGGTCCTGCGGCCACCACGTCCCCTCCTTGTCCACCCCGCCCGCGGCCGGGGCGCCCGGGTCGGCGAGGAGCGCCGCGTACTGCGGGTCCCGGGCGCAGCGCAGGGCGGTCTCGGCCGATGACGGCTGCTGGTCGTCGCCGCGCAGGGCCGGCAGGTAGGGGTCGGAGCCGGTGGAGTCGAGCAGGGCGGTGCGCAGGGCCGGCCGCGGCCGGTCGTCGCCGGTGGCCATGACGACCGCGCCGTAGCGCTCGTGGCCCTCCGCGGTCTCGGTCGGGGTGCCGGCGGCCTTGCGGAAGTCGGGCAGGTAGGCGAAGCAGCCGAGGTCGAGGAGGAGTCCGGGCGCGGCGAGCCGCTGCCGGACGGCGGTGAGCACCGGCGGCAGGGCGGCCCGCACGGGGTGTCCGGCGGGCAGCCGGTGGGCGAGCCAGGCGGTCACGGCAAGGGCGTCGGTGAGGACCGTCGTGGTGAACGGCTCTCCGCCCGGTGTGACGGGCACCACCCGGTCGCCCTGGACCTTCCACTCCGTGTCGGTGCCGAGCGCGGGGGACGCCTCGGGGTCGAGGACGGCGGCGAGGGCCCGGTGCGCTGGCCAGGAGGTGCGCACGGCGCGGGTGGTCTCGGCGAGCAGCCACTCGGGTACGGGCGTACGGCGGCCCACGCGCCGGTTCCACAGCTCGGCGGCGGCGGCCACGTCCGGGCCGTCGGTCCACAGCCGGGCCGGGTCGGCGGGCAGCAGGGCCGCGACCAGGGACCGGCGCAGGTCGATGTCGAGGGCCCTGAGCTCGGTGCGGGCGTGCTTGGCGTCGGCGGCCTTCACGCCGAGGGCCGTGCGCAGTTCGGCCGGCAGGAAGTTGTGCTCGTGGCTGTCGATGTTCGGCAGGCCGGCGAGCAGCAGCTTCGCCGCCGTGGCGGAGACGCCGGTCAGCCGCGCGAACTCGTCGGCGGCCTCGGGGCGCAGCGGCGCGGAGCCGTGCGCGGCGGCCTCGGTGAGGAAGGCGGTCAGCCAGCCGGGGCCGCGCTCGCGGTCGCCGACGGGGGCGTCGCCGCGCAGGGTGTAGGGGCCGGGGACGGTGAACCGGCCGGACGGGTCGTGGAGCAGGGCCCCGAACTCGCCGCCTCCGCCGGGTACGCCCTCGCTGTGCTCGGTGAGGGCGAGGACGGCGCCGCCGCCGAGCGGGAGCAGGCTGCGGTGCGAGAAGCTGCGGCCCAGGCCGTCGGGGGTGTGCAGGTGGTGGTCGTCGAGGTGGACGAGGACGCGGCGCCAGCGGTCGGCCGAGCCTGCGGCCGAGGCCAGGCCGAGGGCGTCGATCGTGCCGAGCAGCCCGCACAGGGCGGCCCGCTGCTCGTCGGTGGCGCCGGGTGCGACGGCGCGGTAGGCGACGGCGGCGGGGTGGTCGAGCATGGGCGTGAAGGGGAGCCTGGAGTACTCGAACGCGGGCGTGTCGAAGTGGAGCCGGCCCGGGACCGCGGTGGCGCCGGTGTCGGCGATCGCGGCGGCGAGGCGGTGCAGGTACTGGTGGGCCACGTCGCGCTGGGTGCCCCAGTGGTAGTAGCCGGTGCCGATGACGCCGCGCAGGGCGTCCTCGACGAACTGGTCCGTGGGGCCCTCCGGTTCGCGGGGCGCGGCGGTGTCGGCGGAGTCGAGGCGGGCGGCGATGCCGTCCAGGGCCTTCTGCTGGGCGAGGGCGAAGCGCAGGACCTCGATGATGCCGCCGAGCAGCTCGGGCGCGGTGATCTGCGGGAAGGCGGCGCTGACCAGGCCGGGCAGGTCGGACGCCTTCTCCGCGGCGGCGGCCGCCTTGAGCAGGGCGGCGACGGTGTCCCGGTCGGCGGCGCGCAGGGCGGCGGAGCCTTCGGGGTCGCGGGGGCGCAGGGCGTACCAGAAGGGCAGCGGCGGGAGGTCGATGCTGCCGGTGGCGAAGCCCTCGTTGCGGTGGTCGCCGCTGGTCGTCACGGTGACGACGCCGTCGGGGTCGGTGATGCTCAGCTCGCGCCAGCGGTGGGTGAGGGCGCGCGGCCGGTCGTCGCCGGGGACGGCGAGGGCAGCGGCGGGCATGTGGGCGTCCGCGGGGACGCGGACGGTGCGGCCGGCGGTGTCGCGGCCGTACCAGCCTTCGTCCTTGACGCGGACGGCGCACCAGCCGAGGAGGCCGTCGGCGGGCGTGCCGAGGGCGGATCCCTCGACGGTGGGCGCGGGCCGCAGCCAGGTGGAGTGGGCGGCGAAGTTGGTCCGCGAGGGGTGGGCGTTCAGTGTGTCGGTGAGGAAGGCCGGCTGGGAGAAGCGGCCGTGGGTGCCGTCGGCGGGGTTGTACTCGCACCAGCCGGCGGTCTTGTCCTGTTCGTGGCGCCGCCACACCCAGTACGAGGTGCCGTCGCACAGCAGGGACTGCTCGGGGGGCAGTTCGGTGTCCCCGGCGTGGAGGACGCCGCCGCCGACGGTGCGGCCGCCGCCGGGCAGCGGCAGGCTGATCTCGTCGGAGCGCAGCGACCAGTAGGTGCGGTCGGCCTTGAGGGTGAAGACGTTCTGCGGGTCGGTGTGCCAGTAGCCCTGGACCCCGCTGCCGTAGGTGGACCAGAAGACGAGCAGCGCGCCGTCGACGTAGTGGAATCCGTACCGGTACGAGCCGCCGGTCGGCACGCGCAGGTCGTGGGTGAGCACGGTGGAGTCGGCGTCGACGACGCGGACCTGGATGCCGTTGGCGACGATGAGGTGGGGCCAGGCCTCGACGATGGTCAGGTTGTTGCGGTGCAGTGCCTTGCGGTCGGCGAGCTCGGTGAGCGCCTCCTCGAACGCGGGCCAGGCGTACTCCTCGAAGAGGCCTCCGCGCAGGGTGCGGGCGAGGATCGCGCCGAGGTCGGCGGCGGCCGCGTCGGCCACCTCCTCGCGGGCGAGTTCGAGGGCCTCGGCGGGCAGCCAGGTGAGCCGGCCGATGGCCTCAGGCAGCCCGGGCAGGCCCGCGGCCTCGGAGTTGCGGGCGACCTCCTGCATCCACTCGGTGAGCATCGGGCGGCCGCCGGGCGAGGCGGCGAGCCGGCGCATCACGTCGCCGCCGGAGCCGGCGTCGCCGAAGGAGTTGGCGGCGCGGCGGAACGCGGGCCGGAACCGCCCGTCGGCGGCGAGGGCGAGCAGGTCGCGGCGCTGGTCGGCGCGTGCCCAGTCGGCCACGTTCAGCTGGTTGTGGCGGTACTGCGGGCGGGAGTCCGCTTCGGGGTCGGCGACGGGGATGCCGAGGGAGAGGAGCAGGTCGAGCAGGTCGACGTCCTGGACCCCGATGAGCAGGCCGGCCTCGCGGCCGGGCTCGGCGAGTTCGGTGCGCAGCCGGTCGGCGGCGCGGGTGACGAGGTCGAGGAGGCCGGGCGGGGTGGGGCACTGCCTCCAGCCGCTGTGGCGGGCGGCGTGGTAGCGCTGCAGCCAGCCGGCGGCGCCGTCGGTGCAGCGCTCCTCGGCGGGCAGGTCGGCGTCGACGAGCCCGGCGGTGGCGCCGGACTCCTCCAGGACCTCCAGCCACAGGTCGGACAGTTCGACGTCGCCGCCGGGCGGCGTCAGTTCGAGGAGGGTGCCCCGTACGGCCGGCTCGCGGCGGGCCAGGGCGATCAGGGCGGTGCGGTGCGCCTTCCACCAGCCGAACGCGGCGCGCAGGGTGGCGGGCAGCGGCAGCAGCTCGGCGAGGTACTCCTGCTCGGCCTGGCTGCCGGTCAGGCCGGCGGCCCGGGCGAGGCGGCGGAGCTCGGTCGCGGCCTGGGCGGACGGCGGAAGGCCGCCGGCGGTGCGGCGGACGCACAGGCGGCGGAAGCGGGTGTGGGCCTCGGCGGGGCTGACGCGGGCCGAGAGGTCCTTGGCGTAGCCGGTGAGGACCTTCACGGGGAGGGCGCCGACGAGGGCGAATTCGAGGAAGACGGCGTCGAGGCGGTCCTCGTCGATCGTGAGGCCGTGCTGGGCCTCGGCGGTGCGGGCGCGGCCGAACAGCTGGGAGGCGTAGGCGGTGTTCTCGACGGCGAGGAAGAGGCGGGCGGCCTGCTCGTAGAAGACGGGCAGGAAGTGCGGTACGGCCGCGGCGAGCCGGCCGGCCAGCTCGTGGCAGGCGTCGAGGGCGGCTTTGGGCTTCGTCTTGGCCTGGCGGGCGACCCGGTCGAGTTCGGGGACGACGGCGAGGGCGTGGTGGCCGTCCTCGGGGTGGTGGACGAGGACCCACTCGGGGAAGCCGAGGGCCTGGCGCTGGCCGAGGCCGACGACGGGCGGCTCGCCCTCGTCGGGGACGAGGCCGAGGAATCCGGCGGCCAGGTCCTCGGCCGGGCCGAGTTCGGCGGCGGCGAGCCGGACGACGACGCGGCCGTCGGGGAGGGCGGGGTGGCAGTAGGTGCGGGCGGTCAGGTCGACGGCGGAGGGTCCGGCCCCGTCGGTGCCGATGGGCAGCACGGCGCCGGCCTTCAGGAGCAGTTCGGCCCGGGCCGCGGTGCCGACCGCGGTGCCGGCCGCGGTCGTGTCGGTGGTCGCGGCCGTCGCGGTCGTCGTGGCGGTGGTCGCGGTGGTGGTGGTCGTGGTGGTCATCGTGCGTCCTTGCCCTCTTCGATCTTGCGTCCGGCGTACAGTGCGGCGGCCATGCGCATGCCCTCGGACCAGGCGACCGGTCCCACCTCGGTCAGGCGCACGGCCCGGCCGTCCTCGTCGTGCCAGCTCAGGGCGCCGGTGGTGGCCTCGGCCTCGTAGTAGGGCTCGCCGATCCAGACGGCGGCCTCGACGGCCCGGCCGGTGTCGCGGACCGCGCAGGTGGCGTAGCCGCCGGAGACGCGGTGGCCGAGGCCGGTGGCGCGGGCGGCCAGGCCGAACCGGTTGGGGAAGACGCCGCCCGCGTAGTCCCGTACCTCGGTGTCCTTGGCGGCGAGCCCCTCGGGCTTGAGCCAGGTCGCCCGGTGTATCTGCTCGACGCGCTGCACGATGCCGAGTTCGGCCGCGAAGTCCCGTACGTCGTCCAGGTCGGGCAGCAGCACGGGGTGGGGCAGGGTCACGGTGCGCGGGGAGAGGCGTACGGTCTCGCCGTCGAGGTTGACCACCTTCAGCTCGCCGGAGGCGGTGGCGTCGCGCAGGAAGCCCACCTCGTCCGGGTCGTCGCCGACGACAGCGAGGTCGCGGAGCGCGTTCTGCCAGGCCTCGTCCGGCCAGACCCGGGCGAGCAGCGCGGTGGGCACGGGCAGGGAGGACACCATCCAGGTGTCGACCTGGGCGATGCAGGCCGCCTCGTGCCGGTCGAGCCATTCGGCGAGCCGGCGCAGCCGGTCCACCTCGGGGTGGTCCCGCAGGGCCCTGGGCAGTGATTTCAGCTGCCGTCCCGCCGTGCGCCCGGTGGTGGACCGCGCCGCCACCTTTCCTTCCACCAGGGCGATCTCGTATCCCTCGCCCGCCGCCAGCCAAGCCATGTGCCTCGCGCCTTTCCGCCTGCCCGATCCGATTCCGCGCAGCGCCGGGCACGGCCGAAAAGCCCCCCTGAGCTGCGGTATGCGGGGAGATTAGCGAGAGCCACTGACAACGGCCCTCCAGGGGGCCCGTATCGGGGCCCCGCGGCCGCTGCGGGATCCGGGGTCTGGGCTGAATGTCCGGTTCTGGGTACTGTTTTCAAGACAGGGCGCGGACCGGGTCTCGGGGTGGGGTACATGGGACGTCAGATACGGGTGCGGGGTGCGGTGCTGGCGGCTTCGCTGCTGCTGGGCGCCGCGGGCTGTACGTCGGGCGGGTCGGACGGGGCGGACGGGGTGGGTTCCCGGGCCTCCGCCCCACCGTCACCGGCCGGTTCGCCGACGCCCCCGCAGGCATCGCCGTCAGCCGGCGACGGAAAGGCCGGCGATGGAAAGGCCGGCGATGGAAAGGCCAGTGACGGAAAGGCGGGCGGCGGTGAGCTCCTGCCGGGCGTGGCGGGCGTCGAGGCGGCCCGTGCGCAGCTGGCCGGGCTGGCGGTGGCGCCGGTGGGGACGATGGCCGGATACAGCCGGGACAGGTTCACGCACTGGGCGGAGCAGGGCGGGACCTGCAACACGCGCGAGGCGGTCCTCCAGCGCGACGGTACGGACGTGGTGCGGGACGCGGAGTGCCGGGCGGTCTCGGGGACGTGGAAGAGCCTGTACGACGGGGCGGTGGTGACCGACGCGTCGAAGCTGGACATCGACCACGTGGTGCCGCTGGCCGAGGGGTGGCGTTCGGGGGCGGCCGCCTGGGACGCCGCCAAGCGGAAGGCGTTCGCCAACGATTTGACCCGCCCGCAGCTGCTGGCGGTCACGGCGGCGGCGAACCGGTCGAAGGGCGACCAGAGTCCGGACCGGTGGCAGCCGCCGGCCCGGTCGAGCTGGTGCCTGTACGGGCGGGCGTGGACGACGGTGAAGTCCGCCTACGGGCTGACGGTCACGGAGGCGGAGAAGACGATGCTCACGAGGATGCTGGACACCTGCGCGGCCTGACGGCCGGCGGCCGGCAGCGGTGCGAGCGGGCGGGCGGGCAGGCGGCCGGGGCGCGGCGGCGGAGGGCCGCGCCCCGGCCCGACGGGTGCGGGTCAGGCCTCGTACTCGGTGAGGTCGATGCCGTACACGCGGAGCAGGTGTCCGTGCTCCGCGTCGGTGGCGTCCCCCTCGGGAGCCATGCCGAGCTTCTCGGCCACGTTGTCCGAGGCCCGGTCGCCGGCCCGGACCACGGCGATGACCCGGTCCAGGCCGCGGTCCTGGAGGGCGAACTCCAGTACGGCCTGGGCGGCCTCGGAGGCGTACCCCTGGCCCCAGTACTGCCGGCCGAGGCGCCAGCGGATGTCGACGGCCGGCAGCAGCTCGGGCAGGTCCTCGGGCACCGACAGCCCGACCGCGCCGACCAGCTCACCGGAGCCCAGCAGTTCGACGGCGAAGAGGCCGAAGCCCTCCTCGTCCCATTCGTCCTCCCACCGCTCGATCTCGTCGGCGGTCTGCTCCAGGTCGAGCGGGGAGCCGTCGCCGATCCAGCGCATCACCGCCGGATCGGCGTTGATCTCCGACAGGGGGATGAGGTCGTCGTCGTCCCAGCGGCGCAGGAGGAGGCGGGGGGTGCGGATCTCGGTCATGCCCCCATCCTGCCGAAACGCTGCCCGCCTGCGGAAATCGGCGGCCGTCAGGGCCGGTGGAAGCGGACCTCGGGCGCGTCGGCGGCGGGGCCGTCCAGCAGCGGCTGCGGTATGCCCTTGAGGTGCAGGTCGAAGAAGGCCCCGACGTAGCGGCGGGTCAGCTCGACCGAGCGGTCGCCGGGCAGCGGGGTCATCCTCGGCAGTCCGAGGCGGTCGCTGACGGCGGGCCAGTCGGTGAAGGTGAAGTGGTGGGCGTCGGCGAAGGTGATCCAGCGCTTCCAGCCGTCGAGCCGGGGCCAGTTGGCGTCCCAGCCGGCCGGGTTGCCGGGCATGCTCCCGGGGACCGCGTCGGCCCCGCCGAGCAGCATGAAGGGCCGGCCGTCCAGTCCGCCGTCGGGCACGGGTGAGAACAGTCCGCCGTCCATGTCGATGCCGGCGCGGACCCGCGGGTCGGCGGCCATCACGGCGGCCGCGGCGGAGCCGCCCATGGAGTGGCCGGCCGCGGCGATCCGCTTCCGGTCGATCAGGCCGGAGTGCCGCCAGGCCGGGTGCCGGCCGGTGAGCCGGTCCAGCAGGAAGGACACGTCGCGGGCGCGGTTGTCGGCCACCGGCTTGTAGTCCTTCGTCTGCCGGACGACGTCGCAGGCCTTGCAGGTCAGGACGCGCCCGCCGGGGAAGCTCGTGCCTGCGGTCTCGTACGCGTGGTCCACGGCGGCGACCACGTGGCCGCGGGAGGCGAGTTCCTCGGCCAGCGAGGTGAGCGTGGCGCGCGGCACGGTGAAGCCGGGCGAGAGGACGACCAGGGGGTGGCGGCCGGTGACGGGGCGCGCCCCGGTGCGGGCGTACGCCTTCGTGCCGGCCAGGCTCTCGACCGCGACCTGCTGCTCCAGGCCCCGGTCGGCGAGCAGCAGCCGGGCCTCGTCGTCGGTGAGGTACGGGGCCGGGGGCCCGCCGGTGCCGCGGTGGGCCGGGTAGCGCAGGGTGACCATCAGCTCGCGCGGGCCGGACCCGGCCCAGGGGTCGGTGCGGCTGTGGTCGACGAGGTGGAGGGTCTCCTGCCCGACGGCGTACCGGCCGGTGGGGCGGGGCAGTTCGGGTATGACCGCCCCGGTGGTGGCGGGCGCGGACGCGGCGGCCGGCGCGGCCGGCGCCCCCGGGGCGGGCCCGGCGGCCGAGGCGGTTCCGGCGGTGGTCAGGACGAGCGGCAGGAGCAGGGCGCCTAAGACGGCGGCAGTGGTGGTGCGGCGTCGGTTCATGGTGTCGAACGTACCCGCGGGCCGTGCGGCTGATCATCATCTCGGAGTCGGATCCGGTGCTCCGTCCACGGGAGGGCCTCCCGTCCGCCGCGAGGGTGACGGGAGGCCGGCCGGGTCCGTGTCAGGAGACGCTGATCGCGTCCAGTTTGGCCCGCAGGTAGGCGTGGGAGTCGACCGGCTCGTGCGCGATCCGGCCGATCGGCTCCGGCAGGGACTCGACGCGGGTATGCGCATCGCATTCGTAGAAGTACACCAGCGACACCAGTTCCTCGGCCGGGGCGGCGGCGGGCGGCGGGAGCACCCGGTGGCGGCCCGCCCGCCAGCGGTCCCCCGTCCAGCGGGCCAGCAGGTCGCCGATGTTGACGGTGAGGGCGGCCGGGTCGTACGGGGCGTCCTGCCAGCCGTCGGCGTCGGTGTGGATCTGGAGCCCGCCGGCGCCCGGCTCGCGGTCGAGGACCGTGACGGTGCCGAAGTCGGTGTGGGCGCCGATGCGGAACTGGCCGGGCAGCGGGGGGCCGAGGAGCTCGGTGCCCGGGTACCAGTTGAGGTTGAAGCCCCAGGTGGGGTGGCCGGTGTGGCGGGTGAAGTGGTCCGTGCCGAGGCCGAGGGCGCCGGCGAGGAGCTCCAGCAGCTCGTCGGACAGGGCCCGCATCCGGGTGAGGTACTCCTCCACGGGCGGGCGGAGTCCGGGCACCTCGGCGGGCCAGGCGTTCGGGCGGAACCACTCGGCGTCCACCGCGGGGTCGCCGGTGGGTTGGTCCGCCGCCCAGGACCAGGACTCCTTCAGGTCGGGCGGCGAGGCGCCGCCCTCCGCGTAGCTGTTCGCCTCGGCGCCCGGGCCGAGCCAGCCGCGGCCGCCGACGGTGACCGCATACGGTTCCTTCACCGCGGCGGGCAGCCGGAAGAACGCCCGGGCGGCGGCGCGGATCCGCGCGGGCAGGGCCGGGTCGATGCCGTGCCCGGTGACCAGGAGGAACCCGGCGGCCTGCAGGGCCCCGTCGACCTCGGCGGCGATCCGCGTGCGGGCCGCCGGGCCGCCGGACCGCCACGGCCCGAGGTCGATCACGGGGATCGGGGAGCCCGCTCCCCCGCCGCTGGTCTCACGAAGGGAACTCGCCATGGCAGCCTGCCTTTCCGAGCCGGTGTCGGACGTCCGCCACCGAGGCTAGTACGGCAGCGGCCGTGCCGTGTCGGATGCGCGGATGGGCGGATGTGCCGCGCCGTCCCGCCCCACCGGCTGATGCAGGCGGATCCGCCGGGTGCGGCGCAGGGTCCGCCGGGTGCGGCGCAGGGTCCGCCGGGTGCGGCGCAGGGTCCGCACCGATGCGCGTTCGCGCGGGGTCGGACCGCCTGCAGTCGGTGGAGGTGGAACTCTCCCAGCGGGCGCTCGATGTACACGGACTGCACCCGGTAGCGGCCGTGGGGGATGTCGATCCGGAGCATGTAGTCGTCTTCCGTGTCCGCACCCGGCACCATGGCGTCGATCAGCGCGTACTGCCCGCCCAGGACGATCTCGACGGCATCCTGCCACCCCGGGGCGGCCATGGCCCGCTCCACCTCCCGGTGGAGGTCGACGCTCTCGTCGGAGCCGACGTTCTGGACGAAGGTCAGGCTCCCGGGCAGACAGGTCACGGGGAGGGCCTCGCCACCGATCGTGAGGACTTCTCCGTCGCCGGGGAGCAGGATCTTGTTGATGTACTCCTCGAGCTCCGTGTGGGCCTCGGTGCCGTCCCATTCCCGTACACGGCCCGCAGGGCACAGCACGTAGTAGCCGAAGTCCGTCCCCTCGAGCCAGTCCACCGACGTCATCACATCCCCGTCCCGGTATCCCAACGCGCATCCGCGTCTGCCGTGCCCCAGGGTTGGCACGGGCCGCCGACAGTCCGGCACGGGGGGAGGGCTCCGGGCCGGCTCGGCGGGCCGTGCCGCTCAGGGGCGCTCCAGGCCGGTGCAGGGCGGGGAGTAGGCGACGTACGGCAGGTGGGCGGTCCACTGGGCCCGGGTGATCCGGGGGCCGGTGTGGGCGCACGCTCCGGCGATCACCCGGGCGAGGTCGGTGCCCGCCAGCCGGACGGTGGTGTCGAAGCCGCCGGAGGCGAGCACGGCGCCGTCGGGGCTGAAGGCGACCGAGCCGACGGCGGTGGCATGGCCGGTGAGGGTGGTGAGCAGCCCGGGGCGGGCGGGGCGGGCCACGCTCCACATGCGGACGGTGCGGTCGTCGCTCGCGCTGGCGAGGGTGCGCCCGTCGGGGCTGAACACCACGGCGCCGACCACGTCGGTGTGGCCGGTGAGCGTGGCGAGGGGGGCGGGCCGGCGCGGGTCGGCGGCGTTCCACAGCCGGATCGGGGAGCGGCCGCCGCCCGCGGAGGCGAGAACGCCGCCGTCGGGGCTGAAGGCGACGGAGAACACGACGGTGTCGTGGCCTTCCAGGGCGGCGAGCGGGACGGGGTGGCGCGGGTCGGCCACGTCGGTGAGCCGGACGGTGGAGTCCTCGCCCGCGCTGGCCAGCGTGCGGCCGTCGGGGGCGAAGGCGACCGCGCGGACGGCGTCGCGGTGGCCGCCGAGCCGGGCGAGGAGGGCGGGGCGGGCGGCGTCGGCGACGTCCCACAGGCCCACGCTGCCGTCGCTGCCGGAGGTGGCGAGCGTGTGTCCGTCGGGGCTGTAGGCGAGGGCGCGCACCTCGCCTCCCTGCCCGGTGAGCGAGGCCAGTGCGGCGGGGCGGGCCGGGTCGGAGACGTCCCAGAGCCGGGCGGTGCCGTCGGCGGATCCGGTTGCCAGGGTGCGGCCGTCGGGCCGGTAGGCCACGGTGCGGACGTCGCCGCCGTGCCCGGTGAGGGTGGCCACGGCGACGGGCCGGTCGGTGCCGTCGGTCCGCCACAGGCGGGCGGTGTCGTCGCCGCCGGCGGTGGCCAGCTGCCGGCCGTCGGGGCGGTAGGCGAGGGCGACGACCTCCTTGGGGTGCGCCGGCAGCGTCGTCATCAGGGCGCTGACCAGGCTGTCGCGGGTCTTCGGGGTGGGCGAGAGGCGGTACGCGGCCAGGCTGAGCTGGACGGCCAGCCCGGGCTCGGTGGTGGTGAGGTCGCCGACGCTGTCGGCGAGGTTCCCGGCGACGGCGTCGTTGCGCTGGCGGGTCACCTCGGCGCCGGCCCGGACGGCGCTGGCGGTGGCGACGCCCGCGACCACGACGAGGGCGGCGAGCAGGGCGGTGAGGTAGCCGAGGCGGCGGGCGCGGCGGCGGGCCGAGTTGCCGGCGGCCTCCTCGGCCGCGAGTCCGGCGTCGAGGAAGTCCCGTTCCGCGGCGGTGAGTCCGGTGGCGGGGCCGGCGGCGAGGTCGCGGGCGAGGGCGAGCCGGGTGCCCCGGTAGAGGGCTCCGGGGTCGCGTCCCAGGTTCTCCCAGGCCCGGGCGGCTTCGGTGAGGCGGCGGTGCAGCCGCAGGCGTTCGCGGTCGTCGGTGAGCCAGCCGCGCAGCCGGGGCCAGGCGCGGATCAGCGCCTCGTGGGTGAGTTCGACGCGGCCGTCGTCGAGGGTGAGCAGGCGCAGCCGGGCGGCGCGGGCCAGCACGGTCGCGGTGCCGGCGTCCGAGGGCAGCTCGTCGCGGGCAACCGGGCGCTTGGTGTCCTCGGTTCCCTCGCCGAGGGCGATGAGGTGGACGAAGATCTGCCGGGCCAGCTGCTGCTGCCGGGTGGTGAGGGAGGCGTACAGGGTTTCCGCGGACTGGGCGAGGGCTCCCTCGAAGCCGCCCGCGGCGTGGAAGCCGTCCAGGGTCAGGGCGGCGCCGCGGCGCCGCCGCCAGGTTTCCAGGAGGGCGTGGGACAGCAGGGGCAGGGCGCCGACCTGGCCGTGCGCGTGGGCGACGAGGGTGGCCTGGAGGCCGCCCTCCACGGTGAGGCCGGCCCTGCGGGCCGGTTCGACGACGGCGCGGCGCAGTTCGGCCGCGGTCATGGGGCCGACGACGGTCTGGGCGTCGCGCAGGACCCCGACGAGCGGGACGTGCCGGGTGCAGTGGGCGTAGAAGTCGGCGCGGACGCCGAGGACGACCCGGCGGCGGGAGCCGGGCCGCTGCGCCTCGCCGACGAGGGCGGCGATGAACCGGTCCCGGGCGGCGGGGTCCGTGCACACGGTGAAGACCTCTTCGAACTGGTCGACGACCAGGACGAGTTCGTCGGCGGTGGCGGGGTCGCGGGGTGCGGCGAGGGCTTCCTCCAGCCGCTGGACGGGGTGCGGTCCGGGGGTGAGGACGCGGGCCTCGGTGTGCGGGGCGTCCTGCCGGAGCCGGGGCAGCAGTCCGGCGTGCAGGAGGGAGGACTTGCCGGCTCCGGAGGCGCCGACGAGGGCGACGACCCGGTGGCGGGCGAGGGTGGCGAGGAGGTCCTCGACGAGCCGTTCCCGGCCGAAGAACAGGCCGGCGTCCTCGGCCCGGAACGCGGCCAGGCCGACGTACGGGATGCCGTCGGGGCCGTCCTGCGGCGGGCCGGTGCCCTGCTCCCGGCCGGGCCGGTCGTCCGGTTCGCGGTGGCCGGCGGCCAGTTCGGCGGCGACGGCGTGCCAGCGTCGCTCCCACTCCCCCGTGTCGCCGCCGCAGGCGCGGACATAGGCGAGGGTCACGTCCAGGCTCGGCAGCCGCCGTCCGGCCGCCGCCTCGGACAGGGTCGCCACCGAGTAGTGGGCGCGGGCCGCGAGGCGGCGGTACGGCGGGGAGCCCGCCGCGTGGCGCAGGCGGCGCAGGGCGGCGGCGAACCGCAGCAGCGGTCCGTCGTCGCCTTCGAGCGGGCGCTCCTTGCGGGCCATGCCCCTTCCCTTCCCCGAATGATCGGCTTCCCGCCTTCCCGTACGGATTGTTCGGCGGTTGTTTGTTCGCCCGCCCCGCCCCGACGCCGAACAACGGATCGCCGCTAGACCTGGGGCGACCGCACACCGCACCGCACCGCACCGCACCGCACCGCGCAAAGCACTGCACCGCACCGCACCGCACCGCACACCACCGCGCACCACCGCACACCGCACCGCGTCAGGAAGGAGCCCCCGGGTGGACCGACACCGCACCGTCGCCGCGGCGGCCGCCGCCACCGCCACGGCCGCGGCCCTGGCCGCCGTCCTGGTCCTGGACGGCTGCGGGTCCTCCGCCCGGGGGGCCGCCCGCGAGCCGAGCACCGCCGAGTCCCGCACGCTGGAGCGGGCCGAGCAGATCCTGATCAGCCGGTGCATGGCCGCGCGGGGGTTCCCGTACGCGGTGACCGAGGGGCCGGGCGACGGCGCGCGCTCCTTCCCGTACGCGGTGGACGACATCGCGTGGGCCCGGGAGCACGGCTACGGCGGCGCCGAGGAGCGGGCCGCCGCGCGGGCCCGCGGGGACGATCCCAACCAGCGGTACTTCCGGCAGCTGTCGGCGCCCGAGCGCGCGGCCGCCCGTACCGCGCTGATGGGCGCCGCCCCCGTGGGGCTGTCGGTGGAGGCGCCCACCGGGATGACGGTCACCGCCTCCGCGGACGGCTGCATCGCCGACGCGCAGCGCTCCCTGTACGGCGATCCGGCGGCCTGGTTCCGGGTGAAGGTCGTCACGATGAACCTGCGGCCGGTGCGGGAGGCGCGGGTCCGCGAGGACGCGCGGTACACCGGCGCGGTCGCCGAGTGGGCCGTGTGCATGAAGGCGGCGGGCCGGCCCCACGCCACCCCCGACGAGTCCCGGCAGGCCGCCGCCCGGTACGGCGAGGACCTGCCGCCGGCCGAGGCGGACGCGGCCGCGGCCGAGCTGGCCGTCGCCGAAGCGACCTGCGCGACCGGCACCCCGCTGGCCCGGGTCTCCCAGACTCTGGACCGCGCCTACGGCGAGGAGCTCCGTACCCGGCACCGGGCGGAGATCACGCTGAGGTGGCGGCTCCAGAACGAGGCGCTGCCGAGGGCGCGGCGCCTCACGCAGTCCGAGCACGACACCGCCACCGAGACCTCTGGAGGGTCCCATGCGTCCCATGCGTAAGTACCGCAGCCTGTTCCTGGCCGGCGCGCTCACCGCATCGCTGCTGGCCGTTCCCGCCGCGCTGACGACGGCGGGCGCCGCCCCGGCCGGGGCCTCCGGCCTGGCCGCGGACGGCAACTACTGGGTGTGGGAGCACACCAACCGCGGCGGGGCCTCCTGCGGCTGGTCCACCAACGACGCCGACTGGCGCACGTGCGGCTCCACCGGCACCTTCGACATGAACGACAAGGCGTCGTCGTGGTGGAACAACGGCTACGCCGGCTCCTACGGGGACATCCGCGTGTACGAGCACATCGGCTACGGCGGGGCGTCCACCTGTGCGCCGAACGGCTCGGCCGGGAACGTCCCGTGGGAGTGGAACGACCGGATCTCCTCCCACAAGTGGGTCACCAACTGCGGCTACTGACGGCCGCCTCCGGGGGCCCGCAGGGCGTACCGGACCTCTTCTCCGGCGGTTCCGGTGCGCTCGAAGCCGACCCGTTGGACCACCCCGTGGGAGGGGGCGTTGTCCTCGTCGACCCGGGCGTGCAGGACGACGGCCGGATCGGGCTGCCCGAAGGCCCATGCGGTCAGGCCGTTCAGTGCGTCGGTGGCGAAGCCGTTGCCCCGGGCCGACGGGACGAGGTCGTAGCCGACCTCGGCGTTCCCGTCGGCGTCCGGGGCGCTGTGGAAGCCCATGCCGCCGATCGCGCGGCGGTCCTGCGTGCGGACGACCGCGTACGGGCCCCACCCCGGGCGGTAGGTGCCCTCCCGGTACGCCGCGGCCGTCATCCCGGCGGCGAACCGGGTGCCCTGGCCGGGTCCGTCCTCGGGCCAGGCGAAGCCGCCGCTGCCGCCGGCCTGGAGGTCCTCGGCGACGCCCGGGGTGATCTCGCAGAGCACGACGCGGTCGCCGGCCGGGACGGGGTCGGCGTACCAGCGCCAGGCGCCGAGGCGGGGCAGCCCGGGCAGGGCGGTCCGGCCGGTCGCCCACAGCAGGGTCGGCCAGGGGGCGGCGGCGTCGCGGGGCGTGTGGGGGAAGAGCCGGTCCAGGGCGAAGGTGCAGAGCTCCGGGTCGGGGTCGAAGCCGCGCACGCCGAGGGCGTCGAGGACGTCGTGGGTGTGCACCAGGGCTTCGACGACGCCCATCGCGGCGAAGCCGTCCGCGTCGGCCGTGCCGTACGGGTGCCAGGCACGGTCGCCGGGACCGGCCGCGGCCACGGCGGCGGCCAGCCGGGTGCCGGAGGCCGCTATGGCCTCGGCCAGTTCGGCGGGCGGGGCGTCGGGGGCCGTGTACCGCTCGACCTCCAGAGGGCCTTGCGCGCGGGCCGCGAGCCGGGCTGCGTACACGGTGAAGTCGTTGACGATGTGGACGGCCGTGTCGTGGCAGCTCCATTCCAGACCGGCCGCGGGCACGGTCCAGTCGTGGTCGGCCGCGTCGTGGAGTGCCTGCGTGATGAGGGAAACGGCTCGGTCGATGGCGTGGGTGCCGGTGATCTTCATGGGCGGAACCCTAGGATGCGGCAGGTGCCCGGGCCAGCGGATATCGGGCGAACCTGGGCCGCGCGTCCGGAATCCGGCGATGCCGCGGCGGAGAGGCGGAAGTGATGACCGGTCTGCGCGAGGTCCTGGCGCCGTTCGTGGACGGCGGTGCGGTGCCCGGCGCGGTGGCGCTGGTGGACCGCGCCGGCCAGGTGGAGGTCGCCACGGTCGGGTCCGCCGATGCGGAGGGCACCTCCCCGATGGTCCGGGACTCGATCTTCCGGATCGCCTCGCTGACCAAGCCCGTGACGGCCGCCGCGGTGATGATGCTGGTCGAGGAGGGCCGGTGTGCGCTGGACGACCCGGTCGCGCCGTGGCTGCCGGAGCTGGCCTCGCCCGTCGTGGTGCGGACGCCCGCGAGCCCGGTCGACGACGTGGTGCCGGCGGCCCGCCCGGTCACCGTGTTCGACCTGCTCACCTTCCGCGCGGGGATCGGCTTCCCCGACGACTTCTCGCTGCCCGCCGTCGCGCCGCTGTTCGGCGAGCTGCGGCAGGGGCCGCCGCGGCCGCAGGAGGTGCCGGCGCCGGACGCGTGGATGCGGGCCCTGTCGCGGATCCCGCTGCTGCACCAGCCGGGCGAGGCCTGGCTGTACAACACGTGCTCGGACATCCTCGGCGTCCTGGTCGCCAGGGTGTCGGGGAGGCCCCTGCCCGAGTTCCTGGAGGAGCGGGTCTTCGATCCGCTCGGCATGGCCGACACCGGCTTCGAGGTGCCCGCCGCCGATCTGGGCCGGTTCACCAGCCAGTACCGGGAGGCCGGCGGCGGCCGGCTGGAGCTGGTCGACCCGCCCCACGGGCAGTGGAGCAGCGCCCCGGCGTTCCCGTCCGGTGGCGGCGGCCTGGTCTCGACGGTCGACGACGTGGCCGTCTTCTGCCGGATGCTGCTCGCCGGGGGCGCCCTCGACGGGGGCCGGGGCCGGATCCTGACCGAGGGGTCGGTGCAGCGGATGACCACCGACTGGCTGACTCCCGATCAGCGGGCGGGAGCCGAGCTGTTCCTGGAGGGGCAGGGGTGGGGGTTCGGCGGCTCCGTGGACGTGCTGCCGCGGGATCCGTGGAACGTGCAGGGGCGCTACGGCTGGATCGGCGGCACGGGGACGGCGGCCCACATCACCCCGCTGACGGGCACCGTCGCCGTACTGCTGACGCAGGTGGAGCTGAGGGGCCCGGCCGCGCCCGAGGTGATGCGCGCGTTCTGGACGTACGCCGCCCGGCCGGAGCGGGCGGCGTAGCCGGGGCGGGGCGTGGTGCGGGGCGTGGTGCGGGGGCGCGGTGCCGGCGGAACGTGGTGCGGGCGTGCGGTGCCGGCGGGACGTGGTGCGGGCGCGGTGCTCAGAGGCGGACGGTCCAGCCGACGGTGGCGCGCAGGGTGTCGGCCGTCTTCGGGTCGCGCACGGCGGGGGTGCGGTCCTCGACGGTGACGGACAGCCTGTGGCTGCGCAGGTCGAGCAGCCACAGCTCCACCACGGCGACCTCGGTCCGGCCGGCGAAGCGCTTCAGCTCCCGTCCGTCGAGGTGCCAGCGGACGTCGAGCTGCCGCCCGTCGGCGCCGGCGAGCCGGGGTACGGACACCTTGGCCGTGTGGGGCAGCCGCAGGGTGCGGGTGGTCGGGGTGACGGCGGTGACGGGCCGGGCGTGCCGGTAGAAGCCGCCGATCATCCCCTCGGTGCCGGGCAGGTTGAAGGGCTTGCCGAGGACCCGCATGAGCGAGTTGTCGGTGGGCCGGTAGAGGCCGGTGACGTAGTAGCCGCCGCCCTCGTACGTGCCGACGGTGCCGCCGTCGGGTGACGGCTCGCCGAGCCACCGGTGCCACTTGGCCCGCTCGGCGGCCATCCGGTCGGCGGGCAGCGTGGAGCTGTTGGAGTCGGCGGGCTCGGGTCCCTCGTACTTCTCGTAGCCGGGCGTGCCGGGGTAGAAGTACTCGTCGGCGAGCTTGCCGAGGGAGTGGCCGGTCTCGTGGATGGCGACCTGCCCGGACTTGGCGTTGCCGGCGGAGGCGGTGGAGATGCCCTCGTAGCCGAGGGTGGTGCTGCGCTCGTTGTAGCCGGCGCCGCCGTACTTGGCGCTGTTGGCCAGGACGAGGACGAGGTCGGCGTCGGGTGCCTGCGCCACGTACGCGTCCACCTTCGGCTGGTCGATGCACAGCAGCCGCTCGATGTCCTCGCACCAGAAGTACGAGCCGAGGGCGGTGTCGCGGACGGTGGCGGGGGTGGGGTCGCCGGTGACGCCGGAGTCGTGGGAGACGGCGTCGACGGTCCAGACGTTGAAGAGGCTGCGGTAGGTGGTGTACGGCTCGACGGCGGTGATCTCGGCCCATTTGGCCCGGGCGTCGGCGTGGAAGCGGTCCAGCTCGGCGGCGGTGTAGCCGTCGCCGACGACGACGATGTCGAGGCGGTCCGCGGTGGGGCCGCCGTCGACGATCTTGGTGACCCGGCCGTCGGCGGCCCGGTCGGCCCCGGAGAGGCGGGCGCCGTCCTTGGCGCGGCCGGCGGCGGACACCCGGACGTGGCCGGATCCCGCGACGGTGCCGTCCTCCGGCCCCGGCACCTCCACCCGGGGCCCGGTCCCGGCCGCGGCCGGTGCGGCGGGCGAGGCCGGTGCGGCAGGCGCGGGCGAGGACGGCGGTGCGGCCTGTGCGGCGGGCGAGGGCGAGGACGGCGGTGCGGGCGCGGCGGTCGCTCCGGCCGGGCCCGCGGCCAGCAGCAGCGCGGTCGCACCGGCTGCGGCGACGGCCGCGCGCAGGGCCGTCCGGACGGCTCGGTCCATGAAGTCCTCCCCCGGGAAAGGCGGTTAAGCAGTCGAGTAAGCGCAGTGAAGCGGCTGCTTAACCTAGGGGCGGCCCGGGGACGTGTGCAATGGCCTGCCGCCCCTGAATACTGGGGAGTTGGAACCAGCAGGGGGTCTTCATGGACGAACCGGCCGAGATCGGTCGCAGGGTTGCCCGGATGCGGGCCGAACGCGGGCTGACACAGCGGGCGTTGGCGGAACCCTCGTACACCGCCGCCTACATCTCCACCCTGGAGGCGGGCAAGGTCAGGCCCTCGGAGGCGGCGCTGCGCTTCCTCGCCGAGCGGCTCGGGACCTCGTACGAGGAGCTCGCCACCGGCCGCCCCGCCCATCTGGCCACCGAGCTGCGGCTCGCCCTCACCGACGCCCAGCGGACGCTGGCGACCGGCGACGCCGCCGAGGCCGCGGCCCGCTACCGGCAGCTGCTCGCGGACGCCGAACGGCTCGGCCTCCCCGCCGAGCAGGCGGAGGCGCTGCTCGGGCTGGGCGACTGCGCCCTGGAGTCAGGCGAACTGGCCGCGGCGATCGGGCACTTCGAGGCCGCCGAGCGGCTGCTGGCGGGCGAGCCGCTGCCCCGGCGGGCCCGCGCGGTCCGCGGGCGGGCCGTCGCCCACCTGCTCGCCGGGGAGCTGCGATACGCCTGCTACCTGCTGGAATCGGCGATCGACGAGCTGGACGCGAGCGGGCTGGCCGACCCCGAGGCGCTGGTGCTGCTGTACGCGGCGGTGATCGGCCCGTACATCGACATGGGCGCCCACGCCCGGGCGGCCCGCGCAGCCGAGATCGCCCTCGCCCTGGCCCCGCGGGTCGACGACCCGGCCCTGCTGGCGGGGATGCACCGGCAGGTGGCGCGGACGTTCCTGGCTGCGGGCCGCACGGCCGACGCCGACGCCTCCCTCGCCGAGGCGCAGGCGATCTACCGGCAGCTGCGGCTGCGGACGGACCTGGCGCACTGCCACTGGATGCGGGGGTACGTGCAGGCGCAGAACGGCGACCTGGCGGCGGCCGAGGCCGAGTTGCGCACGGCCCGGGACATGCTGGCGGCCCGGCGGGCGGCCCTGTACACGGCGCAGGTGGAGGTGGAGCTCGCGGACGTGCTGCGCCGGATGGGCCGCGGCGAGGAGGCGGCGGAGCTGCTCGCGGGCCTGCTGGAGCTGGGCGACAGCCACGGGGCGGTGCACGCGGGCGGGGCGCACCGGCTGCTCGGCCTGATGGCGGAGGAGCGCGGGGAGGCGGAGTGCGCCGAGCAGCACTACGTGCAGGCGCTGGCCCTGCTGGAGCGGAGCGGGGCGAGCGGGGACCTGGCGGACCTGTGCCGGCTGCTGGGCGACCTGCTGCGGCGCACCGGCCGCACCGAGGCTGCGCTGGACGCGTACCGGACGGGCCTGGGGCACCGTGCGGCCCCGGGCACGACGACGCTGGGCCCGGCCCCGGCCGCCCCGCCGACGCTGCTCGGGGGCAGTCCGCTACGGCCCGGCCGACCGGACCGGGGCGACTGACCGGGCGACCGAGCGGGATCGGTGAAGTCCGGTGCGGTACCGCGCCCCGCAGGGGCGCGGGGAACTGCGCGACCAGCCCCCGCCGGCCCGCGGTTTCATGGGCCCGCAGTCATGACCGGACTCCCGGCGGAGCGCTCAGGTGCCGTCGGGCTTCTCCTGGTCCGCGCCCGTGCGGGCACGGGCGCCTGTGCGGGTGCGCCCTGCCGTCTGGGCGCGCTGCGGGTGGCGGCGCACGTACTCGTGTTCCAGCTCGTTCATCCGCTGCGTGTGGGTGACCAGCGCGTCGTCCGACCCGTGCAGCAGGGTCTCGTGGCGGGTGCGGTGGATGGCCTCCAGCTCCTTGAGCAGTCTGCCTTCCTCCAGCTTCCGCGCCGACGGACCGCCGTCGTGCTCAGCCATGGCCGCTACACCTCCTGCTCTGCGTGGCCGACGGACCCGGTGACTCCATCATCCCCTCCGCGGGTCCTTTCGGCCCGGCCGCGGCCGGGCCGGGGCGCCGTCACCGCGACCATGGAGTAGACACTGTCTACCCGGATCGGGTAGACAGGGGCCATGGACCAGGAGAGACCGCTCCGGGAGCGGCTGATCGACGTGGGCGTCGAGCTCGTGCTGACCGAGGGCACCGCCGCCGTCGGGCTGCGCGAGATCGCCCGGCGGGCCGGCGTGTCCCACGGCGCGCCCCGCCGCCACTTCCCCACCCACCACGCCCTGCTGTCGGCGATCGCCCGGCGCGGCTTCGAAGACCTCGCGGCCCGGGTCGGAGCCGCGATCGCCGGCAGGACGTCGCCGCGGGCCCGGCTCCGGGCCATCGCGCAGGTGTACGTCGGCTACGCGCTGGAGCGGCGCGGCATGTTCGAGCTGATGTTCCGCCACGACCTGCTGGACAGCACGGGACAGGAGGACACCGGGCAGCCGCAACTGCGCACGTCGACGCTGCCGCTGTTCGAGCTGCTCGTCTCGCTGGTCTCCGCGTGCGGTGCGACGGCGGACGCCGAGGTCACGGCGGCCGCGCTGTGGGCCAACCTGCACGGGGTGGCCCAGCTGTGGGCCTTCGGCAGCCTGCCGCTGGTCCTCGGCGCCGACGGGGAGGAGTACGTCGGGCGGCTCGTCGACGCCGCCCTCGACGCCCACCTCGGCGCGGCCGCGTCATGAGGCAGCGGATCGCACTGGTGGTCAGCGTCGCCGGCGCGATGCTCGTCGCCCTCGACGGGACGGTCCTGAGCGTGGCGCAGCCGGCCCTGCGCCGCGATCTCGGGGCGGACGTGGCACAGGTGCAGTGGACCAGTACCGCCTATCTGCTCGCCGTGGCCGCGTTCCTCGTCATCGCCGGCCGCCTCGGCGACCGGTACGGGCACGCCCGGCTGCTGCTGGTCGGCGTCCTCGGCTTCGCCGCGGCCTCGGCGGGCATCGCGGCGGCCCCCGGGGTCGGCTGGGTGATCGCCCTGCGGGCCGTGCAGGGCCTGTTCGGGGCGCTGCTCCAGCCGGCGACGCTGGCCCTGCTGCGGCTGGCGTACCCTGCCGAGCGGCTCGCCGGGCCGGTGGCCGTCCGTACCGGGGCGATCGGGGTGGCCGCGGCCGCCGGACCGCTGCTCGGGGGGCTGCTGGTCGCGCAGGCGGGCTGGCGGTCGGTGTTCTGGCTGAACGTGCCTGTGGCCGTGGTGATCGCCGTCCTGGTGCTCGCCGTACGGGCACCCGCGCCGGACCGGACCGCTCCCGGCGGGCCGCAGCCGGTGGGCGCGGCGCTGCTCGCCGCCGCCCTCGCGGTCCTCGTGCACGCGCTGGCCGGCGTACCGGGGCACGGGTGGCTGTCCGCGCCGACGCTGCTGGGGCTCGGCGGGGCCGCCGGGATCGGCGTGCTGTTCGTGCGCCGCGAACGGCGGGCCGCGGAGCCGCTGGTGCCGCCCGCCGTGGTGCGGTCGGTGCCGGTCACCGCGTCGATGGCGCTGCTGCTGTGCGTCTCCGCGGGCATGTTCGGGGCGCTGTTCACCGCCACCTTCCTGCTCCAGGAGCGGCGGGGGCTGGGCCCGCTGGCCACCGGCCTGCTCGTGCTGCCGCTCACCGCGTGCATGGTCGCCGGCGCGCCGGCGGCGGGGGCGCTGCTGCGGCGGTGGGGGCCGCGGCGGACCGCGCTCGCGGGCACGGCCCTGGTCGCCGCCGGTGTCGCCGGGCTCTGCCTGTGGTCCGGGCCGGCGGTCACGGCGGCGTTCGCGGTGCTCGGTGCGGGCTTCGCCGCCGTCATGGTGACCGCCACCGGGACCGTGGTCGGGGACGCCCCGCCCGGGTACGCGGGGGTCGTCGGGGGGCTCAAGCAGACCGCGATGAACGTGGGGCCCGCGTTCGGGATCGCCGTCGCCGCGAGCGCGGGGGCCTCGTCGGCGGCGCTCCTCGCACTGGCGGCCCTGGCCGGCGTCGGGCTGCTGCCCGCGTCACTGCTGCCGCGCGGCGCGCGCCCGGCAGCTGCGGGCGACGTCGTCGGCGAAGACCCGGGCCAGCGGGGACAGGGCGGACCAGCGGCGGACCGCCCAGCCGACCGGGAGGGGCGGCAGGGCGGGGATCGGGACGAGCCGCAGCGGCCCGCCGGATCCGGGCACCTGCCAGCCGGGCAGGGCGGGCACCACGGCGTGGCCCAGCCCCAGTTCGGCCAGCAGTAGGGCGGTGTCCCAGTCGGCCACGCCGGTGTCGGAGCGGATGGCGATCCCGGCCGCGGCGAGGGCGTTGTCGAGGTGGGCGCGGGAGGTGGAGTTCTCCGGGAGCCTGATGTGGCGGATGTCGGCCAGGTCGGCGGTGTCGATGCGGGGCCGGGCGGCGAGGGGGTCGTCGGCGCCGACCGCGAGGACCCAGGGCAGTTCCATGACGGGGCGCTGCTCGATGCCGCGCACCGGCTTGCCGATGGTGATCCAGGCGAGGTCCAGGTCGGCGGCGGCGAGGGCGTCGAAGCAGCGGCGGCTGGAGTTCTCGGTCTGGAATTCCAGGCTGACGTTCGGGTGGCGGCGGCGGAAGCCGACGACCGCCTCGGACATGAAGTGGCGGACGGTCGTCGCCCCCGTGGTGATGCGGACCGCTCCGGTGTCCCCGCGGACGAGGTCGTCCAGGTGGCGCAGCGCCCCGTCGAGGCCGGCGATGCCGTCGGCGGCGGCCGCCTGGAGGATGCGGCCGGCCTCGGTGGGGAGGACGCCGCGGGCGTGGCGGGCGAGCAGGGCGGTGCCGATCTGCTTCTCCAGGCGGCGGACGTGCTGGCTGACGGCGGACTGGGTGCAGCCGAGGTCGCGGGCGACGGCGCTGAGGCTGCCGGCCCGGCAGACGGCCACGAAGACACGGAGGTCGTCGAGAGTCATGGATCCAAGCTATCGCTTGGAGGTTGACAGTAATTCAGAGGATTGACTTGGGTGTGCGGGTGGACAACGATCGTGGCGGGTCCCAGGGCGGCAACCCGTCCCCGCCCGCGCCGTCGTCCGGACGCGGGGAGCGGGCGGTGACGGGTGCCGACCCGCTCACGAGAACGGAACCGACGGTCGCGAACGAGCTGGACCTCGCCCCCGGGACGGGGGTCCGGGTCAGCGGGCGGGCGGCGGGGCGGGAGCGGCCGGGACGGGGTCGGCGGCCGGGACGGTGGTGCCGGTGGCGGTGAGGGTGAACGCGCCGGAGGCCGTACCGGACTTCACCCACAGGATGCCGCCGCGGTCGGCGGGGTCGAAGAACCAGCCGGTCGCGGCCGCCTCGTAGGCGGCCTTGGAGGTCAGGCGGGCGAGGGCGGAGCCGTCGACGGCGACCCGGCCGGGGGCGGACGCCACGTGGAGGGTGAACTCGTGGCCGCGGGCGGCGGGCTTGCCCGCGTAGTCGCCGACGCGGGCGCCGACCGAGACGGTGACCGTGCCGGATCCGGCGGCCGGGGCGGTGACGTCGATCCGCTGGCGGGAGTACGCGCCGGACAGGTGGGCGCGGGTGAGCCCGTCGTCCTCGTACAGGCTGAACGAGGAGGCTCCGCGCGGGTGGATGTCGTAGGTGAGGGTGGAGACGGGCTTCTCGCCGGTGTGGTTCATCTGCGGCCACATCGGCACGATCGCGCCGCCCTTGACGAACAGCGGCAGGGTGTCGAGGGGCGCCCGGTATCCGTCCAGCCGGCCGGGCCCGGCGTACGTCCTCCCCGTCCAGTAGTCCGTCCACGTGCCGGCGGGCAGGTGGATGCCGTCGCGGACGGTCGTGTCAGAGACGACCGGTGCGACGAGGAAGGAGTCGCCGGCCATGAACTGGCCGCTGGTGAGGTTGCCGCGGGCGACCGGGTCGTCGGGGTATTCGAGGACCATGGCGCGGGTGCTGGGGACGCCGGTCTCGTGGGCGGTGCGGCTCATCGTGTACAGGTACGGCATCAGGCGCATCTTCAGCCGGAGGTACGTCCGGTTGATCGACCGGTAGGGCTCGGCGAACCGCCAGGGCTGCTTGTCCCGGTAGCCGGCGGACGGGTTGGCGGCGCCCCAGCCGGACATGGTCATGAAGGCCGGGGTGAACGCCTTCCACTGCAGGTCCCGGGTGTACGTCTGCGGGCTGCCGCCGAAGATGCCGTCGATGTCGCCGGCGGCGTAGTTGAGGCCGGAGAGGCCGGCCCCGGCGATGGCGGGGACGTGCCAGCGCATGTCGTCCCAGGTGCCGTGGGTGTCTCCGGTCCACACGACGGCGTTGCGCTGGGTGCCGGCCCAGCCGTCGACCGTCCACACGAACCGGCGGGCGTCGGAGTTCCCCTCGATGCCGTCGACGGCCTGCCGCACTCCGTCGAAGGCCTGCTGGTAGCCGCCGCCGATCCAGGCCACGTCGGTCTTCACGGCGCGGGAGCCGGCGGTGCCGACCTCCTGGGCGATGTCCGCCAGCCCGGTGGAGGTCCACAGGCCGGTCCGGAAGCCCCTGGCCTGCAGGGCGTCGACGGTCTCCTTCAGGGGTGCGGTGTAGCCGCAGCCGTAGCCGTCGTTGGGCAGGAACCAGCCCGAGGGCATGTCGGCGGCCCGCGCGTCGTCCGCGTACCCGACCACGTCGGGGGTGGTCTGGTGGCGGGGCCGGCCGTGGTCGCCCTGGTAGTCGGGGTTGGAGGCGTTGAAACAGTCGGCGTTGCCGAGTTCCAGGCCCCACAGCGGGGCGAGGAACGGCTTGCCGCTCACGTCGGTGTAGGCGTCGAGCACGGATTTGGGGGAGTCGCCGGTGAAGTACCAGGCGTCGAACCGCTTCTCGTCGTGGGTGAGGGTGGTGGGCGCGCCGAAGCCGTACGAGCCGGGGGCCCAGGTGTTGCGCATCACGCCGTAGCCGTTGGTGGACATGTAGAAGGGGGCCGGGCTGGCGTTGCCGTTCTCGCGCCAGGTGTTGTCGACGGCGACCGGGACGGTCTTGTCGCGCAGCGCCCATTCCCCGAGGCGGAGGCCGGTGCCGTAGAACTGCTCGTCCGCGCCGCGGGTCAGGTACTGGGTGGTGCGGTTGCCGGTCCATGCGGTGGGCCGGCTCTCGGCCCAGACGAGGGTGGTGTTGTCGGCGCGGTAGACGGAGAAGGTGAGGGGGGACTTGTTGACGCGGATGTTCAGGGAGCCGGTGGTGATCCGGTAGTGGGAGCCCGCGTCGGTCCAGCCTGCGCCGACGGGGCCGAAGTCGGTGGTGGCGGCCAGGTCGGAGCCGGCCGGGTCGTGGGTGAAGGAGCCGTCGGGCGAGAGCCAGAGCCGGAAGATGTCGGCGCGGGCGATGACCACGCGGGCCCTGGCCCCGCTGGACGCGGTGACGGTGAAGGTGTTCCCCGACCGGGAGAACCCGGTGACGTCGCCCGCCGTGGCCGAAGCCGCGGCCGGCCCCGGGGCCGGGGCTGCGGAGGCGGGAAGGATCAGCGGCCCGGCGGCGGCCAGCCCCGCCATGGCCAGGCCCCCGGCGGCCGGCGCGGCCAGGAGGCCGCGCCGCCGCCTGCGCGGGCGCGTGCGGATGCCGAACAGTGTCATGGGGCAGCTCCTCGTGCGGTCCGTGTCACGGACACACCGATGTGGCATGCGCCTGGCAACTTAGCGACCCGCGGAGATCACGTGAAGAAAGCTGCTCGAACTGGCCGATAATCAAGCAGCTTCGAGCATGCCCGGCCACGCTCCCCCTCGCCCTCCCGCATCCGCGTGCCCCCGGAGCGGTGCGCCCCTCACCCGGGCCTGCCGCCGCCGGGCCGGGGCGGGGTGACCGCCAGGGCCGGGGGTGCCGGGGTGGTGTGGTGGTGGCCGCACGGGGTGAAGAGCAGGACCACGGGCCGGCCGGGGCACTGGCGCCAGGAGATGCGTTCCGGCACCTGTACGCACACGGGGCAGCGCGGCAGGGGGTGCGGATCGCGCATGACGGCTCCCGGGTGCGGCGGTCGTGGTCCTGGCACTGTGCCACGGACCGGCCCCCGGTGCACGGGCTGACCGGCCGCCCCGGGCGCACGGGGCGGACCGGCCCGGATCCGGGTGCACGGGGCGGACCGGCCCGGATCCGGGCCGGTCAGCGTGCGTTCTCCCGGGCGGCCACCACGAGACCGGATTCGTAGGCCGCGATCACGGCCTGGGCCCGGTCGCGGACGCCGAGCTTGGTGAAGACGCCCGTGATGTGGTTCTTCACCGTCGAGACGCTGATGTCCAGCTCCCGGGCGATCCCCGCGTTGTCCAGGCCGGTGGCGATCAGCCGCCATATCTCCTGCTCGCGCGGGGTGAGTTCGGCGGGGGCCGCGGGGGCCGCGGCCGCCGCCGGGCCGCGCGGCCGGTCCGGGGTGCGGACGTACGCCGCGATGAGCCGGGTCAGCAGCCGCGGCGCCACCGCCGCCTCCCCGGCGTGCACGGTGCGCACGGCCGCGGTCAGCTCCTCCGGGGAGACGTCCTTCGGGAGGAAGCCGTGGGCTCCGGCGCGCAGGGCGGCGACGACGTACTCGTCCATGTCGAAGGTGCTCAGGGCCAGCACCCGGGCCTCGGGGAGGGTGCAGGCGAGTTCCCCGGTGGCCCCGACCCCGTCGAGGACCGGCATCCGGATGTCCATGACGACGACGTCGGGCCGCAGCCGCCGGGCGAGGGCGACGGCCTCGGCGCCGTCACCGGCCTCGCCCACGACCTCGACGTCCGGGTCCGGGGCCAGGATCAGGGCCAGGCCGCGCCGGACCAGCGGCTGGTCGTCCACGATCAGCACACGGATCACCGGTGCCGCACCTCCTCTGCTCCCCCGGCACGCCCCCGGTCCCCCGCCGCATCGGCGGGGATGCGGGCCGCCACCCGGAAGCCGCCTCCGTCGACGGCTCCCGCCTCCAGGGTTCCGCCCTGCAGGGCGACGCGTTCGCGCATGCCGATCAGACCGTACCCGGACCCGGACCCGGACCCGGGCGCCGGAGCGGGCGCCGGCTCCGCCCGGTCGTTGCGGACCTCGACGCGCACCTCGGCCGGGCGGTAGGTCAGCCGTACGTGGATCCGCGCCTGCCCGGCGTGCCTGCGGGCATTGGTCAGGGCCTCCTGGACGATGCGGAACACCGTCAGGCCCACGCTCGGCGGCAGGGCGCGTACCGGCCCGTCCACGGTGAACCCGGTCTCCGTTCCGGCGAGCCGGGACTCCGTGACGAGCCGGTCGAGGTCCCCGGCCCCGGGCTGCGGCTCCGGCGGCGCCCCCTCCCGGTCCGGCTCGTCACCGGCCGCCCGCAGTACGTCGAGCAGCTGCCGCATCTCGCGCAGCGCGATGCGGCCGGAGTCCTCCAGCGTGATCAGGGCCTCGCGGGCCGCGCCGGGGTCGTGCGTCAGGTTGGCGCGGGCGCCGCCGGCCATCAGCTGCATGGTCGTGATGTGGTGGGCCACGATGTCGTGCAGCTCGCGGGCGATCCGGCGGCGCTCCTCGGCGACGGCGCGGTCGGCGAGGAGGGTGCGGTGGGCCTCGGCCTCCCGGGCCCGGCGGCGCACCGCCGCGCCCGTGCCGGCGCAGAGGAGCGCGGCGACCGTGTTGCCGAGCAGGCCCCACAGCCAGGAGTCCGGGCCGCTGCCGTCGCCGGAGTGGCCGAGCAGGGACAGGGGTACGGTCGCGGCGGCCGCCGCGGCGGCGACGCGCCCGCTGCCGAACCGGGCCACCGAGTAGAGGGCGACGGCGAGGGCGGCGCCGAAGTGCGGGATCAGCGGTGTCGTCAGGTTCAGGAGCACGCCGAGGGCGAGGACGGCCGCCAGCGCCCCGAGCGGATGGCGGCGCCGGAACACCAGGCACAGCCCGGCCGCCACCAGCAGGCCCAGCGCGGGCACGGTCAGGGTCCGGCCTTCGCCGGTGACCCCCAGCGAGTAGCCGGTGAGGTCGACGGCCGCCGCCCCGACGGCCACCAGCGCGTCATTACGGCTCCAGGCGAACACCCGAGCGGGTGCGGGAGTCGGCGCCTGCCGGGAGTCGTGTGTGCTGTCGTGGCGCGTCGGCATGCCCGGGCGGTCCCCTCCCTCGTCATCGGCCCGCCGGATGCCTCGCCCGGGCCGCGTACCGGTCCATTCTCGCAGCGCTTCCCCCGCCCCGCCCCGGGCCCTGAGGAGGGTTCCGACCAGGACCGGAGTCCTGGTCGGAGGGGTGCGCACCGGACCCGGGTCCCGGCGGCGGATCCTCCTTCGCCCCGACGTGGCGGGCCCGGCCGGGTGATGGGCTGAAGGGGTGCCGGGGTGACAGCCCCGGCCGGACCGTCCGCCACCGCACGCAAGGAGTCCCCCGTGATCCGCGCCCTGACCGGCTTCGCGACCCGGAGTCCCTGGAAGGTCATCGCCCTCTGGGCGGTGCTCGGCATCGCCCTGTCCTTCCTCGGCCAGATCCTCGTCTTCCGCGCCACCCAGCCGAGCAACGCCGCGTTCCTGCCCGCGCAGTACGACTCGGCCGCCGCACTGAAGGCCGCCGAACGCCACTTCGGGGTCACCCCGGACACGAACCCGCTGACCGTGCTGGTGGCGCGTACCGACGGCGAACCGCTCTCGGCCGACGACGAACGGCGCATCGACGCCGAGGCCGCGAAGCTCTCCCGGCGGCGGGTCGAGATGCCCGTGACCCGGGACACCCCGCCCCTCTTCGCCCGGGACCACTCCCAGTTCCCCCGGCTCGGCCCCGCGACGACGGCCCCCGACCGGTCCTTCCGGCTGCTGTCGGCCGAGTTGACGGGCAATCCGACCGACCCCGGGCTGCAGGACACCTACCGGGCCTTCCGCGACCATGCGCGGGCCGCCTTCCGGGAGGCGGGGCTGCGGACCGGCTTCACCGGCCCCCTGGCGGACACCGTCGACGCGGGCGACGCGGAGAAGACCCGCTCGCTGGTGGCCGGGCTGGTGGTGGTCGGCGTGATCGTGCTGCTGCACGTACTGGTCTTCCGCAGCCTCCTCGCCGCGCTGCTGCCGCTCCTCGCGGTCTCGGTCGTGGGCGGCGCGGCCGCGGGCGCGGTCGTCGTCGCCGCACTGCTGACCGGCGTCGAACTCTCCCCGTCGACACCCGCGTTGATCAACGTGGTGCTCGTCGGCATCGGCATCGACTACTTCCTGTTCCTGCTGTTCCGCTTCCGCGAGCACCTGCGCGGCCACCCCGGGCAGTCCGGCCGGGCGGCGGCCGCCGTGGTCGCGGGCCGGGTCGGTACGGCGATCACCTCGGCGGCGCTGACCATCGTGGCGGCGTTCGCGACGCTCGGGGTGGCCTCCTTCGGCCAGTTCCGGGTGCTGGGCCCGGCCGTCGCGGTCTCCGTCCTCGTGATGCTGCTGGGCAGCCTGACGCTGCTGCCGGCGCTCCTGGCCGTGTGCGGGCACCGGATGTTCTGGCCCTCGCGCACCCTGGAGCGGCAGCCCCCGGCCGGGGCGGCCGCACGGCTCGGCGGGCTCACGGCCCGGCGCCCGCTGCTCCTCGTCCTCGCCTCCACGGCCCTGCTCGGTGCGCTCGCCGCGGGGCTCGCCGGGATGCGGATGGACTACGGCCAGGGCGGGCCGGGCGGCGGGCGCACCGCGTCCGCGCGCACGGCCGCCGAGATCGCCCGGGCCCTGCCCGCCGGGACGGCGGACCCGGCGACCGTGTTCGTCACCGCCGACGACGGGGGCCCGGTGGCGGTCGAACGGCTGGACGGGCTCACCCGCGCGCTGGCCGAGGTGCACGGGGTGGGCCGCGTGGCCCCGCCCGTGAAGAGCGAGGACGGCCGGGCGGCGCGGATCGACCTGTTCCTGGCGGTCGATCCGCAGCACCCGGAGGCCCGCGACCTCGTGTCCGGGCCGGTCCGGGACGCGGTCGCCGCGCACCGGCCCGCGGGTACCGAGGCGCATGTCGGGGGCACGGCCGCGGTGTTCGCCGACATCTCCGCCGCGGTGGAGAAGGACCTGCGGGTGGTCTTCCCGGTGGCGGCGGCACTGATCGCGCTGATCCTGATCCTGCTCCTGCGGAGCCTGCTCGCGCCGCTGGCCCTGATGGCCGCGGTCGGGTTGGGCTTCGCCGCGACCCTCGGCGCCGCCGCCTTCGTCTGCCGGCACGCGCTGGGCCGGCCGGGCGTGGACTTCACCCTCCCGCTCGTCCTGTTCCTGTTCGTGGTCGCGCTGGGCACCGACTACAACATCCTGGTGGCGGACCGGATCCGGGAGGAGATGGAACGGCCCGGTCCGGCCCGGGCGGCGGTGGCGCGCGCCGTCCGGCACACCGCGCCGGCCATCGCGACGGCCGGCCTGGTGTTGGCCGTTTCCTTCGGGAGCCTTGCCGTGAACCCGGCCCCGTCCACCCGGCAGACCGGGTTCGCGACGGCCCTCGGGATCCTGCTCTCCGCGTTCGTGCTGTCGGTCGTGCTGGTGCCGGCCCTGGCCGCGCTCCTGGGCAGGTCCCTGTGGTGGCCGGGCGCCGCCGCCCCGTCCGCACCCGGCCACCGCAGCGGAGGCCGCGGCTCCGGACCGGGGGCCGAGCCGGGGGCCGGGCAGCGGGCCGGGGACGTCGGCAGCGGGCGGACGCGGCCGCACTCCCCCGTCAGCTGACGCGGAACCCGCCGGCGGCGCGGTCCCGGTGGAAGGTCAGCCGGTCCCAGGTGGGGAAGGCGAGGTCCGTGACGGCGAGCAGCCGGCCGGAGTCGTCGTGCAGCGTGCGGCGCACGGTCAGACCGCAGTCCGGGGCGACGGCCCGGGGATGGCTGCTGCGGGTCATGGTGAGGGTCTCGGCGACGCGGCCCTGCTCGGCGGCCCGCTCCAGCCAGCGGTGCAGGGGGCCGAGGTCCTCGTCGCGCACCCCCGTGCGGTCGCGGTAGGCGGCCAGTTCGGGGGTCTGCGCCACGGCGCGCGGGCAGAGGTAGGTCACGGCGTGCTGCAGCGTCTGCCCCGCCGGGCCGCGCTCGCGGCGGTGGTGCACCAGGGTGCGCTCGCCGCCCCGCATGCCGAGGAGCGGGGCGAGCGCGGGCGGCACGGTCACCCGGGCGAGCCAGCTCTGGGCGACCACGGCCGCCAACGCCCCGGCCGTGCCGGCCGTGGGCGGCGCGGGCAGGGCCGACCTGGTGCCGCGGCGTTCCGTCACGATGAGGCCGCCGTCCCGCAGGTGCTGCAGCGCGGCCCGGACCGTCTGGCGGTTGACCCGGTAGGACGCGGCCAGGGTGCGCTCCGAGGGGAGTCTGCCGCCGGGACCGTGCACGGCGTCTTCGAGCTCCTGCCGCAGCGCTGCTGCGATCCGCTGGTACTTGGGGACGGCGGCCGGGCCGCCGCCCCGCGAAGGGGAGGGCATGGCTTCTCCTCTGACGGATGGTCAAGGAATGCGCGGACTGCCCACCCAACGTAGCATTGGTCTATACCTCTAGTGAGGGGTGGAAGGGGGTTCGTACACCACCTTGGCCGGATCCCGCCCGCCGCCTTCCCCGCGCCTCCGCCTGCGCCCCTGCCCCCTACCGCAGCGGATTCGGCAGCGGGATGTAGCGCGCGTCCGCGCCGTCCGCCCGGGTCCAGCGCAGCAGCAGGTTCGTCTTGGCCGGGAGGGACGGGGCCGCGAGCAGTTCCGCGACCTCCGGCAGGCCCCGCTCGGCGTCGTAGCGCAGGAACTCCTCGCGCACCGCGGGCCACACCACGCCGGCCGCTCCGGGGTGCGCCTCGGCGAGGGCTCCGCCCACCTCCGCCAGGTGGTTGACGACCAGGCAGTAGACCAGGCGCTGCCAGGCGGCCGCCCGCTCCGGTTCCGGCAGCAGCTTCACGCCCTCCGCGTCGCGGAAGAGGGCCTGCACCGGCATGCCCTGCCCGTCGAACGCGACCAGGGTGTTCTGGAGGTGGGCCTCCAGCACGGCCCCGTGCCGGGCGAACAGCTCCAGCACGGGCGGCACGACCTGCCGCAGGTACGCCCGCCACCAGCCGGCCGGGTCGCCGGTGCGGGCGAGCGGGCTGCCGGCGTACCCCTCGGCGAGCGCGGCGGCGAGCACGGGCGCGGCGCCGGGCACCGCATGCGCCCGCAGCCCGTCGCGGACCAGCACCGCGAGCTCCTCGAAGGCGAAGGCGGCGGTGCGGTAGCCGCGGTCGGCGAGCCAGGCCGCATCCGACCCGGTGTGCTGCCGCAGGGCGGCGAAGCCCGCCTCGACGGCCGCGTCCGTCCGGCGGAGTTTCAGCAGGTCGTGCCGCCACAGCCGGCGCACGTCGTTGGTGATCCGGACGTCGAGGCTGAACTTCACGAAGAGGTCTCCGGCCGCACCGCCCCCGCCTCCATCCCCGGCCTCAGCCCCGGCCCCGGGCACGGCCCCGGGCACGTACAGGGTCCGGACCGAGGCGGTGGGCCAGGCGGCCCGCCGCCCCCGGCCCAGGTGCAGCAGCCGCCCGTCGGCGAACGCCGCGCGGACCGCCGGGGAGCCGTCGAGCAGCTCCAGCTGCCACGGGTGGGCGGGCAGGAGCCGGTAGCCGGCGGGCGGGCGGGGGCCGTCCTGCAGTGCGGCCAGGGCGTCGATGGCGTCGGCCGCGGCCGGCCCGCCCTCCTCCACCACCTGGTCCTCGCGCAGCCCGAGGAAGACCAGCGGGAAGCGGGCGTGGGCCTCCGGCGCGTACGGCAGCCAGCTCGCGGCGGGCGCACCGCCCCGGGCCTTGGGGGCGGGGTGGTGCGGGTGGCCCAGGACGAGGGACTGCTCGGACAGGACGTACGGGTCCTCGGGCGGTTCGGCCGCGGACCGGGCGGCCAGCAGGGCGGCGATGGCCTCGCGGCTGTCGGCCATCTCGACCGGGAGCTCGTCGTTCGGTGCACCCGTGTACCGGAGCAGTTCGTCGGCGACGAGCTTCACCAGTTCGGTGTGGGTGAGCGGGTGCCAGCCTCCGCCCGTGCCCAGTTCGGGGTCGGCGGGCCGGCGGCCGGGGCGCACCCGCAGCAGGCGGCCGCTGCCGCGCAGCCGGTGGACACCTCCGCCCTCCGGGTCGGCCGCCTCCCGCAGCAGGCAGTTGAGCAGGGGGGCGGCGGCGCGTGCGTCGGCGACGGCGTTGAGGTCCACGTATTCCATTCGGTCCATCCCATGCGCCGGAGGCCCGCTGGGCGGACCACCGGCCGTGATCATCAGTATCCGCGATGATGACGTGATCACCACAACCATCCGCGAGAGCGAGAGGAACAGGGCCCTGCACCCCAGCATGAACCTCCCCCACTCCCCGGCCGAAGAGGCCGTATCCGCCGAACTGGCCGACGTACGCCCCGCACTCGGCGCCCCGTACGAGTCCGCGCTCGGCGGCGCCCGGGCCGCGGTGCTGACCCGGCTGTGGCGGGCGCTGGCGTACGAACCGCTGCCGTGGGTGGTGCGCCGCGAGCGGGGCTCCGGCGGCCTGGCCCTGCTGCTGTCCGACGGCAGGCGGCTGGAGGGCCCGCCGCCGGACCCCTACGCCACCGGCGGGCACGTGACCGAGCTGCTCCTCGACGGCAGCCCGTACCGGCAGGCCGGGCGGCTGATGGCGGCCCTGCGGGTGCCGCACGGGGACGCGTTCGCCGCCGAGCTCGACGGCAGCACCGCCTCCCTCGCCCTGTCGCGGGCGGGGCAGCCCCCCGCCGGGGAGCCGGACCCGCAGACGGCCCGGGAATGGGAGCAGCGGGTGGTCGACGGGCACCCGTACCACCCGAACTGCCGCTCCCGCCCCGGGTTCTCGGTGGCCGAGCAGCTGGCGTACGCCCCCGAGCACCGGCCGGTCGTCCGGCTCGGGCTGGTGCCCGTACGGGCCGAGGAGTGCCTGGTCACGGGCGCCTGGCCGACGGAGCTGCGGGAGGGGGGCCGGATCCTGCTGCCCGTGCACCCGTGGCAGGCGGAGCACGTCTTGAAGCAGACGAGCCTGAAGCAGACGGGCCCGATGCAGACGGGCCGGGGGCCGGACGCCCTGCGGGCGGGCTGGGCGGCGCATCCTCTGATGGCGCTGCGCACGCTCGCCCCGGCGGCGGGCGGCGCGCACGTCAAGACGGCGCTGAGCACGCGGCTGACCTCCTCCGTACGGGACATCTCGGGCTATTCGATCGAGACGGCGGCGGTGGTGTCCGCCTTCGCACAGGCACTGGCCGGGCGGCTGGACGGGCGGCTGCACATCACCCGCACCCTGGGGGCCGTGTCGGCGCACAGCCCGGACCTGGCCGCGGTGCTGCGCGAGCCGCCGGAGGTGTACGCGGACGCGGCGGCGGGCGAGCGGGTGGTGCCGGTGGCGGCGCTGGCCGGGGCGCCGTTCGCCCGTTCGGCGGACTGGCAGGCCGCGTTCGCCCGGCTCGCGCTCTCCGTGTGCCTGCGGGTGCTGGACCTCGGGGTGGCGCTGGAGGCCCACGGGCAGAACCTCCTCGTGGTCCTGTCCGCCGACGGCACCCCGCTGCGGCTGGTCTACCGGGATCTGGCCGACATCCGGATCAGCCCGGCCCGCCTCGCCCGGCACGGCCTGCCGGTGCCGCCGGTGTCCGGGCGGCTGGTCACCGACGACGTAACGGTCCTGCGGCGCAAGCTGTTCGGCTCCCTCCTGGCCGGGGCCCTGGGGTCCACGGCGGGCTCGGCGGCGGCCTTCGCGGAGGTCCTCGGGCGGGCGGCGGCCGGGCTGGAGCCCACCGCGGACACGGGCGCGCTGCTGGACGCTCCGCTGCCGGTCAAGGCGCTGACCCTGATGCGGCTGAGCCCGGGGATCCCGGGTGACCAGTGGACCTGCCTGGACAACCCGCTGACCGGGCGCGGGCCGGGCGGGCGCGCGGGCTAGTCGTACGGCACCGTGAGGCCGGGGACGCGGCGTCCCGTGCACGCCTCCCGGCGGTGGCCGGGGGAGCGTCGTGAGGCGGTGAACCTTGCCCGCCGGAGCACTAGTCTCCGGGGACATGAGCGAGACCTCGCACCTGAGCTCCGTACGGGCGTCCTACGACGCCGTCGCCGTCGACTACGCCCGGCTGCTCGGGTCGGACCTGGACGGCAGACCGCTCGACCGGGCCATGCTGGCGGCCTTCGCCGAGTGCGTGCGGGGCGAGGGGGGCGGCGGGGCGGCCGGCCGGGTGGTCGCGGACCTGGGCTGCGGTCCGGGCCGGATAACGGCCCACCTGGACGCGCTCGGCCTGCGGGCCTTCGGGGTGGACCTGTCGCCGGCGATGGTCGCGGTGGCCCGGCGGACCTATCCGGGCCTGCGGTTCGAGGTCGGCTCGATGGGCGCGCTGGACGTGGCGGACGGCGTGCTCGGCGGGGTCCTGGCCTGGTACTCCACCGTGCACACCCCGCCGGCCGGGCTGGCGCCGCTGTTCGCGGAGTTCGCCCGGGTCCTGGCGCCGGGCGGCCATCTCCTGATCGCGTTCAAGGCGGGCGACCGGCGGATCCGCCTGGAGGAGGCGTACGGGCACCGGGTCGACCTGGACGTGTACTGGACGCCGCCGGACCTGGTCGCCGGACTCCTCGCCGACGCCGGACTGGCCGAGGTGGCCCGCCTGGTGCGGCAGCCCGGCCCCGGCGAGAAGGGCCCGCAGGGCTTCCTGCTGGCCCGCCGGGCCGGCGACGGGGCAGGGCCGGCCCCGAGGGCGGAACCGGGAGTCGTCCGGCAGGGGGCGGCTCCCGGGCACTGACGGGCCCGCCGGACGGCCGTCGGCCGTTCGGGGGGCAGCGGGGCGGCGGCGGGCCCGCCTGCACGGCGATCGGCACGCGCGATGGCAGGAAGGAGGAATGAGCCTCCACCGACGCCGCCTCCTGGCCGGCGCACCCCTGGCCGTCCTCGCGGCCGTCGGCGCGGCAGCCGGCGCGGCGGCCGGGCCGGGCGCGGGGCCCGCCTCCGGGGCAGGAGCCGGTCCGGGCAGCGGGTCGGCCGCCCGGCCGGGCGCCGGTTCCGGCTCCGGGGCGGCCGCCGGCGCGGGCGGGCCCGCCCGGGGCCCGGACTACGGGGCGCTCGCCCGCGGCATCGACGGGCGGGTCGTCCTGCCGGGCGACCCCGCCTACCCGGAGGCCCGGCAGCTGTTCCAGCCGCGCTACGACACCGTCGCCCCGGCCGCCGTGGCCTATCCGGCGCACGCCGGGGACGTGGCCGTCTGCCTGGACTTCGCCCGCCGTTCGGCGGTGCCGGTCGTCCCGCGCTCCGGCGGGCACAGCTACGCCGGCTGGTCCACCCGCGCGGGCGGCCTCGTCGTCGACGTCAGCGCCATGGACGCGGTGGCCCTGTCGGGGACCGGGGTGCGGGTCGGCGCGGGCGCCCGCCTCGGCGACGTCAACCGGGCCCTCGCCGCGCACGGCCGCTCCATCCCGACCGGCCTGTGCCCCACCGTGGGGATCGCCGGGCTCACCCTGGGCGGCGGGCTGGGCCTCGCCTCCCGGGCGTACGGGGCCACCTGCGACCGCCTCACCGGCGCGACCGCGGTCACCCCGGACGGGGTCGTCCGGGAGGTCGACGCCGCCCGGGACCCGGACCTGTTCTGGGCCCTGCGCGGCGGCGGGGGCGGCAACTTCGCCGTGGTCACCGAACTCCGCTTCGACACCCACCCGGCCGCGGACTGCGCCTACGCCGAACTCCACTGGTCCGCCGCCGACGCCGGCTCGGCGGCCGTGCTCCGCGGCTGGCAGCGCTGGACGGCCGCCCTGCCCGAACCGTTCTGGAGCCAGGTGGAGTTCCTGCTTCCGTCCGGTCCGCCGCCCCCGCCCGCCGTCCGCGTGCTCTGCCTCGACGGGCGCGCCGAGCTCGACCGGCAGCTGACCCGGCTGGCCGACCTGGTCGGCAGCCCGCCCCGCGACTCCTGGACCGCCGTCCGCGGCCACGAGGAGACCCTGCGGGCCATGTCCGGCTGCCTGGAGCGGACCGCCGATCGGTGCCGGCTGCCCGGCACGCTGCCCGGCCGCGGCGCCGAGGGCGGGATCGGCCGGGACTCGTACGGCGCCCGCTCGGACTTCTGGCCGGCCGCGGGCCTCCCGGACGCCGGGGTGGCCGCGGTCCTGGCCCGGATGCGCCGGTACGCCGAGGACGTGCCCGCCGGCGGGATGGGCGTCGTGCAGTTCACCGGGGACTGCGGCGGCGCCGTGAACCGGCCGGCGCCCGCCGACACCGCGTTCGTGCACCGCGACAGCGCCTTCCTCACCCAGTACCTGGCCTACTGGCCGGAGACCGCCACGCCCGCCGAGACGGCCCGGCACCTGGCCTGGCTCGACGCCCTCTGGCAGGACCTGCGCCCCTGGGCGACCGGGCGCGCGTACCAGAACTACACCGATCCGAAGCTGCCCGACTGGCGCACGGCCTACTACGGGCCGAACCTCGCCCGCCTCGAAGAGGTGCGGCGCGCCCACGACCCGGGCCGGCTGTTCCGTTTCCCCCAGGCCGTCTAGCGGAGCCCGAGGAGCCCGACATGCGACGACTGTTGACGGTGGCGGCGTTGGCGGCCGCCCTCCTGCTGCCGAGCGGGCCGCTGCCCGTCGCCGAGGCGGGCAGCGGCCCGCCGCCGGTGACCGGCCGGTGGTCCGCCCGGGAGGCGGAGGCGTTCTGGACGGCGGACCGGATGGCGTCCGCCGCCCCCGTCAACGCGAGCGGCCCCGACGCGCCGGCCGCGGCCGCCGACCCGGGCACCGGCAAGGACTTCGACGGGATCCCGGTCGTCGGCCGGATGTTCGTCATGAAGGGCGGCGGCGCGTACTTCTGCACCGCCAGCGTGGTCTCCTCCCCCGGCCGCAACCTGGTGCTCAGCGCGGCGCACTGCCTGCTCGGCACCGATGCCCGGCAGGTGGCGTTCGTCCCGCTGTACACGGCGGAGAACCCGCAGCCGTACGGCATGTTCCCGGTGCTGCGGGACGCGCAGGGACGGTCGAAGGTGTGGATCGACCCGCGCTACAAGAGCCTCGGGGCGGACCGGGCAGCCACCCTCGACGTGGCGTTCGCCCAGGTCGGGCCGGACGCCGACGGGTTCCCGGTCGAGGAGGTGGTCGGCGGGAACCGGCTGGCCACCGACGCGGGCTACGCGCACGCGCAGGTGACGCTGATCGGCTACCCGGCGTCCGCGGCCCGGCCGCGGCTGTGCGTGAACCGCACGACGAAGTTCACCAGCACCGATCCGGGCATCCCCGGGTCGTTCCTGCGGATCGACTGCACCGGCTACCCGGGCGGGACCAGCGGCGGCCCGTTCCTGACCCACTACGACAAGGAGACCGAGACGGGGAACGTGGTCGGGGTCATCGGCGGCTGGAAGACCGGCGGGGACACCGCGGACACCTCGTACAGCTCCTACTTCGGAGCCGACGTCAGGAAGCTGTACCAGAAGGCTGTTGCCGAGGCCGCGGTGGGGTGACCCCCCGCACCCGGCGGATCCGCCGCGGGTTGCCCACGCTGCGGGCCGCCGCCTCGGCCGCCGTACGGCTCCACCCGCCGGCCCGGGCGGAACTCCAGGGGGCGACGGCGTCGTAGAGGTGGCACGCGGCGTCGGCCCGCCCACCCACGCCCCGGGCCGCGATGGTCGGCACCTGCTCCATGCCGGGGGTCAACGAGCGGGACGGCTGCGGGGAACGAGCCGACCGCCCGCCCGCCCGGCGCCGGGCGGGCGGGGTTGCGGCGGCCGGCGGGGTTCGGGCCGGCCCGCCGGCCCCCGTCAGACGGCCGCCCCGCCACGGCGCAGGATCCGCCGGGCGGCGGCCTGCGCGCCCGCCGCCGTGGCGGCGGCCAAGGCCAGCCCGAGCGCCGCATCGCGCGGCCGCGCCGGCCGCAGCACCCCGGCGCGCCGGAGCCGGCCGCGGGCCCAGACGGTGAACGGGACCACGAGCAGCGGCGAGGTGGCCACGCCGGGGGTGTAGCCGCGGGTGGCGGCGGCCTGTGCGACGTGGACCAGGCCGTGCAGGCCGAAGGCGTTCAGGGAGGCCTGGTAGAAGGCGGACCGCCCGCCGGTGCGGTACCCGTCGGCGGCGGCCGCGCCCACGACGACGGCCGCGACGGCGACCGCGGTGGCGAACTCCCGCCCGTCCACCGACCCGAGGCGGTCCCACACCCGGTCGGGCACCCGGGGGTGGCGTGCGCGCAGGACGGGGACCCGGTCGCGGGACCAGCGCCCCATCGTCGCGATCTCCTCCGTGTCGTGCAGGGCCCAGGCGGCGAAGAGGCCGAGCGTGGCGGCAGCGGTGACACCGGCGGAAGCGGTGGCCGGTGCGTGGGGCGTGACGGTGGTTCCGGGTGCGCTCATGGGCCACAGTCTGCAAGATCGACAGCCGTGGCAGGGGCGAGATCCAGCCGAACTCCCTTTGCCCGGCGGCGTGATGCGGGTCCGGTCGGTCTGCGGTTCCGCGTCCGGGCCCGGACCGGAGCCGGCGGTGCGCGGCGCATACGCTGGGCGGACCATGAGCGATCGCGATGAGCCCCGCCGCCGTTCCCGGTTCCGCCGGGGCCCCCGTACGCCCGAGCCCGCCGCCGCCGCGCGGGCGGTCCCGGCCCCGCCCGCGGCCGGTGCCGCAGCGCCCGCCGCCGCCCCGGCCGCCCCCGCTCCGGCCGCCGCGTCGCGGGGCGCGCGGTCGGCGGCGCGGCTCGGCCGGGTGCTGCGCTCCCCCGCCCGCCCGGGGGAGCCCCTGTTCGCGCAGGCGCCGAAGGCCTGGCAGCGGCTGCTGCCCTTCGCGGTCACCGCGGCGTTCGTGGCGTCCCTCCTGCCCGTCACGGTCGTGGTGCTGATCGACACGTACGGGGTCGGCGGCGGCTGGGCGGGGGCGCTGGGCGTGGCCCAGACCGTGCCGCTGCTGCTGGCCGTGACCCGGCCGGTGCGGGCCTGGGCGATCGTGCTGGCCGCGGACGCGGTGGGGGCGCTGCTGGTGCTCGGGTCCGAGAGCCCGGCGGGACTCGCCTGGCCGTGGACCCCGATGGGCATCGTCGGCTACCTGGTGGTGATGGTGTGCCTGGGGCTCCGCGAGCCCGTCAGGACGCTGATCGGGGTCTGGTTGGCGACGGGTGCGGCCGGGGTGGTGCTGGGGTTCTTCCAGTCGGCCGTGACGACGAACACCGCCGCCCTCCTCTTCGTCCTGAGCGGGGCCCTGCTCGCGGTGACGGGATCCCTGCGCGGACTCGGCGACGCCCAGCAGCGGGTCGCCGAGCAGGAGAGCATCAGCGAGGCGGAGCGGGCCCGGCGCACGCTTCTGGAGGAACGGGCCCGGATCGCCCGGGAGTTGCACGATGTGGTGGCCCACCACATGTCGGTGATCACCGTGCAGGCGGACTCCGCGCCGTACCGGCTGCCGGGCATGGCGGAGCCGGTGCGGGAGGAGTTCGCGGCGATCGCGGCGAGCGCGCGGGAGTCGCTGGGCGAGATGCGGCGGCTGCTGACCGTCCTGCGCAGCGACCGGGCGAACGGGGCGAACGCGAACGGAGCGGCCGGATCCGGCGGCGGCCCGGGCGGCGGGGACGGCGCCGAGCGGGCCCCGCAGCCCGGCATCGGCCGCATCCAGCAGCTCGTCGAGGCGACCGTACGGGCCGGGCAGCCGGTGGAGTTGTCGCTGGCCGCCGGGGCGGACGAGGCGGCGCCGCCGGCCGTGGACCTGTCGGCGTACCGGATCGTGCAGGAGGCCCTCGCGAACGTGGTGCGGCACGCCCCCGGGGCACGGGCCCGCGTCTCGGTGACGTACGACGCGCAGGAGGTCATCGTCCTCGTCGTCAACGGGCCGGGGCGGGACGGTGCGCCGGTGCTGGAGACCGCGGGCACCGGGCACGGACTGGTGGGGATGCGGGAGCGCGTACGGTTGACGGGCGGGACGCTGGACACCGGTCCGCTGCCCGACGGCGGCTTCCGGGTCGCCGCCCGCCTGCCCCTGAACGAACCGAGCGAGGACGCCAGTTGACCATCCGAGTGATCGTCGTCGACGACCAGGCCATGGTGCGTGCGGGGTTCGCCGCACTGCTGTCGGCGCAGGCCGACATCGATGTGGTGGGCGAGGCCCCCGACGGGCGGCATGGGGTGGCCCTGGCCCGGTCCGTCCACCCCGACGTGGTGCTGATGGACGTGCGGATGCCGGAGCTGGACGGGCTGAGCGCGGCCCGGGAGATCCTCGATCCGCCGCCCGGGGTGCTGCACCGGCCGAAGGTGCTGATGCTGACCACCTTCGACATCGACGACTACGTGTACGAGGCGCTGCGCGCCGGCGCGTCCGGGTTCCTGCTGAAGGACGCCCCGCCGGCCGACCTGATCTCGGCGGTCCGGGTCGTCGCGTCGGGCGAGGCGCTGCTGGCGCCCTCGGTGACGCGGCGTCTGATCGCGGACTTCGTGCAGCGGCGGCCGGCCCCGCGCCGGGACCCGGCGCTCCGGCTGAACGGGCTGACCCCGCGGGAGAGCGAGGTGCTGGAGCTGATCGCGCGGGGGCTGTCGAACCAGGAGATCGCCGGGCAGCTGGTGGTGGCCGAGCAGACGGTGAAGACGCACATCGGGCGGGTGCTGGCCAAGCTGGACCTCCGCGACCGGGCGCAGGCCGTCATCTTCGCGTACGAGGCCGGAGTGGTGCGGCCCGGCGACGGCGGCTGACCTCCCCGCCCCGGCCCTCCCCGCGCCCGGCCTTTCCCACTCCCGGGGCTCCGCCACCCCCTACCGGAGTATGACATCCGGCTTGGCTCCCCGGTCCGACGTGCCGGCGGGCACCTCCTTCCTACCTTCCTCGGCGTCACGAGGAGAGGAGAAGGGGAATGCGCCGCTTCGGGAGGATCCCGGCCACTGCCGCGCCGGCGGTGGCCGCGGCCGCGGGGACCGCGGACGTGCCGGACGCGGCGTTCGCCGCGATCGCGAAGGCAGGAGGTCCGGCGAGCGCCGCGGCGGCGCTGCGGCGGGCGGCCGACCGCATCGAGCGGCGAACGCCCGCCCACCGGGACCGGGCGGTCGACGGGCTGCGGGCCCTCGCCCTGCTGGCCGTCCCGACCGGGCACTGGATGCTCGGCGGCTTCACCCTCGACCCCGAGGGCGGCCTGCACAACGCGAGCCCGCTCTCCGCGCTCCCGGTGCTCGCGCCGGCGAGCTGGGTGCTGCAGATGCTCGGCATCTTCTTCCTGGTCGGCGGCTACGCCTCGGTGCTGTCGTACCGCCGGCGCGAGGGGTCCACCGGGGCCTGGCTGCGGGGCCGGGTCGCCCGGCTGGGGCGGCCGGTGCTCGGGGTCACGGCGGTGTGGGCGCTGGCCGCGCCGCTCCTGTACGCGGCCGGGGTGCCGGAGGCGACGCTGCGGACCGCGGCGACGCTGGTGATCCAGCCGCTGTGGTTCGTCGGGGTGTACCTGGTGGTGACCGCGCTGACCCCGTACTGCGTGCGGGCCGCCCGGCGGCTCGGCGGGTGGGCGGCGGCCCCGCTGCTCGCCTCGGTCGCGGCGGTGGACTTCCTGCGGTACGGGCCGTTCGCCGGGTCCGTGCCGTCCTGGCTGGCGGTGCTGAACATCCTGCCGGGCTGGCTGTTCGCCTACCAGCTCGGGGTGTCGTGGGGCGAGCGGCGGATCGGGCGGCGCGGGGCCTGGCTGCTGCTGGCGGGCGGGGGCGTGCTGTTCGCGGTGCTGCTCGCGGTGTTCCACTACCCGGCGTCGATGGTCGGCGTACCGGGCGCGGAGCGGACCAATTCGCACCCGCCGTCGCTGCTGGTGCTCGCGCTGGCCGCGGCGCAGTCGGGGGCGGCGATGCTGCTGCGGGAGCGGCTGGCGCGGCTGCTGGCGCAGCCGGCGCTGTGGGCGCCGGTGGTGGTGGTCAACCTGTGCGCGATGACGATCCTGTGCTGGCATCAGACGGCCATGCTGGCGGCGGCCGTTCCCGGCTCGTTCGCGGGCGGGGTGGCGGGGCTGACGACCGCTCCGGACAGCCCGGCCTGGATCGCGGCACGGCTGCTGTGGCTGCCGTTGTTCGCGGTGCTGCTGGCAGGAATTGCCCGGTATGCACGGCGGTTCGAGGAGCCGTGGACGGGGGCGACGGCGGTGCGGCGGACGGCGGCCGGGCTACTGGCGGCGGGGTACGGGGTGTTCGCGCTGGGCCTGGCCTGATCCCGCGATGACAACGAGAGCGCCGCTCCCTTCCGGGGGCGGCGCTCTCGTGCGGGGCGAGGGGCCCGGTGCGGGGCCGTTGTTGCCGGCGGTCGGCCGGGTCAGGCGATCGAGGCCGCGACGATGGCGGCCACCGCCAGGTTGCAGCAGGCCGTCACCCAGACCGCCGGGTGCGGCTCCGGGTCGACCACTATGGCGCCGAGCTTGCCCGGGGTCACCAGGTCCAGCACCAGGAAGGCCAGCGCCATCAGGACCAGGCCGAGGATGCCGAAGGCCGCGGTGGACAGCAGGCCCTTGGCGAAGTCGTCGTACGTCGTCCAGATCGAGGTGAACACGATCCCGCCGATGCCGAGGAGGGCCGAGCTCAGCGTGATGGCCGCGTTGCGGTTGCGCTCCTCCCAGATCTGCTTCGGGAGCTTCCCGGGGGTCAGCACGTCCACCAGGACGATCCCGAGGATCAGCAGGACCAGGCCCAGGGCGCCGTAGGCGCCGGTGCGGCCAAGTCCGTTGACGATGTCGCTCATTGTGAAGCCTGTCTTCGCGGGGGTGGAAGGGACCCGGTGGGAGGGGCCGGGAGTGGCCGAATCTATCGCACTGCCCGGCGGCGGACCATGGGGAGGTCAGGAACGGGTAAAGGCCACGGGCGGGCAGCGGAGTTCACCGTTCGCCCTCCCCACCCGACCCTTGACCTCAAGATTGGTTGAGGTTCTAGCGTTCCCCTCATGGACATGGAAGTCACCGCCTGGACCTCCCTGCGCAGCGCGATCGACGCCCAGCAGGACCGCCGCCCCGTCTCCCGGGCGAGCCTGCGCCGCATCGCCGCGTTCGCCCGCCCGCACCGCCGCGGGCTGACCCTGTTCCTCCTCCTCAGCATCGTGACCGCCCTGCTCGCGGTCGCCACCCCGGTCCTCGCCAGCCGGGTCGTCACCGCGATCGTCGACGGCCGGGAGTCCTCCGCCGTCGTCCGGTTCGCCCTGCTCATCGCGGTCATCGCGGTCGCGGAGGCCGGACTCGGGCTGCTGACCCGCAAACTGTCGGCCACCCTCGGCGAGGGCCTGATCCTGGACCTGCGGACGGCGGTCTTCGACCACGTCCAGCGGATGCCGGTCGCCTTCTTCACCCGGACCCGGACCGGCGCCCTGGTCAGCCGGCTCAACAACGACGTCATCGGCGCCCAGCGGGCGTTCAGCAACACCCTGTCCGGGGTGGTCGCCAACACCGTGACCCTGCTGCTGACGCTGGCCGTCATGCTGGGCATCTCCTGGCAGATCACCCTCCTCGCCCTGCTGCTCCTGCCGGTGTTCGTGGTCCCGGCCCGCCGGACGGGGGCGCGGATGGCCGCGCTCCAGCGGGAGGCGTCCGCCCTCAACGCCGCCATGGGCACCCAGATGACCGAGCGGTTCTCCGCACCCGGCGCCACCCTGGTCAAGCTGTTCGGGCGGCCGGCCGACGAGTCCGCCGAGTTCGCGGCCCGGGCGGGCCGGGTGCGCGACATCGGCATCCGCACGGCGATGGCGCAGTCGGCGTTCATCACCGCGCTCACCCTGGTCTCGGCCCTCGCCCTCGCCCTGGTCTACGGGCTCGGCGGCTACTACGCGCTGCGCGGCACCCTGGACGCGGGGAGCGTCGTCGCCCTGGCCCTGCTGCTCACCCGCCTGTACGCCCCGCTGACCGCGCTGGCCGGCGCCCGCGTGGAGGTGATGAGCGCCCTCGTGAGCTTCGAGCGGGTCTTCGAGATCCTCGACCTGGAACCGCTCATCGCGCAGAAGCCGGACGCCCGCCGGGTCCCGGAGGGGCCGGTCTCCGTCGAGTTCGACCGGGTCTCCTTCGGCTACCCCTCCCCCGACAAGGTCTCGCTCGCCTCCCTGGAGGAGGTCGCGGCCCTCGACGCCCGCGGCGGCGGCCAGGTCCTGCACGAGGTGTCGTTCCGGGCCGAGCCCGGCCGGATGATCGCCCTGGTCGGCTCCTCCGGCGCCGGGAAGTCCACCATCGCGCAGCTGCTGCCCCGCCTGTACGACGCGGACGCGGGCGCCGTGCGCCTCGGCGGGGTCGACGTACGGGACCTCAGCGCCGAGTCGATCCGCGAGACCCTCGGCATGGTCACCCAGGACGGGCACCTCTTCCACGAGTCGGTACGGGCCAACCTGCTGCTGGCCCGGCCCGGGGCGACCGAGGAGGAGCTGTGGGAGGCGCTGCGCCGTTCGCGGTTGGACGGGCTGGTCGCCTCGCTCCCGGACGGCCTGGACACGGTGGTCGGCGAGCGCGGGTACCGGCTGTCGGGCGGGGAGCGGCAGCGGCTGACCATCGCGCGGCTGCTGCTGGCCCGGCAGCGGGTGGTGATCCTGGACGAGGCCACCGCGCACCTGGACTCCACCTCCGAGGCGGCGGTGCAGGAGGCGCTGGGCGAGGCCCTGGCGGGCCGGACCGCCGTGGTGATCGCGCACCGGCTGTCGACCGTGCAGGCGGCCGACCAGATCCTGGTGGTCGAGGACGGCCGGATCGTGGAGCGCGGCACGCACACCGGGCTGCTGGCCGCGGGCGGACGGTACGAGGAGCTGTACCGGACCCAGTTCGCCCCGGCCGGGGACGCGACTGCCGCCGGGACGGCGCCGACGGGAGCCTGAGGCGCGTGCCTGGCGGCCGGCGCCGGCCGACGGCAGCATGATGCGGACAGGCCCCGCACCGAACAGGCAACGTGGAGCAGCAGATGGACATCAAGCTGGAGCTGGTCGCCGTCCCCGTCACCGACGTCGACCGGGCCAAGGCCTTCTACGAGCAGGTCGGCTTCCAGGCCGACCACGACGTCACCGTCAGCGAGGAGATCCGCTTCGTGCAGCTGACCCCGCCCGGGTCGGCCTGCTCGATCGCCCTGGGCAAGGGGCTCACCCGGATGGCCCCGGGATCGCTGGACAACATGCAGGTGGTCGTGGCGGACATCGAGGAGGCGTACGCGGACCTGAAGGGGCGGGGCGTGGAGGTGAGCGAGATCGAGGACCTGCCCTGGGGCTCGTTCGTCCGCTTCGCGGACCCGGACGGCAACCGCTGGGCGGTGCAGCAGACCACCCCGCGCACGGCGGCCCCCGGCCGGTGAGCGGCCGGGGGCGGGGCGGCCGCGCCGGGACCGTCAGGCCGGGCCGGCGCTGGGGGCCGCTGAGACCAGGCTCCGCAGCACGTCCATCAGCTCCGCCGGCGGCTCGACGGAGATCGACCGGGTGGCCTCGTCGATCCGGGTCAGGTTGGTGATGGCGCCGCGGTGCCACCAGTACAGGCGCGGCGAGAGCGGGCCCGGGTTGTCCCGGTGGGCGCCGAGGCCGAAGGCGGCGAGGTCGTTGACGGCGTCCTGGACGTGGTGGTCCGCCAGCGGGTGGAAGACCAGGAAGCTCCGGCTGGGCACGGTGAACAGGGCGCCCGCGTCCGGCAGGGGACGGCCCGTCACGGCGTGGGCGACCTCGTCGAGGACCAGCGCCTTGCTCGCGACGAACAGCGATGCGCCCGACAGGACGTGCAGCAGCCCGCCGCCCCGCATGGGGAGGGTCTCGTACTCCGCGGGCTCGTTCAGCAGGTTGGTGCGGCCGGCCGCGCGCAGGGCCTCCGGGCCGGCGGCGGCGACGTCCCGGTCGTCGAGGAGCCGCACGGAGTCGGGGAGGTCCAGCGCGAGGGCCTCCGTGAGCCCGGTCGCGACGGGGCGCACGTAGCCGAACGAGGCGGCGGCCTCCGGCGGGAGGGCGTCGTCGGGTATGAGCCGCAGGAAGGCGCGGCGCAGCAGGTCGTCGGGGGCGGCCGGGGCCGAGGCCGACTCGCGCGCGGAGGCGAGGTCCGTGCAGTGGCGCTCCACGATGCGGGGCCAGTCCCGCGGGTCGGCGCGGCGGACGTACTCGGCGAGGTTGTACAGCGCGGTGGTGCCCTGGGGTGTGCGGACGGTGTCGCCGTCGACGGTGGCCTGTTCGCCGCGGTCGGCGTGGTACCGGCCCACCAGATCGCGCAGGTGATCGGCCTGTCGGGCGGTCAGGGCGGTGAGGTGGGGATCAGGCGTGTCGGTGGATGCGGGACTGGAGAACGTCATGATCCAACTCTAGGCGGACCGCTGAATGGCTCGTTCCGGTCCGTCGGCGCGGTCCGTGCCGGGGCCACGCCGCGGTACGGGTCCGGTGGCGCCCGGAACGTATGGCTTAATCGGCGTCAGGGTGACGGCGCACGGCCCACGGGCCCGAAGGCGACGAGGGATGGGGAGGTGGCGGGCGGTGCCAGGCCATGACGGCGGCAGCCGACACGTGACGGTGGTGGTCATGGGGGTGACCGGCACGGGGAAGACGACCGTGGGCCGGCTGCTCGCGGACGCCCTCGGCGCCTCGTACACGGAAGGCGACGACCTCCACCCGCCGGCCAACATCGCCAAGATGTCCGCCGGCATCCCGCTGGACGACGAGGACCGCCGGCCCTGGCTGGACGCGATCGCGGACCGGCTCCGCCGGCGGCCGGCCGACCGGGGCGCCGTCGTGTCGTGCTCCGCGCTCAAGCGGGCCTACCGCGACCGGCTGCGGGTCGCGGCGCCGGACGCGGTGTTCGTCCACCTCACCGGCGAACGCGCGCTGATCGAGCGGCGGATGGCGGCGCGGACGGGGCACTTCATGCCCGCCGCCCTGCTGGACTCGCAGTTCGCCACGCTGGAGCCGCTCCGGACGGACGAGTCCGGCGTCGCCGTCGACGTCTCCGGCAGCCCCGAGGAGACCGCCGGGCGGGCCCTCGCGGCCCTGGCCGCACTGCCCTCCCCCCACCGCCCCTGACCCTGCCGGGCCCGGGGGTCAGCGGCCGGGGGCCGGGGGTCAGCAGTCGGGGTCGGGGTCAGCAGTCGGGAGTCGGGGGCGGGGGATCAGAGCCGGCCCGGCGTCGGCGGCCGCCCCCGGCTCGGTCCTTCACCGGCCCTGGAGCCGGGCCACGGCGAGGGCGAGACCGCTCGCGGCGGTCGCGCAGCGCTCGGCCAGCGCCGCGACCTCGGCCCGGAAGGCGTCGGCGTGCGGGCTGTCCTGCCGCTCCAGTTCGCCGGCGGCGGCGGCCAGCCGGTCGGCGTGGGCGCGCAGGGCCGCGCAGTGGGCGCGCAGCCCCTCGACCGGGTCCGGCCGGGACGGCCGCAGCCGCAGGGCCGCCCTCACCGGGCGCGCCAGGGCTGGACGAGCAGGAGGCCGCCGGTGCCGAGGAGCCCCATGGTGTGGACGCAGCCGCGGTGCCCGGCGGGCGGGGGTGGGGCGGGGGCGGCCCCGGGGCCACGGCCCGCCTTCCGCCCGGCTCCGCGGCCGGCGGCACGGCGGCCCGGGGCACGGCGGCCCGAGGTACGAACCGGAGCGCGGCCGCGGGCGCCGTCGCGGTGCAGGAAGGCCCGGACGGCGGCGCCGAGGCCGAGGAGCGGCTCGGCGGTGGCGGCCCGGCCGGTCGCCACCTGCCATCCCGCGTGGTCGTTGAACGGGTTCGCGTCGGTCAGGGCGCGCCAGGCGAACACGTCGGCGAAGGCCGGGGCCAGCACGGTGAAGGCGTGCTCGGGGCCCTGCTCCCGCACCACCCGGCGGAACACGCGGGCCGCCGCGGCCTGCCGGTCCTCGTCCACGGCCCGCAGCAGCGCCGCCCCGTCGGGGTCGGCCAGCAGCTCGGGGCGGTCGATGCCGGTCGCCCGGATCCGGGCCTTGAGCCCGCACACGGCGAGGCTGACGGCGAGGCTCTCGCGGCCGGTGAGGATCCCGGCGAGCCAGCCGGCCCGCGCGACGCCCCGGCCGCGCGGGGCCCAGCCCAGGCCCGCCGGATCGGTGAGGGTGCGCAGCAGGGCCCGGCGGGCGAGCCGGCTCCGGCCGCCGCGGCTCCGGTCGGCGGGAGGGTCGGTGGTGCGGCCGGGGGCGGCGGCCGGGAAGCGGGGGCCGAGGGCCAGTTCGGAGGCGTAGCGGGCGGCCTCCGCGACGGCGTCGGCGGCCTCGGCGAGTTCGCGGGACACGGCACCCAGCAGATCGGCGTCCGGGTCGGTGGACACGGAGGAGGTCGCGGCGTCGGACATGGAAATCCTCGCGGGATGTGAGGGGGCAAGGAGAGAGGCGGGTGTGCCGTCGGCGGCGGTGCGTCAGCGGCGGGTGAGGGTCAGCCGGATGGCGCGCGGGTCAAGGACCGCGGGCAGCGGACCCGGCGGGTCCAGCACCGGCCGGGTGCCCGTGATCCGGCGGCGGCGCAGCACCTCGGCGCACAGCCCCGCGGTCACCAGCAGTGCCAGCCGGCTGCCCGGGCAGCGGCCGGTGCCGTGGCCGAACGGGGACATCCGGATGTCCTCGTCCGCGCCGGGCGTTTTCCAGCGGCCCGGGACGAAGACGTGCGCGGCGGGCACGTGTGCGGGATCGCGCTGGAGGAAGTGGACGGGCAGCAGCACGCGGGTCCCGGCCGGATACCGCACCCCGCGCCACTCGGTCTCGGTCCGGGTGACCCGGACCAGGTCGGGCACCGCCGGGTACAGCCGCAGCGACTCCCGGACACAGGCGTCCAGCCGGGCGAGGCCCTCGGGCGTGGCGCACCCGGCGGCCTCCGCGGCCGCCGCCTCCTGCTCGGCGGGATGGGCGCCGAGCAGCAGCAGCGTGCGCAGGACCGTCGCGGGGACGGTGTCCATCGCGCGCAGCCAGGGGTGGAGGGGGCCGGCGGGTTCGGCGTTCGGGGTGCTGCGCCCGGCCGGGACGTGCCCGTCGGCAGGGGCCCCGTGCTCGGCCCGGCCGCGGCGGCGCAGCAGGCCGAGCAGGCCCGCGGATCCGCGGTCCCGCGGCCCGGCGACCGGCGCGGGGACGGGTACGGGCACGGGCACGGGTACGGGTACGGGTACGGCGCCCCGGTCGACGGGCACGATCCGCCGGGCGGCGCGGGCCACGGCCTGCCGGACGCGGACCAGTTCGAGGGTGGTGGCCGCGGCCAGCTGCCGGGCCTCCTCGGCGATCGCGGTGTGCAGCGCCTCGCCGGAGAACGGCACGGGCTCGGCGGCGGCGCGGCCCGCCCCGGCCGGGGCGCCGGCCCCGCCGACCGGTTCGGCGGCCTGTTCGGCGTAGAACTGCCGCAGTTCGCGGGGGTCCAGCAGGACGAGCACGGTGCCGGACAGGCCGCGCACGGGGACCGGCGCCCCGCCGTGGCGGGCCCGGAGCTCCCGCAGGGTCTCCGCGGAGAACGCCGGGCGGGCGCCGGGGACGCTGCGGACGAAGAAGGGGATCGCCCGGGTGGCGGCGAACCGCACGGACTCGGCGCGCCCGGCGCGTTCCGTCGGCCCGCGTCTCCCCCGTGTGACGGCCGCCCGGGTCGGCCCGCCGGGGGCGGCGTGGTGGAGCATGCGCATCCGGTACCTCCGCACAGCCGGGAACCAGCGGTCGGTGACTTCGAGCTCACCGTACGTCGATCTTGGAGGGCCCGCGCTCCGAGCACGGCGGGTGGGGTCCGGGCGGGTGGGGTCCGTCCGGGCGCGCCCGGGCCGTGGCGGCGGGGCGGGCCCTGCGGCCACGGGCGGAGCCGTACGGGCGACGGGTGTCTGCTGTGGAGGCCGATGGGCAGACGGCCCCGCAGGAGCGGCGGGATGTGGCTCCGCCGGACGTTCGGCCGACGGGCCGGTGAGTGGCTCGTGCACCAGCGCAACCTGCCGGGACGGGCCGTTGGGGCTGGGGTGAGCCTTCGGCTTCCCGTTTCGGGGGGTAGGGCCGCTTCCGCGCCGCCGTGACGGCGGCGGCCGGGGCTCAGGGGCCGGGCGGGGGTGCGAACACCGCGTCGCGGAAGGGCCTGCGCAGGGGGCCGCGGGGGTCGGTCGGGAGCAGGACCGCCCAGCGTCGGCGGCCGGGATGGACCCAGACGGCGGCGGTGTCGCCGTGGGTCCAGGTGCCGTGCGCGGCGGGGCGCCACAGGAGGCCGCGGGGAGGGGTGAGTTCGCCGGTCCGGATGCGCAGGGACTCGGCGGTCCAGGCGCGCGGGACGGGGTGGTCCGCCGGGGACAGCAGGTGGCCGAGGAAGCGGGCGAGGTCGGGCAGGGGGGCGTACAGGGTGCCGTCGGCGCAGCGGGTGCCGGCCATGCCGAGGGGCCGCCAGACACGGGCGGCGGCGAGTTCGGGGAGCGGGCCGCCGCCGAGGTGCTCGGCGAGGCGGGTGAGTGCGGCGGCCGCGGCGGGGGCGGAGCGGCCGCCCGCACGGGTGAGGAGGTGGTGGGTGGTGGTGCCGGCGGGGGTGCCGGCGGCGGCCCCGGCCCCGTAGGCGGTCAGCGGGGTGTGCAGGTGCAGGGCCTCTTCGGCGACGAGGCTGCCGATCACAGGCCACAGGGCGAGGACACCGGCGAGGGCGCCGGTGTCGTGCCCGGGGGCGTCGTACCCCGTTCCGCCGTGCCCCGGGCCGGTCCCGGGGCCGTCCGAGCGGGCCAGGATCCCGTCCGGTCCGCCGACCGCCCAGACGGCCTCCGGGTCGGCGGCGTCCAGTGCCCGCCGGATCCGGTCCGCCGCGTCGCCGCAGCCCGTTCGGTCGTCGCTCAGGAGCGTCATGGTGCCCCACGCTAGCGACGCCGGGCCGCCCGCCCGGGCAGGCCGCAGCAGGGCCCGCCGCCCGCCACCCGAATGCACCGCGGCAGCGGAAGGGGGCGGGACCCCCGCGGCGCCCCGCCCCCGGTCGGCCGATGAGGCCGTGCTCGCTCGCCCGGGCTGTCCGGCCTACCTGGCCGGCCGGCTGCCCGGCTGGTTCCTGTCGGGCCGGTCCGTCACCTTCAGCGTGTTCAGCAGGGGCTTGCCGAAGCCGGTGTGGGTGACGAAGCGGAGGTTGAGGACCCCGTCCGTGACCGTGACCGTGTAGGTGCGGGTCAGGGCCTTGTAGCTGCCCGCCTCCAGGGCGATGTCCAGGGACGGCAGGATCTGCGTGCCCTCGGCGAGGACGTCGAAGACCCGCTTGTTCGGCTTGGTGGACGACAGCTCCGCGAAGCCGAGTTCCACCGTGTACGTGCCGTTCGGGACGTTGTCGAAGCGGTACTCGTACATGCCCTCGCGGGCGCTGCGGAACAGCTGCTGCTCGTCCGTCCCGGCGATGCCGCGGCCGGTGGAGCGCACCGAGCCGCTGCCCTGGTGGCCGTACGAGCCGGGGGTGTACTTGCGGTCCGGGGACCAGCTGTCGCCCAGGGTGTCCGTGACCGCGCGGTCGGAGCCGGCGTCCAGGGCGACCTGGTAGCGCGGGACGACCACCTTGACCGGGACGGTGAGCACCGGGCTGCGGCCGCTGACCGAGCCGATCCGCAGGTCGGTGGTGAGGACCGAGCCGGCCGCCAGGCCGGTGGTGTCGACGTTCAGGGTGATCGTGGCCTTGCCTCCGACCGGCAGGTTCGCCGTGTCGGCGGCGGCCGTCAGCCAGGGCGCGTCCTCGGCCACGGTGAAGGCCGTGTCGATGGTGCCCGTGTTGGTGAGGCCGAGGGTGCGGGTGCGCTTCCGGTCGGCGGTGAGGACGACCTCCACCGACGGCTGGGAGGCGGCGACCCGGCCCGTGGCCAAGGACGGCGCGACCGTGGTGACGCCGCCCGCCTCGACGTTCAGCGCCTCGGTGAGCCCCCGGTAGTTCTCGGCCAGGACCGTGACGCTGTTCCGGCCGGCGCGGGCCTGGAGGGCGTAGCTGCCGTCGGCCGCGGTGGTCGCCGTGACGGCGTCCGCACCGATGCCGACGGTGACGGTCGCGCCGCCGATGCCGCCGCCGTCGTTGGCGTCGAGCACCCGGCCCGCGACGACACCGGTCTTCGTGGTGCGGAAGGAGACGGTCATGCCGTCGCTGATGACGGGCGTGTTGAAGGAGTACTTGAAGGCGTCGGTGCCGGTCGCGTTCTCCACGCCGACCGTGGCCGTGGAGCCGCCCTTGATGCCGGAGCCGCCGGTGCCCTTGTAGGCGTAGGTGACGCTGCCGTCCTCGCCGACCGACGCGGAGAACGAGAACTTGTCGGCCTGGGCGGACCAGTGGGCCACGTCCCGCCACTCGATCACGTACTGCCGGTGCGGTGCGGTGCCGGTGACGGCGGTGAAGACGCCCGAGCCGCTGCCGGCCGGGCCGACGACGAGGTCGTCCCAGAAGGGGTAGAGCGCGGCGTTGGGCGTGGCCGTGCTCGGGAGGTCGCCGTTGATGTCGCCGGTGTGGGCGCCGCCGAAGCTGACCGTGCCGTTCGTGCCGATCCAGGCCTGCCCGTACGTCTTCCCGTACAGCGGGAGCGGGAAGGGCAGGTCGACGCGCTCGGTGGTGTTGTCGCCGGTCAGCGCGAGCTGCCGGGTGCCGGCCTGGTAGGGGCGGCCGCCCGGGGTGGAGCAGGCGTAGCCGTAGCCGTCCGTGCGCTCGGGCAGGGTGACGGCGACGGTGGTGTCGCCCGCGACGACCGCCTGCGCACTGCCGCCGGTGACGCAGCGGGAGGCGTGCGAGGCCCGGATCTCGTACGTGCCGTGCGGCAGGGTGACCTCGAAGCGGCCCTGGTCGTCGGCGGTCGCGGTGACGGGGGTGTCGGCGACCGTGACGGCGGCGCCCGCGGCCGGCCCGGCGGGCGCGGTGACCGTGCCGGTGACCTTGCCGGAGGGGGCCTGGGTGAGGGTGAAGTCGCCGGTGGCGGTGGTGTTCTCGGTGACCGTCGCGGTGGCGGTCTCCTGCCCGTAGCCGAACTTGGCGGCCGTCAGGGCGTACGAGCCCACCGACAGGGAGCGGAAGGTGTAGGTGCCGTCGGCGGCGGTGGTCGCCGTACGGGCGATCGGGCCGGTGGCGGTGACCTTGACGCCGGCGAGCGGGGTGCCGCCGGAGCGGACGGTGCCGCTCAGGGCGCCGGTCGCGCCGCGCGGGGCGTTGGTGACGGCGGCGAGCGCGTCGAGCTTGCCCTCGCCGAAGACGTTGTTGTTGGCCGTGGTGCCGCCGCACTGGTTGTTGTCGGTGTCCTGGGCGGTGGCGCCGAGCAGCGCCTCGGTCTGCGCGATGTCGCCTTCCAGGGCTGGGGCGGCGGACCAGAGCAGGGCGACGGTGGCCGCGGTGTGCGGGGAGGCCATCGAGGTGCCGGAGAAGGCCTCGTAGCCGCCGCCGGGGACCGAGGAGCGCACGTTCACGCCGGGCGCGGCGATGTTCGGCTTGACGATGCCGCCGGGGCCGGCGCCGCGCGAGGAGAACGCGGCGATGGTGCCGTTGATGTCGAAGGCCCCGGAGCTGTAGGAGGCGGCGTAGTCGCCGGGGGAACCGCTCGTGGAGCAGTTGGGGCCGGCGTTGCCGTTGGAGAAGGCGGGGAAGATGCCGGCGGCCCGCCAGGCGTCGACGATCTGGCGGTACCAGTCGTCGTGCGCGGCGCTGCCCCAGGAGTTGTTGACGATGTGCGGGGCGAGGTCGGGGCGCGGGTTCTGCCCGTTCAGGTCGGTCGGGGCGACGATCCACTGGCCGGCGGCGAGGAGGGAGGCCTCGGAGCAGGAGTTGGTCTCGCAGCCCTTCGCGGCGATCCAGCGGGCGCCGGGGGCCACGCCGATCCGGTTGGTGCCGTCGTCGCCGACCATGGTGCCCATGGTGTGGGTGCCGTGGTCGTTGTTGTCGCAGGGGGCGGCCGTGGGACAGACGCCGGCGGGGTCGAACCAGTTGTGGTTGTGGTCGTAGGTGCCGTCGGCGTTCCGGCCCCGGTACCGGTCGCTCACCGCCGGGTGGGCGTGGTCCACGCCGCTGTCGATGTTGGCGACGACGATGCCCTCGCCGCGCACGCCGAACTGGTCCCACACCTGCGGGGCCTTGATCCGGTCGATGTTCCACTCGACGGCGTCGGCCGCCGTCTTCTCCCGCGTCCCCTCGGCGGGCGCGGGCAGGGTGACCTTGTCGTCGGCGTCGATGCGGGAGACCTCGGTGCGCTGGGCGAGCGTGCCGGCGAGCTTCTCGGTGCCGACGACGCGGACCGCGTTGACGATCCAGTACGAGGTGTACTCGGCCCGGGCGCCGTCCAGGGCCTTGATCAGCCCGGCCTGGGAGCGCGCGGCGTGCTCGCGCTTGGTCTTGAGGACCGTTTCCGCCTTGGCCGCCCGGGTGGTCTGCCGCTGCGCGGCGCTCAGGTCGGCGGCGCTGTCGAGGTAGACCCAGAAGGCGGCTTTGCCGGAGTCGCCGAGCTGGGAGCGGAGCTTGGGCTCGATCTTGCGCTCGGCCGCACTCGGGGTGGGGCCGGGTTCGGGTGCGGCGGCCGCGGCGCCCGCGCCGAGGGGCAGGAGCAGGGCTGCGGTGAGGGCGGCGAGCGCCGCGCGTAAGGGGTGCCGGGACCGACGGGATTGTCGGGTGTCGCGTTGGGCCACGTGTGTCTCCTCGTACGCCGTGTGCAGGTCGTGCGGATAGGACGTGCGTGACGTGCGCGGCAATGGTGAAGGAGGCGTCATGCTCACTACAAGAGTGCCTAATGAGCCGGAGCCGCCGGCGGCCCGGCCGGGGCGTCCGGTTCGGGCGTACGGGTGGCCCTTCCGCGGCACGCGAGCGAGGCTGAGGGCATGACCGGTCCAGCTCCTCGCGAGCCGGCGCCGGACGGCGGGCCGCAGGGGCCCGACGCCGGCCCCGGAGCACCCTCCGGCGCGACGCCCGGCGCCGGGCCGGGTGCTGTGCCGGGTGCCGGGCCGGGTGCCGGGCCGGGTGCCGGGCCGGGTGCCGGGCCGGGTGCCGGGCCGGGTGCTGTGCCGGGCGCCGTGCCCGTCGGCGCTCCCGTCGGCGCGGGCGGGCCCGGGGTGGCGCTCGGCACCGCCCGGGGCCGGTGGATCGTGCTGGTCACGGTGCTCGGCTCGACGATGGCCCTGCTCGACTCCACCGTGGTGAACGTCGCCCTGCCCAGCATCGGCCGGGACTTCGGCGCGGACATGGCCGTCCTCCAGTGGATCGTGAACGCCTACCTGCTGACCCTGGCCGGGCTGATCCTGGTCGGCGGGGCGCTCGGCGACCGGTTCGGGCGGCGCCGGATCTTCGTGCTCGGGGTGGTGTGGTTCGCCGCCGCCTCCCTGCTGTGCGGCGTCGCCCCCGACGAGGGCGTCCTGATCGCGGCCCGCGCCCTGCAGGGCGTGGGCGGGGCGCTGCTCACCCCGGGATCCCTGGCGTTGATCCAGGGCTCGATCGCGTCCGCGGACCGGGCCCGGGCCGTCGGCCTGTGGTCGGGGTTCGGCGGCGTGGGCGCGGCCGTGGGGCCGTTCCTGGGCGGCTGGCTGGTGGACGGGCCCGGCTGGCGCTGGGTGTTCCTGCTGAACGTGCCCGTGGCCGCGGTGTGCGTGCCGGTGGCCCTGCGGCACGTTCCCGAATCACGGGACCCGGCGGCGCGCGGGCGGTTCGACGTGCTCGGGGCGGCCCTGGGCGCGGTGGCCCTCGGCCTGGTGACGTACGCGCTGATCGAGGCGCGCTCCGGTTCGCCCGCGGTGGTCGCGTCGGCGGTCGTCGGCGTCCTGCTGGCGGTCGCGTTCGTCTGGGTCGAGCGGCGGCGGGCCGAGCCGATGATGCCGCCGGACATCTTCGCGTCCCGGCAGTTCACCGCGGTCAATCTGGTCACGCTGTTCGTGTACGCGGCCTTCGGCGGGTTCTTCTTCCTGATCGTGCTCCAGCTCCAGGTGGTCTCCGGGTACTCGGCCCTGGCCGCCGGGGCCGCGCTGCTGCCGACGACGGCGCTGATGCTGCTGCTGTCCTCCCGGGCGGGGGCGCTCGGGGAGCGGATCGGGCCGCGGATCCCGCTGACGGTGGGGCCGCTGCTGTGCGCGGCCGGACTGCTGCTGATGCTGCGGGTGGGGCCCGATGCCTCGTACGTGCAGGACGTGCTGCCGGGGATGGTCGTGCTGGGCATGGGCATGGTGACGCTGGTGGCACCGCTGACCGAGGCCGTGCTGGCCTCGGTGGACCCGGGCCGGGCGGGCCTCGCCAGCGGGATCAACAACGCCGCGGCGCGGGTCGCGGGGCTGCTGGCCGTGGCGGCACTGCCGCTGCTGGCGGGGATGGGGCCGGACGCCTACCTCTCGGCGGCCCTGTTCGACAGCGCCTTCGGGCGGGCCATGGTGTGGTGCGCGGGGGCGCTGGCCGTCGGCGCCGCCCTGGCCTGGGCGACCGTACGCGCACCCCGGCCCGGGGCGTGCCATCCGCGGTGCCGCACCCACTGCGCGCTGACCGCTCCCCCGCTGGAGCCGCCGGAGGAGACCCCGCCGCGCGCATGACCGAGATCATCCGCCGGCGGCCGGGATCCACGGACACACACGTGCGTACGGCGTGAATGTTCCGTGGACACCGCCCGGCCCGGGGCCGGCCCTCCGCCACGCTCGGTGCCCTCCCGTCCGCCCCGGACCCCCGGCTGCGCCCCCTCGACGGGGTGCCGGCCGCCGGGGCCCCGGCCTGCTCAGCGCTGCGGAGGCCGGAATTCGCCTCCGCCCGGTGCGCCTCCGCCGCGGTCGCCTCCCTGCTCGCACCGGGGCCGGTGCGGTGCGGGGAGCCGCCGCCGCGCACGGCGTGAGCGGCCGAAAGTTTCCCGTTCACGGGTCGTGACTTCGCAACCGTGCAGCAGTAGAACTCGTTCCCATTCCGTAGAGAGTGAGGAACGTCACATGAGTGACAGAACCCTGCACGGAAACCACTCCGAGGGAATCTCGCGGCGCGGATTCATGGCGGGAACAGGTTCCCTTCTCGGGGCCGCCGCCCTCGCCGGGCACAGCCGGCCGGCCCACGCCCGCAACCGCACCGCAGCACCGGCCCCGGCAGCCGGGCCGATCGAGTCCGGGGCCCGCGTGCCGTCCTTGGTCATCGGCACCGGCTACGGGGGCTCCGTCGCCGCCCTGCGGCTCGCCGAGGCCGGCGTCGACGTCCACATGGTCGAGATGGGCATGGCCTGGGACACCCCCGGCCCCGACGGCAAGGTGTTCTGCAACACCACCAGCCCGGACTACCGCGCGTACTGGCTGCGGACCCGCACGAAGCAGCCGCTGAGCAACTTCCTCGGCTTCCCCCTCGACAAGGACGTCCCCCGCCACACCGGGATCCTCGACGCCGAGGAGATGGGCGGCATCACCGTCTACCAGGGCCGCGGCGTCGGCGGCGGCTCACTGGTCAACGGGGGCATGGCCGTCACCCCGAGACGGGCGAACTTCCCCGCCATCCTGCCGTCGGTGGACCCCGCCGAGATGTACGCCACCTACTACCCGCGCGCCAACGCCGGCCTCGGCGTCGGCCTGGTCGACCCCGCCTGGTTCGACACGGTGGACTGCTACCGGTTCGCGCGCGTCGGCCGCAAGCACGCCCAGCGCTCCGGATTCCCCTTCCTCTTCGTCCCCGACGTCTACGACTGGGACTACATGAAGCGGGAGGCCGCCGGCACCGCCCCGAAGTCGGCGGTGGCCGGCGAGATCCTCTACGGCAACAACCACGGCAAGAAGTCCCTCCAGCAGACCTACCTGGCCCGCGCCCGAGCCACCGGACGGGTCACCGTCTCCCCCCTCCACAAGGTCACTTCGGTGACCCCGGCCCCCGGCGGCGGCTACACCGTCACCATCGAACAGATCGACACCACGGGCACCACCACCGCCACCAAGACCGTGACGGCCGACCGGGTCTTCTTCGCGGCCGGCAGCGTCGGCACCAGCAAGCTGCTCGTCAGGCTGAAGGCCACCGGCGCCCTCCCCGGCCTGAACGGCGAGATCGGCAAGGGCTGGGGCGACAACGGCAACGTCATGTGCGGCCGCGCCAACCACCTCTGGGACCCCACCGGCAAGGTCCAGGCGTCCATCCCCTGCGGCGGCATCGACAACTGGGACGCCGGCGGGGCCTTCGCCGAGATCGCGCCGCTGCCGACCGGCATCGAGACGTACGCCTCCTTCTACCTGTCGATCACCCGCAACCCGCATCGCGCCGAGTTCACGTACAACGCGGCCGCGGGCCGGGTCGAGCTGAACTGGCAGACCGCCTGGAAGCAGCCGTCCATCGACATGGCCCGGACCATCTTCGACCGCATCAACGCACGGGAGGGGACGATCTACCGCAGCGACCTGTTCGGCCTGAACAAGGTCTGGGGCGACCACCTCACCTACCACCCGCTCGGCGGCGCCGTCCTGGACAAGGCCACCGACAACCACGGCCGCCTCCACGGCCACCCCGGCCTGTACGTGATCGACGGCGCGCTGATCCCCGGCAACACCAGCGTGAACCCGTTCGTCACCATCACGGCCCTCGCCGAACGCAACATCGAAAACATCATCGCCACCGACCTCCAGCAAGGCGAGCGGTAGGGCCAAAGCGGAGAAAGCAAAACGCCAGGCGGCCGGTCCGGTGTGTCGTCCGGGCCGGCCGCCGTGCGGGTGCGCGGTGCGGTGGCTGGGCTATCCGATGGTGAGGAAGCTGCCCCAGCCGTCTTCGTCGCGGCCGATGGCGCCGCCGACGACGGCGGTGCCTCCTGCGTAGAGGTACTGGTGGCCGGTTTCGGCGTTCACGCCCCAGATATCGGGGATGCCGTCGCCGTTCGTGTCCGGTGTGCCGAGGACCAGGGGGAAGGCGGTCCTGCCCCAGCCCTTGGTGGCGTAGGTGATGTCGTTACCACCGTTGGAGTTGGTTGCGGACTGCAGCGAGGCGATGTCGGCTCCGCCGTTGGCGCCGGGCTTGCCCTTGCGCAGGGCGAGGGTGCGGTCGGCGTTGGAGTTGTCGCGGAACAGCAGGTCGGGCACCTTGTCGCCGGAGACGTCGCGGACTCCGACGAGGTCACGGGCAGCCCAGCCCGCGGCCAGCTTGCGGTAGGAGGAGAAGCTGGACCCCGTATAGCCGGAGAAGAACCAGAATCCGTCGTCGTCGAGTGCGAACAGGTCCCCGAGCCCGTCGCCGTCGGTGTCTTCGGTCACGACGATCTGCCTGAACGTGGCGGGCGCGGGGGCGCTGAGCGGGAGGATGACTTCGGTGCGGCGGCCGACGTCGAACTGGCCGGTACCGGTCCCCGGGTAGATGTACATCTTGCCGTCGGGCATCCGGGCGATCAGGTCGGTGATGCCGTCGCCGGGGAACCAGTCGGTCGCGTGTCCGATCAGCGCGGGCTTTCCGGTGGCAGGGTCCTTCCAGTAGCCGTTGGCGACGGGCTTGCCGTTCTCGACGGCGCCGGGGATGTAGGCGTCGGTGTCGCCTTGCCGGTCGCCTGCGTAGGTGCGCAGGTTTCCTGCCGCGTCGATGGCGAGGAGGTCCGGGAAGCCGTCGCCGGTGACGTCGCCGGGCTTGTCGATGCCTGCCCCCGGTCGGACGTAGAAGAGGTACTCGGTCGGAGTCGAGATGTTCCCGGCCTTGTTGACCGCACGGACGTAGAGGATGTTGGGGCCCGCAGTGTCGGCCTGCAGCTTGAGTTGCGCAAGGTCGTTGTCGGCGGGGGCGGCCTTCTGGTCGTAGAGGGGACGGTTCAGGCTCCACTGGTACTCGCGGATGTCCGCGGCAGGCGTGCCGTTTCCGCGCACCTCGATGACCTGGTCCTTCGTGCCTGCGGGGTTGACGCTCCACTCGGCGGCGTCGGGGCCGGGCGCGGGGAAGTGCGCGGAGCTGACGGCGGGGGAGGCCGGGGCGGTGTGGTCGACGGTGAAGGTGCACCAGCCGCCGCCTCCGGAATCCAGGGGGCCGCTGCCGCGGGATCCCAAGCCGTCCCGGTCCACCGCGCGGGCGAGCCAGTAATACGTTCGTCCAGAGGTGAACTTCTCCCGGTCGACTTCGCGAGTGACCACGCCGTCGCTGTTGACACGGAGCCACTCGCTGTAGACGACCTTGCCGCTCCCGTCCCAGACCTCGATCTGGAGTTCGTGGAGGTTGCTGTCGCGGTCGGTGCCCTTGACCTGGAACGTCACATTCGTCTTGCCGATGGTCGAGCCGTTGCCACCGGTCAGGCATGCACCTCCGGGCGAGGTGCTCATGTTCGCGGCGACCGGGACCTCCGGAGGATTGTTGTAGAGGATCTCCAGGTACGGGGCGCTCTCACCGTTGGCGATGAACTTCTTCCAGTAGTACGGGTCCGACTCGTTCGGCGCCTTGAAGCCCAGCGAGAGCGCGCCCCAACGGCCATTGGCGGCCTCCGTGACCAGACCCGTGATGTCGGGCGCGACCCAGTTGTCCGGGCAAGAGCTGTTGTAGCCGTAGCCTGCGGTCTCGGTGGCGACCTTCTTGCCCCACCAGTCCGTCGTGTTGTTCCACGTGCTCGACGACGTCACGTACGGGGTCGAGTAGATGTCCATGGCTTTGCGGTCGCACGACCACGAGTACGTCTGCAGGGCGCGGACACTGGCCGAGAGGATGCCGGCCCCGTGGAGCTCGCCGCCGAAGTCGAAGTTGAAAACGGACCGGGATGTTCCGCCGCTGGTGGATTCGTATCCCACGCGGGCTTCGTTCGTGCCGCTCGCGTTGTAGTTCTGACCGTTGTAGAAGCTGGAGCTGCCGGCCGTCTCGTAGAGCAGCGACCAGGACTGCTTGTGCCCCTTGAAGGAGGGGTCCACGAACACCGGATAAACGGTGTCGGCCGCGTTGAGGAGCGCGGAGTCCGGCTTCAGCGACAGGGTTCCGTCGGCGAAGGACGCCTTGGCCACCGCGAGGTGGGCGCCCTCGGCCCCGGTGATGCCCGGCAGTCCGAGCGTCGGATGCTCCTTTGCGGCCGGGCCCGGCCTCCGGTCGGGGACACTGTCGGTGGCGGCGACCTTGCCGGACGAGTCCCACATCAGGGGGGAAGGCGAGCCCGCTATCTCCTCGCCCTTGCCGTTGCGGGCACTGAGGGCACCCGACTCCGGGTCCAGCTGGAACGTCAGGTCGGGCGAGGCCAGCCGGGTGTTCAGCTCCTGCAGCATCGGGTCGGCGGCTGCTTGCCTGTCCTTGACCACCAGCAATTGCGAGTAGCCGCCGTCCTGGGCGGTCATCAGCAGGTCGATACCGGGCCGGACGTTCTCGTACAGCGCCCTGGGCCCGTCAACCACCGGCGCCGGCAGTGCACCGGGCCAGCTGACGACCATCTCGTGGCCGTTCGTATTGAGGCGGACCAGCTCGCTCCACACCTGCCCCGGCGCGTCCGCTGCCACAGCAGCACGCGCCGTACTGCGTGAGGCCCGCCCCTCGCTCCCGCCCTGGCTGTTGGACCCGGCACTGAAAACGACTCGGCCGTTGACCGCCTTGGCCGCGTAGCCGCCGTCCACCCGCCCCAGACCGGTGTCGACCGGCCCCCACTGGCCGCCCACTCGCGCGCGGACCGCGGCACTGGAGATGCGCTTCTTGAACGTGCCGTCGGGCAGCGCCCAGGTGGTGGTGTTGGCGCTGCGCTCAGCGGTGACCTCCACCTCCTTGCCGCTCGCTGCCGCCGACTTCCGGGCTTCGGGCATGGCGACCGCTCCGCCCGCCTCACCGCCCGGCGCACTTCCGGGCTCCTGACCGCCGCTCAGCTGTACGCCGACGGGGACCGCCACCGCCGCGGCGAGCAGAGCCGCCAACCCGCCCATGGTCTTCCGCCGTCTATACCAACGCCGGGTCGGGGCAGGGCCCCGTGTGCCGGCTTCCGCTGTCGGGGGACTTCCGTCCACGGGATCGCTCACAGCCATGGTTCTTTCACTCCCCCCTCGGGCGCGTGCGTCTGCGGCCCTCGGTGCTCACTGGTGGTCGGGCATCGCCCCGCGGCGTGAGCGGTTTGATTGCCGCTCGTTCCCCTCGCGATGGGACGTGCGAGCTGAGCATGAGCCATCCGGAGCTGATCGTCACTCCCCGGTAGCGCACAGCAGTGCCCCGCTTTAACCCCTTTCTTATCGATTGTCCTGATATTTACTGATGCTAAAGTGATTAAGGCCACATGCGGTAATCGCGTGGTGGCGCTTTCGAGCTCAGGGGCCACAGAATCAACTGACCAATCGTCAGTATCCTGCCGTGCGTGTGCCCTTGCCGCGCCGGCAGAGCGTGGGGGGTTCCACCATGTCGCCGTTCTCGGCGGACAGTTTTCGCCTGCCCGGAAACAGACGGGCTCGCGCAATGCGCGCGCGCCTGGCCGGGCGCACCGGCATCACCGTATCCGTGATGCTGGTCGCATCTCTTCTGCCCGTTCAGGCCTGGGCGGCGCCACCCGGCGACCGCGCCGGCGTCCAGCTGCCGGGCCTTCAAGAAGACCTCAAGGCCAAGCTCGACAAGGTCGAGGCGGCCAAGCTCGAAGGATGGGCCGGAGCACCGGTCCAGCCGCCTGCCGGGTACGAGCCCGCAAAGGCCACCCCGCCGGCCGCCGGCACGGTGAGCGTTGCCCTGAGCGGGGACCAGCTCGTCCAGGCCGGCTCGCTGCCGGTCAGCATCGGCAAGGCCTCGCCGACCGAGGACAACCCGGCACCGCCGGCTCCGTCGGGCACCTGGTCGGTGGCGGTCGAGACCCGCACCGCAACCGAAGCGGCGAACGTCGACGGTGCCCTCATCAAGGTCACACCTCCGGCGGCCGGCGCGACTCCCGTGGACGTCCAGCTGGACTACAAGCAGTTCAAGGACCTGTTCGGTACGGAGTGGTCCTCCCGCCTGGAGCTCAAGATGCTCCCGGCGTGCTTCCTGACCACCCCCGACCGTCCCGAGTGCACCGCGGCCAAGGCCGTGCCCAGCAGAAACGATCCGGCGACGGGCACGGTCCGTGCGACCGTGGACCCGGCCACCGCGCCCGGCCAGGGCATGCGCACGATGGCGGTCGGGGGCGGTGGGCCGATGGTCCTGGCCGCCTCGGACTCGGCCTCGGGTGCGGGCGGAACCTACACCGCGACCCCTCTCGCGGCCTCCGCCAGCTGGTCGGCCGGCGGCAGCAGCGGCGGCTTCTCCTGGACCTACCCCCTCGGGATCCCGGCTCCCGCGGCCGGCCCCGTGCCGAAGATCGATTTCAGCTACTCGTCCCAGTCCGTCGACGGCAAGACGTCCGTGGCGAACAGCCAGGCGTCCTGGATCGGTGACGGCTGGGACTACAGCCCCGGCTTCATCGAGCGCCGCTACCGCAGCTGCTCCGACGACCTCAAGGCGACGTCCGGCAAGCCCAACAACGACAACGCCACGGACAAGAAGAAGGGCGACCTCTGCTGGGCCGGCGACAACATGGTGATGTCGCTCGGCGGGAACAGCACCGAGCTCGTCCGTGACGCGGCCACCGGACAATGGATCCCCGCGGGCGACGACGGGTCCCGGGTCGAGCGCAAGACCGACACCTCGGTCGTCAACGGTGCCAAGGACGGCGAGTACTGGGTCGTCACCACGCCGAACGGCACGCGCTACTTCTTCGGCCGCCACGACGTCGACGGCGCGGGCACCCGCGCCGTGACCGACTCGGTCTTCACCGTCCCGGTCTTCGGCAACCACCCCAGCGAGCCGTGCCACCAGGCGGCCTTCGCCGACTCCTCCTGCCAGCAGGCGTGGCGGTGGAACCTCGACTACGTCGAGGACGTCCACGGCAACGCGATGGTCATCGACTGGAAGAAGGAGACCAACCACTACGCCAAGAACGACAAGGTGAAGGACAAGGCCGCCTACACCCGCGGCGGCCACCCGTCCCAGATCACCTACGGTCTGCGTACGAACAACCTCGGCGGCGCGCCCAGCGGCAAGGTCGAGTTCACCGTGGACGAGCGCTGCATCAAGGAGGGTGCCGCGAAGTGCTCCGACACCGAGTTCGAGTCGAAGAACTACGGGGACAAGCAGCCTTGGTGGGACACTCCGTCGACCCTGCACTGCAAGTCGGACGCCAAGGAGTGCTTCTCCACCGCGCCGAGCTTCTGGACGCGCAAGCGCCTGACCGCAGTCACCACCTACGCCCAGCGCACTGAGGGCTCCACCGCCCTGTCGTTCGTGGACCGGTGGACCCTGACCCAGTCCTTCCCCAAGCAGCGCACCGACACGCACCCGCCGCTGTGGCTCGAGTCCATCACCCGCACCGGCTACGGCACCGCCAAGGACACTGCCGGCAACCAGCTGAGCACCCCGCTGCCGGCGGTGTCCTTCATCGCCAACGTGAAGGACATGCCCAACCGGGTCGCCACCGGTCCCAAGGACCCGACCCCGGACTTCGACCGTCTGCGCGTGGAGACCATCCGCAACGAGACCGGCGGCGAGATCTACGTCGACTACTCGGACCCGTGTCCGCTCGGCACGACGCACCCCAAGCCCGAGGAGAACACCTCCCGCTGCTATCCGGTCCACTGGTCTCCGGACAGCGAGGCGGAGACGCCCCCGATCGCCTGGTTCAACAAGTACGTCGTCGACCGCGTGGTCGAGAAGGACCGGGTGGCCCGCCAGCCCGACCAGGTCACCACCTACACCTATGAGGGCGACGCGGCCTGGGCCAAGGACTCCGACGAGTTCACCAAGCCGGAACTGCGCACGTACAACATGTGGCGCGGCTACGCCTCCGTCATGGTCAAGAGCGGCACGACGGCGAACGCCGGCAAGGCCGACGCGACCGAGGAGACCCAGTCCCGCACCCGCTACTTCCGCGGCATGTCAGGCGACGCCGGACGCGCGAAGGTCACCGTCAAGGACTCCTCCGGCAACGAGACGCTCGGCGAGGACCTCCCCCACTACCAGGGCCGCACGGCCGAGGAGATCACGTACTCGAAGGCCGGCGGCACGGTCGACAAGCGGGTCCTGAACTGGCCCTGGAGCCAGAAGACCGCGACCCGTCCGCGGGACGGCACCACCCCGCTGGAGGCCTACCGCATCAACACCGCACGGACCGACACGATCCAGCCGATCAGCGGCGGCCGGGTCCGGGTGGGCCGCTCCCTCAACACCTTCGAGCCCACCTACGGCCTCCTGCAGTCCGCACAGACCGAAGCACGCACCGAGGGCGGCAGCACCGGCTCCGTCCTGGTCGAGCAGAACTGCACGGTCACCACCTATGTGCACAACACCGGCGCCTACCTGATCGGACTGCCCCAGCGGGTCCGGGTGACCGCAGGAGAGTGCAGCCAGGCGGCCAGCGCGGCGATGCTCTCCGACCTGCGCACTTCCTACGACGCGCTCAACGCCTTCGGCACCGCGCCCGTCAAGGGCTTCCCGGTCCAGGTGGACAGCGCCGACGCCACCGGCACCGGCTGGGTGACCACGACGCGCACCGAGTACGACTCCCTGGGCAGGACCGTCAAGGTCCAAGACGCCGCGGGCAACGCCACCACCACCGCCTTCACCCCCGCCACGGGCGTGCCGTTCAGCACGAAGACGACGAACCCCCTGGGCCACTCGTCCACCGTCAAGGCCGACCCCGGCCGCGGCAGCGCCCTGGAGAGCACCGATGCCAACGGGCGCAAGACGACGGTGGCCTACGACAACCTGGGCCGGACCACCGGCGTGTGGACCCCCTCCCAGAAGACCACGGACAAGCCGGCACAGGCCTTCGAGTACCGGATCGAGGAACACCAGGCGCCGGTCGTCACCAGCAAGACGCTGCGCGACAACGGCACGTACGCCACCTCGGTCGCGATCTACGACGGCCGGCTCCGGCCCCGCCAGACCCAGGCCGACGCCGTGGGCGGCGGCCGGCTGATCACCGACACCCTCTACAACACCAACGGAACGGTCCGGCAGACCAACAACGGATACGCAGCCGAAGGCAAGCCCGACAACAAGATCTTCGTGCCCGAGTCGGTCTACCAGATCCCGAACTCCACGAAGACCGCCTACGACGGCCTCGGCCGCCCGGTCCGCACGATCACCCTGAACGCCGACGCGGCACAGAACTCCACCACCAACGAGTACGGCGGTGACTGGACCCTCTCCCGCACCGGCATGTCCGCGGACGGCACCGCGCCGCTCCCCGGCAGCCGCGCGGCCAAGACCTGGACCGACGGCGCAGGCCGGACCACGCTGATCCAGCACTACACGGCCACCGACCTGACCACCTCGACCGATACCAAGTACAGCTACAACCAGCGCGGCAAGCTCGCCACCGTCACCGACGCCGCCGGCAACGCGTGGACGTACGGATACGACGGCCGCGGCCGCATGGTCTCGTCCGACGACCCCGACGCGGGCAAGTCGACGTTCGCCTACAACAACCTCGACCAGAAGATCTCCACCACCGACTCCTCCGGGCGCGCCCAGTTCACCACGTACGACGTGCTGGGCCGCACGACGGAGCTTCGGGACAACGCCGCCGACGGCCCGCTGATCGCCTCCTGGACGTTCGACTCGCTGCCCGGCGCCAAGGGGCTTCCGGTCGCCTCCACGCGCTTCGAGGGCATCGCCGCCTTCAAGAGCGAGGTCACCGGGTACGACACCGAGTACCGCCCCACCGGAACGAAGATCACGATTCCGGAGGTGCCCACGACGAAGGGCCTCGCCGGCACCTACGCCTACACCACCGCCTACACCCCGACCGGCCAGGTCCAGTCGACGACCGTACCGGCCACGCCGGGCGGCCTGGCAGCCGAGAAGCTGATCACGCGGTACGACGCGGAGGGCATGGTCAAGAGCTTCTCCGGCCTGTCCTGGTACACCTCGGACGTCGTCTACAGCCCCTACGGACAGGTGCTGCGCACGGCCTCGGGCAACGCCCCCAACCGGGTGTGGACGACCACCCTCTACAACCGCAACACCAGCCGTGTCGAGCAGTCGATCAGCGACCGCGAGACCGCCAACCCCAACCGCGTCTCCGCCCTCTCCTACACCTACGACACCGTCGGAAACCCGACGTCCATCACCGACGCCCAGGCGGGCGGCCGGGTGGACCGCCAGTGCTTCTCGTACGACGCGATGGGGCAGCTGACCAAGGCGTGGACGGCCAAGAACCCGAACTGCCCCGCCCCGAGCACGACCGAGGTCACCGCCGGGCCGGACGGCGACGGCTACTGGTACGAGTACCAGTTCGACGCCATCGGCAACCGCACCAAGCTCATCGACCGCGACCTGACCAACGGGGCGCTGGACGACGAGACCAAGTACACCTACGGCGTACCGGTCGCGGGCAACGGGACGCAGCCGCAGACCACCACCCAGCCGCACGCCCTGACCAAGGCGGAGAAGACCACCAGGACCGCCACCTCCACCGTCAATTCCCTCTCGACCTACGAGTACGACGCGGCGGGCAACACCAAGAGCCGGCGCATCGGCGGCGACACGCAGACCCTGAACTGGGACCGGCGCAACAAGCTCGTCTCGGCGAGCAGCCCCGGAATCGGCGCGGTCTCGGTCATAGGCCTGTCCGGCAAGTGCCTCGACGTCGAGGGCGGCAACTCCGCGGACGGCACGCGCGTCCAGCTGTGGTCCTGCAAGAACGTCAAGGCCCAGCAGTGGCGCCTGACGGACAACACCGTCCGCGCCCTCGGAAAGTGCCTCACCGCGGAGAACGGCGAGGCCCGCATCGCCGCCTGCGACGGGAGCGACAAGCAGAAGTTCGTCTACCGTCCCGGTGACAAGACGCTCTACAACCAGGCCGCGAACGCCTGCATCGACGTCCCCGGCGGCAACACCACCGACGGCACCAACCTGCTGGTGTACACGTGCAACGGCAAGACCAACCAGCAGTGGACGTTCGACAGCACCACCACCTACCTCTACGACGCCTCCGGCAGCCGCCTCATCGAGGAGACCGCCACTACGCGCACCCTCTACCTCGGCGAGGCAGTGGTCACCGTCGACAAGGCCGGCGAGGCCATCGACGCCGTCCGCTACTACAGCGGACCGGGCGGCGTCACCACGCGCCGCACGGACGGAAGGGCAACCGGCCACAAGCTCAGCTTCCTCCTGTCCGACCACCACAACACGGCGACGGCCTCGATCGACCAGGCCGCAGGCCAGCAGGTCACCCGCCGAAAGTCCGACCCGTACGGCAACGTCCGCGGGGCGGAGGCCGGGAACTGGCCCGGCGACCGGACCTTCCTCGGCACCGGCGTCGACGACTCCACCACCGGCCTCACCCACATAGGAGCACGCGAGTACGACCCAAGCACCGGCCGCTTCATCTCGGTCGACCCGGTCATCGACATCACCGACCCGCTCCAGATGAACGGCTACACGTACTCCAACGGCAACCCCGTCACCAACTGGGACCCGTCAGGTCTGGCACTCGAAGAGTGCGCCAGCGGCATGTACACGTGCACCAACCGCGGCACGAAGCCGACCGGAACGGGCAAGAACTACAACCGCATCGTCACCGAAAACAGGGCGGTGGAGCGGCAGCACTCCATCAACCGCCAGTACTCCGCGCGCTACGGGAACTCGTGGAGGGCCCAATACGCCTACGACCGGGCCGTCGCCATGGTCACGTCCGGCAAGAAGCCCCCCAAATGGGACGACACCCTGCAAGCAGAGTTGCGCAAGATGCGGTTCAAGTACGACCCGACGAGCGCAAGCGTAACCAAGCAAGTCGCGTACAAGATGTACGAGTACGGCGCCTCGATCGAGGACGTCGAGTACTTCGCCGACCACTACTGTGACTTCCTGGCGTGCAACGATTGGGAGAACGCCCTTGCCACCGGGAAGCAATCCGACAGCCCGCTCTATGAGCCGACCGCCAGTGAAAGAATTGGCGAGGCATTCGCCTCGGGCCTGGCAGCGCGCGTGGGAGCCCAGCCTGCGGGCAAGGCTCGCTGGAAGCCCTGCGTCACAAACAGCTTTGTGGCAGGAACCCCGGTCCTCATGGCCGACGGCTCCACCAAGCCGATCGAGGAACTCAGCGCCGACGACGTCGTACTGGCGACAAACCCTGAAACCGGCGAAACAGCGGCCCGGAGCGTCGCCGCCACGATCTACACCAAGGACGACAAGTCCTACGTCGACATCACAGTGGCAACCCCCGAGGGCGCGGCGAACATAACGGCGACGGGTCACCACCCGTTCTGGTCGGAATCCGAGCACGCATGGCTCAACGCCGACCAGCTCCGCCCCGGCATGACCCTCCGCACCGACGAAGGCACGACCGTTCCCGTAGCCGGTACGCGCATCTACACCGGCGTCAACGACACCTACAACCTGACCGTCACGGACCTGCACACGTACTATGTGCTGGTAGGGAAAACACCGGTTCTGGTTCACAATGCTGGCAGTGATCCAACAACGCCGAAAATCATTCTGCGCGGAATACAGCAGATTGAGGATGGAACTCTGCAGCAGCGCACAAATCCCGGCCATACGCCCAGCAATCCCAAATTGGACTACTTTACAAACAAAGAAAAAAACAAGAAGAATAACTGGTGGGTAGGCGCCAAGATCTATGCACCGGATCCCAATAATAACGACTATCGCATCCTCGAGAAGGATGGCCAGTATAAATGGGTGGGCCCGAAGGGGAACGTAAAGGGTGCAGGTCACTACTACGGCAAGCTAATGGATATTCCAGGGTGCTGAGGGATGAGGGAGTAGCGGTCGTGGATACTGAGATCCTGGCACAGGCAATGAAGGATTGCGGTCTGAGGTTTCTGGGATTCAGGCGCGGAACGGGAGTCCCTCCCTATGTCGCGGGGATGGTTACGTCCTGCAGCACTGACGAAGGCCGCCGGGATCGGACTACCGCACTTGATGACCCTGCGCGAGTTACCAAGGCAAACGCCGACTGGTTCGAATTGGCAACAGCATTCGGATTGTTCTCCGTCGACCGTCAGTTTCTGCTCTCCATCAGCGTGCCGAACCCCGATGCGGTTGACGATACGGATGTTGAGGGAGTCTGGGGACTTGTCGAACTTATGGATGACTGGGACATCATGGGTGCAGGCTGTGCGGCCGGCATCACAGGGAGCCCATACGGCTGTCCCGCGTTCGTCATGTCTACTCTCGACGGATCTGCCTTCGTGCAAGGCACGGTGTGGCAGGACAGTATCGGGACTGCTGCCCTCCGAAACCCTCATCGTGTTCAGTCTCTCCGGGATGTTGCCCGCCTGAACCTCGGGAAGCCCTACCGGTCAGCCGCTGAAAATGAGGACACGCTGGCTTGGCTCGCCAGGTAGCCTGATCGGATTTATTACCCTCTAGCAGAGCCGGAAAAAGGAGCCCCACCGAGTCGCACTCGGTGGGGCTCCTGTGTTATGCCGGCAGCGGTGGCGTTGCGGCAACACAGATGTACCGGCCACGTCGATGAGTGAGGAGTTCTGGAAAGCTCAGAATCGATGTTCCCTCAGATACCTGCCGGTGGCTGCTGCGGTCGGCCGTGGACAGTGATGGCGCTCGTCGTGCAACTGATGCATCGCTTTGGGACTCGCTAATGTTCGCCGGGATCGACGATGTGGATGTCGAGGCGGTTACGGCCGCGGTCGGCGAGATCGAGGTGGCGGCGAGTGGTCCGTGGAATTGTCGGAGCGCGCCGAGCGCCCATGAAATGGAGCGGATTGGCGCCCTGCTTCCCCGTAAAGAACTCTGACTCGGAGTCTTCCACTGGAACGACATGCCAGTCGCATTCCTTGTGGAACTACTCGACGCGGTTTCTTTCGTCCGCCACTCGGAGGGAAGGCGCAGGAGAGTAAGGCTCTTCGATGGTCCGTTCTGGATCGATCTGGTTGGTCAGGGCGATGGCGCCATGAGCGTTTCGGCTAATGCCCACGGTGCAGACAAGCAGGCGACGGTCAGCGCTCACGACATGGCTCGATCATTGGGGGAGGTTCGGATCGAGTTGGTCCGCGTGTGCCTGGAGCGCGGATGGGGTGAGCAGATGGACGTCCGCCGTTTGCAAGCCCAGTAACAGACATCTGACGGGAGGCTTGGAGGCTTCACAACTGCATATCTGAAGCCCCGCCAGGTGCGCCCTGGCGGGGCTTCTGCGTGGGATGACGCTGAGGTTGAAAGGGTGGGGTGACAGCGGGCGTTGGCGGTGCTACATCCTCGTCATGAGGTACGCGGATGGCGGCGGACTGACCGCCGCG
>NZ_JBIVXV010000024.1:0-115601 GCF_044769385.1 Streptomyces sp. NPDC090445 | reverse complement strand
TACGCGGGCGACCAGGACACCCAAAACCGTTCGGGATGTCCGCAGAGAGCAGGAATGGGTCCAAGACTCACTCCTGCTCACTGATTAGGAACGGTTCCGGGCCTCGTCGTACGCGGACCGCGCCGCCTGCACGTCGGGGGTGCGCCGCTCGGTCCAGCGCGCCAGGGCCCACACCTGCTCGGCGGCCTCGCGCCCCAGCTCGGTGAGGGAGTAGTCCACGCGCGGCGGGATGACCGGCTTGGCGTCGCGCAGCAGGAAGCCGTCGCGCTCCAGCGTCTGGAGGGTCTGGGCGAGCATCTTCTCGCTGACCCCGCCGACCTCGCGGCGCAGCTCGCTGAAGCGGTACGAGCGCTCCACGAGTGCGGCGAGCACCAGCACGCCCCAGCGGCTGGTGACGTGCTCCAGGACCCCGCGGGAGGGGCACATCGGAGCCTTCACGCTCATGGCGGGCCGCTTCCCGCCCGTGTCACTTACTGCCATACCAGTACCTTACTTTGAAGTGGGTACTTACGACTGGTTAGCGCTTTCCCTACGGTGGTGTCACAGCCGGACAACACGGCACACACCCCATGCACCACACCCGCCCCAGGGAGAGCATCATGAGCATCGTCGTCACCGGAGCCACCGGAGCCCTCGGCCGCCTCGTCGTCGAGGAACTGCTGACCCGGGTCCCGGCCGCGGACATCGCCGTCGCCGTCCGCGACAAGGCCAAGGCCGCGGACCTGGCCGAGCGCGGCGTCGAGGTGCGCATCGCCGACTACGACGCCCCCGAGACCCTGGCGGACGCCTTCCGCGCCGGCGACCGGGTCCTGCTGATCTCCGGCAACGCCGTCGGCCGCCGGGTGCCGCAGCACACCGCGGTGATCGGGGCCGCCAAGGCCGCCGGCGTCGCCCAGCTCGCCTACACCGGGATCCTCGGCGGCCCCGAGGCCGACTTCGAGCTGGCCGCCGAGCACAAGGTCACCGAGCGGGCCGTGCTGGACTCCGGCCTGCCCTACACCTTCCTGCGCAACGGCTGGTACCACGAGAACTACACCGCCCAGCTGGCCGGCGTCCTGGCGCACGGAGCCGTCACGGGCAGCGCCGGCGAGGGCCGGATCGCCTCGGCCGCCCGGGCCGACTACGCCGCCGCGGCCGCGGCCGTCCTGACCGGCGAGGGGCACCTGAACCGGGTCTACGAGCTCTCCGGCGACACCGCCTGGAGCATGGCCGAGTACGCGGCCGAGGTCGCGGCGCAGTCCGGCAAGGAGATCGCGTACACCGAGCTCCCGGCCGACGCCCACCTGTCCGCCCTGATCGGCGCGGGGCTCCCCGAGGGCTTCGCCGCCCTGCTCGTCGACGTGGACGCGGCGATCTCGCGCGGCAGCCTGGGCCACACCGGCGGCGACCTGTCCCGGCTGATCGGCCGCCCCACCACGCCGGTCGCCGAGGCCATCGCCGCCGCCCTGGCCTGAGGCCGTAACGCCCGCACGGGCCGGGTGCGACCTGCGTGAGTCCGCCCGGCCCCGGCCCCACAAGACATCGACAGTGTCATCAGTATCTCCTGCTTATGCACATGACATCGAGGGCCTGCGGCGCTAGGTTCTTGGGTGAGGTTGGCCGGAATGTGACGGGAGGCCCGCGTGGAGGCGGAGAACGAGCAGCGCGCAGGACTGCTCTACGGATTCGGTGCCTACGGGATGTGGGGGCTGGTCCCCCTCTTCTGGCCGCTCCTCAAGCCCGCCGGGGCCGTCGAGATCCTCGCCCACCGCATGGTGTGGTCGCTGGGCGTCGTCGGCGTACTGCTGCTGGTCATGCGCCGCTGGGGCTGGATACGGGAGCTGCTGAGGGAGCCCCGCAAGCTCGGCATGACCGCCCTGGCCGCCACGGTGATCTCCGTGAACTGGGGCCTGTACATCTGGGCCGTCAACAACGGCGCGGTCGTCGAGTCCAGCCTCGGCTACTTCATCAACCCCCTGGTCACCATCGCCATCGGCGTCCTGCTCCTCGGCGAGCGGCTGCGCCGCGCCCAGTGGGCGGCGGTCGGCATCGGCTTCGCCGCCGTGCTGGTGCTCGCGATCGGGTACGGGCGGCCGCCGTGGATCTCGCTGGTCCTGGCCTTCTCCTTCGCCACCTACGGGCTGATCAAGAAGAAGCTGGGCATGGGCGGCGTGGAGTCGCTGGCCGCCGAGACGGCCCTGCTCTTCCTGCCCGCCCTCGGCTACCTGCTGTGGCTGGGCGCCCAGGGCCGGTCCGCCTTCGGCAGCGAGGGCCTCGGGCACTCGGCGCTGCTCGCCTCGACCGGCCTGGTCACCGCGATCCCGCTCGTCTTCTTCGGGGCGGCCGCGATCCGGGTCCCGCTGTCCACGCTCGGGCTGCTGCAGTACCTGGCCCCGGTCTTCCAGTTCGCGCTCGGCGTCGTGTACTTCCACGAGGCCATGCCGGTCGAGCGCTGGGCCGGCTTCTCCCTGGTCTGGGCCGCCCTGGCACTGCTGACCTGGGACGCGCTGCGTGCGGCCCGCCGCTCCCGGGCCCGGCTGGAGGCGGCCGGGACCGCGGCCCGGGCGAGCGCCCCGGCCCCGGCGGCCGCTCCGGAACCCGAGCGCACGTAAGTCCCGCCCGGCACGCGTACGCAGGCCCGCCCGGCACGCGCACGTAAGTCCCGCCCGGCACGCGCGCGCAGGCCGCCCGGCACACCCCGTACGGCGCCCCCGCGAGGCCCCAATACCCCCACGATCCCCGGCACGGAACCACCGTGCCGGGGATCGTCCGTTTTCCGAACGACCCTGACCGAAACACGGTCTTGACTGACAGTCATATTCTCGCTGAACATCAGGCGCACTGACGCACGACCGCTCACCTGCTCTATCCCCGCACGTTCCGTTCAATCCCCAACGGAATCCCCGGAGCCCCCACATGAGCCTGTTCGTCCCTCGGCGCCTTGCTGCCGTGACCGCGCTCGCGGTCGCCGGCCTCCTCGCCTCCACCGCCCCCGCCGCACTGGCCTCGCCCACGGCGGCGACCGCGGCCCCCACCCCGCCCGACATCCCGCTGGCCAACGTCAAGGCGCACCTGACGCAGTTCCAGTCCATCGCCGCCGCCAACGGCGGCAACCGCGCCCACGGCAGGGCCGGCTACAAGGCCTCGATCGACTACGTGAAGGGCAAGCTGGACGCGGCCGGGTTCACCACCACCCTCCAGACGTTCACCTCCGGCGGCGCCACCGGCTACAACCTGATCGCCGACTGGCCGGGCGGCGACCCGAACTCGGTGCTGATGGCCGGCTCGCACCTCGACTCGGTGACCTCCGGCCCCGGCATCAACGACAACGGGTCGGGCTCGGCCGCCGTCCTGGAGACCGCGCTGGCCGTCTCGCGCGCGCAGCTCCAGCCCACCAAGCACCTGCGGTTCGGCTGGTGGGGCGCGGAGGAGCTCGGCCTGATCGGGTCGCGGTACTACGTGAACAGCCTGCCGAGCGCGGAGAAGGCGAAGATCTCCGGCTACCTGAACTTCGACATGATCGGCTCGCCGAACCCGGGCTACTTCGTCTACGACGACGACCCGGCCATCGAGCAGACCTTCAAGACCTACTTCTCGGGCATCGGCGTTCCGACCGAGATAGAGACCGAGGGCGACGGGCGCTCCGACCACGCCTCCTTCAAGAACGCGGGCATCGCGGTCGGCGGCCTGTTCACCGGCGCCAGCAACACCAAGACCTCGGCCCAGGCGCAGAAGTGGGGCGGCACGGCCGGCCAGTCCTTCGACCGCTGCTACCACTCCTCCTGCGACACCACGTCGAACATCAGCGACACCGCACTGGACCGCAACGCGGACGCCGTCGCCTACGCCGTCTGGAACCTGGGGGCGGGCACCCCGGTCCCGCCCGGCCCGTCCTTCGAGAACACGGCCGACGTGAACATCCCGGACTCCCCCGGCGCCGCGGTGAACTCGCCGATCACGGTCTCCGGAGTGGCGGGCAACGCCCCGGCCACCACCAAGGTCGACGTGAACATCGTCCACACCTACCGCGGTGACCTGGTGGTCGACCTGGTCGCCCCGGACGGCACCGTCTACAACCTGCACAACCGCAGCGGCGGCAGCGCCGACAACCTCGTCCAGACATACACGGTCAACGCGTCGAGCGAGGCGGCCAACGGCGTCTGGAAGCTCCAGGTCAAGGACATCGCCGCGCAGGACGTCGGCTACGTCAACAGCTGGCGGATCACCTTCTGACCCGACCGCCGCCCGGCGCTACGCGCCCTCGGAAGGACCCTGGAGCGAAGCGTCCAGCGGCTCCCTGATGAGGGCGCGCAGCTCCTCGGCCACGGCGCCGATGTCGGCCCGGCCCAGCTTCGCGGCCTCCACCAGGTCGCCGAGCTGCTCGGGCGAGGGAAGCTGTTCGGCCCCCGCCACCCGCAGGTAGGAGCGGGTGGCGGCGGCCGCGTAGAACTCGTTCATCGGCGATTCCAGCGCCGGGCACACGGCGAGGGTGTGCAGGAACGCGGCGGCCCGCCACGCGGTGTCCGGGGCGGGCTGTTCGGGCACCATGACGAGGTCGTTCTGGTGCCGGGCGACCGCGGCGGCCACCCCGGAGGGATCCCACACGGCGGGATCGGACGGGAGATGGTGGGCCAGGGCGGTCCAGGCCCACTCCATGGTGATCTTCAATTGCCGAACCGTTCCTGGAAGTAGCCCCAGTGAACGGCGAACTCCTCTATCCCGGAGAGGAAGTTCTTCCGGTCCTCGTCGAGCTCGCGCTCCGTCACCTCGGTGATCAGCGCGGTGACCGTCGTCCCCTGTGCCGCCGCACGCGCCTTGAGACGCTCGTGGAACTCCTCGTCCAGGCGGATGGTGACGTGTCTCGACATGCTCCCCACGGTACAGCGGGGCTGCTGTACACACGGCCGGAACGGCCGAAGGGTGGGCAGGGACACAGTCCCCGCCCACCCCTGGCTGTGCGGCGGCTACTTGTTGGCGGTGGCGGCCTGCACCAGCGCGTCCTTGGTGACCGCGCCGACGTACACCTTGCCGTCGTCCGTGATCAGCGCGTTGACCAGGCGGGTCTTGAAGATCCGGCCCTCGCCGAACCCTCCGGAGACCTTGTCCCCGAGGGAGTTGAGGAACTGCTTGGCCTCCTTCGGGGTGTTCTTGTCGTTCTCCAGCTCCTTCAGGCTGCGGCCCGCGCCCGTGTCGATCCGGGCGATGGTCCCCCAGCCCTCGCCGAGGACCTTCATGTCCCCGTTGCCGTCCTTGCCGCCCTTGCCGTCCATGCCGCCGGTGATGGCGCCCAGGCCGGGGAAGGCCTCCAGGCCCTTGAAGTCCTTGCCGTGGCCCGGGCCGCCCTCGGGGCCGCCCGCCTTGCCCTCGGTCACCTTGGCGCCCTTGGGCGGGGTGAAGGCGAAGGTGTCGGCGGCGGGCCGGGCGAAGTCCACCTTCGTGAAGCCGGCGTCGACGATCGGCTTGCCGCCCTCGGCCGCGAGCAGCTGCACGCGCAGCGGCACGCCGTTCTTCGCGTCCACGGCGATCTTGACGGAGCCGACCGTGGAACCGCTCTGCTTGGGCTTGAGCACCAGCTGGTACGCGTCCCGGCCGGCCACCTGGGCGTTGTCGCCGACGCTGATGTCCGTGGTCGGGCCGGCGGCCTTGAGGACCTCCTGGGCCAGCTCCTGCGGGGAGGCCCCGAGCCGGTCGGCGGTCTTCTTGTGGTCCTTGCCGGCGGCCTTGCCCGCCTCGGCGTCCTTCTCGTGCCAGACCTCGTTGGCCTTGCTGTCGTAGCCCCAGACGTCCGCGCCGTTGTGGATCAGGCTGTACTCGTCCTTGCCGTCCACGAACGTGACCTTCTGGCGGTCCGGCCCGTCGGCCGCGACCCGCAGCGTGTGGCTGCCGCTCGCCAGCCGGGCGAGCTTCTCCTGCGGGTCGGCCGACCCTCCGGCGACACCACCACCGCCGCCGCCCGCCGCGCCCAGGAGGCCGCCCGCGAAGGACGGCAGCCCCAGGTCGGTGCTGATCTTGGCGCTGCCGGAGAACTGCTCCACGTCCGAGGCGGCGACCTTCTCGATCAGCTGCTGGGCCGTCACCTTCGGCAGGTCCGGGCTGCCCGCGTTGGCGAAGGCCGGGACCATCGCCACCGTCGCCGCGGCCACACCCGCCACGGCGACCGGTACGGCGTACCGGGCGGCCTTGCGGGACTTTGCGTTCGTTGCCATGTCTGCCCTACCTCTTTGTGTACGGCGGCGGCCTTCTTCCATGCCTGTACGTGTCCACCCCGCGCCGCCACTCTCACCCGATCTGGTGGGGATGTATCTCCATCTGACCAAAGAGGAGGGGGTCGGGGCGTCACTCCGCGGACTCAACTCCGTGTACGCCCAGGGGATGACATGACCGGGGCCCCGCATCCTCTGCCCGTAGGGGATGCGGGGCCCTGCATGTGACCTCGGTCGTACCCGGTGCCATCCGGGCGGCGGCGGCTAGCCGGCGCGGTGCACCACCGCGTCGCACAGCTCCTCCAGCGCGGCCTTGGCGGCGCAGTCCGGCAGCGGCGCGAGCATGGCGCGGGCGTCCTGCGCGTAGCGGACGGTGTCCCGGCGGGCCTGCTCCAGCGCGGGGTGCACCCGCAGCCGGGCGAGGACCTCGGCGTGCCGGGCGTCGTCGCTCAGGTCGCCGTCCAGGAGGCGTACGAGCTCCAGGTCGGCGGGGTCGCCGCCGGCCGCCGCCATCTCGCGCAGCCGCAGCACGGGCAGCGTCGGGATGCCCTCGCGCAGGTCGGTCCCCGGGGTCTTGCCGGACTCGTGCGAGTCGGAGGCGATGTCGAGGACGTCGTCGGCGAGCTGGAAGGCGGTGCCGAGGCGTTCGCCGTACTGGGTGAGGATGTCGACGACGGACTCGTCGGCGCCGGACATCAGGGCGCCGAACCGGCCGGAGACCGCGATCAGCGAGCCGGTCTTGCCGGCGATGACGTCGAGGTAGTGGGCGACCGGGTCGCGGCCGTCGCGCGGGCCGGCGGTCTCCAGGATCTGACCCGTCACCAGCCGCTCGAAGGCCTCGGCCTGGATGCGCACGGCCTCGGGGCCGAGGTCCGCCAGGATGTGCGAGGCGCGGGCGAACAGGAAGTCACCCGTCAGGACGGCCACCGAGTTGCCCCAGCGGGCGTTGGCGCTGGCCACGCCGCGGCGCACGTCCGCCTCGTCCATGACGTCGTCGTGGTAGAGCGTCGCCAGATGGGTGAGCTCCACGACCACCGCGGAGGGCACGATGCCGGGCGCGTAGGGGTCGCCGAAGCGGGAGGCGAGCATGACCAGCAGCGGACGGAACCGCTTGCCGCCGGCTTTGACCAGGTGCTGCGCGGCATCGGTGATGAAGGGGACCTCGCTCTTGGTGGCCTCCAGCAGACCCGCCTCGACGGCGGCCAGTCCGGCCTGGACATCGGTCTCAAGAGCCTGGTCCCGCACGCTCAGTCCGAACGGCCCGACGACGGTCACGAGGGGTACTCCTGTCTGCTGACGATCACGCTGACGATCACCTGGATTGTCGATGTGTCGCTGCCTTCTCTCAAGCCAGCCTATCCGGTCCGATTTCGATCACCGCGAGCACCCGTCATGCCGCCGCCGACGCGCTGCCCCGAATACCCCGGTATGTTCGTGATGAGTCGAGACAACCGGAGAGCACGTCTTGTCCAGAACTGTGACCGAGAGGGAGGACCCGGCGGAGCCGGTCGCCGCGGACGGCGCCGCGGCCACCCGTATGGCGGCCGTCGGACGGCTGACGCCCGCGCGGCCCGCCCCGGCCGCCGCCGGTCCACCGAGGAGGCGGGCGGCCCCATGGACGTGAACATCCGCACCGCCTTCCCCCACGAGACGGCGCACGAGGACGTCCGCATCCCGATGCCCGACGGCGTGGAGCTGTACGCGCGGATCTGGCGCCCGCTCACCGCCGGGCCCGTCCCGGCCCTGCTGGAGTACCTGCCGTACCGGCTGACGGACTGGACGGCCCCGCGGGACGGGCAGCGCCACCCCTGGTACGCGGGCCACGGCTACGCCTCGGTGCGGGTGGACGTACGCGGCCACGGCTGCAGCGGCGGCAGCCCGGGCGAGGCCTACGCCGACCGGGAACTGGCCGACGGGGTCGCGGTGGTGGAGTGGCTGGCGGCGCAGCCGTGGTGCACGGGGTCGGTGGGGATGTTCGGGATCGGGTGGGGCGGCACCAACTCCCTCCAGGTCGCGGCGCTCGCCCCGGAGGCCCTCAAGGCCGTCGTCACCGTCTGCTCGACGGACGACCGCTTCGACAACGACGCGCACTACGCGGGCGGCTCGGTCCTCGCCGCGGACCTGCACGCGGCGTCCGCGACCCTGCTGGCCTTCGCCGCCCGCCCGCCGGACCCGCAGTACGCCGGCGACGGCTGGCGCGAGCAGTGGCTGGCCCGGCTGGAGTCGGTCGAACCGCCCGTCCACGGCTGGCTGGCGCACCAGACGCGCGACGCCCACTGGATGCACGGCAGCGTCTGCGAGGACTACGGGGCCGTGCGCGCGGCCGTCCTCGCGGTGGGCGGCTGGCACGACCCGTACCGGGACACCGTGCTGCGGCTGGTCTCCCACCTGCCGGCCGACCGGGTGCGCGGCCTGATCGGCCCCTGGTCGCACCAGTACCCCGACCGCGGGCTGCCGCCGGGCCCGGCCATCGGCTTCCTCCAGGAGACCCTGCGCTGGTGGGACCACTGGCTGAGGGGCTCCGCCAACGGGGTGATGGACGAGCCCCTGCTGCGGTCCTGGATCTCCGCCTCCCACCCGCCGGCGACCACGTACGAGGTGCTGCCCGGCCGCTGGGCCGGCGACCCGGCCTGGCCCTCCCCCGCCGTCACCCCCGTCACGTACGGGCTGCAGGGCGCGCCGGTGGCCGTGGCCTCGCCGCAGCACACGGGCCTGGACGCGGGGCGGTTCCGCCCGTACGGCAACGACGCCGACCTCCCGCCGGACCAGCGGGAGGAAGACGCGAAATCCGCCTGCTTCGAGTTCCCGGTGGCGGGCGGGACGCCCCTGGAGATCCTGGGCCGCCCCCGGGCCACCCTGCGGCTGCGGATGGACGTCCCGTACGGGCAGGTCGCCGCCCGCCTCTGCGACGTCGCGCCGGACGGCTCCTCCACGCTGGTCACCCGGGGCGCGCTGAACCTGTCGGCGCGGCTGGGCCGGGACCGGGCGGTGCCGTGGCCGGTGGGCGCGTACGAGGACGTGGTGGTCGAGCTGAACGGCATCGGGCACGCCTTCGCGCCGGGCCACCGCATCCGCCTCGCCCTGTCCTCGGCGTACTGGCCGTGGATCTGGCCGCGGGCCGGCTCGGAGGCCGGCTGGACGCTGGACCCGGCCGGCAGCGCCCTCGTCCTCCCGGTGCGCTTCCCCTCCCCCGCCACGGACGGCGCCGTCGCCTTCGGGCCGCCCGAACAGGCGCCGCCGCTCGGGGTGGCCGTCCCGGCCACGCTGGACGAGCCGCGGCCGGAGCGGATGGTCGTACGGGACGTCGCGCGCGGGACGTGGCGGCTGGAGGTGGACCCGCGGTACGGCGGGACCCGGGTGTACCCGGACGGGCTGGAGTCCACCGAGGAGGCGGGCGAGGTGTACGAGATCCGGGACGGGGACACCCTGTCGGCCCGGACCCGCTCCGCCTGGCGGATCCGGCTGCACCGGCCCGAGCCGCTCTGGGACGTGCGGATCGAGACCCGCTCGGAGATCGGCTGCGACGGCGCCGCGTTCCTCACCTCCGACGAGCTGGTGTGCCGGGAGGGGGAGGAGGTCGTCTTCCACCGCACGTGGGAGCGCCGCCTGCCGCGCACCGCGGGCTGACCGTGCCGCCCCCGCACCCGCACCCGCACCCGCACCCGCCCGTGCCGACGCACCGGACCCGCGCCGGAGCGCGCCGGATCCGCACCGCGTCAGCACCGCGTCAGCGCCGGCCGGGTCAGCCGAAGAGCCGCTCCAGGACCACCGCGATGCCGTCGTCCTCGTTCGACAGCGTCACCTCGTCCGCGACGGCGACCAGTTCGCGGTGGGAGTCCGCCATGGCGACCCCGTGCGCCGCCCAGGCGAACATCGGGATGTCGTTCGGCATGTCCCCGAAGGCGATGGTGCGCGAACCCCCGACCCCCAGCACCTCGGCCGCCAGTGCCAGCCCGCTCGCCTTGTCCACCCCGAGCGGCTGGAGTTCCACCGTGTGCTCCCCCGCCATGGTCACGTTGACCATGTGGCCGACGACCCCCCGCGCCACCTCCGTGAGCTCGTCGTCGTCGAGCTCCGGGTGCTGGAGCAGCACCTTGTTGATGGGTGCGGCCCACAGGTCGGCGCGCTGCCGCACCCGCACCGTCGGCAGGTGGGGGTGCGGCATCCGGTAGCCGGGCCCTATCAGCATCGCGGCGTCCACCCCCTCCTGGTCGACCGCCGCCCAGACCTCCCCGATCTCGGCCTCGATCTTGCCGAGCGCCTCCTCCGCCAGCTCCCGTTCCATTTCGACGGCGTGCAGCAGATACCCGCGCGCCGCGTCGTACACCTGCGCGCCCTGTCCGCACACCGCGAGCCCCGTATACCCAAGGCTTTCGAGGACATGGCGCACCTGCGGAACGGGGCGCCCGGTGACGATGATGTGCTGGGCGCCCGCGGCGCGCGCCGTCGCGAGCGCGGCGTACGAGCGGCCGGAGACGGTGTCTCCGGCGCGCAGCAGGGTCCCGTCCAGGTCAGTGGCGATCAGAGAGAAAGGGGGGGCCGAAGGCGGGGCGGAAGTCACTGCGCAAGGATACGGACCCCAGTGGACAAGTCCTACAAATAGCGCCCGAATCCCGCCTCCCGCAGGCCCCGGCAGCCACGTAACGTGTCAACCAGCCCCCGGGACACCCCCCGGACCGCATCGAAAGCGAGGCAGTACCCCATGCCCCAGCAGAGCCCCCTCGATGTCCCCGAGGGCGACCCGTTCGGGCCGCACAACCTCCCGTACGGCGTCTTCTCCACCGCCGGCGACTCCCGCCGCCGGATCGGCGTGCGCATCGGCGGGCACGTGCTCGACGCGGGGGCGGCCGCGGACGCGCTCGGCTCCCCGTACGCCGGCCTGCTCGGGCAGCCCTCGCTGAACCCCCTGCTGGCCGCGGGCCGCACCGCCTGGCGCGACGTGCGCCGCGCGCTGACCGCCTGGGTCACCGACCCCGGCCACCGCGAGACGGTCGAGGCCCACCTGCTGCCCCTCGACGCGGTCACCATGCACCTGCCGTACGAGGTCGCCGACTACGTCGACTTCTACGCCAGCGAGCACCACGCCACCAACGTGGGCCGGATGTTCCGCCCCGACGGCGAACCGCTCACCCCCAACTGGAAGCACCTGCCGATCGGTTACCACGGCCGCTCGGGCACCCTCGTCGTCTCCGGCACCGACGTCGTCCGCCCCTCCGGCCAGCGCAAGACCCCCGCCGACGCGGCCCCGGTCTTCGGCCCGTCGGTCAAGCTCGACATCGAGGCCGAGGTCGGCTTCGTCGTCGGCACCCCCTCCGAGCTGGGCACCCCCGTCGCACTCGGCGACTTCGAGGACCACGTCTTCGGCCTGTTCCTCCTCAACGACTGGTCCGCGCGCGACATCCAGGCCTGGGAGTACGTGCCGCTGGGCCCCTTCCTCGGCAAGTCCTTCGCCACCTCCGTCTCCGCCTGGGTGACCCCGCTGGAGGCCCTCGACGCGGCCCGCGTCGCCCCGCCGGCCCGCGACTTCCCGCTGCTGCCCTACCTGGACGACGCCGACGCCGACCGGCCCGGCGGCTTCGACCTGCACATCACCGTCTCCATCAACGGGCAGGAGGTCGCGCAGCCGCCGTTCGCGACCATGTACTGGACCGCGGCCCAGCAGCTCGCCCACATGACGGTCAACGGCGCCTCCCTGCGCACCGGCGACGTGTACGGCTCGGGCACGGTCAGCGGCCCCGAGGTCGCCCAGCGCGGCTCCCTGCTGGAGCTGACGTGGAACGGCCGCGACGCCATCGAGCTGGCCGAAGGCAAGCGCACCTTCCTGGAGGACGGGGACACCGTCACCCTCACCGCCTGGGCCCCGGGCCCCGAGGGCACCCGCGTGGGCCTCGGCGAGGTCACGGGCCGCGTGGTGGCCTCCCGCTAGCCCGTCTCCACGGCCCCGCACGGCTGCGGCGGGGCGGCGGCTCACCCCGCCGCCCCGCCGAGCCCGCAGGGGACGGATCCCGCCGGACGGCGACGTCCGCGCATATGCCGCCCACCCATGACAGCGGCACATGGTCAACACGCGGCCGCCCGCTCACACGTGCGGGCGGTCCCACGCCGTTCCCCGGCGATACGCTGGACGGACTGGCGAGACTCCGTCGCATGGGAGCACTACCTATGAGCGTCGACCCCGAGGACTTCGAGCCGACGTACCGCTGGCCCGTCCCGCCCGAGGGCGGCTGGACGGCCGACGACCTCGACCGGCTTCCCAACCTGCCTCGGCACACGGAGCTGATCGACGGGAGCCTCGTCTTCGTGAGTCCGCAGACTCGATTCCACATGCGCGCGGTCAGCTTCTTCACCTGGCAGTTGCAGGATCAGCAGCCACCGGGCCTGGAAGTCTTCCGCGAGTTCACGATCGACATCGACCGTCACAACCGTCCCGAACCCGACGTCATCGTCGTGGACGAGAGCGCGATCGGCGATCTGAACCAGACTCGGCTCCCTGCGGAGTCCGTCTGCCTGGCCATCGAGGTCGTCTCCCCCGAGTCCTCCGGCCGAGACCGTGGCGTCAAGCCGGTCAAGTACGCAGGCGCCGGCATCACCCACTTCTGGCGGGTGGAGAACAAGGACGGTCGCGCCGTGGTCTACGTCTACGAACTGGACCCGTCGACGGGAAGTTACGGAACTGCGGGCATCTTCCACGACCGACTGAAGGTGGCCGTCCCGTTCCCCATCGACCTTGACCTCAGCGAGATCACCTCGAAGCGTCGCGGCGCTGAATAGCACCTGACACGCACCGGGGCCCGGCTCCCCCCAGGGGAGCCGGGCCCCGGCACATCCACCCGACAATCGGTCAGCGCACGAAGGTGCTCGCCTGCCCCGCCAGGTCCAGGAAGTACTGCGGCGCCACGCCCAGGACCAGGGTGACGGCGACGCCGACCGCGATGGTCGTCATCGTCAGCGGCGACGGCACGGCCACCGTCGGCCCGTCCGCCTTCGGCTCGCTGAAGAACATCAGCACGATCACCCGGATGTAGAAGAACGCGGCGATCGCGGACGAGATGACACCGACCACGACCAGCGCGCCGGCCCCGCCCTCCGCCGCCGCCGTGAACACGGCGAACTTCCCGGAGAAGCCGGAGGTGAGCGGGATGCCCGCGAAGGCCAGCAGGAACACCGCGAACACGGCCGCGGTCAGCGGCGAACGGCGTCCGAGACCCGCCCACTTGGACAGGTGCGTCGCCTCACCGCCCGCGTCCCGGACGAGGGTGATCACCGCGAACGCGCCGATCGTCACGAAGGAGTACGCCAGGAGGTAGAACAGCACCGACTGGACGCCCTGCGCCGACGTGGCGATCACACCGGCGAGGATGAAGCCCGCGTGCGCGATCGAGGAGTAGGCCAGCAGGCGCTTGACGTCGGTCTGGGTCACCGCGATCACCGCGCCGGCCAGCATCGTCACGATCGCCACGCCCCACATCACCGGCCGCCAGTCCCACCGCAGGCCCGGCAGGACCACGTACAGCAGGCGCAGCAGCGCGCCGAACGCAGCCACCTTCGTCGCCGCCGCCATGAAGCCGGTCACCGGCGTCGGGGCGCCCTGGTAGACGTCCGGGGTCCACATGTGGAAGGGGACAGCGCCGACCTTGAACAGCAGGCCCATCAGCACGAGCGCCCCGCCGATCAGCAGCAGCACGTCGTTGCCCATGGTGTCGGCGAGCGCCGGGTCGATCTTCGTGACGGTGCCGTCCACGACGTCCGCGATGACCGCGTACGAGACGGAGCCCGCGTAGCCGTAGAGCAGTGCGATGCCGAAGAGGAGGAACGCCGACGAGAAGGCGCCGAGCAGGAAGTACTTGACCGCGGCCTCCTGCGACACCAGCCGGTGGCGGCGGGCGACGGCGCACAGCAGGTACAGCGGGAGGGAGAAGACCTCCAGGGCGACGAACAGTGTCAGCAGGTCGTTCGCCGCCGGGAAGATCAGCATTCCGGCGATCGCAAACAGGGCCAGCGGGAAGACCTCGGTGGTGGTGAAGCCGGCCTTGACGGCGGCCTTCTCGCTGTCGCTGCCGGGTACGGACGCCGCCTGGGCGGCGAAGGAGTCCACCCGCTTGCCGTGCGCCGCCGGGTCCAGGTGCCGTTCGGCGAAGGTGAACAGGGCGACGATCGAGGCCAGCAGGATGGTGCCCTGCAGGAACAGGGCGGGCCCGTCCACGGCGATGGCGCCCATGGCCGCGACGTGCGCCTTGTCGCCCGCGTACCCGGTGGCCGCGAGGCCGACGACCGCCGCGAACGCGGAGGCCAGGGCGGCGACGGCGAGGAACACCTGGACGTGGTAGCGGGCGGTGCGCGGTACGAAGGCCTCGACGAGGACGCCGACGACGGCCACGCCCACCACGATCAGCGTGGGCGCGAGCTGGGCGTACTCGATGTGCGGGGCCGGGATCCTGTCGATCGGGGCCTGCGCGGCGACCGCCCACAGGCCGTGGGCCGAAGTCACGGTGCTCACTTCGCCGCCTCCCCGTTCTTGGCCTCGACAGCCGCGCTCTGCAGGGGAACAGTGGGCTTCGGGTCGGTCTGCTGGACGTCTGCCATGGTGTGCTCCACCGCCGGGTTGACGATCTCGGTGAGCGGCTTCGGGTAGACGCCCAGCCCGATCAGCAGCGCGATCAGCGGGGCGACGACGAGGAGTTCGCGGGCGCGCAGGTCCGGCATGGAGCGGACCTCGTCCCGGACCGGGCCGGTCATGGTGCGCTGGTAGAGGACCAGCGTGTACAGGGCGGCCAGCACGATGCCGAGGGTGGCGATGATGCCGACGGCCGGGTACCGGGCGTACGTGCCGACCAAGACCAGGAATTCGCTGACGAACGGGGCGAGCCCGGGCAGCGACAGGGTGGCGAGGCCGCCGATGAGGAAGGTGCCGGCCAGGACCGGGGCGACCTTCTGCACACCGCCGTAGTCGGCGATGAGCCGCGAGCCGCGCCGGGAGATCAGGAACCCGGCGACGAGCATCAGGGCGGCGGTGGAGAGGCCGTGGTTGACCATGTACAGCGTCGCGCCCGACTGCCCCTGGGAGGTCATCGCGAAGATGCCCAGGATGATGAAGCCGAAGTGCGAGATCGACGCGTACGCCACCAGCCGCTTGATGTCGCGCTGCCCGACGGCGAGCAGCGCGCCGTAGACGATGCTGATCAGGGCGAGGACGAGGATCACCGGGGTGGCCCACTTGCTGGCCTCGGGGAACAGGCCGAGGCAGAAGCGGAGCATCGCGAAGGTGCCGACCTTGTCGACGACCGCGGTGATCAGCACGGCGACCGGGGCGGTGGACTCGCCCATCGCGTTCGGCAGCCAGGTGTGCAGCGGCCACAGCGGGGCCTTGACGGCGAAGGCGAAGAAGAAGCCGAGGAAGAGGAGCCGCTCGGTGTTGGCGGACATGTCCAGGGTGCCGGCGGCGCGGGCGGCGGTGATCTCCTGGAGGGAGAAGTTCCCGGCGACCACGTACAGCCCGATGACCGCGGCCAGCATGATCAGGCCGCCGGCCAGGTTGTAGAGGAGGAACTTGACCGCCGCGTACGACCGCTGCGCGGCCGCGTTCTCGTCCGAGCCCGCATGGGCCCGGTCCCCGAAGCCGCCGATGAGGAAGTACATCGGGATGAGCATGGCCTCGAAGAAGAGGTAGAAGAGGAAGACGTCGGTGGCCGCGAAGGAGATGATCACCATCGCCTCGACCATCAGGATCAGGGCGAAGAAGCCCTGCGTCGGCCGCCAGCGCGAGGAGCTCGTCTCCAGCGGGTCGGCGTCGTGCCAGCCGGCCGCGATGACGAACGGCACCAGCAGGGCGGTCAGCCCGATCAGCGCCACCCCGATGCCGTCGACGCCGAGCTGGTAGCGGACGCCGAAGTCGGCGATCCAGGCGTGGGACTCGGTGAGCTGGTAGCGGTCGCCGTGCGGGTCGAAGCGGACGGCGACGACCACGGCCAGCGCCAGGGTGGCCAGGGAGAAGAGCAGGGCGAGCCATTTGGCGGCGGTCCGGCGGGCGGCCGGGACGGCCGCCGTGAGGACCGCTCCGACCGCGGGCACCGCGGCCGTCACCGTCAACAGGGGTACGACTGTGCTCACTTCAGACATGGCTCACACCGCCCTCATCAGCAGGGTCGCGGCGATGAGGATCGCCGTGCCCCCGAACATCGAGACCGCGTAGCTGCGGGCGTAGCCGTTCTGCAGCTTGCGCAGGCGGCCCGACAGGCCGCCGACCGAGGCGGCCGTCCCGTTGACCACGCCGTCCACCAGGCTGTGGTCGACGTAGACGAGCGAGCGGGTCAGGTGCTCGCCGCCGCGCACCAGCACGACGTGGTTGAAGTCGTCCTGGAGCAGGTCCCGGCGGGCGGCCCGGGTGAGCAGGCTGCCGCGCGGGGCGGTCACGGGCACCGGTCGGCGCCCGTACATCGCCCAGGCGATCGCAACGCCGATGACGAGGCAGGCCATCGTCGCGAGGGTCACCGTGAGGGCGCTGACCGGCGGGTGCCCGTGCTCGTACCCGGTGACGGGCTCCAGCCAGTTCAGGAACCGGTCGCCGATGACGAAGAACGCGCCGGCGAAGACGGATCCGAAGGCCAGCAGGATCATCGGGACGGTCATGGACTTCGGGGACTCGTGCGGGTGCGGGAGCTCCCCGGCGTGGTGCTCGGCGCCGGGCTCGACGCCCGGCACGGCGTCGGCGTCGGGCGCCGGCTGCCAGCGCTTCTCCCCGAAGAAGGTCATCAGCATGACGCGGGTCATGTAGAACGCGGTGATGGCCGCGCCGAGCAGGGCCACCGAGCCGAGGATCCAGCCCTCGGTGCCGCCCTTCGCGAAGGCCGCCTCGATGATCTTGTCCTTGGAGAAGAAGCCGGACAGGCCGGGGAAGCCGATGATGGCGAGGTAGCCGAGCCCGAAGGTCACGTACGTGATCGGCATGTACTTGCGCAGGCCGCCGTACTTGCGCATGTCGACCTCGTCGTTCATGCCGTGCATCACGGAGCCGGCGCCGAGGAAGAGGCCCGCCTTGAAGAAGCCGTGCGTGACCAGGTGCATGATCGCGAACACGTAGCCGACCGGACCGAGGCCGGCGGCGAGGATCATGTATCCGATCTGCGACATCGTCGATCCGGCGAGGGCCTTCTTGATGTCGTCCTTCGCGCAACCGACGATCGCACCGAAGAGCAGCGTGACCGCGCCGACGATGGTGACGACGAGCTGTGCGTCCGGCGCCCCGTTGAAGACCGCCGCGGAGCGGACGATCAGGTAGACGCCGGCGGTGACCATCGTCGCCGCGTGGATGAGCGCCGAGACCGGGGTCGGGCCCTCCATCGCGTCGCCGAGCCAGGACTGCAGCGGCACCTGGGCCGACTTGCCGCAGGCGGCGAGCAGCAGCATCAGGCCGATCGCCGTCAGCATGCCCTCGGAGGCCTTGTCCGCGGACGCGAACACCGGCCCGAACGCGAACGTGCCGAACGTGGTGAACATCAGCATGATCGCGATCGACAGGCCCATGTCGCCGACCCGGTTGACCAGGAAGGCCTTCTTCGCGGCGGTCGCCGCGCTGGGCTTGTGCTGCCAGAAGCCGATGAGCAGGTACGAGGCGAGGCCCACGCCCTCCCAGCCGACGTACAGCAGCAGGTAGTTGTCGGCGAGGACCAGCAGCAGCATCGCCGCGAGGAACAGGTTGAGGTAGCCGAAGAAGCGGCGGCGGCGCTCGTCGTGCTCCATGTACCCGATCGAGTACACGTGGATGAGCGTGCCCACACCGGTGATGAGCAGGACGAACGTCATCGACAGCTGGTCCAGCCGGAACGCGACGTCGGCCTGGAAGCCCTCCACCGGGATCCAGCTGTACAGGAACTGCCGCATGGTCCGCTCGTCGGCCGGGCGGCCCAGCATGTCGGCGAACAGGGCCGCGCCGATGCCGAAGGAGACCGCCGCGAGCAGGGTGCCGAGCCAGTGCCCGGTCTTGTCGAGGCGCCGCCCGCCGCACAACAGCACCGCCGCTCCGAGCAGGGGTGCCGCCACGAGCAGCGCGATCAGATTGTCCACTGTGTACGCCCCTTACAGCTTCATCAGGCTGGCGTCGTCGACCGAGGCCGAGTGGCGGGTGCGGAAGAGCGACACGATGATCGCGAGGCCCACCACGACCTCCGCGGCGGCGACGACCATCGTGAAGAACGCGATGATCTGGCCGTCGAGGTTGCCGTGCATCCGCGAGAAGGCGACGAAGGCGAGGTTGCAGGCGTTGAGCATCAGCTCGACGCACATGAACAGCACGACCGCGTTCTTGCGGATCAGCACTCCCGCGGCGCCGATGGTGAACAGCAGGGCCGCGAGGTAGAGGTAGTTGACCGGGTTCACTTCGAGGCCTCCTCACGGCCGAGGCGCTCCGCCGCGCGCTGCTCCAGCTCCTTGAGGTCCGACAGGGCCTCGCCGGAGACGTCCCGGACCTGGCCGCGGGCCCGCAGCGTCTTGCTGACCGTCAGCTCGGACGGGGTGCCGTCCGGCAGCAGGCCCGCGACGTCCACCGCGTTGTGCCGGGCGTAGACGCCGGGCGCGGGCAGCGGCGGGAGCTGGACGCCCTCGCGGACGCGCCGCTCGGACAGCTCGCGCTGGGTGGCGGCCCGCTCGGTGCGCTCGCGGTGGGTGAGCACCATCGCGCCGACGGCGGCGGTGATCAGCAGCGCGCCGGTGACCTCGAAGGCGAACACGTACCGGGTGAAGATCAGCGTGGCCAGGCCCTCGACGTGCCCGGCGGAGTTGATCCGGCCGAGCCCGTTCCAGTGGTTCAGGGAGGCGTTGGCGATGCCGGCGATCAGCAGGATGCCGAAGCCGAGCCCGCACAGCACGGCCAGCCAGCGCTGCCCCTTGATGGTCTCCTTCAGCGAGTCGGCGGCGGTGACGCCGACCAGCATGACCACGAACAGGAACAGCATCATGATCGCGCCGGTGTAGACGATGACCTGGACCACGCCCAGGAAGTACGCCCCGTTGGCGAGGTAGAACACCGCCAGGACGATCATCGTCCCGGCGAGGCTCAGGGCACTGTGCACGGCCTTCTTCATCAGGATCGTCGCCAGCGCGCCGATCACGGCGACCGTGCCGAGGATCCAGAACTGCACGGCCTCGCCGGTGGAGGTGACCGAGGCCGCGCCCGCGGCGAGCGCGCTCACTCCCCCACCCCCTCGGCCGGCCCGCCGCCGGCGTGCGCGGACTGCTCCTTCGGGGCCTCGCCCTCGGACACGGCCGCCTGCCGCTCCGTACCGGGCGCCGCCCCCGTCACCAGGCCGCGGTAGTAGTCCTGCTCGTCCGTCCCCGGGTACATCGCGTGCGGCGCCTCGACCATGCCCTCGGTCAGCCCCGCCAGCAGCTGCTCCTTGGTGTAGATGAGCGACTCGCGGCTGGCGTCGGCCAGTTCGAACTCGTTCGTCATCGTCAGCGCCCGCGTCGGGCAGGCCTCGATGCACAGGCCGCACAGGATGCAGCGGGCGTAGTTGATCTGGTAGACGCGGCCGTACCGCTCGCCCGGGGAGTAGCGCTCCTCCTCGGTGTTGTCCGCGCCCTCCACGTAGATGGCGTCCGCGGGGCAGGCCCAGGCGCACAGCTCGCACCCGATGCACTTCTCCAGACCGTCCGGGTGCCGGTTCAGCTGGTGCCGTCCGTGGAAGCGCGGGGCGGTGGTCTTCTGCTGCTCCGGGTACTGCTCGGTGAGGCGCTTCTTGAACATGGCCTTGAAGGTCACGCCGAAGCCGGCCACCGGGTTCTGCCACTTCTCGTCAGACATTCTCAGCACCCTCCTCTCGGTCACTGTCGGTATTCGCCCCGCCACTGACCATCAGCTCCCGCTCCCCGCGGGGCCGCCTGCGCGGTACGGGTGCCAGGTGCTGGCCGGGCTTGGGGGGTACGGGGAAGCCGCCCGCGAGCGGGTCGAAGGGCGTCGCCGCGGCGGCCGCGCCGGCCCGCCGGTCCTCGGCCTTCTCCTTGCGGTCGCGCAGCACGTCGGCGACGAAGGACAGCAGCAGGATCGCGACGACCGCGCCGCCGACGTACAGGACGATCTGCGCGAAGTCGTAGGCCTCGTTGCGCAGCGCCCGGACGGTGGCCACCAGCATCAGCCACAGGACGGAGACCGGGATCAGGACCTTCCAGCCGAGCTTCATCAGCTGGTCGTAGCGGACGCGGGGCAGGGTGCCGCGCAGCCAGATGAAGAAGAACAGCAGCAGCTGCACCTTGATGACGAACCAGAGCAGCGGCCACCAGCCGTGGTTGGCGCCCTCCCAGAAGCTGCTGATCGGGTACGGGGCCCGCCAGCCGCCGAGGAACAGGGTGACCGAGACCGCCGAGACGGTGACCATGTTGACGTACTCGGCCAGCATGAACATCGCGAACTTGATCGACGAGTACTCGGTGTTGAAGCCGCCGACGAGGTCGCCCTCGGACTCCGGCATGTCGAACGGGGCGCGGTTCGTCTCGCCGACCATCGTGACGACGTAGATGATGAACGACACCGGCAGCAGCACGATGAACCAGCGGTCCGCCTGCGCCTCCACGATCGCCGACGTCGACATCGACCCGGAGTAGAGGAAGACGGAGGCGAAGGCCGCACCCATCGCGATCTCGTAGCTGATCATCTGGGCGCAGGAGCGCAAGCCCCCGAGCAGCGGGTACGTGGAGCCCGAGGACCAGCCGGCGAGCACGATGCCGTAGATGCCGACCGAGGCCACCGCGAGGACGTACAGCATGGCGATGGGCAGGTCGGTGAGCTGCATCGTGGTGCGCACGCCGAAGATCGAGACCTCGTCGCCGGGGGGCCCGAAGGGGATCACCGCGATCGCCATGAACGCCGGGACGGCCGCGACGATCGGCGCCAGGACGTAGACGACCTTGTCGGCGCGCTTGACGATGATGTCTTCCTTGAGCATCAGCTTCACGCCGTCGGCGAGCGACTGGAGCATGCCCCAGGGGCCGTGCCGGTTGGGGCCGATGCGCAGCTGCATCCAGGCGACGACCTTGCGCTCCCACACGATGGAGAAGAGCACGGTCACCATCAGGAAGGCGAAGCAGAACACCGCCTTGACGACGACGAGCCACCAGGGGTCCCGGCCGAACAGGGACAGGTCCTCGGCAGCGAGCTGTACCGCGTTCACGCGTCCACCTCCGCAGTGGTGCCGCCTGCTCCGGCCGGGGTCGCCGGGCCGATCCGTACGAGGGTGCCCGGCAGGGCGCCGGTGTCGGCGCGCACGCCGGAGCCGGTGGAGTTCAGCGGGAGCCAGACCACCCGGTCGGGCATCTCGGTGATCCGCAGCGGGAGTTCGACGGTGCCGGAGGGGCCGGTCACCGCGAGGGCGTCGCCGTCCTTGACGCCGGTCTCGGCGGCCGTGGCGGCCGACAGCCGGGCCGCGGCCTCGTGCCGGGTGCCGGCCAGGGCCTCGTCGCCCTCCTGGAGCAGGCCCCGGTCGAGGAGCAGCCGGTGCCCGGCGAGGACGGCCTCGCCGGCGCCGGGGCGGGGCAGCGGCTCGGTGCCGGCGGAGACGTCGGCGGCGAGCGCGCCCTCCCACGGGCCGAGCCGGTCCAGTTCGCGGCGTACGGCGTGCACGTCGGGCAGGGCGAGCGGCCGGTCGGCGGCGTCGGCCAGCATGTGCAGCACGCGGGCGTCGGCGGGGGCGAGCGGGCGGGTCATCTGGTCGGGCTTGAGCGCGGCCTCGAACGGCCGGACCCGGCCCTCCCAGTTGATGAACGCACCGGCCTTCTCGGCGACGGCCGCCACCGGGAACACCACGTCGGCGAGGTCGGTGACCTCGCCGGGCCGCAGCTCCAGCGAGACCGTGAAGGCCTCCTTCAGGGCGGTCCGGGCCCGCTGCGGGTCCGGCAGGTCGGTGACCTCGACGCCCGCCACCAGCAGGGCGGACAGTTCACCGGTGGCGGCGGCCTCGACGATCTGCCCGGTGTCGCGGCCGTACCGGTGCGGGATCTCGTCCAGCCCCCAGGCGGCGGCGACCTCGTCGCGGGCCCGCGGGTCGGTGGCCGGGCGGCCGCCGGGCAGCAGCGACGGCAGCGCGCCGGCCTCGATGGCGGCCCGCTCGCCGGCCCGGCGCGGGATCCACACCAGGGTGGCCCCGGTCGCGGCCGCCGCCCGTACGGCCGCGGTCAGCGCGCCCGGCACCGCGGCGAGCCGCTCGCCGACGACGATGACGGCGCCAGGGCGGCGCAGCGCCTCGGCGGCCTCGGCGCCGCCCGTCTCCAGGCCGGTGCGGGAGGCCAGCGCGTCGAGCCATTCGGGCTCGGTCCCGGGGGCCGCGGCCAGCAGCGTGCCGCCCGCCTTGACCAGGCCGCGGGTGGCGAACGGGGCCAGGGCGAAGGTCCGCTGCTTGCGCTTGCGGAACGCCTTGCGCAGCCGCAGGAAGACGCCCGGGGCCTCCTCCTCGGCCTCGATGCCGGCGAGGAGCACGGCCGGCGCGGCCTCCAGCTCCTGGTACGACAGCCACGGCCCGCGCAGGTCGACCCCGTACCCGGCGACCTCGGAGGCCAGGAACTCGGCCTCCTCCGCGCTGTGCACGCGGGCCCGGAAGTCGATGTCGTTGGTGTCCAGGACCACCCGCGCGAACTTGGCGTACGCGTAGGCGTCCTCGACGGTGAGCCGCCCGCCGGTCAGCACGCCGGCCCGGCCGCGCGCGGCGGCGAGCCCTGCGGCCGCGGCTTCGAGCGCCTCGGGCCAGCTCGCCGGCTCCAGGACGCCCGCGGCGTTGCGGACCAGCGGGGTGGTCAGCCGGTCCGGGCGCTGCGCGTACCGGAACGCGAACCGGCCCTTGTCGCAGATCCACTCCTCGTTGACCTCGGGGTCCTCGGCGGCCATCCGGCGCAGTACCTTGCCGCGCCGGTGGTCGGTCCGGGTCGCGCAGCCGCCCGCGCAGTGCTCGCACACGCCCGGGGAGGAGACGAGGTCGAAGGGGCGGGAGCGGAACCGGTACGCGGCCGAGGTGAGGGCGCCGACCGGGCAGATCTGGATGGTGTTGCCGGAGAAGTACGACTCGAAGGGGTCGCCCTCGCCGGTGCCGACCTGCTGCAGCGCGCCGCGTTCCAGCAGTTCGATCATCGGGTCGCCGGCGACCTGCTGGGAGAAGCGGGTGCAGCGGGCGCACAGCACGCACCGCTCGCGGTCCAGCAGCACCTGCGTGGAGATCGGCACCGGCTTCTCGTAGGTGCGCTTCTTCCCCTCGAACCGGGAGTCGGCGTTGCCGTGCGACATCGCCTGGTTCTGCAGCGGGCACTCGCCGCCCTTGTCGCAGACCGGGCAGTCCAGCGGGTGGTTGATGAGCAGCAGCTCCATCACCCCGTGCTGGGCCTTCTCGGCGACCGGCGAGGTCAGCTGCGTCCGGACGACCATGCCGTCGGTGCAGGTGATGGTGCAGGAGGCCATCGGCTTGCGCTGGCCCTCGACCTCGACGATGCACTGCCGGCAGGCGCCGACCGGGTCGAGGAGGGGGTGGTCGCAGAACCGGGGGATCTCGATGCCGATCTGCTCGGCGGCCCGGATGACCAGGGTTCCCTTGGGCACCGACAGTTCGATGCCGTCGATGGTGAGGGAGACCGTGTCCTCCGGCGGCACCGCGGCCGCCCCGCCACCGGCGGGGGCGTTCGTGGCGACGGTCATGCGTTCACCTCCCTGTCGGCCCAGAGGGTCGACTTCCTGGGGTCGAAGGGGCAGCCCTTGCCCGTGATGTGCTGCTCGTACTCCTCGCGGAAGTACTTCAGCGAGGAGAAGATCGGGCTGGCGGCGCCGTCACCGAGCGCGCAGAACGACTTGCCGTTGATGTTGTCGGCGATGTCGTTCAGCTTGTCGAGGTCGGACAGGACGCCCTTCCCCGCCTCGATGTCGCGCAGCAGCTGGACCAGCCAGTACGTGCCCTCGCGGCAGGGGGTGCACTTGCCGCAGGACTCGTGTGCGTAGAACTCGGTCCACCGGGTCACGGCGCGCACGACGCAGGTCGTCTCGTCGAAGCACTGCAGCGCCTTGGTGCCGAGCATCGACCCGGCCGCGCCGACGCCCTCGTAGTCGAGCGGCACGTCCAGGTGCTCGGCGGTGAACATGGGGGTGGAGGAGCCGCCGGGGGTCCAGAACTTCAGCCGGTGGCCGGGGCGCATCCCGCCGCTCATGTCGAGGAGCTGGCGCAGGGTGATGCCGAGCGGGGCCTCGTACTGGCCGGGGGCGGCGACGTGCCCGGAGAGCGAGTACAGGGTGAAGCCGGGGGACTTCTCGGTCCCCATCGCCTTGAACCAGTCCTTGCCCTTGTTCAGGATCGCGGGAACCGACGCGATGGACTCGACGTTGTTGACGACAGTGGGGCACGCGTAGAGCCCCTCGACGGCAGGGAAGGGGGGACGCAGCCGGGGCTGACCGCGCCGGCCTTCGAGGGAGTCGAGGAGGGCCGTTTCCTCACCGCAGATGTACGCGCCCGCTCCCGCGTGCACGGTGATGTCCAGCTTCATCCCGCTCCCGAGGATGTCTTCCCCGAGGTAGCCGGCCTCGTACGCCTCGCGCACCGCCTCGTGCAGGCGCCGCAGGACCGGCACGACCTCGCCGCGCAGGTAGATGAAGGCGTGCTCCGACCGGATCGCGTAGCAGGCAATGACCATTCCCTCGATGAGGGAGTGCGGGTTGGCGAAGAGAAGGGGGATGTCCTTGCAGGTTCCCGGCTCCGACTCGTCCGCGTTCACGACGAGGTAGTGCGGCTTCCCGTCGCCCTGCGGGATGAACTGCCACTTCATCCCGGTGGGGAAGCCCGCGCCGCCGCGTCCGCGCAGACCGGAGTCCTTCACGTACGCGATGACCTCGTCCGGGGTCATGGCGAGGGCCTTGCGCAGGCCTTCGTAGCCCTCGTGGCGCCGGTAGGTCTCCAGCGTCCACGACCGGGGTTCGTCCCAGAACGCCGACAGCACGGGGGCCAGCAGCTTCTCCGGGCTGGTGCCGTTCTCGTGCATGGCAGTGGTCACCGTCATCACTCCCCCTCCTCGCCGGTCGCCTCGCCGCGCGGGTGCACGACCTTGCCGTGGTGCGGGGTCTCGCCGCGGGCGATGCGCAGCCCGGTCAGGGAGGCGGGTCCGGCGCCGCCGCTCGCCTCGACGGCGCCGGGCCGCTCGTCGGGGAAGCCGGCCAGGATCCGGGCGGTCTCCTTGTACGTGCACAGGGGCGCGCCCCGGGTCGGCTCGACGGGGCGGCCGGCGCGCAGGTCGTCGACGAGGGCCTTGGCGGACTCGGGGGTCTGGTTGTCGAAGAACTCCCAGTTGACCATCACGACGGGGGCGTAGTCGCAGGCCGCGTTGCACTCGATGTGTTCGAGGGTGACCTTGCCGTCGTCGGTCGTCTCGTTGTTGCCGACCTCGAGGTGCTCCTTGAGCTCCTCGAAGATGGCGTCGCCGCCCATGACGGCGCACAGCGTGTTGGTGCAGACGCCGACCTGGTAGTCGCCGGAGGGCCGGCGCCGGTACATCGTGTAGAAGGTGGCGACGGCGGTGACCTCGGCCGTGGTCAGGCCCAGCGTCTCGGCGCAGAACCGGATGCCGGTGGGCGAGACGTGGCCCTCCTCGGACTGGGTGAGGTGCAGCAGCGGCAGGAGGGCGGAGCGGCTGTCGGGGTAGCGGGCGATGACGTCCGCGGCGTCCGCCGCCAGCCGCGCGCGGACCTCCGCCGGGTAGTCGGGGGCGGGCAGCCCGGGCATGCCCAGGCTCACCTCTCGACGGGCGGGGTTGGCTGTCATCGGTCGACGCCTCCCATCACGGGGTCGATGGAGGCGACGGCGACGATGACGTCGGCGACCTGGCCGCCCTCGCACATCGCGGCCATGGCCTGCAGGTTGGTGAAGGACGGGTCGCGGAAGTGGACCCGGTAGGGGCGGGTGCCGCCGTCGGAGACGACGTGGACGCCGAGTTCGCCCTTGGGGGATTCGACGGCCGCGTAGGCCTGCCCGGCCGGCACCCGGAAGCCTTCGGTCACCAGCTTGAAGTGGTGGATGAGGGCCTCCATGGAGGTGCCCATGATGTTCTTGATGTGGTCGAGCGAGTTGCCGAGCCCGTCGGGGCCCATGGCGAGCTGCGCCGGCCAGGCGATCTTCTTGTCGGCGACCATGACGGGGCCGGGCTCCAGCCGGTCCAGGCACTGCTCGACGATCCGCAGGGACTGGCGCATCTCCTCCAGGCGGATCAGGAACCGCCCGTAGGAGTCGCAGGTCTCGGTGGTCGGCACGTCGAACTCGTAGGTCTCGTAGCCGCAGTACGGGTCCGCCTTGCGCAGGTCGTGCGGCAGGCCGGCGGAGCGCAGGATCGGGCCGGTGGCGCCGAGGGCCATGCAGCCGGCGAGGTCGAGGTAGCCGACGTCCTGCATGCGGGCCTTGAAGATGGGGTTGCCGGTGGCGAGCTTGTCGTACTCCGGCAGGTTCCTCTTCATCGTCTTGAGGAAGTCGCGCAGCTGGTCCACGGCGCCCGGGGGCAGGTCCTGGGCGAGGCCGCCGGGGCGGATGAACGCGTGGTTCATGCGCAGGCCGGTGATCAGCTCGAAGATGTCGAGGATCAGCTCGCGGTCCCGGAAGCCGTAGATCATGATCGTGGTGGCGCCGAGCTCCATGCCGCCGGTGGCGATGCACACCAGGTGGGAGGAGAGCCGGTTGAGCTCCATCAGCAGCACGCGGATGACGGTGGCGCGGTCGGGGACCTGGTCGGTGATGCCGAGGAGCTTCTCGACGCCGAGGCAGTACGCCGTCTCGTTGAAGAACGGCGTGAGGTAGTCCATGCGCGTGACGAAGGTGGTGCCCTGCGTCCAGTTCCGGAATTCGAGGTTCTTCTCGATGCCGGTGTGGAGGTAGCCGATGCCGCAGCGGGCCTCGGTGACCGTCTCGCCGTCGATCTCCAGGATGAGGCGGAGCACTCCGTGGGTCGACGGGTGCTGGGGGCCCATGTTGACGACGATGCGCTCGTCGTCCGCCTTGGCCGCCGACTGGACGATCTCGTCCCAGTCGCCGCCGGTGACCGTGTAGACGGTGCCCTCGGTGGTTTCGCGAGCGATGGAAAGGGGCGTCCCGGAGGGACTCGTTGAGGGGCGGTGGCCGGGCGACGGGTGGGCAGGGTTCGAGGTGTTGGACATCAGCTGTACGACCTCCGCTGGTCGGGAGCCGGGATCTGGGCGCCCTTGTACTCGACGGCGATGCCGCCGAGCGGGTAGTCCTTGCGCTGCGGGAAGCCCTGCCAGTCGTCCGGCATCATGATCCGCGTGAGGGCCGGGTGCCCGTCGAAGACCAGGCCGAAGAAGTCGTACGTCTCGCGCTCGTGCCAGTCGTTGGTCGGGTAGACGGGGACGAGCGAGGGGACGTGCGGGTCGCCGTCCGGGGCGGACACCTCAAGGCGCACCGTCCGGCCGTGGGTGATCGAGCGCAGGTGGTAGACGGCGTGCAGCTCGCGGCCCCGGTCCTCGGGGTAGTGGACGCCGCTGACGCCGGTGCACAGTTCGAAGCGCAGGGCGGGGTCGTCGCGGAGGGTGGAGGCCACCCGGACGAGGTGCTCGCGGGCGATGTGGAAGGTGAGCTCGCCGCGGTCGACGACCGTCTTCTCGATGGCGTTGGCGGGGAGCAGGTCCTGCTCCTCCAGAGCGCCTTCGAGCTCGTCGGCGACCTCGTCGAACCAGGAGCCGTACGGGCGGTGGCTCGGGCCGGGCAGGGCGACGGTGCGGACGAGGCCGCCGTAGCCGCTGGTGTCGCCGCCGTTCCGGGCGCCGAACATGCCCTTGCGGACGCCGATCACCTCGGGGCCGCCGGCGGACTCCCGGGGAGCGGGAACGTTGTTGCCGTTCCCGTTCCCGCTGCCGTTGCCTTCGCCGTTCCCGTTCCCGTGGTCTGGGGTGGTCTCGCTCACCGGAGCAGCCCCTTCATCTCGATGGTGGGGAGCGCCTTGAGGGCCGCGGCCTCGGCCTCGCGGGCCGCCTCTTCCCGGTTCACCCCGAGCTTGGAGGTCTGGATCTTCTGGTGGAGCTTGAGGATCGCGTCCATCAGCATCTCGGGGCGGGGCGGGCAGCCGGGCAGGTAGATGTCCACCGGGACGATGTGGTCGACGCCCTGGACGATCGCGTAGTTGTTGAACATTCCGCCCGAAGATGCACAAACCCCCATGGAGATGACCCATTTGGGAGCGGGCATCTGGTCGTAGACCTGCCGCAGCACCGGCGCCATCTTCTGGCTGACCCGGCCGGCCACGATCATGAGGTCGGCCTGGCGCGGGGAGCCGCGGAAGACCTCCATCCCGAAGCGGGCCAGGTCGTACCGGCCCGCACCGGTGGTCATCATCTCGATGGCGCAGCAGGCCAGGCCGAAGGTGGCGGGGAAGACGGAGGCTTTGCGCACCCAGCCCGCGGCCTGTTCGACGGTGGTCAGCAGGAAGCCGCTCGGCAGCTTTTCTTCCAGTCCCATGGGAATTCAGTCCCTCAGTCCCATTCCAGGCCGCCGCGGCGCCAGACGTAGGCGTAGGCGACGAAGACGGTGAGCACGAAGAGCAGCATCTCGACGAGCCCGAAGATCCCCAGGGCGTCGAAGGTGACGGCCCAGGGGTAGAGGAAGACAACCTCGATGTCGAAGACGATGAAGAGCATCGCCGTCAGGTAGTACTTGATGGGGAAGCGGCCGCCGCCGGCCGGCGTGGGGGTCGGCTCGATGCCGCACTCGTACGCTTCGAGCTTCGCCCGGTTGTACCGCTTCGGGCCGATCAGCGTGGCCATGACCACGGAGAAGATCGCAAACCCTGCGCCTAGGGCGCCGAGCACGAGGATGGGCGCGTAGGCATTCACGCTCCTCGCTCCTTCCAGTCGTCCTTGACCGTTGGACCGCTGCGCCGGCGCCACTGCCCTGCCCCGCGAAGATCGCGCTTTTGATCGAGCGCTTGCATGTGAGGCAGTTCACAAGCCGGGCTGCTGCGCATCCTATGCCCGCTGATCTGTGATCTGCGACACGGGTGACAACACCGAGTTTGTGATCTCCACCACCCGACGAACGATCATGAAGTCCGATGAGTGGTGATCTTCATACGCAAGGCATCCACTTGATCACCAAACGTGACATCCACGCCCGTTATCGCAGGTAGAAGGGGTTTCGCCTTATCAAACGATCAGGAGCGCAAGCAAATTTGGCTTAATCCAGATATCCATGGTAAGGGGATCGGTGTCGCCCGGTCGGGGGAGCCTGCGGGGACGGAAGTGGACACGTGCATCCGTTCACGATCTCCACCGGCCCCGGAAGGGAACTCCGGGCGGCCCGCCGCCGATCTTCCGGCCGCCCCGCTGCCGATCTTCCGGCCGCCCCCGCCGACGATCTTCCGGCCACCCCCCGACGGCTTTCCGGCCACCCGCCCGACCGCCGCCGCGGCCGCCCAGCGGGTCGCTTCGGACGCAACTCGCTCACAGCGGGATCACGGACCGGCCACGAGGGCCTCACGGCGAGACTTCTCTGTGACCTGCGCCACTCCGAACCAACCCCTCCGAAGCGGGGCTTGGCCAACTGTCCGCGGGAGTGGTAGGCGCAGGACCAAATAGGACTTATTGCGGAAACCCCATGATCACAGCCTTGTGAAGGGGTGTCCGATTAGTCCGTTACGGCGTCAATAAGATTCGCGCCACGCCCGGTTGCCTCACTTCCCGCGCAACTGTGGCGCAGACCACGTTTCTTGAAGCGAGCCGCAACCCCCTGATAGCGGTTGTCCTCATGTCCCACACCGCTCACATACCCAGCCACCGGAAGCCCCGTCGCAGCGCCTCGAAGCTCGCGGTTCGCGCCGGAGTTGCCGGTGGCGTTCTCGGCACCCTGGCGATGGCAGGCACGGCGAGCGCGTCCCCCGCCGCCGAACCTGTGACCGAGACCCTCGAAATGCCGGTCCTCAACCTGGACCTGGCCTCCGAGGTCTCCTCCGCCGTCACCACCGCCGCGGAGAACAGCCGCGCGGCTGCCGTCGACGGCGAACTGCAGGCCGAGGAGGAGAGCGCCCGCAGCGGCGCCGCCGCCGAGGCGAAGCAGGCCAGGGAAGCCGCGGAGAAGAAGGCGAAGCAGGAGGCGGACCGCAAGGCCGAGGCCGAGCGCGCCACCCGCAACGCCGAGCGCTCCGCTCTGAAGACGGCCTCCGCCGCCGCCACTTCCGAGGAGCAGGGGGCCGGGACGGTCACCGCTCCGAAGGGCTCCGCCGCCTCCATCGTCAACTTCGCCCGTGCGCAGGTCGGCAAGGCCTACATCCTGGGCTCGACCGGCCCCTCCGCGTACGACTGCTCCGGCCTGGTCCAGGCCGCGTACCGCCAGGCCGGCATCACCCTGCCGCGCACCTCGCAGCCGCAGTCCTCGTTCGGCACCTCGGTCTCCCTGAGCGCCCTGCAGGCGGGCGACATCCTGTACTGGGGCCCCAAGGGCAGCGCCTACCACGTCGCGATCTACGTCGGCGGCGGCAAGTTCGTCGGCGCGCAGAACCCCAGCACGGGCATCGTCGAGCGCAACCTGAGCTACGACCGGCCGACGGGCGCCGTCCGCGTCCTCTGAGCCCCTCAGGGCCCCTTGCACGGCCGAAGGGCCGGTACTCCCCCGCACGGGCGGGCGGAGTGCCGGCCCTTCGCCGTTCGCCCGCACGGCAGCGGCGGCCCGGGCCGAAGTACCGCCCGCCCCTGGGACAAACCCGGACACCCTGCCCTGCTCGCCCTCGTGTGGGCCGCGGCCCTGGCGATCCCGGCATGGGGAGGCGTGCTGACGGCCCGCTGCGTGCGCGCCGTGCACGGGGCCGGCGCAGCGCACCCGGAGCCCCCGATTCCCCCTCAGACGCCCTCCGCAGCCCCGTACGACGGCGAAACGGGCCGCGCCGGGGGAATCCCGCCACGGCCCGCCCGGCCCGCGTCACACGGCCCGCACGGCCGCGCCGTCGCACGACCGTGTCCGTGCCCGTGTCCGCGTTCGTGTTTGTGTCCGTCTTTGTGTCCGTCCGTCCGCCGTGTCAGGCCCGGGGGGCCACCTTCGACAGGCCGTTGATGATGCGGTCCATCGCGTCGCCGCCCGCCGGGTCCGTGAGGTTGGCCAGCATCTTCAGCGTGAACCGCATGAGCACCGGGTGGGTCAGGCCGCGCTGCGTGGCGACCTTCATGACCTTCGGGTTGCCGATCAGCTTCACGAAGGCGCGGCCGAGCGAGTAGTAGCCGCCGTAGGTCTCCTTGAGCACCTTCGGGTAGTTGTGCAGCGCCAGCTCGCGCTGCGCCCGCGTGGCCCGCGCGTTCGCCTGCACGATGACGTCGGCCGCGATCCGGCCCGACTCCATGGCGTACGCGATGCCCTCGCCGTTGAACGGGTTGACGAGCCCGCCCGCGTCGCCGACCAGCAGCAGGCCCTTGGTGTAGTGCGGCTGCCGGTTGAACGCCATCGGCAGGGCCGCGCCGCGGATCGGCTGCGTCATGTTCTCGGGGGTGTAGCCCCAGTCCTCCGGCATGGACGCGCACCACGCCTTGAGGACCTCGCGCCAGTCCAGCTCCCGGAAGGCGGAGGAGGAGTTGAGGATGCCGAGGCCGACGTTGGACGTGCCGTCGCCCATGCCGAAGATCCAGCCGTAGCCGGGCAGCAGCCGGTCCTGCGCGCCGCGCCGGTCCCACAGCTCCAGCCAGGACTCCAGGTAGTCGTCGTCGTGCCGGGGCGAGGTGAAGTACGTGCGGACGGCGACGCCCATCGGGCGGTCCTCGCGCCGGTGCAGGCCCATCGCCAGGGACAGCCGGGAGGAGTTGCCGTCGGCGGCGACCACGAGCGGCGCGTGGAAGGTGACCGGGGTCTTCTCCTCGCCCAGCTTGGCGTGCACGCCCGTGATGTACCCGGTGCGCGGGTCGCGGATCGGCTCGCCGACGTTGCAGCGCTCGTGGAGGCGGGCGCCGGCCTTCTGGGCCTGCCGGGCCAGGGTCTCGTCGAAGTCGTCGCGCTTGCGGACGAGTCCGTAGTCCGGGAAGGAGGCGAGTTCCGGCCAGTCCAGCTGGAGCCGCTGGCCGCCGCCGATGATCCGCAGGCCCTTGTTGCGCAGCCAGCCGGCCTCTTCGGAGATGTCGATGCCCATCGCGACCAGCTGCTTCGTGGCGCGCGGGGTCAGGCCGTCGCCGCAGACCTTCTCGCGCGGGAACCCGGTCTTCTCCAGCAGCAGGACATCCAGTCCGGCCTTGGCGAGGTAGTAGGCGGTGGTCGAGCCGGCGGGCCCGGCCCCGACGACGATCACATCCGCGGAGTGTTCGGAGAGGGGCTCGGTCACTGCGGGGTCTCCCGAAGGCTCGATAGGGGGTGCCCATGGGCACGGGACGTGTGCAGTCTATGCAGCGAGAGAGATCGCGAATCCGAAGGGTTACCTGATGACAAGCTCGCCGACCCCGCCGACCTCGCCTTCCCGGCCGCTCCCGGCCGTCCGGCTGCGCGTGCCCACCGACGAGGACGCGCACGCCTGGCACGGTGTCTTCGCCGACCCGGACGTGATGGAGTTCCTCGGCGGCCCGGCCGAGCTGTCCGCGTACGAGGAGTTCACCGCGCGGCAGCGGATGCACGACGCACAGCTCGGCTACTGCCTGTGGACGCTCCTCGGCGAGGACGGCCGGGTCCTGGGCTTCACGGGCGCGCAGCCCTGGCCGGCGGAGAAGGCCTGGGGGCCGGTCGGGGAGATAGAGATCGGCTGGCGCCTGGCCCGGTCCGCCTGGGGCAAGGGGTACGCGTACGCGGCCGCGCTCACCACGCTGGAGCGGGTCCGCGCCGCCGGGGTGCCCCGCGTCGTGGCGATGATCGACGACGCGAACGGGCGCTCGGTGGCGGTCGCCGAGCGCCTCGGCATGACCCTGGAGGAGGTCTTCGCCCTGCCCGGCGGCACCCGCACCGGCCGCCGGTACGCCCTCGCCCTCTGACCGGGGCCCCTGGCCGGGGCCCTCCGGCCGGGGTCCTCTGGCCGGGGTCCTCTGGCCGGGGTCCTCTGGCCGGGGCCGCGACCGGGGCCCCTGGCCGGGGTCAGAAGACGGACAGTCCGGTCAGCGTCGTGAAGCGGTCGAGTGCGGCCACGCCCGCCACCGAGTTGCCCCGGCTGTCCAGGCCGGGGCTCCACACGGCGAGCGTGCAGCGGCCGGGGACGACGGCGACGATGCCGCCGCCCACCCCGCTCTTGCCGGGCAGCCCGACGCGGTAGGCGAAGTCGCCCGCCGCGTCGTACGTCCCGCAGGTCATCATCACCGCGTTGATCTGCTTGGCCTCACTGCGGGTCAGCAGCCGGGAGCCGTCGGCCCGCAGCCCGTGCCGCGCCAGGAAGCGCGCGGCGCGGGCCAGGTCGGCGCAGCTCATCTCGATGGAGCACTGCCAGAAGTAGTGGTCGAGCAGGGCGGGCACCGGGTTGGCGATGTTCCCGTACGAGGCCATGAAGTGGGCGAGGGCGGCGTTGCGGTCGCCGTGTTCGTGCTCGGAGGCGGCGACCTCGGCGTCGAAGCCGATGTCCGGGTTGCCGCTCTCCCGGCGCAGGAACTCCAGCAGCTCGCTGCTCGCGTCGCCGGTCAGGGTCTGCAGCCGGTCGGTGACGACGAGGGCGCCCGCGTTGATGAACGGGTTGCGCGGGATGCCGTTCTCGTACTCCAGCTGCACCAGGGAGTTGAACGGGTTGCCGGAGGGCTCCCGGCCCACCCGCTCCCACAGGCTGTCGCCGCCCTCGGCCAGCGCCAGGGCGAGTGCGAAGACCTTGGTGATGGACTGGGCGGAGAAGGGGGTCCGCCAGTCCCCGATCCCGACGACGTTCCCGTCGAGGTCCGCCACGGCCATGCCGAACTGCGCCGGGTCCACCTCCGCCAGGGCGGGGATGTACTCGGCCGGGGTGCCGCTGCCGACCAGGTGTTCCACGTCGGCCGCGATCCGCTCCAGCAGCTCCGCGTAGTCCAGGGCTCCGGTGTCCACCGCCGCCGCCACTTCCGGCTAGCCCTTGAAGCCGCGGTGCAGTGCGACGATGCCGCCGCTCAGGTTGCGCCAGGCGACCTTGGACCAGCCGGCCTTCTGCAGCAGCGCGGCCAGCTCCGGCTGCTCCGGCCACTCGCGGATCGACTCGGCGAGGTACACGTAGGCGTCGGGGTTGGAGGACACGGCGCGGGCCACCGGGGGCAGGGCGCGCATCAGGTACTCCATGTAGACCGTGCGGAACGGCCCCCAGACGGGCTGGGAGAACTCGCAGATGACGACCTGGCCGCCGGGCTTGGTCACCCGGTACAGCTCGCGCAGCGCGGCGTCGGTGTCGTGGACGTTGCGCAGCCCGAAGGAGATCGTGACGGTGTCGAAGACGTCGTCCTTGAACGGCAGCTTCGTCGCGTCGCCGGCGGTCAGCGGCAGCCAGGAGTGGCGCTTCTTGCCCTCGCGGAGCATGCCGAGGGAGAAGTCGCAGGGCACCACGTACGCGCCGGTCGCGGCGAACGGCAGCGAGGAGGTCGCGGTCCCGGCGGCCAGGTCGAGCACCCTCTGCCCGGGGCGGGCGGCGACGGCCTTGGCGACCTCTTTGCGCCACAGGCGGGCCTGGCCGAGGGAGATCACGTCGTTGGTGAGGTCGTAGTTCGCCGCCACACCGTCGAACATGGAGGCGACTTCGTGCGGCTGCTTGTCCAGGGAAGCGCGGGTCACTGGCGTGGGCCCCTCAGGTGCGTCGTTGGTTCCGGTCTGTCTGCGTACGGGGTCATCCTCTCAGGCCCGGGACGGCGGCCGGGCGGCGGCTCTGCCCGGCCGGGCCGGGGGTCCGGCCCCTCCGCTCCGGGGCCCCACCGGGCGGAATGATCCATTCCGATTCGCCGGCGCGGGCGACCCCAACCGGACTGGCCCCGAGGACAGTTATGCCTTGAGCGACAGAAGGGGTTAACTGGGCGGGCGCGGCCCGGTCACGGTCACCACCCGCCGGTTCCGGCCAGCCCGGTGGCCGGATCCCGAGGAGGCCGCCCCGAGCAAAGGGCTTCACCATGCCGGCAGGCCGTTCCACCGGTCGCTCCACGAGCCAGTCCGCGAGCCGCACCACCGCGGACGGTACGGGCGCGCCCCTCGGGCCGCGCGCCCGCCGCCGGGCCGAACGGCGCCGCCGGCTGCGCCGCACCCTCCTCGTCTCGGCCACCGCCGTCGCCGCCGTCGCCGCCCTGTGGACGGCCTGGCCCGAACAGAAGACGGCCGCCGTCGCGGACCGGCTGACCGCCGACCCCCGCCCCTCCGCCGACTCCGGACGGGCCTCCCGCTCCGCCGGCGGCGCCCACGGCGGCCCCGTCCCCGGCACGCCCGCCACCCCGCCCGCACCCTCCGCCCCCGCCTCCCCGAAGCCGTCCGCGAGCCCCAAGTCCCCGGTCCCGGCCGCCGGAACGGGCGTGTTCGCCGCCTCCACCCGCTCCGGGCAGCCGCAGGGCAAGGGCACCGCCCGCCGCTGGCGCGTCGAGGTGGAGGAGGGCAGCGGCATCGACCCGAACACCGCCGCCCAGGCCGTCGAGACGATCCTCGGCGACCCGCGCGGCTGGATAGCCGACCCGGCGTACGGCTTCCGGCTCGTCGGCGCCGACAGCCCCGTGGACTTCACCGTGAAGATCGCCACCCCCACCACCACCGACAAGCTGTGCGAGGTGGTGACCCCCGAGCTCGTCGGCGAGACCAACTGCCGCGCCGGGCACGACGTCGTCGTCAACCTCAAGCGCTGGCAGGAGGGGTCCCCGCAGTTCAAGGGCCCCGTGGAGGAGTACCGGGCGCTGATCGTCAACCACGAGGTCGGCCACGAGATAGGCCGCGGCCACGAGACCTGCCCCGGCCCCGGCAAGCCCGCCCCCGCGATGATGCAGCAGATCAAGGGGCTGCTCGGCTGCGTGGCCAACGCCTGGCCGTACGACGGAAAGGGAACCTACCTGTCCGGTCCGTCCGTCCCTTAGAGCGGGGAGAGCCGGTGAGTCGACCGTCCGGGCCGTGAGGGCCGGGGGCGAGGAGTGGAAACGTGCGCGTCGTCAGCTTCAGCGTCCCTGCCTGGTTCCCGGCCTACCAGCCGGCGCAGCGGAAGGAGGGGCTGCGGCGCGCGGCGCAGCTCACCGAGCAGGAATCCGCCGTGTTCCTGTGCCTGGCCACCGGGGCCTCCAACGCGGAACTCGCCGACGAGCTCCAACTGTCGGTCAGCACGGTCAAGTTCCACGTCCACAACATACGGACCAAGCTGGGCGGCATCAGCCGCCTCCAGGCCTGCCTGCTGGCCGCCCTGGCCCGCGAGGACGGCCGCCTCGGCACCGCCGGCCGCAGCGCGGGCGGCCGCAGGACCGGTGGCCTCGGCGCCGGCGGGCTCAGCGCCGGCGGTGCAGCAGCCGCCCGCCGATGACGGTGGCCACGCAGCTCGTCGCGCCCACCGCAGCCAGCTCCGGCAGGTCCGCCGCCGCGAACACCGCGAACCGGGCCGGGGCACCCGCCTGGAGCACCCCGTGGAATGCCTCCTCGACGCGCTCCCGCCCCGCGAGCGGGTCCAGCGAGCCCGCGCAAACCCCGGAGACCGCCGGCGGCAGCAGCTCCAGCCCCGACCGGGCCACGGCCGTGCGCACCGCCGGGACCGTCAGCCGTCCCGCCACCGCCACCACACCGCGGGCCAGCAGCCGCTGCGTCGCCCGCCGGGCGCTGTTGCCGCGGCGGGCATCGGTCAGCTCCAGCGCGGCGAGCGCCTCCGCCCCGGTCACCGGCTCGGTGCCGAGCTCGGCGGTCTCGTACGGGTCGTCCGGGTAGTACGTACCCTCCAGCAGCTCCTGCGCCCCGTGCACCAGCAGCCCCGGGGTGAGCACGCCGGGCCAGCGGCGGACCCGCGCGTGCGGCCGGGCCGCGGCGAGCTCCTCGTACGGGCCGGTGGCCGCGATCCGGTCGCCCTCGACGAGGACGGCCCCGCCGCGCAGCGGCTCGGTCCCCCGCCCGGCGACGAGGAGCCCGGCGGTGTGCAGCGTCAGCAAGGCCGGATCACTCGGCCGGGATGAGCTTCAGCTCGGGGTGTGCCGTGCCGCCGTCGAGGGCGGTGGAGGAGATGTGCGAGACCACGCGGTCGTCGACCGGGTCGTTCGCCGGGTCGTCGTGCACGACGAGGTGCTCGTACGTCGTCGCGCGCTGCGCCGGGGTGCGGCCCGCCTTGCGGATGAGGTCGATGATCTCCTGGCGGTTGGAGCGGTGCCTGGCACCGGCCGAGGAGACGACGTTCTCCTCCAGCATGACCGAGCCGAGGTCGTCCGCGCCGTAGTGCAGGGAGAGCTGGCCCGCCTCCTTGCCCACGGTCAGCCAGGAGCCCTGGATGTGGGCGACGTTGTCGAGGAAGAGGCGCGCGATCGCGATCATCCGCAGGTACTCGAACACCGTCGCCTGGGTGCGGCCCTTGAGGCGGTTGTTCTCGGGCTGGTACGTGTACGGGATGAACGCGCGGAAGCCGCCCGTGCGGTCCTGCGTGTCGCGGATCATCGCGAGGTGCTCGATGCGCTCGGCGTTGGTCTCGCCCGTGCCCATGAGCATGGTGGAGGTGGACTCCACGCCCAGCCCGTGGGCGATCTCCATGATCTCCAGCCAGCGCTCGCCGGACTCCTTCAGCGGGGCGATCGCCTTGCGCGGCCGCTCCGGGAGCAGTTCGGCGCCGGCGCCCGCGAAGGAGTCCAGGCCGGCGGCGTGGATCCGCTTGATCGCCTCCTCGGCGGAGACCCCGGAGATCCGCGCCATGTGCTCGACCTCGGACGCGCCGAGGGAGTGGATGACCAGCTGCGGGAACGCCTTCTTGATGGCGGAGAAGTGCTCCTCGTAGTACTCCACGCCGTAGTCCGGGTGGTGGCCGCCCTGGAACATGATCTGGGTGCCGCCCAGCTCGACGGTCTCCGCGCAGCGGCGCAGGATGTCGTCGAGGTCGCGGGACCAGCCCTTCTTCGTGTCCTTCGGCGCCGCGTAGAACGCACAGAACTTGCAGGCCGTGACGCACACGTTGGTGTAGTTGATGTTGCGCTCGATGATGTACGTCGCGATGTGCTCGGTGCCGGCGTAGCGGCGGCGGCGCACCGCGTCGGCAGCCTGGCCGAGGGCGTGCAGCGGGGCGTGCCGGTAGAGGTCGAGCGCCTCCTCCTTGGTGATCCGGCCCCCCGCGGCGGCACGGTCGAGGACAGACTGGAAAGCGGCCTGGTCGGTCACCGGTGCGTCACCCTTCGGCGGTGTGTCAAGAGATCCGGACCGATCCAGCCTACGCCAGGGCCCCGTGCCGGAATTCACCGGCTGCGCGTCAGGTCTCCCTCGGGGTTTCCGGCCGCGGAGTCCCCCGACCGGTAGTGGAGCGTGCCGTTCGCGTTGAGGGTGAAGCGCTCGTCGGAGGAGCCGTTGGAGCAGACTCCGGGGGCCGGGTTGGGGCCGCCGGCGGTGTCCAGGACCAGGGACCGGTCGGTGGCCGAGGCGAGCTTCCAGTCACCGGAGCAGTCGGTGCCGAGGAGGGGCAGGATCGACTTGTCGCGGCCGACGACCTCGCCGACCCTGCCGGCCTTGATCGTGATCTCGAACTCGCTCGGAACCCCCAGCCGGGCCGTGGTCACGGTCCCCTTCCAGGTGCCGACCAGCTCCGGGGGGACGTCTTTCCGGGTGCCCTTGGGCGGGGCGGTGCCGTCCGCGGGCGTCGGGGCCGGGCTCGCGTCGGCCTGGCCGGAGGGCTTGGACGCGGCGGACGGCGGTTCGGCGGCGTGGTCCCGCCCGCCCCCCGTCCCCGGCAGCAAGCCCAGCTGGAACAGCCCGCCGGACAGCGCGGCCGCCACCGCGGCGGCCGCGACCACCACCGTGCAGCTGAACCGGCGCCCGGCCGCGGTGACGGTGAGCTTGCGGCCGGGGGCGGTGGCCTCGCCGGGCGCGGCGGACTCGCCGCCCCTGGCGGCGCGCGGCTGCGGAACGCCGCCGGGGCCGCCAGGGCTGCCGGTGCCGCTGCCGGTGCCGCTGCCGCCACTGCTGCCGGCGGTCTCCGTCGGGGCGCCGTACGGTCCCGCCGGGGCGGCGGCCCCGGGCCCGGCCGGACCCCCGTAGGAGCCGCCGTAGGAGCCGCCGTACGAGCCGCCGTAGGAGGGGTCCGGCGCACCGAAGACACCGGCGACGCCGACGCCGGCGCCCGCGCCGCCGCCGGCCGCCACCTGGCCCCCGTACGAGGGGGTGGCAAACGGGACGGGCCCGGAGGCGTCCTCCGGCTCCGCCTCCCCGGCCTCCAGGTCGAGCAGCGCCACCGCGGCGCGGCTGGCCTCCTCCATCAGCGGCGCGGGGAGCCGGCCGGGGTCGCGCAGGGCTCCGTCGAAGGCGTCGGCGACGGCCTGGGGGGCCGGCCGGGCCTCGGGCGCCTTGGCGAGGCAGGCCGCGACCACGTCGCGCAGCTCGCCGGGCGGGAGGGCGTCCAGGTCCGGCGGCTCGTGGACCACCTTGTAGAGGAGGGTCGCCGAGTTGTCGCCGCTGAACGGGGGCCGCCCGGTCGCGGCGAAGGCCAGCACCGCGCCGAGGGAGAACACGTCGGCGGCGCCGGTGACGCCCTTGCCGAGGATCTGCTCGGGCGACATGTAGCCGGGCGAGCCGACGGAGACGCCGGTGGAGGTGAGGGAGGCGGTGCCGTCCGTGGCGCGGGCGATCCCGAAGTCGATCAGGCGGGGCCCGTCGAGGGTCAGCATCACGTTCGACGGCTTCACGTCGCGGTGGACGAGGCCCAGGCCGTGCACCGCCGCCAGGGCGCGGGCCAGCCCCTCCCCGACCGCCCGCACGGCGGCCGGCGGCAGCGGCCCGTGCGCGGCCACGGCGCCGCCCAGCGAGGGGCCCGCCACGTACCCGGTGGCCACCCACGGCACCGGCGCCTCGGGGTCGGCGTCCAAGACGGGCGCGGTCCACTCGCCGCCGACCCGCCGGGCGGCCTCCACCTCGCGGCGGAACCGGGCGCGGAACTCGGCGTCGGCGGCGAAATGCGGGTGCACGATCTTGACGGCGACCGTCCGGCCGCCCGCGCTGCGGCCCAGGTAGACCCGGCCCATGCCACCCGCACCGAGCCGGCCCAGCAGCCGGTACGCACCGATGCTGCGCGGCTCACCGGCCTCCAGCGGCTGCATCCCGTCCCCTCCCCCGTGGTCTCGGCGGCGTGATCCACCTCGTGATCCTGATCCACCTTAGGGCTGCCGGGGGGAAGCCGGAGCCGATCCGCGCGCTCGAACCTCGCGGGCACCTGTTCCGGGGCCTGCCGGCCCGGGCCGGTGAAGGGAGCGGCGCCCGGAGCCGGGGCGACGGGAAATTCGGGGCACCACCCGAGCCAATTCACGGCAACGACGCGGCAACGACGGGACGGCGCCGCGACGACAATCGGAAAAGATCAGGAATTCCCCGGGGGATGCCGACCGGAACCCGGACCGCCGCCCGGTAATCCGATCACGGAACCGATCCGGAAACGGAACGCGAGCACGCACCCGAACCCGCCGGGGGAACCTTCAGGACACCTTCAGCAGCTCCACCGCGACATCAGCCGGATAGCCGGTCGAGTGACCCGTCCGACGGGCGAATTCCCTTACGCCGGCGAGCTGTTCCGGCCCGAAGCGGAAGTCGAGGGTGGTGAAGTACCGCTGCAGCAGTTCGGCGTCGAAGGCCTCCCAGCGGGCCGCCTGCTCGGCGACCTTGGCGACCTCCTCCAGGGAGATGTCCCGGGATTCGAGGAAGGCCTCGTGCACCTGCCGGACGACGGCCGGCTCACGGTCCAGGTAGTCCTTCCGCGCCGCCCACACGGCGAACACGAACGGCAGCCCGGTCCATTCCTTCCACATCAGCCCCAGGTCGTGGACGTCCAGGCCGAGCCGGGGCGCGTCGTGCAGCGAGGCGCGCAGCGCGGCGTCGCCGATCAGCACGGCCGCGTCGGCCTCCTGCATCATCAGCCCCAGGTCAGGCGGGCAGGTGAAGTAGTCGGGGCGGACCCCGTACTGCTCGGCGAGCAGCAGCTGGGCCAGGCGTACGGAGGTGCGGGACGTCGAGCCGAGGGCGACGCGGGCGCCGTCCAGCCGGTCCAGCGGCACCTGGGAGACGATCACGCAGGACATCACCGGGCCGTCGCAGCCGACCGCGAGATCGGGGAAGGCGACGAGCCGATCGGCATTGCGGAGGAACTCGACAAGGGTGATCGGGGCGATGTCGAGACGGCCCTGCACGAGGTGCTCACTGAGCTTCTCGGGGGTGTCCTTGGTCAGCTCCAGGTCCAGCAGGGTGCCGGTCCTGGCCAGCCCCCAGTAGAGGGGAAGGCAGTTCAGGAACTGAATGTGGCCGACCCGGGGCCGGCTGCGATAGACGTCCACATCGCGAGACTAGCTGGCGGCCCCGCGTCAGCCTTCGAGCGGGTCTCAAACGTCCGGGTGACGTGATCTTTCCCTCTGGTCTCGGCCGCGGGGTGCGTGCTAGGCTCGAAGCAAGTTGCAGTTTGGTTTCCCTTGCAGTACGAAGCCTGCGGAGAATGTGACCCGCGGGCTTTAGTAGTTTTCAGACTTCTTAGCAGGTTCTGGAGCAGGGCGACCCTTTGGCCCATAGGAGGGCTCATGGCTACCGGAACCGTCAAGTGGTTCAACGCTGAAAAGGGCTTCGGCTTCATCGCCCAGGACGGCGGCGGCCCGGATGTCTTCGTCCACTACTCCGCGATCAACGCCTCTGGCTTCCGCTCCCTCGAGGAGAACCAGACCGTGAACTTCGACGTCACGCAGGGCCCGAAGGGCCCGCAGGCGGAGAACGTCACCGTAGGCTAATCGCCACGGCCAACCACACTCGGTTGGATCGCAGTACCTGAGAGCAGCACCCAAGGAGCCCTGCCTCCCCGTTCGCCTCGCGAACGGAGGACGGCGGGGCTCCTGCCTTTTGCCCGGGGGCGGGGAAGGGCGGAGGGGATGCCCAGGGGATGCCCAGGGGATGGGATGCGCAGGGGGCGTATGCGAGCGGACGCGCGAAACGGCCGGCCGCCACCGGATCACGGTGGCGGCCGGCCGTCGTCTCGGGGCAGACCGGGCCGGGCCGGGCCGTTACGGCTTGACGGCGGCGGACTGCGTCGGCGACGGGGAGGTCGACGGGGTCTGCGGGGCCGGGGTCTGCGGGGCCGGGGCCTCCGCCTTGGCGGTGACCTTCACCTCCAGGATCAGGACGACCTTCTCCTTGGTGATCAGCCGCAGGTGGTACGTGCCCGGGGCGACGTCCGCGGTCAGCAGCTCCGGCAGGGCGATCAGGCCGTCGGTGCCGGACGGGGCCAGCTCCAGGCCGAACAGCTTCTCGCCGTCCTTGGCCCCCTTGAAGTACGGGCCCTTCGCCTTCGCCGGGTCCACCGGAACCCACGCGTCGGTCGCCTTGTCCTTCTCCACCAGCCCGGCGGTCGCCTGCGTACCGGCCACCGCCTTGCCCTCGGCGGTCGCCTTCACCTTGACGCCCTTGACGGCGGTCCCGGTGACGACCTCCAGCGGCTTGCCCGCACCCGCGTCGGCGCGGGTCAGCAGGTCGGCGACGGCCGGGGCGGGCTTCGCCGCGACGACACCGCCGAAGTTCACCGTGAACTGGGTGGCGGTGCCGTAGCCGGAGGCCCGCAGCGTGAAGGTGCCCGGCTTCTCGCCGGCCACGAGGCCCGGCGCGGCGGCGATGCCCTCGGCGTCGGTCTGCACCACCCGGTGGGACCGGCCCTGGACACCGAAGTAGGTGCCCGTCGTGTCGTCCTCGACCGCGAACAGGATGGACTGCCCCTTGGCCGGCTTGCCGTCGCTGAGCACGGCCTTGACCCGCGGCACCGCCGTGAACGCGGCCCCTGCCTCCGCCTTGAGTTCGGTACTGCCGACCGCCTCCACCTTGGCCAGGTGCGGCGCGGGCTTCTCCGGCTCGGCCGGCTTGGAGGGGTTGGTGGGGGTGGTGGGGTTCGTCGGCTTGCCGGGGTTCGTCGACGGCTTCGAGGGCGAGCCCGTGGACGTCCCCCCGCCGGTCGACGGCTGCGTCTGCGTGGGCGTGGTGGGGGTGGTGGGGCGCGGCGTCGGCAGCACCGGGTTGGTGGGCGTCGGGTACGTCCCGGACGGCGGGTTGGGCACCTCGCTCGTACCGCTCTGGTACTGCTTCATGTACCCGAGCACGGTGTTCACGTACTCGCGGGAGTTGTTGTAGCTGAGGATCGCCTTGTCCAGCTGCGCCTGGTCCGAGAGGTTGCGGTCGCCCGCGCACAGGTACAGGCCGGCGCCGAGGGCGGCGTCGTAGATGTTGTTCGGGTCGCGCTTGGAGTCGCCGCTGCCGTCGGCACCCCAGGTGGCCCAGGTGGAGGGGATGAACTGCATCGGGCCGACGGCCCGGTCGTAGGCCGCGTCCCCGTCGAACTCGCCCTTGTCGGTGTCCTTGATCTCCGCGAAGCCCTGGCCGTTCAGCTGCGGGCCGCGGATCGGCTTCTCGGTGTACCCGTCGGCCTTGAGGCCGTAGCCGGAAGCGTGGACGGACTCGACCCGGCCGATGCCCGCGAGGAGCTGCCAGGGCAGCTTGCACTTCGGGAGCGCGGCGGCGACCGCGGTCTCCGCGCGCTTGTAGGCGTCGAGGGCGGTCGCGGGGATACCGCTGGCGCTCTCGCCCGCGCCGGCGCCGGCGGTCGGCGGCACCGCCGGGTCGGCGAGGTCGCCGGGCAGATCCAGGCGGGCGTCGCCGCGGTCGGTGGCCTGGGGGCTGTCCGGGGTGGGCTCGGACTCGCCCGCGTCGGCGGTGGGCGGGTTGGTCACCACGGCGGCGGTCGTCAGGCTGGCCGCGAGCGCGGCCGTACACAGGACCTTTCGCGAGGTGTTGACGAGGTGGCGGTGAAGCGGCTTCACAGTGCGGCGATCCCCCCAAGGCGGCCGGCAAGAAGTACGGCGGGTCGAGCCGTGAATATTCACTGTCTATCAGGTATTCGAAGGCGACTCACCGGCGCCCCGAGAGATGTGACACACCATTCGTCTCGACTTCAACCGGCACAGCGACAGAACACCCAGACTACGGCCGCCCGTTTCGACTTACACACCAATAGATGCATATTTGACCGATCTTGGCGCTTCCATGGCGAATTAAGGAGCAGAAACGAGCCGCAGCCGCCCCGGCCGTTCGACTAGATTCGGCGCACATGACAGCAGAGGCGCACGAGACGACCTTCCGCGAACGCGCGGACCGCAAGCGCACCCTGGGGGTGTTCCTGCTCATCGCCGCAGGCGCCGTCTGGCTCTGGCTCGGCTACCAGCTGCTCGCCCCCTTCACCGTCAACTACGGCTCCAGGAGCAGCATCGACTGCGCCTCCCCCGTCTTCTACGACGAGGGCGACGGCAAGCGGCGCTCGTACGCGGCCACCGAGGGCGAACGCTGCGCCACCGAACGGGACCCGGCCGACCTGCTCGCCCTCCTCACCCTCTCCATCCCGCTGGCCGCAGCCGGCACCTTCCAGTACACGACGGGCACGGTGGCCTTGACCCTGCGCCGACACGAGGACGAACTGGAACACCTCCGAGCGGAGCGAACCCCCTGACGGCGGACGCTCCTCCGACCCCGGGTACGGGGATCCCCCTCACCGCACCCCCGCCCCGCCTTACCCCTCCCCGCTCCCCTGCTCCCCCATCCCCACCCCCGCCAGCAACCCCGCCAGTTCCACCGGTCGGGAGAACATCGGCCAGTGGCCCGTGTTCAGGGTCAGCAGGGTCCAGCTGTCGTTCTTGAGGAGCTCGGCCGCCGCCGGCGGGGGTTCCGGTCCGTCCAGCAGGCATTTCACGTACACCGCCGGGAGCTCGCCCAGCGAGCGGGCGAGTGCCGCCGGTTCCGTCAGGGTGGCGCCCGGGTGCGGGGTGGCACCTGCCACGATGCGGGCGATCTGCTCCTCGTCCAGGCCTTGGCCCGCGTATTCGGCCGCCATCAGCGGCGGCCAGAAGCCGTCGTTCGCCTCGATGGCCGCCGCCACTTCGACCCCGCCCGGCCAGCCGGAGACGAACGGCTCCCCGTCCACCGGGACGTTCGCGTCGACGAAGACGACCCGGGCGAGCCGGTCGCCGATCAGCTCGGCCGCCTGGCCCACCGGGATGCCGGAGTAGCTGTGGCCGACCAGGACGACGTCGTGCAGGTCCAGGCGCTCGACCGCGTCGACGATGTCGTGCACGTGCGTCTGCTGACCGGCCCATGACCCGGAACCGCGCCGTTCGGCGAGCCCGGACAGCGTGAGCGGGTGGACGTCGTGGCCCGCCGCGCGCAGCTCCGCCGCCACCGCGTCCCAGGCCCATGCCCCGAGCCACGCGCCGGGTACGAGTACGAAGTTCCCCATGAGTGGCACCGTATACGAATAAATGTTCGATTGCATGGTCGAACAGTCGGCCCCACCTGCGGTCATTCGTCGGCGGGGCAGGACCGTGTCCCGGACGGCAGGCGGCCGTCGACGAGGAAGTCGCCGACGTAGCCGCGCACGCAGCGCGAGGAGGTGTAGCCGGTGTGTCCGTCGCCCTTGTAGTCGAGGACGACGGCGGAGCCGAGGCGTTCGGCGGTCTCCTCGGTCCACCGGTACGGGGTGGCCGGGTCGCCGCGGGTGCCGACGAGGAGCATGCGCGGGGCACCGGGCGGCCGGTCGATCCTGCGGATGAAGTCGGTGCCGGCGGGGCGTCCGTAGCAGGCCAGGACGGTGAGCAGCTGCCGCGGCCCGAAGATCTCCGAGGCCTGGCGGAACTCCTCCCGCAGGCCTTCGATCCGCTTCAGCACGGCAGCCGGGCTCGCCTTGTCGGCGCTGCGGTCGGGGTCGTCGGCGCAGTTCACGGCGGTCATCGCGGCGGCGGCGTTGTCGGAGGGGACGAGGCCGGGCGACTGTGCGGAACCGCTCGGGGGCGGGTCGGCGGGGGCGCCGAGGCGGAGCAGCCCGCGCGGGTCGCGGCCCCGTTCGGCCAGGGCGAGCGCTTGGGCGAGGGTCGGCCACAGTTCGCGGGAGTAGAGGGCGATGGAGATGGCGGTGGCGGCGTCCTGTCCGGTGAAGAAGGCGCCGTCCTCGTCGACGAGGGGGGCTGTGTCGAGCCGGGCGACGAGGGCCGCCACGTCTTCCTTGGCGGTGCGGGTGTTCGTCCCGTACACGCAGCCGGGCTGGCGGGCGCACCAGGACAGGAAGTTGTCCAGGGCCTGCTGCTGGCCCTGCGCGGAGGCGAGGGCCTGCTCGACGAGGGGTTCGGTGAGGTTGTCGACACCGTCGAGGGCCATCCGGCCGACGCGGCGGGGGAATTGGGCGGCGTACACGGCGCCGAGGCGGGTCCCGTAGGAGAAGCCGAGGTAGTTGAGCTCGTCCTCGCCGAGGGCCTGCCGGATGAGGTCCATGTCGCGGGCGACGTGCACGGTGCCGATGTACGGCAGCACCGGCCCGGAGGCGCGTGCGCAGCGGGCGGCGACGGCCCGGAGGGCGGCGAGCGCCGCCGCGGGGTCGGCGGAGTCGACGGGGTCGGGTTCGAGGGAGCCGCCGCAGCTGACGGGTTCGCTGTGGCCGACTCCGCGGGGGTCGAAGGTGACGAGGTCGTAGCGCTCGCCGAGCTCGGCGAGGGCCTTGGCGTGGGTGGCGAGGGCGTCGATGCCGGCCCCGCCGGGACCGCCGAAGTTCAGCAGCAGCGAGCCGCGGCGCCCGGCGCGGGGGCCGTTGGCCGGCATCTCGGCGAGGGCGATGCGGACGGTGCCCTTGGCGGGGGCGGAGTGGTCGAGCGGCACGGTGAGGGTGCCGCACCGCATGCCGGCGGGCACGGGCCGCTCGGGACAGGCACCCCACCGTATGCGGGGCCGGGCGGGAGACGGGGAATCGGAAGGGACGACGGACGGAACGGCGGACGCGCGGACGCGCACAGCAGCCGATCCGGGTGTCGCCGCAGGGCCGGCGCCCGGGACTGCGGCGACGGCGGTGGTCACCAGCAGGCAGCCGACGCCGACCGCGGCCCCGGTACGGGAACGCGAGCGGGAGCGGGAACGGTGCACTGCACCCTCCTCCGGGCGGCCCCCCGATCCGTCAGCCCACGATAAGCGCCCGGGCCCGCCCCCGCCGCCCGAGAACCCGGCAGCCTCCCGCAGCCCACCCCCGACCTGCACGAACCGGCCAAACGGGCGACCCCGGCGTCAGCTTCCGGACACACGGGCGGCCGCAGGCCAAGGAAGACGGGCAGCGGCTCCGGCCCTGCTAGCGTCGAAGAATCGTTTCAAACAACCACGAACAAACGACAAGCGACGAAACAAGCACCGCGGGGGAGCCACCATGGGGTTCGAGCAGGACGGGGGTCAGGCGCGGTTCGCCGCCGCAGACCAGGCGGCAATGCGGCTGAACTCGGGGCAGCCACCCGGCCCGCTGTTCCCCGGCACCGGAGACTTCGCGTCGACGCCGGCGGAGAAGAAGGCCGCGGCGAACACCATCGAGACCGACCTGGAGCCGAACACCAAGAAGGCCGGGGACCACGCTGACGAGGCTTCGAACAACACGGTCAAGGCCTTCGACGGCTGGAGCACGGCAGCCGGCCTGAAGAAGGCGCTGGAAACCTGGGACCGGCAGGTGATCGGGTTGATGGGCCGGCTGGCCTCGGAGAAGACCGCGCTGCGCGGGGCGTCGAACATGTTCCTGCGCAGGGACATCTCGACCGGTGAGGGCTTCAACCTCGTGAAGCCGTCATCGGACTCGAAACTGAACGGGCTCTAGGCGGCGGGGGCAGGAACCATGTTGACGTACCACGAGGTCATGACGACCGACTTCGGACAGCTGGCCACGGCCGCAGCCAAATGGGATGCGATGGCAGGCGAGTTCAAGAAGGTCGAGGAACGCTACGGGGACAGCGTCCAGAAGATCACCATGGGGGGTCAGGCCTGGAACGGTGTGAGCGCCGGCGCTGCCCACACCAACTTCGCGGGCACCCGCTACGAGTACTCGGCCGCGCAGACACAGGCGAAGGCGATCGCCAGCCTGCTGCGTGACGCACACGAGCAGTTCACCGACCTGAAGAAGAAGGTCGAGTCCGCCCGCGACGACGCGGTGAAGGCGGGCATGAAGGTGTCCGAAGAGGGCCGGTGCAGCTTCGACTACTCCAAGGTGGACGCGGCCACTGCGAACGCCGCCCGGCACGACCCGGACCTGAAGAACGCCGAGAACTCCTGGACGCAGCACATAGCCGGCGCCGTCAAGGCCCTCGACGACGCGGACCAGGGTGTGAAGATCGCGCTGGAGGCGGCCTGCGCGGACGGCTACGGCGACAAGAACGACACCACCTTCGGCACCGGCTTCAACGGCAAGGCGCAGGGCGACGTCGAGGTGTACGAGGCGCGGAACGCCGAGAGCATCGCCACCCGCCTGGCGGGGGGCGAGAAGATCCCGCCGGCCGAGATGGCGGAGCTCCAGCGGTCCTTCCGCGACAACTCGGGCAAGCCCGAGTTCAGCCAGGTGTTCATCAACGGGCTGGGTGCGAAGGGCACGATCGAGCTGACGAACCGGCTCAGCGACGAGATCCACGTCAAGAACCCCGCGAACAAGGGGGACTACACGGATCTGCAGAAGGGCCTGGGGGCCACACTCGCCTCGGCGACGAAGGACCCGAACTCGGAGACGTACAAGAAGTTCCGGGCCGACATGCAGAAGGAGGGCCTGGAACGCCGGAACACCTCCTTCACGGATCTGCGACTGGAGAAGGCGTACGGCTACCAGTCGCTGGTCACGCTGATGAGCCAGGGCGGCGGGGACTACTCGAAGCAGTTCCTGCACGACATGGGCGACGACATCATGAAGGCCGAGAAGGACCGCAAGGACATCTGGGTCATGAAGGGCGGCGAGTACGACGGGGAGCGGACCGGCTGGTTCGCCAACGACCCGATGGACGGGCTGCTCGGCGTGATGAGCCACAACCCGGAGGCGTCGGCGTCCTACCTCAAGGACGAGGACCGGATGAAGCACCTCATGGGCCGCAACTGGGAGGTGGTGCTGGAGGCCAACGAGCACGGCAACTCCGTGCACTACTCCGCCGCACTCGACAAGGACGACCGGGCGGGCTTCGGCGCCGCGCTGCTGGCCGGTGCCACCGGCATCGACCCGTCCTCGGACAACCCGAAGTTCGTCGAGCACTCCGCCGACAACAAGGCCGTCTTCAAGAACGCGATCAGCGAGTTCGCGGAGGCCGGCGACGACCTTCCCGAGTCGCTGCGCGAGCCGATGTCGAACATCCTGGTGAACCACGCCGACACCGTGCACGAGGTCACCAGCAGCGTCGACATGCGCTCCCTGCCGGTGGAGCAGAACGACATGTACGAGGTCATCAAGCAGGTCTCCAAGGACCAGGAGGCCTACGGCACACTGAACTACGGCATCAACCAGGCCATGGTCCACGAGATCCACGAGCCGAACCAGAAGCACCCGGAGGAGTCCCTGGTACGGGCCGGCCGCACCGTCGGCTTCCTGGAGGAGGCCCGCACCGCGGCCGTCGGACCGGCCGAGAAGGCCGCCTGGGACGACAAGTGGATGTTCGACACGGCGATCGGCTACCTGCCCGCCTATGACGCGGAAGTCCAGGCCGGCTTCGACTACGTGGTCGACAAGTGGCTGGCCGACGAGCAGAAGCACATCGACAAGGAGTTCGAGGACAAGACCTACGGCGCGTTTGAGAAGCGCAACGGTCAGCTGATGGGGCTGACCGACGAGTGGCTGAAGCAGCACGACACCGGTGCCAGCCGCCTCAAATACCAGGAGACAATGGAAGAGGCCGCCGGGTCCGGCGCGGCCCGCGCCAAGGCCGTCGCCCCTCCGGAGAGCGGGGCTGCCGAATGAGGCGGGCCCTGACTGGAGCCACCGCGGGTGCCGTCCTCCTCCTGTCCGTGGTGGCCTGCGACACCGCCGACGAGGCCATCCCGGAGACGATCTGCGGCACACCCATCTCCCCGGACCTGTCCGGTCCCCTGCTGCACCCGCACGGAAAAATCGTCGAGGGCAACCGGGTGGACCCGTCGAAAGCCTGGTTGATGCCCTGTGTGGTACTTGTGGACGGTAAACGTGCACTCACCTTCCGGTTCGGCTTTCACGACGGCGCGCCGGAGGACCTGCTGGCCCGCTCCCGCGAGAGCACGGTCCTCGGGCTGACGGAACCGGCCCGGGTGAACCTCGGCTTCGAAGATTCCGTGCTCGGCAACGAAGGCGCCGCAGCCACGGCTCCGTGCAAAACGGCGGGCGGTGACCATTTCACCCTCAAGATGAAGGTGGACCGAGCCAAGGCACTGAAGCCGGACCTGCGGCCCGCCATCGAGGCGTTCATGCGCGCCTACATGGCGGAGACCCTGAAGACGTTGAACTGCGGCTGAGGCATGCAGGCCCCGGGAGCGCCGAAGAGACGCTCTGAACGACCATGAACGATGACAAACGACGACAAGCATCGGCGGGGGGAACCACCATGGCGTTCGCCAAGGCCGTGACCGCACCGAGGCGGGCCCTGACTGCGGCCACTGCGGGTGTCGCCCTCGGGCTGTCCCTGGTGGCCTGCGACACCGCCGACGAGGCCATCCCGGGGACGATCTGCGGCACACCCGTCTCCCCGGACCTGTCCGGTCCCCTGCTGCGCCCGCGTGGGAAGATCACCGAGGGCAGCAGGGTGGACCGGCAGGTGGCACAGACGGCACCCTGTGTGCTGGCCGTGAACGATGAACGCGCGCTCAATTTCCGGTTCGCGTTTCACGACGGCCCACCGGGGGACCTGATGGCTTACTCCCGCGAGAGCACGGTCATCGGACTGACGGAACCCGCCCGAGTGAACCTCGGCTTCGAGGACTCCGTGCTCGGCAACGAAGGCGCCACAGCCACCGCCCCCTGCAAGACAGCAGGCGGCGACCACTTCACCCTCACGGTGCAGGTGGAGCGTGCCAACAAACTGAAGCAGGACCTGCGGCCCGCCGTCGAGGCGTTCATGCGCACCTACATGGCGGAGACCCTGAAGACCTTGAATTGCGGCTGACGTATACGGGGGGCCTCACGCCTCCCCCCTCGCCCCCCCGTCAATCCTCGCGGTACAGCACCTCGATCTCCGCTTCGTGGTCCCGGACGATGGCTGCCCGTTTCAGCTTCAGCGACGGGGTCAGGTGGCCGCGGGCTTCGGTGAACTGGCCCGGCAGGATCGTGAAGCTGCGGATCGACTCGGATCGGGACACCAGCCGGTTCGCCTCGTCCACCGCCCGCTGGATTTCGGCCCGCAGTTCCTCGTCGCGGACCAGCTCGCGCATCGGCACGCCCTCCTTCCTCCGCATCGCCCGCCAGTGCGCGAGCCCCTCCGGCTCCAGGGTGATCAGCGCGGTGACGTACGGCCGGTTGTCGCCGACGACCATGCACTGGCCGACGAGTGGGTGGGCCCGCAGCCAGTCCTCCAGTGGGGCGGGGGCCACGTTCTTGCCGGCGGAGGTGATGATCAGGTCTTTCTTGCGGCCGGTGATCGTGAGGTACCCCTCGGCGTCGAGTTCGCCGATGTCCCCGGTGGCGAGCCAGCCGCCGGCGGCGAAGGGTGCGTATCCCGCGGCGGTGTTCCAGTAGCCGGCGAAGACGTGTCGGCCCCGGAGCAGTACCTCGCCGTCTTCCGCGATGCGTACGGCCGTGCCGGGCAGGGGCCAGCCGACTGTCCCGAGCCGTGGTTTCTGCGGCGGGGTCACGGTGCTGGCTCCGGTCGTCTCGGTGAGCCCGTAGCCCTCGAAGACCTCGATGCCGGCCCCGGTGTAGAAGGCGGCGAGCCGCCGCCCGAGGGGTGATCCGCCGCTGAGGATGTAGCGCACGCTCCCGCCGAGCGCCGCGCGGATGCGCCGGTAGACGAGGGGGTCGTACAGGGCCCGGGCGGCGCGCAGGCCGAGCCCCGGGGTGCGGCCTTCGACGGTTTCGCCGTAGCGCTGCGCGATGCGTGCGGCCCGGTCGAAGGAGGAGGCGCGGCCCATGCGTTCGGCGGTGGCCCGGGCGGTGTTGTAGACCTTCTCCAGGACGTACGGGATGGCGAGCAGGAACGTGGGCCGGAAGCCGGCCAGGTCGGCGAGGAGTTCCTCGGTGTGCAGGCTCGGCGCGTGCCCGAGTCTGACCCGGGCGCGCAGGCATCCGACGGCGACCATGCGGCCGAAGACGTGGCTGAGCGGCAGGAACAGCAGGGTGGACGCGGGTTCCTTGCTGACGGACTTGAAGACGGGGTGCAGCAGTTCCACCGCGTTGTCGGCTTCGGCGAAGAAGTTGGCGTGGGTGATGACGCAGCCCTTGGGCTGGCCGGTGGTGCCGGAGGTGTAGATGAGGGTGGCGACGGAGTCGGGTGTACGGGCGGCCCGGCGGGCGTGCACGACGGCGTCGGGCAGCTGTTCGCCGGCCTTGACCAGCCGGGCCACGGCGCCGGTGTCGATTTCCCACAGGTGTGCCAGCCAGGGCAGGTGGGGCCGTTCGGCGCTGATGAGGCGGGCTTGGGCGGTGTCCTCGACGGCGCAGGCCACGGCGCCGGAGTCCTGGATGATCCAGCGGGCCTGGAGGGCGGAGGAGGTGGGGTAGACGGGTACGGTGACCAGCCCGGCGGCCCAGGCGGCGAAGTCCAGCAGGGTCCACTCGTAGGTCGTGCGGGCCATGATGGCGAGCCGGTCGCCTTCGCGGAGCCCCTCCGCGATGAGCCCCTTGGCGACGGCGAGCACCTCGGCGGCGAATTGGGCGGCGGTGACGTCGTGCCAGGTCCCGTCCTGTGCCTTGCGGGAGAGGACGGTGGCGCCGGGGGCCTCGCGGGCGTTGCGGAACGGGATGTCGCCGAGCGAGCCGCTGTCCGGGACCCCGGCCAGCGCGGGCACCTCGGCCTGCCGCACCACCCCGTCGACGACGGTCCTGACGGGCTCGACCAGCTTCGGCGCGGTCTGCAGTTCCACGGTGCTCTCTCCTCGGCTCACCACGGGGACGTGCTGTTACCGCCGGTAATGTACGCACGGGCAACCGCCCTGAACACCCCCCGCGCGAACCCGCACGGAACCGCCACCGAACCCGCACCCGGGCCGCCTCGGCCCGGGCAGGGCCTGATCGCCTTACCCGCCGACGCCCGGTGGCGGGCAGTCGCGGCAGCGACCCGGTGCGGGCGCGCGGAAGGCGCGCTCGCAGCCGTCGCACGTCTGGAACGGGTCCGGCCGCAGGACCGGTCGCGGCCCCGGGGCTGCGGGCAGGTGCGGCGGCACGAGCGCGGCCAGCCGGTAGGCCAGCACGCCCGCGGGATTGCGGAGGCCGTCGGGGAGGTCCCTGGACAGCATCAGCGCGACGGCTTCGGGCGCAGCCCCCCGCTCCAGCCAGACCGAGACGCCGGCCGCGAGCCGGTGCACGTCCCGTTCGGAGAGCAGCAGCCGGGGATCGTGCCGGCACAGACCGGCAAGCAGCTCGAACGCGGCGGGATCGACCGGGGCACGAACCGGCGAGGGGCGGCGCCCGCACTCCCCTTCACGCCCGGGCTCCGGCCCGGGCTCCGGCTGCCGCCCGGACTCGGGTCCGGGCCCCGGCTCCCACTCCGGCTCGGGCTCCGGCTCGGGAACCCGTACGGCTTCACGGACCGGCGAGGGCAGCGGCGGCGCAGCCGGGGGCAGGGGTGGCGGCGGGGACTGCGGCTGCTGCCGGTACGCGGCGGCCTCCGGCGTGTTGTACGAGTAGGTGTGGGTGACGAGTTGCCCGCCCGGCAGCCGCTCGACCTGCCGCTCCAGGTACCCGTGCTGCTCCAGCTCCCGCAGGGCCGTGGCGATCCTGGCCTCGCCCTCCGGCGACCGCTTGGCGAGCTCCTTGACGCCGACCGGGGAGCCGGGCGGCAGCGACTGGATGTACAAGGCGATACCGCGTGCGGTGTACGAGAGTTCGTGGTGCTGGGCGAGGCGGTTGCCGACCACCGTGAAGTGCGCCGTGTGCCGGATGTTGACGTGGATGACACCGGATCGGGGGGTCCCGGCGTGATTGCGGGACGAGGCGCGCGAGGCAGCGCTAAGCTTCGAAAGAGCCATGGGAAGTGGGATGACTTCCTACTTGGTCAGGCCCTCGACCGGGATTGCCGTCCCGCCGGGGGCCGTCTCATGTCTGCTGTTGTCGGCCCGAGCATATGCCCCGCAACTGGCGGCGAATCCAGCCCAGTTGCCACAGTTCACCCATCCGGGCGACGCGCCTCGCGCGCGCCGCGCGCCCCCCGCGCAGGGTCGGGTGAGGTGGGTCGGGTTGGTTGGTTCTTCTCCCAGATCCTTGGCTTTATGCGTCCCGGATCGCCGGATCCCGGGGGCCCGCGATCCGGTCCGGGCGACCCGGCGCGGAAGGGAGTACGCCAGGCGGTGTCAGATGCCGGCCTTGGCCATGGCCGTACGGAGCTCCGCTTCGCGGTCGCCGTCGGAGCACTCCAGGCCGAACTGGATGACCTGCGCGACCATCTCGGTGGTCCCCGTGAGGAAGATCGAACCGCTGTCCGCCCGGTAGAACCACGCCTCGTACACGGATGCCCCGTCGACTGCCACGTCCCAGAGCTCGCAACCGTGCAGTACCGATTCTTCGTCGGACGTCTCAGAGGGGAGACGCTGCCCGGGTGGCAGGTCCTCGCCGTCGTACGCCTCACCGCACCGCCGGAGCTGTTCGATCTGGACGGGGGTGAGCCGGGCGAGGGACGTGATCTCCCGCCGGTTGGTGAAATCTGCCATGCGCGGAAGCTAGCAGGGGCCACCGACAGGGCATCAGCGGGCTGCGGCGCGCACGGTCACGACGAAGAAGGACACACTGCGATGACGTACGGGCGCGAGAACATCGACCTGCCCGAGGACCGGGGGTGCCTGCGCTGGGTGCTGGGGGTTCCGCTCGGGATCGTGCACCTGCTGAACGCCTTCTGCGTGTTCTCGGCCGTGGCGTTCGGCCCGCAGGGCGAGTGGGACGACCGGGGCTACACCCGGATCGCCGCGGCCTGCTTCCTCGCCCTCTGCCTGAGCGTGCTCGGGCTGCTGATCACCGCCGTGCCGTCGGTGCGGCGGGCCATGGGGCCGTGGTGGTTCGCCCCGCCGCTGCTGCTCGGGGTGGTCGCGTACGCCCGCATGGCGACCCTGGAGCCGTGAGGCCGCAAGGCCGCAGCCCCCTCCCGGACCGGGACCAGCACTTGGTCGGCGAAGTTCGTAACCCCGCACTTGATATGTACGTTAACAGCGCGGTGCAGGCCGACGGAGGGGACCATCATGGCCGAGCCGAAGCGCGTGGCCAAAGGCTCAGGCAAGCGGAAGCACCTCTACTCAGGGTTCCTCAAGTGCGGCAACTGCGGCTCAACTATGAGCGTGCAGTGGGCGACCATTCAAGGGCGCACGTTCCGCCGGACTTTCTGCAACTCCAGTTCCGTGGGGCAGAACGGTCAGCTCGGCTGCGGCAAGGTCAGCCGCTCGTACGCATGGATCGAGGAGCGTCTGAACGAGGTCGTGGAGGCCGCACTCGGTAATCGGCAGCCCCAGCCGCAAGCAGCCCCGACGGAATATCCGACCGACGCGATCTCTGTCCTGGAGGAACGAATCCAGGGTCTCCGGAGCCGTTGGAAGGGTGGGGAGATGGAAGACGAGGACTACTTTGACTCCCTGAAGCACCTGCGCGACGAACTGCACGCGCTGCGCGCACGTGAAGCGGCGGCCGTCGTCCGGCGATCCCTCACCGGGACCGATGTCCTGGCAGCCTGGCGCGACGACTCTGTGGAGAACCTCGAACGGCGCCGGACCATCGTGGCCGGCGTGATCAAGGAGGTGGCTGTCTTCAGCATCGGCAAGGGACGGCGGAAGCCCCCGGAGATCACCTCCATCGAGGTCACACCAGTCGGCCCGGATCCGACCGGGTCCGAGGACTGACCGCCCTCGCCGGGTCGGCGGCACAGACATCGAGGACAGGCGTTGACGACTCGGTTGACGCCAACCTTTCAAGGCCGTACGGCGAAGCACCCCGGACCGTCGCGGATCCGGGGTGCTTCTGTCGATGCAGGGTGCAGGTCTTACACGGCGGCGGGCACTGCGACCTTCCGCTCGTCATCGGCCGGCTCCGCACTGTCGATCGGCGAGCCCGACGCGGAGTTGTACTTGTCCCGGTCGAGGATGCCCTCCCGCGCCGACACAATCACAGGGGTTACAACTTGGCCGGCGACGTTGGTGGCGGTGCGCATCATGTCCAGGATCGGGTCGATGGCCATGAGCAGGCCGACACCCTCCAGGGGCAGGCCCAGGGTGGACAGGGTGAGGGTCAGCATGACGGTGGCGCCGGTGAGGCCGGCCGTGGCGGCCGAGCCGACGACCGAGACGAAGGCGATGAGCAGGTAGTCGGTGATCGTCAGCTGCACGTCGAAGATCTGCGCGATGAAGATCGCGGCGAGCGCCGGGTAGATGGCGGCGCAGCCGTCCATCTTGGTGGTGGCGCCGAACGGGACGGCGAAGGAGGCGTACTCGCGGGGGACGCCGAGGCGCTCGGTGACCTTCTGGGTGACGGGCATGGTGCCGACGGAGGAGCGGGAGACGAAGGCGAGCTGGATCGCGGGCCAGGCGCCCTTGAAGAACTGGATCGGGTTGACCTTGGCGACCGTGGCGAGAAGCAGCGGGTAGACGCCGAACATCACGAGGGCGGAGCCGATGTAGACGTCGGCGGTGAAGGTCGCGTACTTGCCGATGAGCTCCCAGCCGTACGAGGCGATGGCGGTGCCGATGAGGCCGACGGTGCCGATGGGGGCGAGGCGGATGACCCACCACAGGGCCTTCTGCAGCAGCTGCAGGATCGATTCGGCAACGTTCAGGACCGGCTGGGCCTTGTCGCCGAGCTGGAGGGCGGCGACACCGGCGACGGCGGCGAGGAAGACGATCTGAAGGACGTTCAGCTCGGTGAACGGGGTGACGATGTCCTTCGGCACGATGCCGGTCAGGAAGTCGATCCAGGAGCCGGTGCGCTTGGGCAGCTTGCCGTCCTGCGGGGTCAGGCCGGTGCCCGCGCCGGGGTTGGTGAGCAGGCCGATCGCGAGGCCGATGCCGACGGCGACCAGCGAGGTGATCATGAACCACAGCAGCGTGCGCGAGGCGAGGCGGGCGGCGTTGTTCACCTTCCGCAGGTTGGTGATGGACACCAGGATCGCGAAGAACACGAGCGGGGCGACGGCCAGCTTCAGCAGCTGGACGAAGAGGTCGCCGACCTTCTCCAGGGTGGTGGCGAGCCAGCTGACGTCCTGGGTGCGGGCGAGCCAGCCGAACAGGACGCCGAGCACGAGACCGGTGACGATCTGGGCCCAGAACGGGAACTTGAAGGAGGCCTTGGCGGGGGCCTGAGGGGTCGCGGACACGAACACTCTCCGGGTGGGGGTAACGCGCAAAGAAGGAGGAAGAAATGAGGGGGGTGCTGGACTCAGCGACAGCCGCAACAGGCCGCGGACGCGCGGCGGCAGAGGTCGACGTGCAGGCGCGCCACGAGCGGGATGCTCGCGGTGAGGTGGGGCGCAACCGTGGTCAACATGTTTAACACGCTAACACTTTCCCTTTGAGAACCTCAAAGATGCACTTTGAGACAGAGTGGCACCGAACCCCCTACCCCGCCTCCGGAAAACGCCAAACGCCCCTGCACCCGGGGGTGTTCCCGGTGCAGGGGCGCTTCGGTGCGCGATACGCGCGCACGACGTGTGAGGAAGGTAACCGGCGGGCGGACGGGCGGATCCGTCAGGTCGGCCGCCCGTCAGGTCGGCCGCCGCCGCCCGGCGGGCGGGCCCTACGAGCCGACGCGCGCGGCGTCGTCGGCCGCGTCCTCCTGCGAGCGGTTCGCGGCGAGCCGCTCCTTCGCGCCCGCGACGCGGCCGGCGATCTGCGTGGACATCTCGTCGCGCTGCTTGCGCAGCAGGACGAAGGACAGCGGCGCGGAGAGCACCAGGGCGAGCAGGACGACCCAGGCGGGGTTGGCCGCCCCGAGGCCCGCGGGCACCCAGCCCACGTTGACCAGGACGGCGACGAGGACGAGACATCCGACGAAGATGCCCAGGCGCATCGCGGTGTAGCGGATCGTGGCGCTCGGCTTGAAGGACACGGTGACCCCTTCTCTGTGTCGTCGGTCGTCGGTACGTCCGCACGCCCGTCCGTCGGTACGTCGGTACGTCGTCGGCGTGCCCGTCCAGTGAAGCACGACCCCGACGGGGGCCGTGCCGTCGGGGTCATCCACGGGCACGAGCCGCAGATCGGACACTCAGTGCAGCGGCAGCAGCATCGTGATGTCGTCGCGCTCGTCGCCGGGGGCCACCCGGATGGCGTCCGGGACCCGGCCGACCTCCTTGTAGCCGCAGGCGGCGTAGAAGTGCTCCAGCCCGAGGCCGCCCCGGCAGCTGAGCCGGACGGCCTCGATGCCGTCGAGGTCGCGCGCGGCGTCGGCGACGGCCTCCATCAGGGCGCGCCCGGCGCCCCGGCCCTGGAGGTCGGGGGCGACCATGACGGTGTAGGCCCAGACCCAGTGGGTCATCAGCCGGTGGGTGTTGAGCGCCAGGAAGGCGCAGGCGCGGACCCTTCCGTCCGGGTCGCGGCCGACGACCAGGCGGTGACGGCCCTCGGCCATCGCGACGAGGTGTTTGACCAGCTCGGGGCGGATGTCGTCCATCGTGACGGGGGGTACGAATCCGACGGCGCCGCCGGCATTGGACACGTCGGTCCAGAGCTCGGCGATGCCGTTGCGCAGGGCGGGGTCGACGACCGGATCGAAGGTGAAGGTAAGAGGCACAAGCCGAGAGTATCCATTACCGTCATCTCGGGCAACGACGAAACGGCGACACGGCGAAACGGCGAAAGGCCCCGGTCCCGCAGGGGAACCAGGGCCTTCACCGTCCCGCCGGCGTCCCGCCGGCGTCCCGCCGCCTCAGACGCGCATCGCCTGCGGCGTCTCGCGCAGGTTCGCGTCCGGGCCGGGGTACTCCCGGATGACCTCGTAGCGGGTGTTGCGCTCGACGGGCCGGAAGCCCGCCTCGCGGATCAGCTCCAGCAGGTCGTCGCGGCTCAGCTTGTTCGGGGTGCCGTAGTTGTCCGCGTCGTGCGTGATCTTGTACTCGACGACCGAGCCGTCCATGTCGTCCGCGCCGTGCTGGAGCGCCAGCTGGGCGGTCTGCACGCCGTGCATCACCCAGAAGACCTTCACGTGCGGCACGTTGTCGAAGAGCAGCCGCGAGACCGCGAAGGTCTTCAGCGCCTCGGCCCCGGTGGCCATCGTCGTCCGCGCCTGGAGGGTGTTGCGGACCTTGCCGTCCTTCATGTCCACGAAGTCGTGCTGGTACCGCAGCGGGATGAAGACCTGGAAGCCGCCGGTCTCGTCCTGGAGCTCGCGCAGCCGCAGCACGTGGTCCACGCGGTGGCGCGGCTCCTCGATGTGCCCGTACAGCATCGTGCTCGGGGTCTTGAGGCCCTTCTCGTGCGCGAGCCGGTGGATGCGCGACCAGTCCTCCCAGTGGGTGCGGTGGTCGACGATGTGCTGGCGGACCTCCCAGTCGAAGATCTCCGCGCCGCCGCCGGTGAGGGACTCCAGGCCGGCCTCGATCAGCTCGTCCAGGATGTCGGAGGCCGACATCCCGGAGATCGTCTCGAAGTGGTGGATCTCGGTCGCCGTGAACGCCTTCAGCGAGACGTTCGGCAGCGCCTCCTTCAGCGCGGACAGCGAGCGCGGGTAGTAGCGCCACGGCAGGCTGGGGTGCAGGCCGTTGACGATGTGCAGCTCGGTGAGGTTGTCGTTCTCCATGGCCTTGGCCAGGCGCACGGCCTCCTCGATGCGCATCGTGTACGCGTCCTTCTCGCCCGGCTTGCGCTGGAACGAGCAGTAGGCGCACGAGGCGGTGCACACGTTCGTCATGTTGAGGTGGCGGTTGACGTTGAAGTGGACGACGTCGCCGTTCTTCCGCGTGCGCACCTCGTGGGCGAGCGCCCCGAGCCAGGCCAGGTCGTCGGACTCGTAGAGGGCGATGCCGTCCTCACGGGTCAGCCGCTCGCCGGAGCGAACCTTCTCCTCCAGCTCACGCTTGAGCCCAGCGTCCATCGGCCGGTCGCCTCCTTGTTCGTCCTGCGCCCTGTAGCGCCCCGCGCACTGCTTCGCGTACCGCTCTGCGTACTTCGTCCCGTACGGGAGCGCTCCTTGCCCAACCCCGCAACCGTACTCTTAGCGCTCTTCGGGCAGTTCCCCGACCCGGTTCTCCCACTTCGTGGAGAGCACGATCGTGGTACGGGTGCGCGAGACGCCCTTGGTGCCCGAGAGCTTCCGGATGATCCGCTCCAGGCCGTCCACGTCACTGGCGCGCACCTTGAGCATGTAGGAGTCGTCGCCGGCGATGAACCAGCAGTCCTCGATCTCCGCGAAGTCGCGCAGCCGCCGGGCCACGTCCTCGTGGTCGGCGGCGTCCGAGAGGGAGATGCCGATGAGCGCGGTGACGCCGAGGCCGAGGGAGGCCGCGTCGACGGTCGCGCGGTAGCCGGTGATGACGCCGGCCGACTCCAGCCGGTTGATCCGGTCGGTGACGCTCGGGCCGGACAGGCCGACGAGCCGGCCCAGCTCCGCGTACGAGGCGCGTCCGTTCTCCCGGAGTGCCTGGATGAGCTGCCTGTCCACCGCGTCCATGTACCTGGAGCCTTCCTTCTAATGTTCGGCGATCCTGCGATTTTACGTATAGAATCAAAGGCGCACAGGGGTCAACACCCTGTGAATCTTTCAACAGATCAAATGACGATCTTCAGGAGTGGTTCACCCGTGTACACGATCGAGATGGCCTACGCGCACATGCGACAGCTCCAGGAGCTGGCCAACCGATCCCGCACCGACCAGCCCGCCGCCGCCTACCGCGTCGACCAGACCCGCAAGCCGCACACCCGCGCCGCGAAGAAGCGCTAGTCACCGCTTGCCTCCCGGGGGCGGGAGCCTCCACCGAGCTCCCCCTCCCACCGGCGGTACAGCCGGTGCGGCACCCCTGCCGCATCCAGCACCCGCCCCGCGACGAAGTCCACCAGGTCCTGGATGTGCGTCGCACCCGCATAGAACGCCGGAGAGGCGGGCAGGACGATCGCGCCCGCCTCGTCCAGCGCCACCAGCGCCTTGAGCGTCTGCCCGTTCAGCGGGGTCTCCCGCACCGCGACCACCAGCCGCCGCCGCTCCTTGAGCATCACGCTCGCGGCCCGCTGCAGCAGGTCCTTCGACAGCCCGAGCGCCACTCCCGCCACACAGGCCGTGGACGCCGGCACGATCAGCATCCCCTTGGCGGGATACGAGCCCGAGCTCGGGCCGGCCGCCAGGTCACCGGCGGGCCAGTACCGGACGTCGCCCTCCGGCACCTCGAAGGTGCCCGGCTTCCCGTCGGCCCCGCGGGCCAGCCACTCCCGCAGGTCCTCGCGCCAGTGCGCGTCGCGGAAGGCGATCCCGGTCTCGTCCAACAGGGTGAGCCGTGAGGCCCGGCTCACCACGAGGTCCACACTCTCGCCCGCCGCCAGCAGGCCTCGGATCACCGAAGCCGCGTACGGCGTCCCGGAAGCCCCGGAAACCCCCACCACCCACGGGGTGCGCTTGCGCTCTGTCATAGCTCCGAGACTATCCGGCCACACCGGGCGGGCACTCGTTAAGGTGTGCCGGACGTTCCCCGGGGGAACGGTGCACGACACACAGGGGGCGAAGCAGATGAGCAGCAGCACGATCGAGCCGCGATGGAGCCCGGCCGACCGGGCCAGGGCCGCGGCCAAGCTGATGCTGGGGTGGGTGGCGCTGCTGTGGGCCTTGGAGGCCGTCGACTACGCCACCGGGCACGCCCTCGACCAGTACGGGGTCGTCGCCCGCGACCCGGACAGCCTGCCCGGCGTCCTCACCGGGTCCTTCCTCCACTTCGGCTTCGACCACGTCGCCTCCAACAGCGTCCCGCTGCTGGTCCTCGGCTTCATCGCGGCCCTGTCCGGGATCCGCCGCTTCCTCGCGGTGTGCGGGATCATCATCCTGGCCGAGGGCATCGGCACCTGGCTGATCTCCCCGCCGAACACCATGACCCTGGGCGCCTCCGGGGTCGTCTTCGGCCTCTTCGGCTACCTGCTGATACGCGGCTTCGTGGAGCGCCGGGTCCTCGGCATCGCCGTGTCCCTGGGCGTGGCCGCCATCTGGGGCAGCACCATGCTCACCGGCATCCTCCCGATCCACGAGGGCATCAGCTGGCAGGGCCACCTCTGCGGCCTCGCCGCCGGCATCGCCACGGCGGTCTACCACCGCCGCCCGGCCCCCGCCCGCCCGGCCCTGGCGGGCTGACGGCAGAGCGGAACCCCCGCGGTGGCGGGGAACAGTGCCTCAAGACAATGCAGAGGGGCGTGCGGCCGACATGCAGTTCGCGGTGACCCCACCCGTTCGGGCTACAACCCGAGTCCGCGTGCGATGAGGTCGGCGAGCGTCGCGACGAAGAGGCAGATACCGATCACCCCGTTGACCGTGAAGAAGGCGCGGTTCAGGCGGGAGAGGTCGTGCGGGGTGACGATGGTGTGCTCGTAGAGGAACGCGGCCACCACGACCACCAGCCCGATCCAGAACAGCACGCCCGCGCCGGTGGCCACCCCGTACCAGGCCAGCAGGGCCGTGGTGACGGCGTGGGCGCCGCGGGCGCCCCACAGCGCGGCCGGGACGCCGAAGCGGGCCGGGACGGACCTGACGCCCTCCGCCCGGTCGGCGGCCACGTCCTGGCAGGCGAAGATCAGGTCGAAGCCGCCGATCCAGATGCCCACGGCCAGGCCCAGGATCACCGCGTCCCAGGACCAGGTCCCGGTGACCGCGAGCCAGGCCCCGACCGGGCCCATCGCCTGGGCCAGGCCCAGGATGGCGTGCGGGAAGTCCGTGAACCGCTTGCCGTACGGGTAGACCACCATCGGCACCACCGCGACGGGCGCCAGCATCAGGCACAGCGGGTTCAGCAGCGCCGCCGACCCGAGGAACACCACCAGCGCGATCCCGGCCCCGGTCCACGCCGAGCGCACGGACACCGCACCGGTGACCAGCTCCCGCCCCGCGGTGCGCGGGTTCCGGGCGTCGATCTCGCGGTCGATGATCCGGTTCGCGGCCATCGCGAAGGTCCGCAGCCCCACCATGCACACGGTGACGAGCAGCAGCTCCGTCCAGTGCATGCTGCGGTCGAGCTGGAACATCGCGGTCAGCGCGGCGATGTAGGCGAAGGGCAGCGCGAACACCGAGTGCTCGATCATCACGAGCCGCAGGAACGCCTTCACCTTGCCGGGGGCCTGCGGCGCGGCGGGACCGGGACCGACGACCCCGTCGGCGGTGGTCATCATGCGAGGGTCCTCCGGAAGTTCTCGAAGTCGGCGCGCAGTTCGTCCGCGCCCAGGTTGCCGACCTCCATGTCGAGGTGGACCACCGCGTCGTCCCCGTTCGGGGTGAGCCGGGCAAGGAACGCGAACCCGTCGTCCACCGGCACGGCCTGCAGGGTCAGCGGGTTGTTCCGGCCCGGTGTCAGCCGGACCGAGAACGGCTCCGCGTCGGCCATGCCGGCGATCAGCCGGTCCGCGAAGGCGACGACGTACTCGCGCTCGACGTGCTCGACCTCGAACCGGGCGAACAGCTCCTTGTACGAATCGGCCGTCAGCAGCCAGCCGTCCTCCAGCTCGGGGCGGGCCTCGATCGTGAGCCAGGCGCGGCCGTATCCCAGGGTGAGTGCCGCGACTGCGGCACCGTGTGCGGCGGTGGTCACGCCAGGCTCCGGCGGAAGGCCGCGATCTCGGTGCGGAGCTCGGAGACCGGCAGGGTGCCGAGCTCCACCTCCAACGGCCCGGTCTCGTCCTCCGGGGACGCCTCACCGGCGTCCCCGGCCGGCGGCACGACCCGTGCCGCCAGGGCGACCCGGTCGTCGCCGGCGGTGTGTCCCGTGACGACGAGGGCGCCGTCGGCCAGCTCCGCCTCCCACTCCCGGTCTGTGGCAAGGTAGATCAGCAGCTCGTCCGCGAAGTCCGCCGCCTCCCGGTCGGTGAGCTCCGGCAGCTCGAAGGAGCGTCCCTCGCCGTCCGTGCGGTCAGCCATCACCTGCCAGACGTCGGACGTTCCGGCGAACTCCTCCGGGGTGACCCCGGCCTCCTGCGCGGCGAGCCGCACGCCGGCGTCGGCGGGGTCGAGCTCGGGGCGGACCAGCGCCACGCACGGCGTGTCGGCTCCGAGGAACAGGGCGGGCCCGCCCACGGCGTCGACGCTCACAGCCCGTACTCCTTCCAGCGGCGGTCGACGAGGGCGGCCGTGGCCGGGTCGGACTCGACCATGTCGGGCCAGCCGCCGTCGCGGGTGTAGCCCTCCTCGGGCAGCTTCTTCGTGGCGTCGATGCCGGCCTTGCCGCCCCAGAACTGCTGGTACGAGGCGTGGTCCAGGTGGTCCACCGGGCCCTCGACCACCGTCAGGTCGCGGGAGTAGTCGGTGTTGCCGAGCGCCCGCCAGGACACCTCGTGGAGGTCGTGGACGTCGCAGTCCGCGTCGACCACGATGATCAGCTTGGTCAGCGACATCATGTGGGCGCCCCAGATGGCGTGCATGACCTTCTGGGCGTGCTTCGGGTACTTCTTGTCGATCGAGACGATCGCGCAGTTGTGGAAGCCGCCCGACTCGGGCAGGTGGTAGTCCACGATGTCCGGCACGATGATCTTCAGCAGCGGCAGGAAGAACCGCTCGGTGGCCCGGCCCAGCGGCCCGTCCTCCGTCGGCGGCCGGCCGACCACGATCGACTGGAGCAGCGGCCGCTTCCGCATCGTGATGCAGTCGATCTTCAGCGCCGGGAAGGGCTCCTGCGGCGTGTAGAAGCCGGTGTGGTCGCCGAACGGGCCCTCCGGGAGCATCTCCCCCGGCTCCAGCCAGCCCTCGATCACGACCTCCGCGTTGGCCGGGACCTGGAGCGGGACCGTCTTGCAGTCGACCATCTCGATCCGCTTGCCGGCGACGAAGCCCGCGAAGAGGTATTCGTCGATGTCGCCCGGCAGCGGCGCCGTCGACGCGTACGTCACGGCCGGCGGGCAGCCGAACGCGATCGCGACCGGGAGCCGCTCGCCGCGCTTGGCGGCGACGGCGTAGTGGTTGCGGCTGTCCTTGTGGATCTGCCAGTGCATGCCGATGGTGCGCTTGTCGTGGCGCTGGAGGCGGTAGAGGCCCAGGTTGCGCACGCCCGTCTCCGGGTGCTTCGTGTGCGTCAGTCCCAGGTTGAAGAAGGAGCCGCCGTCCTTGGGCCAGGTGAAGAGGGCCGGCAGCCGGTCCAGGTCGACGTCGTCGCCGGTGACGACGACCTCCTGGACGGGCGCGGCGTCGCCCTTCACCTTCCTCGGCGGGACGTGCACCATCGAGCCGAGCTTGCCGAAGGCCTCGCGGACGCCGATGAAGCCCTGCGGCAGCTCCGGCTTCAGCAGGCCGCCGATCTTGTCGCTGATCTCGCCGTACGACTTCAGGCCGAGGGCCTTGAGCAGGCGGCGGTCGGTGCCGAAGACGTTCATCGCCAGGGGCATGTCCGAGCCCTTGACGTTCTCGAAGAGGAGGGCCGGCCCGCCGGCCTTGTTCACTCTGTCGACGATCTCCCCGACTTCCAGATACGGGTCGACTTCGGCCTTGATGCGCTTGAGGTCGCCCTCCCGCTCCAGAGCCCGGAGCAGCGAGCGGAGATCGTCGTAAGCCATAGGGGCCAGTATCCGTCACCGACTAACCTGGACCTGTCACCGGGGCCCCGCGCGGGTCCCCCCGTCAACGCCGGGGAGTCGGTCCCACACCGTGCTGCGCCTTCTGCCGTTCCTGCTGATCATCGCGCTGACCATCTACGCCTTCATCGACTGCCTGAACACCCCGGAGGAGGAGGTCAAGCACCTGCCCAAGCCGGTCTGGGTGCTCATCATCCTGCTCTTCTCGATCGTCGGCCCCGTCGTGTGGCTGGCCGCCGGCAAGCAGCGGTCGGCGGTGGGCGGCGGCCGGGCGCGCCGGACGCAGTGGGTGGCGCCCGACGACAACCCGGAGTTCCTGCGGTCGCTCGGCGAGGAGCAGCAGAAGAACAAGCACGCCGACGGGAACGCGGACGGGAACGCCGGCAAGGACCCGGAGCGGAACGACAAGGACGCGGAGAAGAACAAGGACGCCGGCAAGGACCCGGACAAGGACTGACCGCCGCCGGACCTCTGCCGGCTACGTGTGGGAGAAGGCCGCGTACGAGGCGCGGAGCTCGGCCCAGCGGGCGTCGGTCCAGTGCGACCAGTCGGCCGGGTGGCCGTGGAGTGCGGCCTCCAGCAGCTCGAAGTGGTGGTGCCAGCCGGCCAGGGCGTCGAGCCGGTCCTCCTCGGTGCCGCTGCGCTCCGCCTGGAAGCGGATCACGGTGGAGTCCGTCCCGACGGGGTCCAGGTGGAAGCGGAAGCGGCCGTGTTCGGTGACGGTGTACTCCACGACCCGTTCGACGTCCCAGGCGGTGACCCGGCCGGAGACGGTGGTGCCGGTGTTCAGCCAGCGCAGGGTGACCGCCCCGCCGAGCCGGCGTTCCAGGACGTCCGCGGCGGCCAGCCAGCCGCGCAGTCCGGCGGCCGTGCTCAGCGCGGGCCACAGGTCCTCGTACGCGCAGGGCAGGTGCACCTCGAAGCGCAGGAGCCAGTGGTTCTCGCCCCGGTTCTCGCTGGTGGCATGAGTCACAGGGGTCATGCCACCAGCGTGCCACCGTCGGGGCTCAGACGCCCGCGTACGAGTGCTTGCCGCTGAGCAGGATGTTCACGCCGTAGTAGTTCCAGATCCAGCAGGCGAAGGCGAAGAGGGCCAGGTAGGCGGCCTTGCGTCCCTTCCAGCCGGCGGTCGCGCGGGCGTGCAGGTAGCAGGCGTACGCCACCCAGGTGACGAAGGACCAGACCTCCTTGGGGTCCCAGCCCCAGTAGCGGCCCCACGCGTCGCCGGCCCAGATGGCGCCCGCGATGATCGTGAACGTCCACAGCGGGAAGACGGCCGCGTTGATGCGGTACGAGAACTTGTCCAGCGAGGCCGCCGACGGGAAGCGCTCCAGGATCGAGGTGGCGATCTTCGAGGGGGTGCCGCCGGAGGCGAGCTTGGTCTCGTAGGAGTCGCGCAGCAGGTAGAGGACCGCTCCGGCCGCGCCGAGGTAGAAGACCGCGCCGCAGAAGATCGCGGTGGAGACGTGGATCCACAGCCAGTACGAGTGCAGGGCCGGGACCAGCTGGTCGCTGTCGGTGTACAGCCAGGTGGTGGCGATGCCGAGGTCGAGCAGGACGGTCGTGACGAGGATCAGGCCCAGCCAGCGCACGTTCTTCTTCAGCGCGAGGAGCACCAGGTACGCGCCGACGGCCACCGTGGAGAAGGTGATCGAGAACTCGTACATGTTGCCCCAGGGGGCCCGCTGCACGGACAGGGCGCGGGCGACCACGCCGGCCGCCTCGATGAGGAAGCCGAGGACGGTCAGCGAGACCGCGATCCGGCCGTACAGGTCGCCCTCGGCGGTGCCGCCGGCGGCGCCGGGGCCGTCGGGGACGTCGCGGGTGCCGGGCGCGGACCGGGTGACGACCTTCGGCTTGTCGAGAACCGCGGTGCTGCCCTTGGAGCGGACCTGCACAGCGGGCGCGGGCGCCGCGGCGCTGCCCGCCCGCTCGGCGGTCAGTGCGGCGGCCGTACGGGCCACCTTGCTGCGGCTGCCGAACGTCCACTCGGCGATGTGCGCGAGGAAGGCGAGTGTGTAGACCGCCATCGACGAATAGATCAGGTAGTTGCTGATCTGCGCCAGGTTCTCGTTGACTTCGGCTGCGAGCGGCGTCATCCGCGCTCTCCTTCGACGGTTTCCTTGACAGGTCGGTCGGGCGCGGTGGGCGCCTGGTCGTGCAGGGCGGCGGCCAGCTGCCCCAGCTCCTCCGGGACCTTCGCCGACTCGCTGCGGCCGAGGCCGGCCATCTCGACGAGGGTGGTGCCGTCCTCGCCGCGCACGGCGCGGACCCAGACGCGGCGGCGCTGGATGAACAGCGACGCGGCCAGGCCGCCGATGGCGGCGACGGCGCCGGCGAGCGCGAGCCCGCTGCCGGGCTGGCGGGTGACGGAGAAGGTCGCCCAGCGCTCGATGCCCTCGAACTTCACCACGCCCGCCCCGCCGGGCAGCTCCATGGTCTCGCCCGGCAGCAGCCGCTTCTTGAACAGCTGCCCGTTCTCGTCCTTGAACTCCTGCATCTTGGAGGTGTTCAGCTGGTACACGTTCTGCGGCAGGCCCGAGTCCACGCCCAGGCTGCCGTGGTAGGCGCTCAGCGCGAGGACGGGGAAGTCCAGCTCCGGGAACTGGGAGAGCATCGTGCCCTTGCCCTCGCCGGCGAAGGTCGGCACGAACATGGCGTTGAAGCCGAGCTGCTCCTGCTTGCCGTCCTTGTCGCGGTAGCCGTCGGTGACCTTGACCGCGCCGGAGGAGCTGAGGTTGTTGTCGAACGGCAGCATCGGCACGGCGTCCCGGAAGACCACCTTCCCGGTGGGGTCGGTGATCGACACGACCGGCGCGTAGCCGTGGCCGAGGAGGTAGACCTTGGCGCCGTCGACCTCCAGCGGCTTGTTGACCTGGATCTCGCGCTTCTCCGGCGCGCCGTGGGCGCCCTTGCTGAAGGTGACGTACGCCTTGAAGTCGCGGGCCGTGCCCTTCTGCGGGCCGGACCTCTCGAACGAGGCGTCGAACCTGTCGAGGGTGAAGGAGAACGGCGGCAGGTCGTCGGGGGTGAAGAAGCTGCCCGACTTGAAGTCGTCGTACTGGGTGAGCGTGTTCGAGAAGCCCTTGCCGCGCAGCACGAGCTTGCCGCCCTCGGACTTGAACAGCTGCCCCCAGGCGAAGGCCACCAGCATCACGATCAGCGCGACGTGGAAGGCCAGGTTGCCGGCCTCCCGCAGGTAGCCCTTCTCGGCGGCGACCGACGACGGGCCGGCCTCGGTGCGGAACCGCCGCCCGCCCAGCAGCTTCCCGGCGTGCGCCAGGACCTCGTCGGGGGACGTCTCGGTCCGCCAGGTCGTGTACGCGGGCATGCGGTCGAGGCGGCGGGGCGCGCCCGGCGGGCGGCCGGTGAGCTGGCCGACGAACTGCCAGCTGCGCGGGACGATGCAGCCGATCAGCGAGATGAACAGCAGCAGGTAGATCGCGGAGAACCACACCGAGCTGTACACGTCGAACAACTGGAGCTTCTCGGCGACCGGGACCCAGAACTCGTTGTTCCGCTTCCATTCGGCCACCTTCATCGCGTCGACCTGCGTCTGCGGGATGAGGGAGCCCGGGATGGAGCCCAGGGACAGCAGGAAGAGCAGGATCAGCGCCACCCGCATCGAGGTGAGCTGCCGCCAGAACCAGCGGACCCAGCCGAGCACGCCGATGCCGACGGGGCCGCCGGACTCCTCCTCGGGCGCGGTGGACAGCTGCGCGCCGGCGGCGGCCTCGGCGGAATCCCGGGCGGAGTCCGCGGCGGCGGCCGGGTCGGCGGCGGCAGCCGGATCGCAGGCAGCGGCCGGGTCGGCGGCGCCGGAGTCCGGGGTGTCCTCGGACGGGTTCGGCGCCTCCGTGGACGCCTTGTCGGTCGTACTCATGTGCGTGTAGTCCTCAGATCCCCACCGTGAAGCCTTGGGTCCAGCTCTGCATGTCGCTGACGATGCTGCTCCACAAACCTGTGACGAGCAGCAGGCCGGTCAGGATCAGCATGCCGCCGCCGATGCGCATCACCCAGGCATAGTGCTTCTTCACCCAGCCGAACGCGCCGAGCGCTCTGCGGAACGCGACCGCGGCCAGGATGAACGGCAGGCCCAGGCCCAGGCAGTAGGCGACCGTCAGCAGCGCGCCGCGCCCGGCACTCGCCTGGTCGAGGGAGAGCGTGCTGACGGCGGCCAGCGTCGGCCCCATGCAGGGGGTCCAGCCGACGCCGAAGAGCACCCCGAGCAGGGGTGCGCCCAGCAGGCCGGCCGTCGGCTTCCGGTGGAACCGGAACTCCCGCATGGTCAGACCGGGGATGGCGCCCATGAAGAACAGGCCGAGGACGATCACCAGCCCGCCCATGACCCGGGAGATGATCTCCCTGTTGCCGAGCAGGACATTGCCGAACTGGCCGAAGAGCGCGCCCGTCGAGACGAAGACGGCGGTGAACCCGAGGATGAACAGGCTCGCCCCGGCCACCATGCGCCCGCGCCGCGCCTCCGCGAGGTCGGCGCCGCTGATCCCGGTCACGTACGACAGGTAGCCCGGCACCAGCGGCAGCACGCACGGCGAGAAGAACGAGACCAGCCCGGCCAGCACCGAGATGGGCAGGGCCAGCAGCAGGGCGCCGCTGAGGACCGTGGTGTTCACGCCGCCCTGCTCGGCTGCCAGGGTGAGAAGAGGGGGGACCACGAGGTCACTGCTCCGCGAGCAGCGGGTCGATCATCGAGCGCAGCTGCTCCTCGTTGACCGCGGCCAGCGTGCGGGCGGCGATCCGGCCCTCCTTGTCGAGGACGATCGTGGAGGGGATGGCCTGCGGGTTGAGGGTGCCCGCGGGGAAGCGGAGCATCAGCTTGCCGTCCGGGTCGTACAGGCTCGGGAAGGTGATCCCGTAGGTCTCCTCGAACGCGGCCGCGTTCTGCTTGGTGTTGTCGCGGGTGTTGATCCCGACGAAGGCGACCGGCTTGCCGGCGTCGGCGAGCTCCTTGGACACCTTCGCGAAGTGCGGGGCCTCGGCCCGGCAGGGCGGGCACCAGGAGCCCCACACGTTGAGGACGACGACCTTGCCCTTGAGGGCGGTGGTGTCGAGGCTCTCCCCGTCGACGGTCTCCCCGTCGAGCTTCGGCGCGGCCACCCGATCGGCCTGGGCGACGGTGGAGATGCCACTCGGGCCCGTCACGTAGTTGCCGCCGCCCGATCCGGACGGCTTGCCGTCGGAGTCGGTGCACGCCGTGAGGGTCAGGGCACCGACGGCGGTCACCGCGGTCAGCAGGAGGGCGCGGCCGCTGGTCGAGCGGCGGCGGGGGGCGCGGCCAATTCTCATGTGAAAAGTTTCGCATGAGCGATTTGCCGATCTTTCGCGCCCCCCGCGGGCGCTGACAAGACCCTGGTCAGGCCGGGAACGGCCGGACACCGGAGACGGACGTCAGGCGCCGAACGCCTTCGACTTGCCCTTCACCGGCTTCGCCCCGGCCAGCAGGTGCGGCGGAACCAGGTCCCGGGCCGGCTCGCTGTAGCCCACCGACACCAGCTTGTCGCCCTGGAACGTGAACGACGTCAGCGAGGCCAGCGTGCACTGCCGGCGCCGCGGGTCGTGCCACAGCCGGCGCTTCTCCGCGAAGCTGCGCACGATCCAGATCGGCAGCTGGTGGGAGACCGCGACGGCCTCGTGGCCGCGGGCCGCGTCCCGCGCCGCCTCGATCGCGCTCATCATCCGGACGACCTGCTCCACGTACGGCTCGCCCCAGGACGGCTTGAACGGGTTCGTCAGGTGCTTCCAGTTGCCCGGCTTGCGCAGTGCGCCGTCGCCGACGCCGAAGGTCTTGCCCTCGAAGACGTTCTCCGCCTCCAGCAGCCGCGCGTCGGTCGCCAGCTCCAGGCCGTGGCTCTCGGCGACCGGCATCGCCGTCTCCTGCGCCCGCTCCAGCGGGGAGGACACGACGTACGTGACGTCCCGGTCCTTCAGGTGGTCGGCGACCCGCTCCGCCATGCGGCGGCCCAGCTCGGAGAGGTGGTAGCCGGCGCGGCGGCCGTAGAGGACCCCGTCCGGGTTGTGCACCTCGCCGTGGCGCATCAGGTGGACGACGGTGATGTCGCTCATGCCCCGGCCTCCGGCTGCGCCTGCGCGGCGGCGCGGGCGGCGGCGGGCAGCGCCGCCGCGATCCGCTCGACGGCCGCCTCGTCGTGGGCGGTGGAGACGAACCACGACTCGAACGCCGACGGCGGCAGGTAGACGCCCTGCGACAGCATCGAGTGGAAGAACGCGTTGAAGCGGAAGGCCTCCTGCGTCTTCGCGTCGTCGTAGGTGCGGACCGGCTTCTCCGTGAAGAAGACGGAGAACATGTTGGACGCGGTCTGCAGCCGGTGGACGACGCCCTCCTTGGCAAGCGCGCCCGTGACCAGGCCCTGGATCTCCGCGGACACCGCGTTGACCTTGTCGTACGCGGCCTCGTCGAGCAGCCGCAGCTGCGCCAGGCCGGCGGCCGTGGCGACCGGGTTCCCGGAGAGCGTGCCCGCCTGGTAGACCGGGCCGGCCGGGGCCAGGTGGCCCATCACGTCGGCGCGGCCGCCGAACGCCGCCGCGGGGAAGCCGCCGCCCATGACCTTGCCGAACGTCATCAGGTCGGGCTTGACGCCGTCGACCCCGTACCAGCCGGCGCGCGAGGTGCGGAAGCCCGTCATGACCTCGTCGGAGATGTACAGGGCGCCGTTCTCCCGGCACACGTCGGCGAGCCCCTGGTTGAAGCCCTCGGCGGGCGTCACCACGCCCATGTTGCCGGGCGCGGCCTCGGTGATCACACAGGCGATCTCACCGGGGTGCGCGGCGAACGCCGCCCGCACCGCTTCGAGGTCGTTGTAGGGGAGCACGATCGTGTCACCGGCCTGCGCGCCGGTGACACCGGGCGTGTCCGGAAGCGCGAAAGTTGCCAAACCGGAACCGGCGGCGGCCAGCAGAGCGTCCACGTGCCCGTGGTAGCAGCCGGCGAACTTCACGACCTTCGACCTGCCCGTGAACCCGCGGGCCAGGCGGATCGCCGACATGGTCGCCTCCGTGCCGGAGGAGACCAGGCGGACCTGCTCGACGGGCTCGATACGGGCGACGATCTCCTCGGCGAGCGCGACCTCGCCCTCGCCGGGCGTACCGAACGAGGTACCGCGGGCGACGGCGGCCTGGATCGCCTCGACGACGGCCGGGTGGGCGTGGCCGAGAATCATCGGCCCCCACGAGCAGACGAGGTCGACGTACTCGCGGCCGTCGGCATCGGTCAGGTACGGACCGGTACCGGACACCATGAACCTGGGCGTTCCCCCCACGGCGCGGAAGGCACGCACCGGAGAGTTCACGCCGCCAGGCGTCACGAGGGACGCACGGTCAAAGAGAGTCTGCGAGACTTTGGCTTCATACGGGTACGGGTAGCTCACACCAGCCATGGTCTCATCAGGCCGCGACCGACTTGCGGACGGGCGTTTCACCGCGCCGCCCGGGGGGAGGTCACTGCCATGATGATCGGGCTGCGTGGCGGGGGCCGCGCGGCCGTGACAGGCAAGACCATTCGGGTGGAGATATGCAACGCGGTGGTGGACCGGGCGAGGGTACGGACGACCTCGACCCGAAGCGCGCCCGCGAAGCCCGCGAAGCCCGCCGCCGGGGCAGGCACCGCCGCCGGGCCGCGGACGCCGCCGAACCCGTGCCGGCACCGCCGGAGGACACGGACGACGACGACGCCCTGCCCAAAGGCCGCGGCATGGGCGTGACGTACAAGTACTTCGGCGCCCCCGACGGGGCGACCGCCGCCCGGGTCCCGGTCACCATGCGCCCGGAGGAGCTCGGCGGCGACGAGCTCGGCATGGGCGGCATGTTCACCAAGATCAAGCCGGAGACCATGGCCGCCATGGTCCTGACCGGCATCCAGGGGATACCCCTGCACAAGGTGCCGCCGCTGGAGCTGGTCGTCCTCCACCCCGACTACGCGGTGGTGAAGCTGCCGATGACGGTGGTCGACCCGCTGCGCGACATCGGCGAGGAATCGGTCGGCGCGGCCGCGTTCATCTGGTCGACGGTCCCCGACCGCGGCGGCCCGCGGGACGCGTTCAACGTCTACCAGTTGCTCCACGAATGGCAGGATTTCAGCCAGCGGCTCCACGAGGCGGGACACCAGCCCTACTGCCTCGTCTGGCCCTGACCCGACCCCGCCGCCCGCGGCGGGCCCCGCACGGGAGCCCGCCCCGGAGCCCACCCGGCCGCCTCCCTGCCCCTCCCTGCCCCCGCCCGGCCCTTTCCCGACCCCGTAAATCCGCCGCACGGGCCGGCCCCGCAATGGCATGCTGGCTTGCGTGAACGGACCCGGCATTCATCTCACCCTCGCGCCCGAACTGCGCCTCTTCGCCCCGCCCAGCCGACGCACCGACCGCGTGCCGACCCCCACGGACGGCGCCTCCAGTCTCGGCCACGTCGTCGAATCCGCCGGGGTCCCGCTCACCGAGGTCGGCCGGCTCCTCGTCGACGGCCGCGAGGTACCCGTCTCGTACGTGCCGAGGGCCGGGCAGTCCGTCGAGGTGTTCGGCGTGGACCGCCCCCAGCAGATCGCCGGCGCCCCCCTCCGCTTCCTCCTCGACGTACACCTCGGCACGCTCGCCCGCCGCCTGCGCCTGCTCGGCGTGGACGCCGCGTACGAGAACGAGGACATCGGCGACCCCGCCCTCGCCACCCGCTCCGCCGACGAGCAGCGCGTCCTGCTCTCCCGCGACCGCGGCCTGCTGCGGCGCCGCGAGATCTTCGCCGGGGCGTACGTCTACAGCGACAACCCCGACGAGCAGCTGCGCGACGTCCTCGGCCGCTTCGCCCCGGCCCTGGCCCCCTGGACGCGCTGCACCGCGTGCAACGGCCCCCTGCGGGAGGCCGACAAGGAAAGCGTCGGCGACCGCCTGGAACACGGCACGCACCGCTCGTACGACGTCTTCGCGCAGTGCACCGCGTGCGAGCGCGTCTACTGGCGCGGCGCCCACCACGCCCGCCTGGAACGCATCGTCACGAACGCGGTCGAGGAATTCGGCGGCGTCGCCACCCCGTAGCCCCGCCCCGGCCCGCTCCCCCCGCCCGGCAGGCCGCCGGCAGACGGCTGCATAGGGTGGGGGGATGCTCGTCGCGCGGTCCGCCGTCCTGTTCTCGCTCGCCGCCCTGCTGGAGATCGGCGGGGCCTGGCTCGTCTGGCAAGGGGTCCGCGAGCACAAGGGGTGGGCCTGGATCGGGGCCGGGGTGATCGCCCTCGGCCTGTACGGGTTCGTGGCCACGCTGCAGCCGCAGGGGGATTTCGCGCGCGTGCTCGCGGCGTACGGCGGGGTGTTCGTCGCGGGGTCGCTGGCCTGGGGCGTCGTTGCCGACGGGTACCGGCCCGACCGGTGGGACGTGGCGGGGGCGCTGGTGTGCCTGGCCGGAATGGCCGTGATCATGTACGCCCCGCGGGGGCGCTGAGCTCCTGCTTATGCTGGCCGGTATCCGCCCGTACGAACGAGGAGCCCGTACATGAGCACCCGGACCGCCGTAGTCACCGGCGCCAGCAGCGGCATCGGCGCGGCCACCGCCCGGCAGCTCGCCGAGGCCGGCTACCACGTCGTCCTCACCGCGCGCCGCAAGGACCGCATCGAAGCCCTGGCGGAAGAGATCACCGCCGGCGGCGGGTCTGCCGCGGCCCGTGCGCTGGACGTCACCGACCGGGGGGCCGTGGACGCCTTCGCGGCCTCCCTCGACCGGTGCGACGTACTGGTGAACAACGCCGGCGGGGCGCTCGGGGCCGATCCGGTCGCGACCGGTGACCCGGGTGACTGGCGCACCATGTTCGAGGTCAACGTGATCGGCACGCTCCACATGACCCAGGCGCTGCTGCCGGCGCTCGTCGCGTCCGGTGACGGAACCGTCGTCGTGCTGTCCTCCACGGCCGGGCACGGCACGTACGAGGGCGGCGCCGGGTACGTCGCCGCGAAGAACGGGGCCCGGGTCCTCGCCGAGACGCTGCGGCTGGAGATCGTCGGGCAGCCCGTGCGGGTCATCGAGATCGCGCCGGGCATGGTCAAGACCGAGGAGTTCGCCACCACGCGGTTCCGCGGCGACGCCGAGAAGGCGGCCAAGGTGTACGCGGGGGTCGCCGAGCCGCTGACCGCGGACGACGTCGCCGAGACGGTCACCTGGGCGGTGACGCGGCCCAGCCACGTCAACATCGACCTGCTGGTGGTCCGGCCCCGCGCCCAGGCGTCGAACACCAAGGTGCACCGGGAGCTCTGAGGGACGCGGAGAGGGGCCCTGGCCAACGGCATCCCGCCGGGCAGGGCCCCTCCCGGCTCAGCCCTTGACGCAGATGACCTGCTTGAGCTTGGCGACGACCGCGACCAGGTCGGTCTGCTGGTCGATGACCTGCTCGATCGACTTGTACGCGCCCGGGATCTCGTCGACCACGCCCGCGTCCTTCCGGCACTCCACGCCCCTGGTCTGCTCCGCCAGGTCCCGCGCCGAGAACCGCTTCTTCGCCGCCGTGCGGCTCATCTTCCGGCCCGCTCCGTGCGAGGCCGAGTTGAAGGACTTCTCGTTGCCGAGGCCCTTTACGATGTACGAGCCGGTGCCCATCGAGCCCGGGATGATCCCGAAGTCGCCGCTGCCGGCGCGGATCGCGCCCTTGCGGGTGACCAGCAGGTCCATGCCCTCGTACCGCTCCTCCGCCACGTAGTTGTGGTGGCAGCTGATCTCCTGGTCGAAGGAGACCTTCGCCTTGCGGAACTCCTTGCGGAAGACCTCCTTGAGGAGGCTCATCATCACGGCCCGGTTGTACTTGGCGTACTCCTGCGCCCAGAAGAGGTCGTTGCGGTACGCGTCCATCTCGGGCGTGGCCGCGAGGAAGACCGCGAGGTCGCGGTCGACCAGGTTCTGGTTGTGGTCGAGGCCGCGGGCCACGTTGATGTGGAAGTCGGCCAGCTCGTTGCCGATGTTCCGGGAGCCGGAGTGCAGCATGAGCCAGACGGAGCCGGAGGTGTCGATGCACACCTCGCAGAAGTGGTTGCCGCTGCCCAGGGTGCCCATCTGCCGCAGCGCCCGGTCCCGGCGGTACTTCACGGCGTCCGCGATGTAGTCGAAGCGCTCCCACAGGTCCCCGAAGCCCGCGTCCCGGAAGCCGTACAGGCGCGCCGGGTCCAGGGCCTCCCTGTGCATGCCCGCGCCCACCGGGATCGCCCGCTCGATCTTGGAGCGGAGCGCCGACAGGTCCCCGGGGAGGTCGTTGGCCGTGAGGGAGGTCCTGACCGCCGACATGCCGCAGCCGATGTCCACGCCGACCGCTGCCGGGCAGACCGCGTCCTTCATGGCGATCACGGAGCCGACGGTGGCGCCCTTGCCGTAGTGGACGTCCGGCATGACGGCCAGGCCCTTGATCCAGGGGAGGGTCGCGACGTTCTCCAGCTGCCGCATCGCGCTCTGCTCGACCGACGCCGGATCGGCCCACAGCCGGATCGGAACCTGCGCGCCCGGAACCTCTACGTACGACATAACGTCTTAATCCCCCGAAACCCACGGAAAAATCAGATTGGGCAAAAACCCTCGCTTCTGGCCCCACATGGGACAGGGGACCGGCGCCGGTACCGGCGTGTGCGATAGACATTGTGTCCAGCCGCGTCCAAAGCGCGGCAACGCATTTTCCTGACCGCCGGGCGGCCGGCCGGTCGAAGGGAGCCAGTGGACGTGCAGCGCAAAGCGGTACGGCGAGTCCTGCCGGGCATCGCGATGCTCACCGCACTCGTCGCCGGGGTGGCCGGCCTGACCGGGTGCACCAGCGGGAAGAGCGGCGGCGACACCGCCGACGCGAAGGCCGGCAACAACTCCCCCGCGCCCGCGCCCGCCGGCAAATACCGCAGCCTGCCCGCCCCCTGCAAGGCGGCCGACGGCAAGCGCCTGAAGGCCATGCTGCCGGCCGCGGCCACCCTCACCGAGGACCAGCGCACCCAGCTGTACGCGGGCACCGCGGACGCCTCCTACGACGCCGACCGGCACGTCGGCTGCCGGTGGACGGCGCAGACCCCGGAGGAGACCCGGCTGCTGGCGGTCCGCTTCGAGCGGGTCGTCTCGTACGACCGGGCCACGAGCAGCGACGACGACAAGGCCAAGCAGGTCTACGTCCGCCGCCTCACCGACGCGCACCTGCCCTTCCCCGGCCCCGTCACGCCCACCGGCGGCGCCGCCCCGGGCGGCCCGCCGCCCACCGGCGCCGCCCCGGGCGGCCCGCCGCCCACCGGCGCGGCCCCGAGCGGCCCGGCCCCCGCGGCGAGCCCGCCGCCGTCCGGCGCCCCGGCGGCGACGCCCCCGGCCGCGACGCCCCCGGCCCCGGCCGCCTCCGGCGCCCCTTCGCCCGGCGGCAGCACCGGCGCCACCCCCACGCCCGCGCCCGAGCTCGGCTCCCGCGTCCTCGAAGGGCTCGGCACCGAGGCCTTCATCGAGGACAAGCTGAGCCCGGCCGGTGCCAGCGCCGTCCAGGCGCGGACCGTGCGGATCGTCTTCCGCACCGCGAACGTCATCGTCACCGTCGAGTACAGCGTGCAGCCCGCGCTGCCCGGCACGATCCCCTCCAGCCCCGAAACCCAGGACAAGGCACGGCAGTTGGCCGCGGCCCTCGTCGAGCGGTTCAACGACTGAACGCGGCCGCGGCCGCCCCCGGGGTGACCGCGCGCACAGCAGGCGTCCTCCGGATCGGGCTACCGTTGCTCGGGTCCCGCGCCCGCACCGCGTTCACCACAACGCGCCCACAACGTACTGAAGGAACCATGCACCGATCAGCTTCGCGCCTCACCCGCGTGCTCGCCTGCGCAGCCGTCATACCGGTGATCCTCGCCGCCGCCGGATGCTCCTCCGACTCGGACAAGGGCAAGGGCAAGGGCTCCGACAGCAAGGACAAGTCCTCCGCCTCGGCCTCCGCCAAGCCGAGCGGCAAGCCGGCGGCGCCCCTGGAGAAGGCGGCGTTCGCGACGCTGCCCGAGCCCTGCAAGACCGTTCAGGCCAAGACCATCGACACCCTGGTCCCCGAGGCCAAGGACAAGAACGGCACGGCCACCAAGTCGAACGACCTGACCACCCGCGCCAGCTGCTCCTGGAACGGCCTCGACGAGGACGGCCTGAAGGGTTCGCAGTACCGCTGGCTGTCGGTCTCCCTCGTCCGCTACGAGTCGCACGCCTCCCTCGGCAGCGCGAACAAGCGCGCCGAGGAGCAGTACAACAAGCAGATCGAGGCCGCCAAGGCCACCGAGGGCGCGCACGACGTGAAGGCCGAGCAGGCCGGCGGCGTCGGCGACCAGGCCACCTCCGTGATCTTCGGCGTGAAGAAGGACGTGGAGTTCCTGAACACCACGATCGTCGCCCGCACCCAGAACGTGGTCATCACCCTCGACTACAACGGTGCCGCGTACGAGGGCGCCGGGGCACCGGATCACGCCAAGCTGCTCGAAAGCGCGATCGCCGCGGCCAAGGAGACCGTCGGCTCCGTCGGCTCCGCCGGCGAGCAGCCGAAGCAGCCTGACCAGCAGGCTTCCCCGTCGGCCCAGTAGGCACCGGCCCATTCGCGGGAGATCCGCAGCGGATCGGCGGGACCCAGTGGAGGCTGACATTCAGTCACCCGTACAGTCGGCCGTACGCTGTGCCTGCCGTAGCTCGACAAGGGGAGGGGATCGCGGGTGGCCGCGATGCAGCTGACTCGAACGCACCGGATACTCATCGGCGTCGTGGTCGCGGGAGCCGTCGTCATCGCAGGCATCGGCTTCGCGGGCTCGTACGCCGCGGTGCGGGAGCTCGCGCTGAAGAAGGGGTTCGGCAGCTTCTCGCTGGTGTTCCCGATCGGCATCGACATGGGCATCTGTGTGCTGCTGGCGCTGGACCTGCTGCTGACGTGGATCCGGATCCCCTTCCCGCTGCTGCGGCAGACGGCCTGGCTGCTGACCGCGGCGACGATCGCGTTCAACGGCGCGGCGGCCTGGCCGGACCCGCTGGGCGTGGGCATGCACGCGGTGATCCCGATCCTGTTCGTGGTCACCGTTGAGGCGGCGCGGCACGCCGTGGGCCGGATCGCGGACATCACCGCGGACCGGCACATGGAGGGCGTCCGCATGACCCGCTGGCTGCTCTCCCCCGTCCCCACCTTCAAGCTGTGGCGCCGGATGAAGCTGTGGGAGCTGCGCTCGTACGAGCAGGCGGTCGGCATGGAGCAGGACCGGCTGATCTACCAGGCGCGGCTCCAGGCCCGGTACGGGCGGGCCTGGCGGCGCAAGGCGCCGGTGGAGGCGATGATGCCGCTGCGGCTGGCCCGGATCGGCGTACCGCTGTCGCAGACGGCCCCGGAGGGGCTGGCGGCGGCGGGCATCGACCCGGCACTGCTGCCGCCGGTGGCCGCGGGGACGCGGGCACCGGCCCTGGCCGCGGCCGAGGCGGCCACGGCCGGGCAGGCGCAGGCGCAGGGGCAGGGGCAGGGGCCGGCTGAGTACGGCCCGGGCCAGGCGCAGGCGGCAGGCCCGGCGCAGATGATCCCGGCGCAGGTGCCGGGCCAGGTCGCGGCGCAGGTCCCGAACCAGGCGCCGGTGCAGGTCCCGGGCCAGATCCCGGTACAGGTCCCGGGCGGCCAGGTCCTGGTGGGCCAGGTCCCGGGCGGCCAGGTCCTGGTGGGCCAGGTCCCGGGCGGCCAGGTCCTGGTGGGCGACGCGGCGCAGATCCAGATGGCGAAGCTGCACGCCCACCCGGCGTTCGCGGTGGACCCGACCGCCATGCCCGCGGCCCACGACAGCGCCTGGTTCGCCGGGCCGAAGGCCCCGCAGGCGGCGTACGAGGGCGGCTACAACCCGCAGTACGTGGAGGGCCTGGAGCCCATCCCGGTGATGGCCCCGGCCGGCCCCGAGCTGCCGGAGGCCGAGCAGGCCGCGGCCGTCCAGCAGGTGCTCGCCGCCCAGCAGGCGCTGGCGGCCCAGCAGGCGCTCGACGTCCAGCGGCAGGCCCGGGCCGCCCAGCAGGCCCTGGACGCCCAGGCGCAGGCCGAGGGCCAGGAGGGCCAGGAAGCCCTGTTCCCGGCCCCCCCGGCGGACGGGGCGGAGGCCGGGGAGTCCGCGGAGGCGGAGGCCATCGACGAGGTGAAGTTCGAGGAGGCCGCGTACGAGGTCTTCCGCGCGCTCACCGAGGAGAAGAACGGGTTCCCGGAGCCGGAGCAGGTGGAAGCACACCTCGCCGACCGCCTCGGGATCGTGCACCCGCGCGGCGCGTCCATCCTCCGCCGCCTGGTGCCGGACCTGAAGCAGCGCTACCAGCGCGACCTGGAGAACGAGCACATCGCCTGAGCCGGTCCGGACCGGTCCGGCAGCCCAGGCATGCGGAAGGGCCCGCACCCCAGCTCGGGGTGCGGGCCCTTCGCGTACGCCGTGACCGCCGGGACGGACCGGCAGGTCAGGCGGCGACCAGCTTGCGCACCCGGTCCGCCCCGACCGCCAGCAGCAGCGTGGGCAGGCGCGGCCCGGTCTCCCGGGTGACCAGGAGGCGGTAGAGCAGGGCGAAGAACTGGCGCTGGGCCACCTTCAGCTCCGGCGTCGGCTTGGCCTCGGGGTCGAGACCGGCCATGACCTTCGGGACGCCGTAGACGAGCGTGGTGAGCCCGTCCAGCGACCAGTGCGAGTCCAGGCCTTCGAGCAGCAGCTCCAGCGAGCGGCGGCCCTCGTCGTCCAGGGAGGCCAGCAGCTCGGTGTCGGGCTCCTCGCGGACCAGGGTGCGCTGGTCGGCAGGGACCTGGGTGGTGATCCAGTTCTCGGCGCGGTCCAGGCGCGGGCGGACCTCGTCGAGGGAGGTCAGCGGGTTGGCCGGGTCCAGGTCGGAGAGGATCCGCAGGGTCTGCTCGTCGTGGCCGGCGGTGACGTCGACGACGGACGCCAGGGTCCGGTACGGCATCGGGCGCGGGGTGCGCGGCAGCTCGTGCGAGGCGACGCGGACGGCGCGGCCGTGCGCGGCGGCGTCGGCGGGCAGCACGGAGCCGTCGGCGACCTTGGCCTCCAGCTTGTCCCACTCGTCGTAGAGCCGCTGGATCTCCTGGTCGAAGGCGATCTTGAAGCTCTGGTTGGGCCTGCGGCGGGCGTACAGCCAGCGCAGCAGCTGCGGCTCCATGATCTGCAGCGCGTCGGCCGGCGTCGGGACGCCGCCCTTGCTGGAGGACATCTTCGCCATGCCGCTGATGCCGACGAACGCGTACATCGGGCCGATCGGCTGCTCGCCGCCGAAGATGCCCACGACCTGGCCGCCGACCTGGAAGGAGGAGCCGGGCGAGGAGTGGTCGACGCCGGACGGCTCGAAGACGACGCCCTCGAACGCCCAGCGCATCGGCCAGTCGACCTTCCAGACCAGCTTGCCGCGGTTGAACTCGCTGAGCTTGACCGTCTCCGTGAACTCGTCCTCGGTGCAGACGTAGGCCAGCTCGGTCGTCTCGTCGTCGTACGAGGTGACCTTGGTGAAGTCCTTGCCGCACTCGCCGCAGTACGGCTTGTACGGGAAGTACTCCGCGCCCTCGGCGCTGCCGTCGTCCTCGGCGGCGGCACCGGAGCCCTCGGCGGCCTCCAGCTCGGCCTCGTCGACCGGCTTCTGCGACTTCTTCCCGGCCTTGGGCTTGGTGCGGTACTGGGCGAGGATCGCGTCGATGTCGCCGCGGCGCTTCATCGCGAACAGCACCTGCTCGCGGTAGGCACCGGAGGTGTACTGCTCGGTCTGGCTGATCGGGTCGTACTCGACGCCCAGCTCGGCCAGGGCCTCGACCATCGCGGCCTTGAAGTGCTCGGCCCAGTTCGGGTACGCGGACCCGGCCGGGGCGGGCACCGAGGTCAGCGGGCGGCCGATGTGCTGCGCGTGGGATTCCTCGGTCACACCGGGGATGCCCTGGGGCACCTTGCGGTAGCGGTCGTAGTCGTCCCAGGACAGGACGTGCCGGACCTCGAAACCGCGGCGGCGGATCTCGTCGGCGACCAGGTGCGGGGTCATGACCTCGCGGAGGTTGCCGAGGTGGATCGGGCCGGAGGGGGAGAGTCCGGACGCGACGACGACAGGTTTGCCGGGTGCTCGGCGCTCCGCCTCGGCGATGACCTCGTCCGCGAAACGGGAGACCCAGTCGGTCTCGGTGCTGCTCTGAGCCACGACACGTCCTTCTATCTCGAATGCTGGCTTCAGCCATTCTCCCAGACGGAAGCGGGCGCTTCGGGGTTGCTTCGGGGTTGCTTATCCCGGGAAATGAGAGGCGGGCACGTGGGATACTCGGCACTTGTCGGAACACCCAAGTGCACGCACACCGCACACCTCACAGGAACGGCAGCTCATGGCCTCGGTCCTTTCCCTCGCTTCTTCCGTCCATCAGCGCGTCGCCGACGCCCTCGCCTCCGCCCTGCCGGAGGCCGGTGCGGCCGACCCGCTGCTGCGACGAAGCGACCGGGCGGACTTCCAGGCCAACGGCATCCTGGCGCTCGCGAAGAAGGCGAAGGCCAACCCGCGGGAGCTGGCGACCACGGTGGTCGAGGGCCTGGACAAGGGCGGGGTCATCGAGGACATCGAGGTCTCCGGCCCCGGCTTCCTCAACATCACCGTCTCCGACCGGGCGATCGTCGAGACGCTGGCGGCGCGCGCCGCGGACGCCCGGCTGGGCGTCCCGGTCAACGAGAACGCCGGCACCACGGTCGTCGACTACGCGCAGCCGAACGTGGCCAAGGAGATGCACGTCGGCCACCTGCGGTCCGCGGTGATCGGCGCGGCGATGGCCGAGATCCTGGAGTTCACGGGCGAGCAGGTGGTCCGCCGCCACCACATCGGCGACTGGGGCACCCAGTTCGGCATGCTCATCCAGTACCTGATCGAGCACCCGCACGAGCTGGACCACCAGGCCGCGGAGGCGTCTGCCGCCGAGGACACCGCGGCGTCCGGCGAGGAGGCCATGTCCAACCTCAACCGCCTGTACAAGGCCTCGCGCGCGCTGTTCGACTCCGACGAGGAGTTCAAGACCCGCGCCCGGGCCCGGGTGGTCGACCTCCAGGCCGGTGACGAGCAGACCCTCGCGCTGTGGCAGCGGTTCGTGGACGAGTCGAAGATCTACTTCTACTCGGTCTTCGACAAGCTGGACATGGACATCCAGGACGCGGACATCGTCGGCGAGTCCGGCTACAACGACATGCTGGTGGAGACCTGCCGGCTGCTGGAGGAGTCGGGCGTCGCGGTCCGCTCGGAGGGCGCGCTGTGCGTGTTCTTCGACGAGTACAAGGGCCAGGACGGCAACCCGACCCCGCTGATCGTCCAGAAGGCGGACGGCGGCTTCGGCTACGCGGCCACCGACCTCTCGGCGATCCGCGACCGCGTCGGCAACCTGAAGGCGAACAACCTGCTGTACGTCGTGGACGCCCGCCAGGCGCTGCACTTCAAGATGGTCTTCGAGACCGCGCGGCGGGCCGGCTGGCTGGGCGAGGACACGCCCGCCTACCACCTCGCCTTCGGCACCGTGCTGGGCGCCGACGGCAAGCCGTTCAAGACCCGTGAGGGCGAGACGGTGCGGCTGGTGGACCTGCTGGACGAGGCTGTCGAGCGGGCCGCAGCCGTCGTCCGGGAGAAGGCCCAGGACCTGACGGAGGACGAGATCGTCGAGCGAGGTGCCCAGGTGGGCATCGGCGCGGTGAAGTACGCCGACCTCTCGACGTCCGCGGCCCGGGACTACAAGTTCGACCTGGACCAGATGGTGTCGCTGACCGGGGACACGTCCGTGTACCTCCAGTACGCGTACGCCCGTATCCAGTCGATCCTGCGGAAGGCGGGCGACGCGAAGCCGGCTGCGCACGCCGGGCTGGCGCTGACCCCGTCCGAGCGGGCGCTCGGCCTGCACCTGGACGGCTTCGGCACGCTGATCGCCGAGGCGGCCGCCGAGTACGCCCCGCACAAGCTGGCCGCGTACCTGTACCAGCTGGCCTCGCTGTACACGACCTTCTACGCGGAGTGCCCGGTCCTGAAGGCCGACACTCCCGAGCAGGTCGAGAACCGCCTCTTCCTGTGCGACCTGACCGCCCGGACGCTGACCAAGGGCATGTCCCTGCTGGGCATCCGGACCCCTGAGCGCCTCTGACACTCCTGGCACTCCCGGTTCCATACGCCCCCGCCCCCGTCGGCACTGCTGCCGACGGGGGCGGGGGCGTTCTGCACTTCGGTCAGGCGGTCAGCCTCGCAGTCCCGTATCCGCCTCCTGGTGCATGCCCAGGCACAGCGCCCAGATGACGAGGACGTTGACGGCGATGAGGACCAGGGCCCACAAGGGGTAGTACGGCAGCCACAGGAAGTTGGCGATCGCGCCGAGGCTGGCGATGGCCACGCCGAAGTAGCGCGCCCACACGGCTCCGTTGACCACGGCGAACCCGGCGAAGACCAGGATGATGCCGAGGATCAGATGGATCCAGCCCCAGCCCGCGAGGCTGAACTCGAACACGTAGTGGCGTGTCGCGACGAACAGCGAGTCCGTGGCGATGGCCGAGATCCCTTCGAAGACCGCCATCGCCCCGCCGAAGATCATCAAGGCTGCCGCGAGGGTGGTCATGCCTGATGGCGGTGCGGGCGTGGGGTATCCGGGGTTCGCCCGGGATCCGGCGGCGTCACTGGCCATGCTTTCTCCTTCTGGCAGGCCGCCTGCCCCGCCAGGACGGCGATCCCCTGTTTCAGCGTGTCACGGGGGCCTCCCGTCGGCATTCCGGCCGGGGCTGGCCCGCGTCAGCCCGTGCCGACTTCTGGCCGGGGAGAACCCGTACTCCGTACGATCGGCTTCCCGTCCGGGAGTGAGGTCACAAGGGGGAGGCCGAACGTGAACGGTTTACGGCTGGCGCGTGCCGCGCTGCGGGTCCTGACCGGGGCCGGGGCCGGCTCCCCGGCACAGGCCACACTGCTGGCCCGCGTACGGGTCCACGTGGAGGACCGGCTGCGGGGCACCACGGCAGGCACGGAGGCCCTGCGCAGGCTCCGCGACGAGCCCGGCGCCCCCTCCACGGCCCTGGCCACCCTCACCCTGGCGGACGAGATCGACCAGGACCCGGCCTTCGAAACCACCCTCCGCGACCTGCTGGAACAACTGCTCGGCAGCCCCGGCGCCGTCCAGGCGTACGGAGCCGCCCCGACGACCGGCATCCCGACCGGGGCGGTGCAGCCCGCGGGTGCCGTGCAGCCGGTGCAGCCCGCCGGGGCGGTGCAGCCCGCGGGGCCGGTGCAACCGGTGCAGCCCGCCGGGCCGGTGCAACCGGTGCAGCCCGCCGGGCCGGTGCAACCGGTGCAGCCCGCCGGGCCGGTGCAACCGGTGCAGCCCGCCGGGGCTGTGCAGCCGCCCGGGATACCGCAGGGCGCCGCCGCGCCGCCGGGGAGCGGGGCCGGGGTCGTGGCTGCGGGGAGTGCGCTCGGGGGGATCAGCGGGCTGGGCGCCGCCACCGCGCACGCCATCCCCTTCGCCCCCGCCGACGCCGACGACCCGCCGGCGCAGCCCCCGAGCCCGCCGACTGCCGCTGTCCCGCAGATCGTGGTGATCCCGCCGCTTCCCCCGTACCCTCCCGGGTTCGGGTCCTGGCGGTCCCCGGCCCGGTGGGTGTTCCTGCTGGGGCTGCCCCCGTTCCTGCTCTACGTGCTCGGGTCCGTCGTGCTCGCCGCGCTCGGGGCCTCGCTGTTCAACAACCCGCTGAGCGGTGTGTGGTGGCTCGTCTCGGCGGTCATGGCCCTCATCGGCCTGATCCGCGGGCTCTTCCAACTCCGCGGGCCGTTCAGCGCCCTGCTGGGGACGGGCCTGGTGCTGAACCTGGTGGTGCTGGTGGCACTGTTCCTCATCGGCCCGCCGACGGCCCTCTTCCAGGTCCTCGCCGGTATCAAGATCTGACCCGTTCGCCGCCTCGGCCGACGCTTCCGGAGGCCGGACTTCACCCGTGCGGCCCGATCCTGGGCGGCGGTCCCCGGGTAAGGGAGGCTGCGTCCCCTCATCCCCATGCACCTCCCCCACCCCGGAGGCCACGTGCCCGTCATGAACGGCTCCTACAGACCCGGCACCCCGTGCTGGATCGACCTGATGGTGCCCGACCAGCAAGCCGCCCTCGACTTCTACGCCGGCCTCTTCGGCTGGTCCGGCGAGGTCGGCCCGCCCGAGACCGGCGGGTACTCCGTCTGCCTCTACAAGGAGCAGCCGGTCGCCGGGATCATGAAGGCGATGAACCCCGACGGGTCCACCCCCGACCCGATGCCCCCGGCCGTCTGGACCACGTACCTGGCCGTCCACGACGTGCACGAGGTCGTCAGGGCGGCCGCCGCCGCCGGCGGCAGCACGATCATGGACCCGACGGAGGTCATGGACCTCGGCCGGATGGCCGTCCTCGCCGACCCCACCGGCGCCGTCTACGGCATCTGGCAGGCCGGCAGCTTCCCCGGCGCCGGGATCGTCAACGAGGACAACACGCTGATCTGGAACGATCTGGCCACCTCCGACCCGCAGCAGGCCGCCAGGTACTACAGCACCATCCTCCCGATCACGCCCGCCGCCTCCGAGATCCCCGGCGCCGAGGGCTACATCGAGTTCAAGGTCAACGACCGGGCCGTGGGCGGGCTCATGTCCCTGGAGCAGCACCCGAAGGGCACCCCGCCGCACTGGATGCCCTACTTCCGCGTGGCCGACGCCGACGCGACCCAGGCCGCCTGCGAAAAGGCCGGCGGCAGCATCATGGCCCCCGCCTTCGACATGCCGGTCGGCCGGATGGCCGTCCTCGCCGACCCGCAGGGCGCGGTCTTCGCCGTGATCAAGCCCAACGACCAGCCGCATCAGCCCGACCCCATGTAACGGGGCCCGGCCGGGCGGGGGCGGGGCGCCCCCGGCCGGCCGGTCTGGCCGGCTGACTGACGTGGCTGACCTGGGTGGCTGAGCTAGCTCGGGTCGGCGTCCAGCTCCGCGATCGACTCCACGAGGATCTGCGCGTTGCGCGGCGAGCGCAGGAGGTACGCGGTCTCCTGCCGGGACGGGGAGTCCTCGGCCGCATCGGCGACCCCGGCCGGCGGCCCGCCGAACTCGCACCACACCGACTTCCCCGGCTGCCTCGGCAGCGCGCCCCACCGGTCCGAGACGGCCTCGACGATGCGCAGGCCGTACCCGTCGCCGATCCGGGTGCCGGAGAGGCCCGGGCCGCTGTCGTGGGCTTCCAGCCGCACGGTGGTCGCGGAGGCGATCAGCCGGACGCGGTAGTACCGGCCGGGCGCGACACCGTAGCGGAGGGCGTTGCTCGCCAGTTCGCTCACGCAGAGCAACAGGTCGTCGCGGTGGTGGGTGACACCCCACACGTCAAGTGTCTCAGCGGCGAACTGCCTGGCAGCGGCCACGGTTTGGCGGGAGCGCGCGAAATAGCGGTCCCTCATCAGGGCGGGTTCAATCTCCTGGATCACGGGGCGATCGTCGCGGTCCGTGACTACCGTGGACAGTACGACCACCCGTACCGATCGATTGGTACGGGTCGGTACGGATACATCACGGGCGCAGGTGGGGAGTCCGAAAAACATGCCGCCGAGGAAACGCGTACCGAAGAACGGCACCGCCCTGAAGATGGTCGGGGCGCAGGTGGCCGTACTCCGGATCCGGAAGGGCCTGACGCAACGCCAACTGGCCAAGTTGGTGCGGATGGAAGAGGAGACGATCGCATCGATCGAGCAGGGCAGACGGGCCCTGATGCCGGACGTGGCCGAGGCCATGGACCGGGTGCTGGAGTCGGGCGGGGTGCTGGCGGCGGGGGTGGAGAAGCTTCCGGCGGTGGATCAGGTGCCGGAGTGGGCCGAGGAGTACTTGGATCGCGAGCGCGATGCCCTCGCTATCTCCTCGTACGAGAACCAGGTTCTTCCGGGTCTGCTCCAGACCGACGCCTATGCGGAGGCAGTATTCCGCAGCCGCATTCCTCTCCTGTCGAGTGACGCAGTCACCGCGCAGACGGCGATCCGCACCGCACGACGGGAGATACTGCGCCGCGAGACCCCCGTCACACTGAGCTTCATCATCTGGGAGCCGGTCCTACGACTCAAGATGGGTGGCCCGGAGGTCTACCGGGAGCAGCTCGCGCATCTGCTCAGTTGCTCGGAACTGCCGGGTGTGTCCATCCAGGTCTACCCCTTAGACCGCACCAGCCACCCGGCGCTCGACGGCCCCTTCGTTCTCCTGGAGACCCCTGACTACCAGCGCCTGGCGTACGCCGAAACGCAGCGAGGGAGTCAGCTCATCTCCGACATGAACGAGGTGAGCATCTTGGAACGCAGGTATGCGATGCTGCGGACACAGGCTCTCAACCCGGAGGAGACGAGAGCGGAGTTGGACCGGCTGCTAGGAGAACAATGAGCACCGCACTGACGTGGTTCAAGTCCAGCTACAGCGGGAGTGATGGCGGCAACTGCGTCGAAGTGGCCGTCGACTGGCGGAAGTCCACCTACAGCACCGAGCAGGGCGGCGCATGCCTGGAAGTTGCCGTCGCCTGGCGGAAGTCCAGCCACAGCGGCAGTGACGGCGGCGCCTGCGTCGAGGTCGCCACCTGCCCCGGCACCGTCCACGTCCGTGACTCCAAGGTCACCGACGGCCCGGTGCTGGACCTGGCTCCCGCCGCCTGGGCGGCGCTGACTGGTTGGGTTGCCGGATAAGGCGCGCACGAAAGGCCTGCTCGCGCCCTCACCGGGCGCGAGCAGGCCACGGCGCAGCGGTAGCGATCAGCGGGTCAGCGGGTATGAGTGCCGGCCCGTCGCCTCGTCGATCTCTCCGTGGGCCTTCTGCAACATCTGGGACGCAAGATCCATCAGCGCACGTGCGCCGGCGATCTCTTCTCCGACCCGCAGCTGCTCCGGGTCGGAGGGGTGACGCAAGGCGTAGCCGCGCGCCCGCATCTCGGAGCCGTCACCGAGTCTGACCATGGCCGCCGCAGTGGTGCGGTGACCGTCCTCGGTGAATTCGAGCTCCACGTGCCACCCGACGAGTGTGGACATGGTGCATCACCTCCAGGGGCTCACCCTTGTCCCTCCAGGGTGCGCCCGGGGAGACGGGAGCGCGAGCGGGCTGGGCGGAGGCGAGCCGGAGGCGCGAAAGGTGGGCGGGAGCCGAGGGGCGGGGTAGCAGCCGACCGGCGTCGGAGGAGTGTCCGGGGGCGTCCCGGGCGCCCATTGTCCCTCCGGTGCGGGCCGCCCTGTAAAGGGCGCTCCTCCTTCGTCGTCGCGTCGCTGAAGCGATGGCCTTCGGCCACCCTTGACAGACCGACCCGCCCCGGAATGCCAACAGACAGCCGGGAAACCCCCGAAGGATGGCCAGGGGGACAGTTCGAGGGACGGCTCTCGTCAGCGATGCAGGGCCAGCGCTCCGCCTAGCAGCATTCCCATGCCCCCAGGACCGCCAGGCCCGCCCGGCGCCAGGGCGCGGGCACGAAAAACGGCCCCAAGGCAGACATCAGGGCCCGCTCGGGAGCGACGAGCCCCCAACCTGCAGGAAAGGTTGGCCAGAGCGCCATCGGGGCCGGTCAGACGCCCCAGATCGCTACGCGCTCCTCATTCTCGGCGCCTGACCCCCGTCCGGGGCCGGGAGGCGCGGCAGATCGCTACGCGCGGCTGCAAGGTCGGTGGCCGATGGGCGCGGCAGGCCCCGCACGAGATGGTCGGAGGGATGGGTCAGTGGGAGGTCTCGTAGCGGGCCACGCGGTCGGAGACGGAGTTCAGCAGGGGGGTGAGGCGCTCGACCAGGGGCTGGTAGTCGCGGGTGGCGCCGTCCGACCACTGACCCAGGCCGACCACCATGGCCCGGCCCTGGCCGGTGAACGACTGCACCATGCCGCTGTCCGGCGGGAGGGTCTTCAGACCCGATGCCGGCGGCGGGGCCTGCGCGCCCACCTGGTAGTCCATGGGCGCCGAACCGAGCCGGGTCACCAGCATCACGGTGTCCATCGGGTCCTTCATCGTGAAGACGGCCAGGTTGAACTGGTTGTCCTTGGCGTCCTTGTACAGCGCGACCTGCTCACCGACGCATCCCTTGCCCTGGGCTATGTAGTCGGCAAGAAGGGGTCCGACCGAGTCAGGTTCGGTGCACGACTTCAGTGCCACCGCACCCACCTTGGTGTACGTACCACCGGCGGGGTCGGTCACCTGGTCGGGGAAGGCGTCGGCCAGACCGATCATGGGCCGGTCCGCCACGGAGGGCGACGGGGCGGCGGCTGCCTTGGGCACATCGACGCTCTCGTCCGTCGAGGGCCGAAGGATGAAGAAGACCACCACGGCGGCCACAAGGCCCGCGGCCACGTTCAGGACCGCGTTCTTCTTCCGGAATCTTCGCTCAGGCGTCGTCTCTCTCACCCCGACACCCTAGTGATCATCCCTGACAGACTGAATATGCGCAGGTCACAGCATCATCACGAGACGTATCCAAGCATCGGGACAGTAGCCGCCACACCCCACAGACCACCCGAAACGGAACATGCACACCTGACCGCTCGCCAAGACCTCCGCCGACCACCAGCCGTCAAACCATGCTCCGCACGTGGCAATCTGACGCGTCACCAGCCCCAGACAACCGCCAGCCGCCGAGCCCACCGCGCGTACGTAGCGATCTGCCGCGCTCACCAGCCCCAGACGGGGGCCAGTCGCCGAGAAATGAGGAGCGCGTAGCGATCTGGGGCGTCTGACCGGCCTCGATGAGGCTCTGGTCAACCTTTTCCTGCAGGTTGGAGCCTTGTGGCTCCCGAGCCGGCCCTCATGGCCGCCTTGGGGGCCGTCTTTCGTGCCCGCGCCCCGGTACAGGCCGACATGAGCGGTCCTGGAGGCATGGAGACGCCGCGAGGCGGAGCGGTGGGCCTGCATCGCTGACGGGGCCGGTAGTGAATGGTTCCCCCTGGCCATCCTTCGGGGGTTTCCCGGCTGTCTGTTGGCATTCCGGGGCGGGTCGGTCTGTCAAGGGTGGCCGAAGGCCATCGCTTCAGCGACGCGACGACGAAGGAGGAGCGCCCTTTACAGGCCGGCCCGCACCGGAAGGACGATGGGCGGCCGGGACGCCCCCGGACACCCCTCCGACGCCGGGTGTGTGCATCCCACCACCGCACCCCCGCCCCGCCCCGCCCGGCAGCGCCCCCGCCCCGCCCGGCATCGCGAGATCCCGCCCCACGCCCGAGCTGACGGACTCCCCCGTCTGCCCGTGATCCTCCCGCGGTGCCCGTCCTACCGTGCACCGCATGGGCAGAGCGCGGGGAGCAGGGGAACAGCCGAGGGCCAGGCGGCCCTGGGCCCGCGCCGTGGCCTGGTTGCGGTGCTGGCGCACCGGGCCACCGCCCGACACCTCGGGCCACGTATGGCCACTCCGCTGAAGGGTGGGGTTCCCCGGGCCCAGGCCCCCGCCCCCGCCCCCGTGCCCTTCGTCGTCCTCACGCCTGGAGCTTCCGCATGTCCACACCGGCCAGCCTGATCGACGTCCACCATCACGCCGTCCCGCCCCTGTACGCCGAGGCCCTCGGTGCCCGGAAGGCCATTCCGGGGGTGGACTACCCCACGTCGTGGACCCCGGAGCGCAGCCTGGAGGTCATGGACGCGCACGGGATCGCCGCCGCCGTCCTGTCCATCACCGCCCCCGGCGTCACCTTCCTCGACGGCCCGGACGCTCCGAAGCTGGCCCGCCAGGTGAACGAGTACTTCGCGGAGCTGGTCCGCGAACACCCGACCCGGTTCGGCGCGTTCGCGATCCTGCCGCTACCCGACGTGGCCGCCGCCCGGGTGGAACTCCGGTACGCGCTGGACGAGTTGGGGCTGGACGGGGTGGGGGTGCTGACCTCGTACGGGCAGCGCTACCTCGGGGATCCGAAGTTCGAGCCGCTGTTCGCGGAGATCGCCGAGCGGGGCGCGGCGGTCCACGTCCACCCGGCGACCCCGCCGGGCCGCGACCTGGCGACCTTCGACCTGCCGGCGTCGCTCTACGAGTTCACCTTCGAGACGACCCGTACCGCGGCGAGCCTGCTCTTCAACGGCGTCCTCGACCGGCTGCCGGACCTGCGGCTGATCCTCTCGCACGCGGGCGGCACCCTGCCGTTCCTGGCCCGCCGGCTGACGTACGGCCCCACCATCGGCGCCTACCTGACGGACCGGGCCCCGGAGGACGTGATCGGCGCGCTGGGCCGGCTGCACTACGACATCGCCATGTCCGCCAACGAGTTCGCGCTGCCCGCCCTGACCCGCCTGGCGGGGACCGGCCGCATCCTCTACGGCAGCGACTACCCCTTCATGCCCGTCTCCCACACCGCCGAGAACACGGCCGGCTTCGCCGCGTACGACGGGTGGACGGAGGCCGAGCGGGCGGAGGTCGGCCGGGCCAACGCGCTCCGCCTGCTGCCGACCCTGGCGGCCCGCCTCGCCGCCTGAGGCATCGCAGGCGGATCTTCGCCGCCACGGTTGTGCCCGGGTGAATTCGGTGCATCCATTCTCGCTGCTCACAGCAGGTCTCGTCACCATTCCCAAGGGTGATCTTCCTCGCGAAATGCGCCCCTACGGTTGATCGCGTCCCGGGCATCAGCCCACCCACCCCCAGGAGTTGACGATGATTCAGGACGACGTATCCGCTCTGGCGGCGGAGCTCATCCGCATGGCCGATGCCGATCACCAGGCCGCACGGCACGCGAACAGCGAGGACCCGGCCGAGCAGCTCGCCTGGCGTCGGCTGACGGCGCGGCACGGCGACCGGCTGAACGAGATCATGGACGAGTACGGCTGGCCGACCGCCGACCGGGTCGGCGAGGAAGCCGCGCGGGCTGCGTGGCTCGTCGCGCAGCATGCCGACCGGCAGCTCGACGTGCAGCGGCGTGCGCTGCACCTGCTGGAACCGGAGGTGGCGGCGGGCCGGGCCACCGCCCGCGAGCTGGCCTTCCTGCGGGACCGCACGCTGGTGAACGAGGGCCGCGAGCAGGTCTACGGAACCCAGATCGCCGGCGTGCGGGACGGTGCGCCCGTTCCGTGGCCCTGCGAGGAGCCGGGTCGCATGGACGAGCGGCGTGCGGAGGTCGGCATCGAGCCCTTCACCGCGTACGTCGCCAGGCACACTCCCGCCTGACCCGCAGGCCGCACCGGCTCCTCGCTCCCGCTCCCCCTCTCCCTCCTCCGCCCGGGTTGATTCCGCAGGGGAACCCGGTGAATTCGCGTGACGCGGACCCGGCCGCCCCCGGGCCGCCCCGGCCCGGTGCCACATTCCTCTGGCACACAGCGCAGCCGACGCGAAGAGCGGCCGCCGGAAGGAGAGGGATGAGCAGAGCCAGAGAGCGGGGCGACACACGGTGAACCACACCCATCGCAGTCGCCCCGGAAAGCCCAGCAGGCGGTCCAGTCCCCCGGCTCACCGGCGGCCCCTGGCCACCACGGTCACCGCCGCCGTCGCCGCCCTCGCCACCGCCCTCGCCGCCGTCGCCACCCTCGCCGGCGCGCTGTTCCTCCTGCCGGCCCTCGTCGTCCTCGGCTCCGCCTCGCCCGCCCGCGCCGGCGACGACCGGGGCCTCGGCAACACCGGCAACGAGCCGCACAACGCCACCGCCAACCCCCGCCGGCCGGGCCAGGTCGCCGTGATGCAGGGGTGCACGGTCCGGATCGACAACAACTACGGCAAGGACGACTTCCCGATCAGGCGGACGTCGACGCTGCCCTGCTTCGGCGACCCGGTCCTCGCCTTCGACTCGCAGGGCCGCCTGTTCGTCACGCACCTCTCCTCCAGCTTCAACAGCACCGCCGGCCGCTTCGGCGTCGGCGCGGCGCAGATCAACGACACGACCACCGCCGGTACTCAGACGTACACGGCAGTGCAGGTCAGCGGGAACAGCCCGAGCAACCACGACAAGCCGTGGCTGGTGGCCGACGCGAACCCGGCGAGCCCGCACCGGGACAACCTCTACCTCGTCTGGACGCACCTCGGCAGCCCGTGGCAGATCCAGTTCTCCCGGCTCACGCCCGGCGCCGCCGCCTGGTCGCCGCCGAGCGTGCTGTCCGCGGCCGGCGAGGGCAACGTGTGGCCCTCCCACGCGGCGGTCGCCGCGAACGGCGACCTGTACGTCGCCTACCACGCGAACCTCTGCAACGAGGGCTTCGACGGGACGGCGGGCCAGGGCACCACCCAGCTCCTGCGGGACGGCTCCGGCGGCGCCGACTTCGCCGCGGGCACGGTGTCGCAGCGGGAGGCGGCGTTCACCGCGGGCCAGTCCACGGTCACCTGCAACGTGCAGAGCGACCCGGGCAACGACGTCCCCGGCACCGACTTCTGGCTCCAGGGCAGCATGCAGCCCTGGATCCTCCCGGACCCGGCCCGCGCCGGGAACGTCTACGTCGTCGCGAGCGACGACCCGAACGACGCCTTCGCCAACGGCGATGACGCCGACGTCGTCATCGCCCGCTCCACCGACCACGGCCGGACCTTCACCCGCGGCCGGGTCGACCACGGCCCGGGCCAGACCTTCGCCGTGATGCCCACCGCCCACATCGACCAGGACGGCAACGCGGTCGTCACCTGGTACGACAACCGCAGCGGCCGCCGCAACAACGGCACCGGCCCGAACGGCGGCAGCAACTTCCTGCTGGAGCTGTACGGCACCACCAGCCGCGACGGCGCGCAGACCTGGTCGCCGGACTTCCGCGTCGGCGACGCCCCCTTCGACCCGGACCTGAACGCGCCCTGCCGCTTCTCCTGCACGACGGGCTCGACCCAGCAGACCCTGCGCATCGGCGAGTACAACGGGCTGTGGACGACCGACGGGATCGGGTACGCGACGTGGACGGGGAACACCACCCCGCCCACGGCCACCGCGCAGGCCCAGGGCGCGCAGACGACGTACTTCGACGTGTTCTCGACGCGCGCCGCCTCCCCCGACCCCGCCGAGCCGAACGAGTCGATCGACGCGGCCGTGGCCGCCGCCCTCGGCTCGGACGACCGGTTCAACCGGGCCCGGCTCACCCTCCACACCGCCACCGACGTGGACTTCTTCCGGATCGAGCCGCGCCACACCGGCCATGTCACCGCCGAGATCACGTTCAACGAGGTGGTCTCGCCGCTCCTCGTCCGCGCGTACGACAAGTACGGCGGGCTCCTCGCCGCCGGCACCTCCGCGACCACCCGCCCCGGCACCTCGACGTCCCGGCTCTCGGTCCCCGTCGTCCAGGACGAGCCGTACTTCCTCGCGATCAGCGACAGGGACGTGGCCGACCCGTCCCGCCCCGGTGACGCCTCGCCGACCGACCCGCCGCAGGCCGTGTACGACCTGGCCGTCGCGAACCGGGCGGCGCCCGAGCCGTTCGGGCTGGACCTCAAGCGGGAGTCGGACTCGGGCCGCTTCGACAACGACGACGTCACCCGGATCGCCGGCCCGGAGCTGCTGCTCCGGGTGAACGACGCGGAGCTGCGGGCCGCCGGCATCGCCCTGTCCCCGCAGAACGCGACACCGGAGCTCGACGACGACGCCCCCGGCTTCAAGGTGGCCGTGGAGCGGGACGGGCAGCGGGTGGGCTTCGCACAGCCCGTCGACCCGGCCGCCAAGCCGGGGCTGTACCGGATCCGCCTGGACCCGGTCCTGACGGAAGGGGAGAACCTGATCACCGCCGAGGTGATCGTCGTCGACCCGTCCGACGACCCGCGCAGCCCCGGCACCGCCCATGTCACCGGATCGGGCGCGGAGAGCTCCCACCGCCTCCTCGTCACCCTCGACACGACCCCGCCGGCCACCCCGGACGCCGCGCCCGACCTGCTGTCGTCGAGCGACACCGGCGGCAACGACACCGACAACATCACCACCATCGTCAAGCCCGCCTTCCAGGGCGCGTCGGTGGAACCGAACGCCCTGGTGCGGCTGCTGGCCACGCCGGCGAAGGGCGGCTCGGGGCCGACGGTCGTCGGGAAGGACACCGTGACGTCCGGCGGCGGGTACCAGGTCGTCAGCTCCGCGCTGCGCGACGGAACGTACGGCGTCGGCGTGCAGCTGGAGGACCTGGCGGGCAACGTGAGCCAGACCTCGCCGGTGCTGGGCGTCACCATCGCCAAGTACTCGCTGCGGCTCACGGGCGCGACGTCCGACCTGGTGGTCGACATCGCGGACGGCCGGGTGACGGGCTACCCGGACATCCCGGGCGGGTTCGTCGGCATCCTCGGCATCCCCCTCGTGCACCTCGACGCGAGCGGGCACGGTGCAGCCGTCCTGGGCGGCGCCCGCGACGACCGGCTGACGTTCACGCCGACCGGCGCCGACAGCGGCCGCCTCACCCGGGCCGCGTCCGGGCAGACGCTGAACTTCCTGCACGTCACGGGTGATGTGACGGTCAGCCCGGAGGGCGGCGACGACGAGGTCACCATCGTCGGCACCACCCGGGGCGACCGCGTCCGCGGCATCGTGGACGCGTTCACGACCCTGCGGGTGGAGGCACTGCCGCTCGACCTGCGCGCCCCGCAGAAGCTGCGGGCGCTGCTCGGGCTGAGGATCACCACGGGCCAGACCGAGCGGATCGGGGTCCTGGCCCGCGACGGCCAGGACACGGTGGACATCACCGTCAACGACACGATCGGCGCCCAGCTGTCCGTCGACGGCGGGGCTCCGACCGGGGTCGATCCGCAGAAGGGCGACGAGCTGATCGTGCGTGCGGGCTCGCCCAACGCCGCGATGCACGAGGACCGTGCGAAGCAGTCGGGCACGGGCTCGGTCTTCGTCGGCTACCCGGAGACGACCCACGCCAAGACCCGCGTGGACTTCTCGGACATCGAGTCCGTCACCCCGAACAACGACCACCCCGAGGACAAGGGGGACAAGCACAACAAGGAGGGCCAGGGGGACAAGGAGGGCAAGCGCGCCGGCCGCACGCACTGACACAGCAACGGGAAGCCCCCGTCCCCTCCCCTTGCGGGAGGAGACGGGGGCTTCGTCACGAGGGCGCGGTGCGGGTGCTCCGCGGCTCAGCGTTCGTTGCGGAGCCATCCGGCGACCTCGGTGGCCCAGTACGTGAGGATCGTGTCGGCGCCGGCCCGCTTGATGCCCGTCAGGGTCTCCAGGACGGCCCGGTCGCGCTCGATCCAGCCCTTCTCGGCGGCGGCCTCGACCATCGCGTACTCGCCGCTGATCTGGTACGCGGCCACCGGCACGTCCACGGCCTGCGCGACCCGGTACAGGATGTCCAGGTAGGGGCCGGCCGGCTTGACCATGACCATGTCGGCGCCCTCCTCCAGGTCGAGCGCCAGCTCCCGCAGGGACTCGCGGGCGTTGGCCGGGTCCTGCTGGTAGGTCTTGCGGTCGCCCTGCAGGCTGGAGGCGACGGCCTCGCGGAAGGGCCCGTAGAAGGCGGAGGAGTACTTCGCCGTGTAGGCGAGGATCGACACGTCCTCGTGGCCGGTCTCGTCGAGCGCGTCGCGGATGACGCCGACCTGGCCGTCCATCATGCCGCTCGGGCCGACGACGTGGACGCCGGCGTCGGCCTGGACCTGGGCCATCTCCGCGTACCGCTCCAGCGTGGCGTCGTTGTCGACGCGGCCCTGCGCGTCGAGGACGCCGCAGTGCCCGTGGTCGGTGTACTCGTCGAGGCAGAGGTCGGACATGATGACGAGGTCGTCGCCGACCTCGGCCTTCACGTCGCGGATGGCGACCTGGAGGATCCCGTCCGGCTCGGTGCCGGCCGTGCCGAGCGCGTCCTTGTTCTCGTCCGCCGGAACGCCGAACAGCATGATCCCGGCGACGCCGGCCTCGACCGCCTCGGCGGCGGCCTTCCGCAGCGTGTCCCGGGTGTGCTGGACCACGCCCGGCATGGCCGAGATCGGCAGCGGCTCGCTGATGCCTTCCCGGACGAACGCCGGGAGGATCAGGTCCGAGGGGTGCAGCCGGGTCTCCGCGACCATCCGCCGCATCGCCGGGGTGGTGCGCAGCCGGCGGGGCCGCGAGCCGGGGAAGGATCCGTACGCGCTCATCTTCAGTCGCCTCTTCGAGCTTCGACAGCAGTCGGCACCAGCCTAGAGCCCGGCCCCGCCGGGTACGTACGTACGGCAAAGGGCCCGGGGGACGAAGCCCCCGGGCCCTCGGCCGGCCGCAGTCCGCAGCCTGCAGTCCGTCAGGTGGTGCGTCGCCTGCGGGCGCCGGGGCGGCGCTCGCTCGGCCGGGACACGGTCTCCCCGGCCGCCCGGGCCGCTTCGCGGCGGGCCGCGCCGTACTCGGCGAGGGCCTCCGCCAGCTTGCTGACGCTCGGCTCCGGCGACAGGACGTCGACGCGGAGCCCGTGCTCCTCGGCGGTCTTCGCCGTCGCCGGGCCGATGCAGGCGATCACGGTCACGTTGTGCGGCTTGCCCGCGATGCCGACCAGGTTGCGGACGGTCGAGCTGGACGTGAAGAGAACGGCGTCGAAGCCGCCGCCCTTGATCGCCTCGCGGGTGTCCGCCGGCGGCGGCGAGGCCCGTACGGTCCGGTAGGCGGTGACGTCGTCGACCTCCCACCCGAGCTCTATCAGGCCCGCGACCAGGGTCTCCGTGGCGATGTCGGCGCGCGGCAGGAAGACGCGGTCGATGGGGTCGAAGACCGGGTCGTACGGCGGCCAGTCCTCCAGCAGCCCGGCCGCGGACTGCTCCCCGCTCGGCACGAGGTCCGGCTTGACGCCGAACTCGACCAGCGCGGCGGCGGTCTGCTCGCCGACCGCGGCGACCTTGATGCCCGCGAAGGCGCGGGCGTCGAGGCCGTACTCCTCGAACTTCTCGCGTACCGCCTTGACCGCGTTGACCGAGGTGAAGGCGATCCACTCGTAGCGGCCCGTCACCAGGCCCTTGACCGCGCGCTCCATCTGCTGCGGGGTGCGCGGCGGCTCCACGGCGATGGTCGGCACCTCGTGCGGGACCGCGCCGTACGAACGCAGCTGGTCGGAGAGCGAAGCGGCCTGCTCCTTGGTGCGCGGTACGAGCACCCGCCAGCCGAACAGCGGCTTCGACTCGAACCAGGCCAGCTCCTCGCGCCGCGCGGCGGCGCCGGGCTCACCGACCACGGCTATCACGGGGCGGCCGCCCTCGGGCGAGGGAAGGATCTTGCCCTGCTTGAACACCTGGGCGATCGTGCCGAGGGTGGCGTTCCACGTCCGCTGCCGGGTCGTCGTGCCGGCGACGGTCACGGTCAGCGGGGTGTCGGCCCCGCGCCCGGCGGAGACCAGCTCGGCGCAGGCGGCGGGCACGGTCTCCAGCGTCGCGGAGACGACGACGGTGCCGGCGCTGGCGCCGACCTCGCTCCAGCAGCGCGCGGAGGCGTTGCGGGCGTCCACGAACCGCACGTCGGCGCCCTTCTCACCGCGCAGCGGCACACCCGCGTAGGCGGGCACGCCGACGGCGGTCGCGACACCGGGCACCACCTCGAAGGGGATGCCGTCGGTGGCGCAGGCGAGCATCTCGGAGGCGGCGTTGCCGTCGAGTCCGGGGTCGCCTGTGACGGCACGCACGACCCGCCTGCCGGAGCGCGCTGCCTCCATGACAAGATTGGCCGCGTCCCGGATCACCGGTACACCGGCGGCTGCTGACGCCTCGTCAGCGATCGTCAGCTGTGGCGTGTCCACTCCGGCGCGCGCGTGCGTGCGGACGACCTCGAGCACCTCGGGCTCCGCGATCAGCACGTCGGCGGAGGCGAGCGCCTCGACGGCGCGCAGCGTCAGCAGACCCGGGTCGCCGGGGCCGGCGCCGAGGAACGTGACGTGCCCGTGGTCTGCGGCGGCGACCGGAAGAGCGGAGGTGGTCGGACGTGAGGGGTTCAAAGGGATCGCTCCCCCATCAGACCGGCCGCGCCCTTCGCCAGCATCTCGTCCGCGAGTTCGCGGCCGAGCGCCATGGCTTCGTCATACGACTGGGGCACGGGACCGGTGGTGGACAGCTGCACGAGCGTTGCGCCGTCGAGGGTGCCGACGACGCCGCGCAGGCGCATTTCATTGACAATCTCCCCGTCGGCCGGAAGGTCTGCGTACGCGCCCACGGGGGCGCTGCAGCCGGCTTCGAGGGCGGCGAGCAGGGACCGCTCGGCGGTCACGGCGGCCCGGGTGTGCGGGTCGTCGAGCCGGCCGAGGGCCGCGATGAGGTCCGCGTCGGACGCGAGGCACTCCACGGCCAGGGCGCCCTGGCCGGGGGCGGGCAGCACACTGTCGACCGGCAGGTACTCGGTCACTTCGGCGCTGCGGCCGATCCGGTTGAGGCCTGCGGCGGCGAGCACGACGGCGTCGAGCTCTCCGTCGCGGACGTAGCCGATACGGGTGTCGACATTCCCCCGAATGGCGACGGTCTCGATGCGCTTGCCGAGGGCACGCGCGTGGTGGTTGAGCTGCGCGGTGCGGCGCGGCGAACCGGTGCCGATGCGGGCGCCGTCGGGCAGCTGCTCGAAGGTCAGGCCGTCGCGGGCGACGAGCGCGTCGCGCGGGTCCTCGCGCAGCGGCATGGCCGCGATGACGAGGTCTTCGGGCTGGGCGGTCGGCAGGTCCTTCAGCGAGTGGACGGCGAAGTCGACCTCGCCGCGCAGCAGGGCGTCGCGCAGGGCGGTGACGAAGACGCCGGTGCCGCCGATCTGCGCGAGGTGCTCGCGGGACACGTCGCCGTAGGTGGTGATCTCCACGAGCTCGACGGGGCGGCCGGTGATCTCCCGTACGGCGTCGGCGACGTGGCCGGACTGGGACATGGCCAGCTTGCTGCGCCGCGTGCCGAGCCGGAGGGGCTGGTCGGAACGTGAATTCATGATGCCCGTCCTGAGTCGTGGTTCTGGTCTGCCGTGCCGGCCGTGCCTGCTGCGGCGGTCGCGCCGGGAGTGCCGGCCGCGTCGGCCCGGCTGACGGAGGCCACCGTCTGCGGGTCGAGGTCGAAGAGTTCGCGCAGGGCTTCGGCGTACCCGGCGCCGCCGGGCTCGCTGGCAAGCTGTTTGACGCGCACGGTCGGCGCGTGCAGGAGCTTGTCGACGACGCGGCGGACGGTCTGGGTGACCTCGGCCCGCTGCCGTTCGTCGAGCTCGGGCAGGCGCCCGTCGAGGCGCGCGACCTCCATGGCCACGACCTCGGCGGCCATCGCGCGCAGGGCGACGACGGTCGGGGTGATGTGCGCGGCGCGCTGGGCGGCGCCGAACGCGGCGACCTCGTCGGCGACGATGCCGCGGACGGCGTCGACGTCGGCGGCCATCGGCGCGTCGGCGGCGGCCTCCGCGAGGGATTCGATGTCGACCAGGCGGACGCCGGGGATGCGGTGCACGGCGGCGTCGATGTCGCGGGGCATGGCCAGGTCGAGCAGGGCCAGCCGGACGGGGGCGCCGTCGGCGTGGCTGCGGGTGCCGCGGCGGGGCTGCCGCTGGGCGGCGGCCTCGCCCTGGTCGGCCCAGGTGCCGTGGAGCTCCAGGGCGTTGGCGTCGACTCCGGTGAGCGCGGCGCGGCCGGCGGGGGCCGGGGCGTCGACGGGGCAGCCGTCGCGGTCCGTACCGGGGCCGGTGGCGCCGGCGGCGGTGATGGTGCGGGCGCCTCCGGCGTCGGCGAGGCGGCCTCCGGCGGCGGCGACGGCGGCGAGGCGGGCGACGACCTCCGGGTCGAGCCCGGCGACGGGCGGCTCGGCGGCGGCAGCGATCTCGGCGGTGGCGGGCCGTGCCGCCGGTGCCGGGGCGGCCTGTCCGGGGAGGAGGCCGGCCGGGCCGCCGTCCGCGATGGCGGTGGCGATGTCCTCGCCGGTCAGGACGAGTCCGGTGGCGCCGGTGCAGGAGACGACGACGTCGACTCGTGTCAGTTCGGCGGTGACGCCGGCCATGGGCACGGCCCGGGCAGCCACCCCAGTGCCTGAGGCAACCAGAATCTCGGCCAAACGGTCCGCGCGCTCCGCGGTCCTGTTGGCGACGACGATCTCGGCGACGCCCACCCTGGCGAGGGTGGCGGCGGCCAGCGAGGACATCGAGCCGGCGCCGATCACGAGGGCGCGCTTGCCGGCGGCCCACGCCTCGACGGTCTCGCGTCCGGCGGTCAGCTGCTCCAGCCCGAAGGTGACGAGCGACTGCCCGGCCCGGTCGATGCCGGTCTCGGAGTGGGCCCGCTTGCCGACCCGCAGCGCCTGCTGGAAGAGGTCGTTGACGAGGCGGCCGGCCGTGTGGAGCTCCTGGCCCAGGGCCAGGGCGTCCTTGATCTGGCCGAGGATCTGACCCTCGCCGACCACCATCGAGTCCAGGCCGCAGGCCACCGAGAAGAGGTGGTGGACGGCGCGGTCCTCGTAGTGGACGTACAGGTACGGGGTGAGCTCCTCCAGGGCGACCCCGCTGTGCTGGGCCAGCAGCGTGGACAGCTCGGCGACGCCGGCGTGGAACTTGTCGACGTCCGCGTACAGCTCGATGCGGTTGCAGGTGGCGAGGACGGTCGCCTCCGCCGCGGGCTCGGCGGCGACGGTGTCGTGCAGCAGCTTCACCTTGGCGTCGGCGGACAGCGCGGCGCGCTCCAGGACGCTGACGGGCGCGCTGCGGTGGCTCAGGCCTACGACGAGCAGACTCATGCCGGCATCACCGCCGGGACGTCGCCGTCGGGGCCGCCCTTGCGGGTGCCGGAGGCGGGGGACGCGGCGGCCTGAGGCGCCTGGCCGGCGGCGGCCGTGCCGGCGGCGGCCGTGCCGGCGGCGGCCGTGCCGGCGGCGGCCGTGCCGGCGGCGGGGCCGGCCGGGACGGTGCCCGGGCCGGCGGCCGCGCCGGTGCCGGGCTCCTCGCCGGCCTTGCGCTGCTCGTGGAAGGCCAGGATCTGCAGCTCGATCGACAGGTCGACCTTGCGCACGTCGACGCCGTCCGGCACGGAGAGCACGGTCGGCGCGAAGTTCAGGATGGAGGTGACGCCGGCGGCGATCAGGCGCTCGCTGACCTGCTGGGCGGCTCCGGCCGGGGTCGCGATGACGCCGATGGAGACGCCGTTCTCCCGGATGATCTTCTCCAGGTCGTCCGTGTGCTGGACGGGCATGCCGGCGACCGGCTTGCCGGCCATGGCCGGGTCCGCGTCGATGAGGGCGGCGACCCGGAAGCCTCGGGAGGCGAAGCCGCCGTAGTTGGCGAGGGCCGCGCCGAGGTTGCCGATGCCGACGATGACGACGGGCCAGTCCTGGGTCAGGCCGAGCTCGCGGGAGATCTGGTAGACGAGGTACTCGACGTCGTAGCCGACGCCGCGGGTGCCGTAGGAGCCCAGGTAGGAGAAGTCCTTGCGGAGCTTGGCGGAGTTGACTCCGGCGGCTGCCGCCAGCTCTTCGGAGGACACGGTGGGCACCGAGCGCTCGGAGAGCGCGGTGAGGGCGCGCAGGTACAGCGGAAGCCGGGCGACGGTGGCCTCGGGGATACCTCGGCTGCGGGTCGCCGGTCGGTGAGTTCGGCCAGTTGCCACGATGCTCCTGCGGGATGAGCGGGGCTGAAGGCGGTCACTCGTCCCTGGACCGCCCCGTCGACAGCAGGCTATGTCTTTGTGAACGCGTGCACAAAGATTGTGTCCGCTTTGTCCGTCCAAAGTGACCGGGGTCACGCGACCTGGACACAGGGGATGAGGGTCCACAACGTACCGAACCCGTTCACATCCCGTCGGGGGCAAAACGGTACACACTCCTCATGAATACGCCCCCGAGACCCCACAAATCGCCCATGATGGTAACCGGCCGAGCGGTCAGCCCTGCAACGCCCGGCGCAGCCGGTCCGGGTTCACCCTCCAGAAGGTGTGCTGTTCGCCGTCGATGAGCACCACCGGGATCTGCTCCCAGTGCCGCCGGTAGAGCTCCTCGTCCTGCGTGATGTCCTTCTTCTCCCACGGCGCCCCGACCTCGGCGCACACCTGCCCGACGACCGCCTCGGCGTCGTCGCAGAGGTGGCACCCGGGCTTCCCGACGAGGGTGACCATCCGCTCGGCGGGACTCTTCTTTTCCTTACGGCGCAGCAAAGGGCTCATGCGCCCCATTCTCGCGCGCCCGTCCGTCACACCCCGGCACCGAAGAGTTCACGCGCCCGGCACCGCCGCGGTTCGGGAACTCCCGAACACAATGGCTATGCTCGCGTCATGGCCGCTCCTGGATGGCTCACCCCCCGTAGGCGCTCCGCCACCGCGCGGAGCGTGCTGGCAGGCGAGGCCTCGGCCGAGGCCGCCCGCAAGACCGCACAGGTCCTCGAAGCGGAGGCCGCACCCGGCCCCGTCGCCGCGGAGGAAGAGGCGCCACAGGCCCCCGAGCCCGCGTTCCCGGTCGCGGGCGACGCCCTCGCCGCGGCCTTCTTCGACCTCGACAACACCGTCATGCAGGGCGCCGCGATCTTCCACTTCGGCCGCGGCCTGTACAAGCGGGAGTTCTTCCGCCGCCGCGAGCTGGCCCGCTTCGCCTGGCAGCAGGCCTGGTTCCGGCTCGCCGGGGTCGAGGACCCCGACCACATGCAGGACGCCCGCGACAGCGCCCTGTCCATCGTCAAGGGCCACCGGGTCAGCGAGCTCATGGCGATCGGCGAGGAGATCTACGACGAGTACATGGCCGAGCGGATCTGGCCGGGCACCCGTGCCCTCGCCCAGGCCCACCTCGACGCCGGCCAGAAGGTCTGGCTCGTCACGGCCGCCCCGGTGGAGACGGCCACGATCATCGCCCGCCGGCTCGGCCTGACGGGCGCACTGGGCACGGTCGCCGAGTCCGTCGACGGCGTGTACACCGGCCGCCTCGTCGGCGAGCCCCTGCACGGCCCGGCGAAGGCGGAGGCGGTCCGCGCGCTGGCCACGGCCGAAGAACTCGACCTCGAACGCTGCGCGGCGTACTCCGATTCGCACAACGACATCCCCATGCTGTCACTGGTCGGACATCCGTACGCGATCAATCCGGACACAAAACTGCGCAAGCATGCCCAGGAGCACGACTGGCGGCTGCGCGACTATCGGACCGGCCGCAAGGCCGTGAAGGTCGGCGTCCCGGCGGCCGCCGGGGTCGGCGCGATCGCGGGCGGCGCGGCCGCCGCCATCGCCCTGCACCGCCGCCGCAAGTAGCCCGGAACGGCCCCGCGTTCGGGCCGCCGCCTGCACCGGAGCAGGCCGGGGCCGCCCGGCCGCGCGCCGGGCGGTTCCCCGTCCGCCGCCCGGCGGACATTCCCTCACCCTTACCCGCGCCCGCGGGAGGGCACGCACGCATGCGCGACTCGGTCGCGAGCCAACGCGGAACCGCCCATTCCGAGTCGCGAAGTGATCGGCAACCGATCACGAATTGCGACCGAAAACGCCTTCGACATGCAACAGAAGTGTCGGAATCGATGATTTGAGCAACTGGGTGTAGCGCCGCCTGTACGAAGCGTTATTCTCCTCAGACGCATGCCGCCGCCCATCTGTCGCCACGACGGGTGAACGGCCTCGCACTGCACGTGATGGAAGCTCTGCCTCTGGGAGTCCCGTGTACCCACCTGTCGGGGTTGACGCCTCGGGCCTGGCTACGCTGCGCGCAACGGTCCTCGGCCACCTGCGCGGCTTCGTCCCCACCGCGTACGCCGTCCCCTCCTTCGCCGCCGGCCTCGGCCCGGCCGGTCCTTGCTATGCCCTGGCCGACGGCGGAGCGACGGTGGGCAGACGCGGTCGCACGGGCGGCGCCACCGCGACCGGCACGGGCGCACCGGCCGCGCGCCGCCCCACCGCGGACAGCGACCAGGCCCGCATGATGGACCTGGTCGAGCGCGCCCAGGCCGGCGAGGCCGAGGCGTTCGGGCGGCTCTACGACCAGTACAGCGACACGGTCTACCGCTACATCTACTACCGCGTCGGCGGCAAGGCGACCGCGGAGGACCTCACCAGCGAGACCTTCCTGCGCGCGCTGCGCCGCATCTCCACCTTCACCTGGCAGGGCCGCGACTTCGGCGCCTGGCTCGTGACCATCGCCCGCAACCTGGTCGCCGACCACTTCAAGTCCAGCCGCTTCCGCCTCGAAGTGACCACGGGCGAGATGCTGGACGCCAACGAGGTGGAGCGGTCCCCCGAGGATTCGGTCCTGGAGTCCCTCTCCAACGCGGCCCTGCTGGAAGCCGTCCGCAAACTCAACCCCCAGCAGCAGGAATGCGTGACCCTCCGCTTCCTCCAGGGCCTGTCGGTCGCCGAGACCGCCCGGGTGATGGGGAAGAACGAAGGCGCCATCAAGACCCTCCAGTACCGGGCGGTGCGCACGCTGGCCCGCCTGCTCCCCGACGACGCCCGCTGACACACAACCGGTGACCCCTCGATGACGCTGTGGTCCGATCATCCTTCGTCCGTAACCCAACTGCCGCGCCGCTCGTTGTGCGGAATGCAGGCTCCCTTTGGACACGCCCTGCCGAAAGCCGCTCACTCGAAAGTGTGGACGTGCTCAAGGCAGGCAACCTTCCGGACACCTTGGGGAGTCGATCGTCATGACGAGAGGAGGTGCCGCCAGTGATCGCGAACGTGACTCCGCACCGGCGGGCGAACGCCTTCGCCCAGGCCCTGGAGGATCGGACCCCAGCGTTCGACCTTTCCGAACGGGACCCGGCGGCCGAGCAGTCCGAGGCACCTGCCGAATCCGCCGACCACGAACGTTTGTTGGACCTGGCGAGCGTGCTCGGCGACCTGCCGCGCCCGGTGCTGGACCCCGAGGTCAAAGTGGTGCAGCGAGCACAGCTCGTCGCCGCCATGGAGGCCATGGTGATGGAGGAGAGGGCCGGAGGCGGTGCCGCCTCGGACCCTCAGCTGCCCGAACAGCGGGCCGGCCGCGGCGCCCACCGGGCGACACCGCTCCGGAAACTGCGGCCCCGCTCCCGCTGGTCCAAGGGCATCGCAGCAGGCGGCCTCACCGTGGGTGTGGCCGCGGGGGCCTTCAGCGGCGTGGCCGCTGCCAGCACGGACGCCCTGCCCGGTGATGCCCTCTACCCCGTCAAACGGGGCATGGAGGACCTGAAGCTCGGCATGGCCGACGAGGACGCCGACCGGGGCGAGCTCTACCTGGACCAGGCGTCCAACCGGCTGTCGGAGGCCCGCAGACTCATGGAGCGCGGCCGCTCGGGCGCGCTCGACCACGAGTCCCTGGGAGCCATCAGACGCGCCCTCGCCGGTATGAAGCACGACGCGTCGGAGGGCCACCGGCTGCTCCAGGCGGCCTACGAGAGGGACGGCTCGCTCGGCCCGATCCAGGCGCTGTCTACGTTCTCGCGCTCGCACCGCGACGCGTGGGGCAAGCTGCGCAATCAGCTCCCCGCCCAGCTCACCGACGTGGGCGGCGAGGTCGAGTCGGTGTTCCAGGCCATAGACGATGACGTGGCGCCGCTGCAGAGCCTGCTCCCCAAGCCCCCGGAGCCGAGCCGGGGCACGGGCGGCACGCCCCCGCAGCCGAGCGCCCCGGCCGGAGCCGGACAGCAGCACTCCGCGCCCGGGGCCGGGGCCAGCGCGCCCGCGGCCACCCCGGCCCCGGCCGCACCGCCCACCTCCGGAAAGCCGTCCCCGGCCCCGGGCGGCGGCCTCCTCGGCGGTGCGGGCGACCTGCTCAAGCCGCCGACCGGCCAGACTCCCGCCGCGCCGTCGTCCTCTCCGGAGGCGGCGCCCCCGGAGATCACCCTGCCGCCCCTGCTCCCGGGCCTCCTCCCGGGCCTGGGCCTGACGGCGGAGGACGCCGGCTAGGGCACGCCCGGCGCCACATGGCGAGGTGCCCGGCCCCCGCGGGGGCCGGGCACCTCGCCATGCCGGACGACCTCACCTCTCGGATGGCCTCAGAAGAAGACGGATCTGCGCTGCACCAGCAGCTTGTAGAGGGTGTGCTGGATCTGCTCGCGCACCTCGTCCGTGAGGTTGAACATCAGCATCGGGTCCTCCGCCGCCTCCGGCGGATAGCCGTCCGTCGCGATCGGCTCCCCGAACTGGATCGTCCACTTCGTCGGCAGCGGCACGGCCCCCAGCGGCCCGAGCCACGGGAACGTCGGCGTGATCGGGAAGTACGGAATCCCCAGCAGCCGCGCGACGGTCTTCGCGTTGCCGACCATCGGGTAGATCTCCTCCGCCCCGACGATCGAGCACGGCACGATCGGCGTGCCGGCCCGCAGCGCCGTCGACACGAACCCGCCCCGCCCGAACCGCTGGAGCCGGTACCGGTCCCCGAACGGCTTCCCTATCCCCTTGAAGCCCTCGGGCATGACCCCGACCAGTTCCCCGGCCTCCAGCAGCCGCTGGGCGTCCTCGGAGCACGCCAGGGTGTGCCCGGCCTTGCGGGCCAGCTCGTTGACGACGGGCAGCATGAACACCAGGTCCGCCGCCAGCAGCCGCAGGTGCCGCTGCGCCGGGTGGTGGTCGTGCACCGCCACCTGCATCATCAGCCCGTCCAGCGGCAGCGTCCCGGAATGGTTCGCCACGATCAGCGCGCCGCCCTCGGCCGGGATGTTCTCGACGCCCCGGACCTCGACGCGGAAGTACGTGTCGAACAGGGGCCGCATCAGGGACATCAGGACCTGGTCCGTCAGCTCCCGGTCGTAGCCGAACTCGTCGACCTCGTACTCCCCCGTGATGCGCCGCCGCAGGAACGCCAGCCCGCCCGCCAGACGCCGGTCCCAGGCCGGCCGCCCGCCGTCCCGTCCCGGCCCGGCCGGGCCGACGCCCGCGCCGCCCGCCCCGTGCGCGCCCCCGGTGGGCTCCCCGGCCGGCGCGACCGCCACGGCCGCCTCCGGCGCGGGCGCCGGAGCGGGCACCGCCCGGACCCGCCGGGTCCCGGGGATCCGCCGGCGCGGCCGGTCCTCGTCGAACGGAATGACCTTGGCGTCCGCCACTATCGCTGCGCTCCCTCTTCGGCGCCGGCAACCCCGACGTTCAGCATCTCCGCGACCCGGTCGACGGCCCGCCCCACCCGCTCCGGCGGCAGCAGCCCGTTCCCCCGGCTGCGCGCGAAGTCGGCGAAGGTCTCGGCGGTCGTGTACATGGGCTTGAATCCCAGCACCTCCCGCATCTGCGTGGTCTCCACGACCCGCCCGTACGTGAGAAGTCTGATCTGCTCGGCCGAGAACTCGGTCACGCCGACCGCCCGCAGGGCCGCCCCCACCCACGTCACCGCGGGCAGCGCCAGCGGCACCGTCGGCCGGCCCAGCCGCCGCGCGCACTGCGACAGCAGCAGGACACCGTCCCCGGCGATGTTGAACGTGCCGCTGTTGAGGGTGCCGCGCCGGGACTCCTGCGCCGCCATCCGCAGCACCTCCAGCACGTCCTCCTCGTGGACGAACTGCAGCCGCGGGTCATAGCCGAACACGGTCGGCAGGACGGACATGGAGAAGTACTCGGCGAGCGCGGAGTCCGCGTACGGGCCCAGGATGTTCGCGAACCGCAGCACGCACACCGCGACGTCGGGCCGGCGGCGCGCGAAGCCCCGTACGTACGACTCGACCTCCGCGGCGTCCTTCGGGAAGCCGCCCGGCGGATGCGTCTTGGGCTGCGTGGCCTCCGAGAAAACGGCCGGATCCCGCGGGGCGCCCCCGTACACGCTGGTGCTGGACTTCACCACCAGACGGCGTACCGTCGGCGACTTCTGACAGGCGCCCAGCAGCTGCAGCGTCCCGATGACATTGGTCTCCTTGACGGCGCTGCCCATGCCGCCGGTGCCGGCACTGCCCCCGGTGACCGCGAGGTGGACCACCGTGTCCACGGCGTGCTCGGCGAGGACCCGGGCGATCGAGCCCTGCCTGATGTCCATCCGGACGAACTCGGCCGACCCCAGGCTGCGCGGCGGCGGGGCCGCATCGACCGCAATCACCCGTTCGACCTCGGGGTCCCGCTGGATCCGCCGCACGAAGCGGCCCCCCAACTGCCGGGCAGCCCCCGTCACGAGCACGACCTTACCCACGAGCCCCGCGCCTCCCTCGTCGTCCCCGACCGTTCCCGGCTACACCACAGCCCCTCCACCCAAGAATGGTGGAGGGGCTGCGGAGAACACGTACAGCTGCCGCTTACTTCTTGTTGCGACGCTGAACGCGGGTGCGCTTGAGCAGCTTGCGGTGCTTCTTCTTGGCCATCCGCTTACGCCGCTTCTTGATAACAGAGCCCACGACTACCCTCGCTCACTTCTCGGAACATCCCCGCGCCCGCGGGGATCGGTGCGGGGCGTCTGGGCCCACACGACCTACGTCGGCCTAGCCTACCCGCCCAAGCTCGGAGCTTGTAATCCGAGCCGTCCACAAAGTGACCCGAAGGTGTCGCGGGCCCCACTCTCAGGCCGACTCCACCCCCACATAGGACTCTCGGAGGTACTCGTGGACCGCGTTCTCGGGGACCCGGAAGGACCGGCCCACCCGGATTGCGGGCAGATGACCGTTGTGCACCAGCCGGTACACGGTCATCTTCGACACTCGCATCACCGAGGCGACCTCCGCCACGGTCAGGAACTGAACCTCACTGAGAGGCCTCTCGCCAGCAGCCATGACACACCTTGACCTTCCGCGCATGACGGGCACCGGCTTCCCCTCCGGTTACTCCTCGTCGTCGCACGCTCACTCCCCAGAGTAGGGGCGTGTGATACGAGTGGGGAAGAGGAGCTACGGCCACTCCTGCGCGCCCGGCAGGCGCGCCCGGTCCAGTAGATACCGTGTGAGCGGCCGGTAGTAGTCCGCGCGCACCGCATCATCAAGCGGAACCGCGACCGATACGCGCCCCTCGGCCTCGCCGACGAACAGCGCCGGATCGTCCGTATCGGCCAGCCCGATCGCCTCCACACCCAGCTGACCTGCACCGCAGACCCACCCGTGGTCCCCGACCACCAATTCCGGCAGCGGCCCGCCGTCCTCCGCGAGCGCGCCCAGCGCGATCCGAACCGGCAGTGGTGAATGGGTGTGCGCGCCGGTGGCACTGGCAGGGGGTCGCGCGCCGGGCTCTCGCACCAGCGCGACCCCCCGTACGTAATCGAGGCGGTGCGTGCGTACGCCGAACCGGGTCGCCATGTCGACACTCACCCCCTGCGCCGGGGTGAGGACATCACAGCCGGCCGCCGACATGGCCCGCGCCAAACTGGCGTAGAACCCCAGGAGACGGTGGGGGTGACCGGTGCCGAACAGCACGGGTGCCCGCGCCGCGGCCGCCGCCCGCAGCCGCTCCGCGAAGGCCTGTAACGCGGCGAGCGTCCGCTCCGGATCGATCACATCCGGCCCGCTGACGTGCGCGGGATCCGCCGAGACCCCGCACTTCTCCGCCATCAGCCTCAGCAGGTCACCCTCACCCCAGCAGAGTTCCGGGTCCAGCCCCAGCAGCACCCGCGGATCCCGGGCCGCGAACAGCCGGTAGCTGCGCAGGCTCTCCTCCCGGGAGGTGGCGACGGGCCCGGCCAGGCGGGCGGCCAGCAGATGCGCTCGCAGCGCGCCGGTGCTCAACACGCTCCGATGCTGCCGCAACACCTCTGCCGGATCCTCGATTCCGGCCGAGGGCCCCACCGTTGGCGTAACGATGCGGCAGCATACGCCGGCCCGCCCGGAGCGGGGTCCGCTACGTGAGCATGCCGCGCAGGGGGAACACCGCCCGCCGGGTGGCCAGGACGGCCTGGTCGACCCGGTCGGCCGGGTCGTAGCCCGCCGTCCAGTCCCGCCAGGCGACCGTCCGCCCGTCGGTCATCCGGCCCGGCGCCAGCTGCCGGGTCCGCGCGTACACCTCGTCCCGCCAGGACGCGGGCACGGCCGACTCCGGGTCCACGGGGTGGTGCGCCGCGATGCCCACCAGGTGGGTCCACGACCGCGGGACGACGTCGACGACCGCGTACCCGCCGCCGCCCAGCGCCAGCCACTTCCCGTCGGCGTGCTCGTGCGCGAGCCGGTGGCAGGACTCCTGTACGGCCCGCTGCGCGTCCAGCGACACCGCGAGGTGTGCGAGCGGGTCCTCGAAGTGCGTGTCGGCGCCGTGCTGGGTCACCAGGACCTGCGGCCGGAAGTCGGCCAGCAGCTCGGGCACGGTCGCGTGGAAGGCGCGCAGCCAGCCCTCGTCGCCGGTCCCGGCGGGCAGGGCCACGTTCGCCGCGGTGCCCTCGGCGGCCGGCCCGCCGGTCTCCTGCGGCCAGCCGGTCTGCGGGAACAGGGTGGCGGGGTGCTCGTGCAGGGAGACGGTCAGGACGCGCGGGTCGTTCCAGAACACCTCCTGCACCCCGTCCCCGTGGTGCACGTCGACGTCCACGTACGCGACCCGCTCCGCGCCGAGCTCCAGCAGCCGCGCGATCGCGAGGGCCGGGTCGTTGTACACGCAGAACCCGGAGGCACCGCCCGGCATCGCGTGGTGCAGCCCGCCCGCGAAGTTCACGGCGTGCTCGGCCTCGCCGCGCCAGATCGCTTCCGCGGCCGCGACCGACTGGCCGGCGATCAGCGCGGACGCCTCGTGGATCCCGGGGAAGGCCGGATCGTCGACCGTGCCGAGCCCGTACGAGCCGTCGGCGCTGCCCGGGTCGGCGGACACCGCGCGGACGGCGGCGACGTAGTCCTCCCGGTGGACGAGCCGCAGCGTGGAGTCGCCGGCCGCCGGCGCCGACCGCACCTCCGCCTCCCGGTCCAGCCCGAAGGCCCGTACCAGGCCCATGGTCAGTGCCAGGCGCACCGGATCCATCGGATGGCTCGGCCCGAAGTCATACCCCGTGACCGCCTCGTCCCACATCAACAACCCGCGGCTGCTCATGCGGGACACCGTATCGGGCGCCTTCCGCGCCGAACGAACGGGCGTGCAGAAGCGTCACCAGCACCAACGCCGCCGGCACGAGCATCGCCCCCCGGTGGCTCCACGCATCGCCCAGCGCGCCGACGAGCGGCGAACCGATCAGGAAGCCCACGTAGTTGAAGATGTTCAGCCGGGCGACGGCCGCGTCGGAGGATCCTGGGAACAACCGGCCCGCGGCCGCGAAGGTCTGCGGCACGATCACGCACAGCCCGAGCCCGAGCAGCGTGAACCCGGCCATCCCCACCCACGGGCCGGGCGCGGAGGCGACGACGGCGAACCCGCCCGCGGCGAGCAGCGTCCCGGCCCGTACGACGGCCGCCGCGCCGAAGCGGCGCACACCCGCGTCACCGACGGCCCGGCCGAGCAGGGCGGTGACCATGTAGACGTTGTAGGGGACGGTGGCCAGCTGCTCGGAGCTGCCGAGGACGTCCTGGAGGTACTTGGCGCTCCAGTTGGAGACGGTCGAGTCCCCTATGTACGCGCACGCCATCACCAGGCAGAGCGGCAGCAGCGGCCGAAACCCGCGGGCCTTCTGCTGCGGCACGTCGTGCGGCTCCCCGGCGGGCGGGGCTCCGCCCTGCCCGGTGAAGTGGAAACGGCTGCCGGCGAGGGCGAGCGGCAGCAGTACGGCCACGGCGGGCAGGTAGGAGGCGAACAGCCCCAGGTGCCAGTGCGCCCCGGCCCAGGCGGCGGACGCCCCGAGGATCCCGCCGAGGCTGTAGGCCGCGTGGAAGCCGAGCATGATGCTGCGGCCGTACGCCTGCTGGAGGCTGACGCCGAGCATGTTCATGGACGCGTCGAGCGCGCCCACGGCCAGCCCGAACGCCCCGAGGGCGGCGGTGACCTGCCACAGGGAGTTCCCCGCGCCGACGCCGAGGAGGGCCAGCAGGACCAGCGGCTGCGACCACCGCAGGACGGCTGCGGCCCCGACCCGCCGGACGAGGTGCTCGGTGGCGACGCTGGCGGCCCCGGCCAGGACGGGCACGGCGGCCAGGAACACGGGCAGCAGCCCGTCGGATATCCCGTACCGGTCCTGGATCGCGGGGATCCGCGTCACGAGGAGGGCGAAGGTGACGCCCTGTGCGAAGAAGCTGAACCCCAGCGCGCGGCGCCCGCGCCGCAACCGCAGATCGTCCGTCATGGCGGCACAGCGTAGGCGCGGGCCCTACCGGTGGGTAGAGATCTCACAGGGCCGGTTGGACCACCCCGGGCAGCTCTTCCGCGCCGGCGAAGCGGCCGGTGGCCCGTGCGCCCGAGCGCCCGTGCGCCCGTGCGCCCGTGCGACAACGTTGAGCACATGCCGCTGTCCGGCTGGCTACGCTGGTCGGGCAGCAACCAGGAGGAGAACATGGGCGACCTCACCCCCGAGCAGATGCGCCGACTGCACGACTTCGCGGAGCAGCTCGCGGAACTGGCCGAGCACCAGGAAGACCAGTGGAAGGTGCAGACCACCGAGGGGCAGATCTTCCTGACGATGATGAGCCCCACGGCTCCCCACGGCCTCAACGTCGTACGGCTGCGCCGGCAGATCGAAGCGCAGACTCCTGAGGCCATCGCCCTCAACGACACGACCATGGGCGACCCCGAGACCGGCCTCACCAAGGTCCCCGACCTCATGGTCATCGCGGAGGAGGACGCGGACGACACCGCGAAGGTCATCAACTCCCGCGATGTGCTGATGGTCGTGGAAGTCGTCTCCCGTACGAACTCCCTCACCGACATCCGCGACAAGCTGCACGACTACCCGAGGATGGGGGTACCGCTGTACGTCGTCGTGGACCCCCGCAAGGACAAGAAGACGGTCACCGTGCACAGCGACCCCTCCCTGGGGCCCGACGGAATCCGCTACCGCAAGCAGGTCCCCTACGCGTTCGGAGACACCGTCACCGTCGGCCGCTGGACTCTCGACACGGGCAGCCTGAAAAGCTACCCCGCCGAGTGGTGAGGTCGGCGGCCGGCTTCTGTCCCGAAACGCAGAAAAGCCCCGCACCGAACCCCCGAGAGGGGTTTGGTGCGGGGCTTCCCGCAATGATTGTTCGGCGGCGTCCTACTCTCCCACAGGGTCCCCCCTGCAGTACCATCGGCGCTG
>NZ_JBIVXV010000023.1:0-116982 GCF_044769385.1 Streptomyces sp. NPDC090445 | reverse complement strand
GCCGAGTTCCTCGGCCATCCGGCGGATCACCGGCTTCGGCTCGGCAGCCCGGTACATCTGGACCGCCCGGTCACGCAACTCCAGCGGGTACTTCCTCGGTGCAGGCATCGTCTGGGCTCCTCTCATGAGACCCATCTGACCCTCTGTCACCCATCCCCGCATCTCGGGGGAACCTCACTGAACCTGGAGGCGCCCTACCTGTTGGGCCGGCGGTTCGGGCCCGGCATGGCCGAGCGGGGCTTCGGGCGGATCATCCACATCACCTCCCAGCAGGCACACCGGGCGTTCGTCCAGAGCGGAGCCTACGGAGTGTCCAAGGGGGCGCTGGAGTCCCTGGCCCGCTCCCAGGCCGAGGCGTGGTCGCCCCACGGCGTCACCTGCAACACGCTGGTGCCCGGCTTCGTCATGACCCCGCTCAATGCGCGGCTGTCGTCCGACCCGGAGAAGGTGGCGGCGCTGGCCGCGCGCACGATGGTCGGGCGCAATGGCGTGGCCGACGACTTCGCCGGAGCGGCGGTGTTCCTCGCCAGCCGCGCCTCCGGCTACATCACCGGTCAGGCGATCTTCGTTGACGGCGGGTTCTCCGTTCACTGAACTCGACACCATGTGAAGCGGCACCCTGCCCCCGTACTGCCCGTTCTCGCAGTCGGACGCGACCGCCCCGCAAGCGTCGGGCAGCGGATCGGGCCCGGCGGGACCCGGCAGACGGACCAGGCCACACCGGCCAGGCCGCGCAGGCCACACCGCACAGGCCACACCGCACAGGCCAGGAAGCGGCTCCGCCGGACGATCGGCTGTCGGGCCGGTGAGTGGCTCGTGCACAAGCGGACCTGCGGGGGCGGACCGTACGGGGCTGAGGTGAGGCACGACGACTCGCTGCGAAGCCTCGGGGTGAAGCGCGCGCAGCCTCCGGAGGTAGGCCGGGTTCTGGATGTGGCGGCCGGTCCCGGTCCGGGCTTTCGGTGACGTGCCCGGGGCGGTGTCCGGATCGACCGTCCAGGGCGGCTTGACTCTCCAGTGGCTGGAGAACGCAGAGTGGATGTCATGAACGGCACCACGCCCCCGCACTCGATCGGCAGTCTGTCGGCCCGTACCGGCATCCCCGTACGGACGATCCGGTTCTACTCGGACACCGGACTGCTGCCCCCGACCCACCGGACCGCGGCAGGACACCGCCGCTTCGACGACGCGGCCCTTCAACGGCTGCGGACCATCGGGGTGCTGCGGGAGTTGGACGTCGATCTCACCACCACCCGCCGTGTGCTCGACGGCGACCTCCTGCTCGCCGAGGTCGCCGCCGCACACGCCGACGCCGCCGAACTGCAGATTCGTGCACTTCGTATGCGCCTGAAGGTCCTACGGCTCATCGCGCGACGCGGCGCCACTCCCGAGGAGACCACTCGCATGCACCGCCTCACCCAGCTCGCCTCGGACGAACGACGCCGCTTGGTGGCCGACTTCCTCCACGGCCTCGACGCCGACGCCCCCGCCGCGAGGAATGCGGCCGCCGCGCTGCGTACCGCCGTTCCCGACCTTCCCGACGACCCTTCCGACGCGCAGCTCGCCGCGTGGATGGAGATCGCCGAGCTCATCGCCGACGATGACTTCCGTGCCCGTCTGGCCCACGCCGCGCTGCCGCCCGCCGACGAGGACGCCGTCCCCGGTGCCGCTCCGCACACGGCGGCGGACCTCGTACACCAGGCCAGGCAGGCCGTCACCGCCGCGATGGCCGCCGGCACCGCCCCGGAAAGCGACGGGGCCGTGCCCTTGGTCGAGGCCATCGTGGCACGTTTTGCCGCCGCGCTCGGCCGCCCGGCCGGCCCCGAGCTGCGGGAATGGATGGCCCGGCAGTTCGAGGTGGGCCACGACCCGCTCGTGGCCCGGTACTGGCGCCTGGTCTGGACGGTCAACGACTGGCACGTCGTCCCCGGGCACCTCCCCTTCCAGCCCTGGCTGATCAAGGCCCTCCGCACGCCCCGGCCCGGCTGCACCATCGCCGACTGACACACCCCCGTCCGCCGGATTCGGTTGTCCGGTCGGTGTCGATCGGCAAGGCTCTCGCCCTGCTGCCGCGGTGTGGAACCGGACATCGCGAGACGGGGGCACCTAGGCTCATCCACGGGGTCCCGAAAGGACGGGCTGCGATGTCGAGAACCTGTGACCGGCTCCGTCCCCGCAATGAACGCGACCACAACGGGTCGCACCGGCGAGGAGAACCACGATGGCCAAGTACTTGCTGCTCAAGCACTACCGCGGCGCCCCGGCTTCGGTCAACGACGTGCCGATGGACCGGTGGACGCCGGAGGAGATCTCGGCTCACCTGCAGTACATGCACGACTTCGCGGCCCGGCTCGAAAAGACCGGCGAGTTCGTCGACGGTCAGGCGCTCGCACCCGAGGGACAGTGGGTCCGGTACGACGGGGAGGGGCGCCCGCCGGTCACCGACGGCCCGTTCGCCGAGACCAAGGACCTCATCGCCGGCTGGATGGTGATCGACGTCGACACCTACGAGCGCGCCGTCGAGCTGGCCGGCGAGCTGTCGGCCGCCCCCGGGGCGGGCGGGAAGCCGATCCACGAGTGGCTGGAGGTCCGCCCCTTCCTGGCCGCACCGCCCACCATCACCGAGTGACCTCGCCCTTGAACGAGGCCCTGCTGAGGAGCCTCACACCGAGCGTGCTCGGCATCCTCGTCCGCCGCGGAGCAGATTTCGCGGCGGCCGAGGACGCCGTACAGGACGCGCTGGTCGAGGCGGTCCGCGTCTGGCCGGACGAGCCGCCGCGCGACCCGAAGGGCTGGCTGGTCACCGTGGCCTGGCGACGGTTCCTCGACGCGACCCGCGCGGACACCGCGCGCCGCCGGCGTGAGGACCTCGTCGATGCGGAGCCGGCCGCCGGTCCCGCGTCCTCGGCCGACGACACGCTCCGGCTCTACTTCCTGTGCGCCCACCCCTCACTGACACCGTCGTCGGCGGTCGCGCTCACGCTGCGCGCCGTCGGCGGGCTGACCACCCGCCAGATCGCCCAGGCCTACCTGGTGCCCGAGGCGACCATGGCGCAGCGCATCAGCCGGGCCAAGCGCACCGTCTCCGGCGTGCGGTTCGACCGGCCCGGTGACGTGGCCACCGTGCTGCGCGTCCTCTACCTGGTCTTCAACGAGGGCTACTCCGGCGACGTCGACCTCGCCGCCGAGGCGATCCGGCTCACCCGGCAGCTCGCGGCCGTGATCGACCACCCCGAGGTGGCGGGGCTGCTCGCCCTGATGCTGCTCCACCACGCCCGGCGCGCCGCGCGGACCGCACCCGACGGCAGCCTCGTACCGCTCGCCGAGCAGGACCGCGGCCGGTGGGACACCGGACTGATCGCCGAGGGTGTCGGGATCCTGCAGGCTGCCCTCGTGCGCGACCGGCTGGGCGAGTTCCAGGCCCAGGCCGCCATCGCGGCACTCCACGCGGACGCGCCCACCGCAGAGGAGACCGATTGGGTGCAGATCGTCGAGTGGTACGACGAGCTCACGCGCCTCACCGACAGCCCGGTCGTCCGGCTCAACCGCGCGGTCGCCGTCGGCGAGGCCGACGGTCCGCATGCCGGCCTGGCGGCGCTCGCGGAGCTGGACGCATCGCTGCCCCGCCACACCGCGGTGGCGGCCTATCTCCACGAGCGCGACGGCGACCCGGCGACGGCGGCACGGCTGTACGCCGAAGCCGCCCGAAAGGCGGCCAACCTCGCCGAGCGCGACCACCTGACACGCCAGGCCGCCCGGCTCAACGCCCGCCGAAGTCGCTGACGGGCCCGCGCTCGGATGGTCCCGCGGCCACCGGGCGCGCCCCTGTGCAGCTGCACGGCGCGTTGCCGACAGCCGCGGGCCCGCGGCGGTCGGGTCAGCGGCCGAGCGCGCCGCGGAGGGTGATCCCGTACCGGCTGCGCAGGCGCCGTACCTCCCAGACCGAGAGCGCGGTCACCGAGAGGGGGCCGCCGAGGAGGAACGTGTACAGCACCTCCGGGGGCGCGGCAACGTCGGGACCGTTGAAGACCTGGAAGGCGAAGAGCGACCACACCAGCAGCGGCGAGAGCAGTGCCGGGAGCAGCTGGTGGACGTCGGAGGCGCGGAAGCAGGTGGCGACGCAGATGTAGGCCACGAGGATCGTGAACGGGATCGAGGCGATCAGCAGGACGATGGAGAGCAGCCAGCCGATCGCGAGGACCAGGAAGCTGAGCACGGAGCAGAGGATGCCGCGGCCGACGATCGAGGAGAAGAAGCCCATCAGGTCCGCTCCGCTGACGAGTTCGCCCTTGAGGGTCGTGAGGGACAGCCAGGTCACGGCAGGGCCGAGGGCGAGCGCCAGCATGGACACGACCGGCCCCAGCAGGCGCCGTGCGAAGGCGCGGCGCCTGTCCGGGGTTCCCGCGATGAGGAAGGCGGCGATGCCGATGATGCTTCCTGCCAGCAGGATGGCGCAGGCGAGGGCGAGTTCGACGAGTTTGCCGAGGACGAACTCCTCCCGCCCCGAACTCAGCGGATAGGCCACGATGAGCCACACGGCGGCGACCATGCCGAGGAGCGTCCGCCCGATCTGCATGCTTCCGATGAGTCTGTCGTCCGGACGTTCGTCCAGTCCGGGGGCGTGGTCGCCCATGCAGGTGTGGAAGAACTCGTTGACCGTGGCGAACGGTCCTGCCTCGTCGCCGCCCACCTGCGGTCTGGCCGTGCTCACTCGCTGCTCCCCCGGTCCTGCGTGTACTCCGCGCGGGTGTGTACTCCGCCGCGAACGTCGAACACCTTAGCGGATCTTGGGCGGGCGACCGACCCGGGGAAGCCGGGGGACCCAGGGGACCCGGGGGGTTCACTGCGGCGAGGACAGCTCCCCGTCGATCTCCTCGGCCGTGCGCAGGCGTACGGCCCGTCCGAACAGGTCCCGGACGTCGAGGTGTTCCGGGTAGGGGTAGCGGACGTGCCAGTGCGTGACGACGTGTTCCAGCAGGTCGAAGCGGTCCGCGTGGGCGATCGTCGACGCGGCCAGCAGGCTCTGCCGGACGTCGAGCAGGGTGAACGGGGGGTCCTGGTAGTTGGACTTGCGTACGGTCATCAGGGCCTGCATGGCCAGTACGGGCTCGGGAGACGTGTAGAAGTACGGGTTGCGGGTCCACTTCGGCAGCTCCGCGCCGCAGTCCGGGTTCCAGTCGGCGTAGTCCGCGCGGAGCTCGGGGAGTACCCGCACGGGCCCCTTTCCGGGGCCGAAGGGGCGTCCCGCGAGCACGGCGCCCGTGTGGGCGGCGTCCTGGCTGCTCTGCCGTACGAACTCCTCGTGTACGAGGCGGGCGTTGAGCCAGGGGTCGTCCTGGGCGAGCAGTTCCGGGGTCAGGACCTCGTCGCGCAGGTCGGCGTAGGGCGATCTGAACGGCGGGTCGGAGGGCAGCCTCACCCGGGCAGAGTCCAGCAGTGCGTCCCAGACCGGGCGGCCGCCGTGCCGGACCAGGGAACGCAGGGTGTCGGTGTCACGGGTGGTCCGGGCGAGGAGGATGCGGGCCGGCACGTCGAGACGGCTCACGACGGCGTCGGCGATCCCGGCGGGGGCGAGCCGGAGGAGGGCGGCCGGCGCCCCTCGGAGGGCGGTGTCCGGGCCCGGCCCGACGGGCGGTTCCGCCCGTGCGGTGTCGAGCAGTTCGGGGAGGGTCCCGTCGAAAGCGGCGGCGAGCAGTCGTACGGCGTGCGCCCAGGGCCCGGGGGTCGTGCCCAGCCGGTCGCGTACGGGTTCGGCCGCCTCCTCGCGCCCCGGGCCGACGAGGAGGTCGGCCGCGGGCACCGTGTCGAGCTGCGTACCGCCCTCGGCGAGCCGGGCGGCGGTGCGCAGCAGTTGCGGCAGGGAGCCCGAGAAGTACGGCGTGAGGCGGCGCAGCGCGAGCCAGAGCCGCGCCTCGGCCGTCGGCGTGTCGATTCCCGCCTCCCGGAGGAACTCCGCGACGGCGCCGCCGACCGTGTCCCGGGGGACGACATGGAGCAGGCTGTGGACGGGGCGCGCGTACCGCAGGACGTCCTCGGGGGTGGCGGCCGGCTCCCAGCCGGGCTGGGGGCGGGCGGCGCCCAGAGCGGTCTGGGCCTGGTTCCAGGGGTGCCCCGGGCCGAGGTTGCACCGGGTCAGCACGGCGACGGCGGTCTCCCGGTCGGCGTACAGCCGGAGCAGGTCGAGGCCGTTCAGGTCGGGGTGGGTGAGGGCGGCCACGACGTCCGGCGGGCAGTCGGCGCGGGCCAGCAGGACCCCGTACCGTTCGCGGGCCCGGCTGCGGTGGTGGCGTACGTCGGGGTCGGCGAGACGCCTGCGGACGAGGTCCCAGTCCACCCGGTACCAGCGGTCGCCGGTGATGGCCCGGCTCGCGGCGGCCAGCTCGGCCTGGGTGTACGGCGCGAGCCGGGACGGCCGCAGACCGTCCGGCAGACGGAGGCCCCACACGCGCAGGGCCTCGTCCAGGTGGTCGTCGCTCTGCTCCCGGTACGCCGACGCGGCGTCGTACAGCGGCCTTGCGGAGTGCTCGGCCAGCGCCGCGCCGAGGGCTTCGCGTACGCGCCGGTCGGTGGTGCCGTCGGCGCCGCCGGTCTCGCCCAGGAGCGCGGCCAGTTCGCCGGAGCGGCCCGATCCCCACAGCCGTATCGCGGCGACCACCTGCTGGTACGGGGTGAGCAGTTGCTCGCGGCTGTGGAACGAGACGCGCAGTGCGTGGGCCGCGAGGCCCGGTTCGCGGGAGTCGTAGCAGAGCCTCAGCAGGTCCGGCTCCCAGCCGTGGGACGGCGGGCCGTGTGCGATGACGGCGTGGACGGCCGGGGTGCGCGGCAGCGGGTCGGCGGAGTCCGGCCCGAAGGGGCGGCCCTCCAGGAGGGCGAGCCGGACGGAGGGGGGCAGCCTGTATCCCCGGTCCGGCTGCCCGCTGTTGAGGCCGATGAGCAGCCACTCGTTGACCTGGGGGTCGTCCCGCGTCAGGAAGGCGCGCTCGAACTCGGCCTCCCGGGAGCCGCTGCGGTACTGCCGCCCGTACGAGCCTCCGAGCAGCCGCTGCCATACCGCCCGGTCGCCGGTGTCGATCAGCGCCTGCAGGAGCGGCCCGGCCGTGCTGCCGGAGGCGAGCTCCAGCCGGGCGCCCGGGGCCAGTCGGCGGAGCAGGCGCTGCGGCAGGTCGCCCGGCGCCATGCGGATCAGCCACGCCACCTCGTTCCTCGGGCTGACGGGGGTATCCGGGTCGGCGCCGGCCGGGTCGTGGCGTGCGGCGGCGTCGAGCAGGGCCGGAAGATCGCCGGTGAAACCGTCCGCGAGCAGCTCGAACGCGCTCTGCCAGGCCTGCTCGTCACCGCCCAGCCGGGCCCGGATCCGCCGCTCCACCTCCGGCAGCGGCGCGGTTGTGGCGCCGGCGCGCCGGAAGTCCCCGGCGGGGACGGCACGCCACTGCGCTTCGGCCTCCCCTGCCTCGCCGGCCTGCCCTGCCTCGCCGGCCGCGCCGCCCTCGCCGTGTTCGGCCGCCCAGTCGCGCAGGCCCTGCGGCAGTGCGTACCGCCTCTGCCGCAGGATGCCCGCCCGCTCCTGCGGCGTGAGGGCCTCGGCGACCCTGGCTGCGGCGCCCGGCCCGGCATGGGCGAACAGGCAGAGGAACGCCTCGTCGAGCGTTTCGGGTTCTGGTGTGCTCACATCACCCCACGCTACCCGCGGAGCCTGAGTGTTGATCAAGAGGGGCCGGTCGGACCGGCGGCCGCGCGCGGCGTACGGCCGCCGCTCCACCGGCGTGGCGGCCGGCGATGCGTGGGATACATGGCAGTCGCCGTACGACTCACGACCCGCTCTCGTCGAGGAGATGCCATGCGTGTCGCTCCTGTGGCCGGCGCCCTCGAAGGGCTGCTGGCGGAGGCGCAGGCCGCCCTGCCCGGCATGGTGGCCCTGCGCCGGAGCATCCACCGCTTCCCCGAACTGGGCCGGCACCTGCCCCGTACGCAGCAGGCCGTCCTGGAGGCACTGGGCGGCCTGGGGCTGGACCTGGCCACCGGCGCGCACCTGAGTTCCGTCACCGCCACCCTCGAAGGCGCCCGGCCCGGCCCGGCGGTCCTGCTGCGGGCCGACATGGACGCGCTGCCCCTGGACGAGCAGACTGGTCTGGACTTCGCCTCCCGGCTGCCCGGCGCCATGCACGCCTGCGGACACGACACCCACACCGCCATGCTCGTCGGGGCCGCCCGGCTGCTCGCGGCCCGCCGCCCACGGCTGGCCGGGTCCGTCGTCTTCATGTTCCAGCCTGCGGAGGAATCCGGCGGCGGTGCCCTGCACATGATCGACGAGGGAGTGCTGGAGACGGCCGACGGCACAGGAGTGGCGGCCGCGTTCGCCCTGCACATCACCTCGCGCTTCGACAGCGGCACCGTCCACCTGCGGCCGGGCCCCGCTTTCGCCGCCTCCGACGGGATTCGCGTGACCGTGCGCGGCCGCGGCGGACACGCCTCGGCACCGCACCGGGCCCTCGATCCCGTCCCCGTCGCCTGCGAGATCGTCCAGGCCCTCCAGTCCATGGTCACGCGGACCGTCGACGTCTTCGATCCGGCCGTGCTCACCATCGCCTCGATCCACGCCGGTACGACGTCCAACGTCATCCCCGAGACCGCCGAGATCCGCGGCACCTTCCGTACCCTCTCCCCGACCGCACGGCAGCTGGTACGTGACGGCATCACGCGTGTCGCCCACCATGTCGCCACCGCCCACGGAATGCACGCCGACGTCGGCCTGACCGAGGGCTACCCGCCCGTCGTCAACGACCCCCTCGCCACCGCGGCCCTCCGCGACACCGCGACCGCGCTCCTCGGTCCCGGCCGGGTCCACGACCTGGCCGCGCCGTTCATGGGCGCCGAGGACTTCTCGTACGTCCTGCAGCGGGTGCCGGGCGCGATGGCCATCCTCGGTGCCCGCCCGCCCGGCATCGAGCCCTCGGAAGCCCCCGACCTCCACTCCGACCGCGTCGTCTTCGACGAGGACGCCCTCGCCACCGGAGCCGCCCTCCACGCGGCCGCCGCCCTGCAGGCCGCCCATCCCCGGTGAGGGCCCGGAGGGTGGCGCCCTTTGCCGGGTGCCGGTCGATCCCCTCTGCCTGACGCGGGCATCTGCCGACTGCCCCAAGTACCCTGTTCCCGGCTGCACTTGAACGGATCATGGGCCTGGCCGGCGTTGCGGGGGAAGACGCATGTGGGGACGGGGCACGGTCCTGGGGGACCGGTACACGCTGACCGAGCGGATCGGCGGCGGCGGAATGGGCGAGGTGTGGCGCGCCGATGACGCCGTGCTGCGGCGGCAGGTCGCCGTCAAGGTCCTGCTTCCGGCGCTGCTCGACGATCCGGCGTTCGCGGCGCGGTTCCGGCGGGAGGCCACGGTCCTGGCCTCGCTCAGCCACCCCGGCATCGTGAACGTGCACGACTACGGGGAGAGCCCGATCGACTCGGGTGAGCGGATCGCCTTCATCGTCATGGAGCTGATCGAGGGACGGCCCCTCAACGAGGTCCGCACCCGGTCCGGCCCCCTGTCCCCCGAGCAGGCGCTCGACATCGCCGCACAGGCCCTGGACGCGCTGCACGTGGCACATCTGCAGGGTGTCACGCACCGCGACATCAAGCCGTCGAACCTGATGCTGGGGAGCGGCGGCCGGGTGACCGTCACCGATTTCGGCATCGCCCGTTCCAGCGCGGCCAGTACCGCCATCACCGACTCCCACGCGGTGCTCGGCACGGCCCTCTACATGGCTCCGGAGCAGGCCGAGGGCCTCGGCGCGGTCGCGTCCTCCGACCTCTATTCCCTGGGTGTGGTCGTCTACGAACTGCTGACCGGGGAGCCGCCGTTCACCGGCGGGTCGGTGGTCGAGATCGCGCTCAAGCACGTCCGGGAGCCGGCGCCCGCCCTGCCGGACGCACTGCCCGGGCCGGTGCGCGCGTTCGTTGCCCGAGCGCTGGCCAAACAGCCCGAGGAGCGGTACGCCGACGCTTCCGTGATGGCTGCGGCGGCGCGCCGGGCGGCGGCCGGGCGGCCGCTCGGTGAGCTCGACGCGCCGGCGGGTCCGGTCGTGGCCCGGCCGGCCGAGGAGCCCGCGGCGGGCGGCGTCGGCAGGAAGAAGTGGTGGCGGCTGGGTCTGCCCGCCGGGGTGGCCGTACCGGTCGTCGTACCGATCGCCGTCTCGGTGACGGTGACGGCGACGGTGGCCGTCACCGTCTTCCAGATCGCTCCGTGGGCCCGGGGTGCCGACGCGCGGGACCGCGCGGGCGGGCAGCCGTCCACCTCGGTGTCCGCGCCGTCCGCTGCCGGCAGCGCGGGCGGGGGTCCAGGGGCTTCCGCTTCCCCGGGGCCCTCGCAAAGCGCCGTACCCGGGGCTGTCCCGGGACAGGATCCTGCTGCTGCGGCGCAGGGCGGCGCCCCGGGCGGGGCCGCTCCGGGCGGGGCCGGTGTCGGCGGCGGTACACAGCCGGGCGGTGCGCAGCCGGGCGGGCCGGGCGGTGGATCGCCCGGCGGGGGCGGCGGCAGCCCTTCCGGCGGTGGTCAGCAGCCGACCAGTGGCTCCGGCCCCGGCCCCGGCGGAGCCGGGGGTGCGGGCGGCGGATCCGGGCCGGCTCCGGGGTGCGGCGGAGGGGTCTGGGGCGCCATCACCAACGTCGGGGACGGCCTCAAGGTCGGACTGGACTCCAGCAGCACCGACACGGGCACCAAGGTGGTCATGGGCGGGACCACGGCCCTGGGCTGGGTGTACGAGCGCAGCAACTACGAGTCCTTCCGGGCCTGCTCCCCCGGTGGCGCCCACCTGGCCCGGGCCCTGACGCAGTTCGGCGACACCGTACGCGTCGAACTGAACGGCGGGGGAGGCGGATGGTGGAACCTGGAACGGATCCCGGGGAACGGCGCCTACTCCATCAAGGACATCGCCTTCCAGGGGGGGTGCCTGACCGACAACGGCGCCGGCAGGCAGCTGACGGTGGTCCCCTGCGTTGCAGGGAACAAGGCCCAGCAGTGGCGGATCCCCTGAGCCGGGCTCGTCGGGCACCGGTCGGGCCGTCGGATGGATCGGGAGACGACGGATGTCATGGCGCCGGGCAGGGTGGGTTGAAGTCGACCGCCGGGAAGTACTGTGCCCATTGGGCTCCGGTGATCCGGGGGTGGGCGCTGTCGCAGATGCGGGCGGCGACCCTGTCCAGGCCGGTGTCCCACAGCCTGATCGTGAAGTCGTTGCCGCCGGTGGCCAGGGTTTCGCCGTCCGGGCCGAACGCCACGGCCGGTACGGGGTTCGAGTGGCCGGTGAGGACGGCGGGGGCGGCCGCAGCACCGCTCACGTCCCATAGCAGGGCCATGCCGTCCGCGGCGCCGGCTGCCAGTCGGCGGCCCTCCGCGTCGAAGGCCAGCGTGTAGAGCCAGGAGCCGGACGCCGGAAGCCGCGCCGCCTTCGCCGGTCGGCGGATGTCGCTGACGTCGATCAGCCAGACCGTCTTGTCCGCTCGGTGGAAGGCGGCCAGTCTCCGGTTGTCGGGGCTGAACACGCCGGCGGTCAGAGGGTCGGATCGGAACGGGGACGGCAGTTCCCGGGGGCTGCGCGGATCGCCGATGTCCCAGAGCCGCAGCGAACCGGACTCGCCGCTGCTCGTCACCAGCGTGCGGCCGTCCGGCCGGAACGAGGCCGTCGTGACGTCCGGCCCGTCCTCGGCGATCCGGCTCAGTGGCCGGGGATGGCCGGGATCGGTCAGGTCCCACAGGCCGGCCGTGCCCAGTGCCCAGACGGCCAGCAGGCGGCCGCCCGGGCCGAAGCGGACGCCGCCGACTTCGCCGGCGCCGGGGGTGAGGACCGATGCCAGCCGCGGCCTGCGGGGATCGGTCACGTCCCAGACACGGACGGTGGTGTCCTCACTGGCGGTGACGAGGGTGCGCCCGTCCGGGCTGAACGCCACGGACCGGACGAACTTGGTGTGCCCGTGCAGGACCGACAGCGGCCACAGGGCCCGGCCTCCGGTGACCTGCCACAGGCGTGCGGTGCCGTCCCAGCTGGCGCTGGCGAGCAGCCGGCCGCCGGGGCCGAACGCCAGGGACGTGACCACGTCGTCGTGGGTCGCGAGCGAAAGATCCCGCAGGTCCAGGAGCCGGTCGGAGTTGGCGAGCATGCGGCCGTCGGGGCTGAACGCGGCTTGGTAGAACCCGCCCTGGACCGTGCTGATCCGCTTCGGGTTCGCCCGGGCGGCGACGTCCCAGAACTGGGTGGACCCGCCTACCGAGACGAGCGTGCGGCCGTCCGGGCTGAATGCCACCGACCAGACGATCGCGGGATGGCCGGGCAGCACGGCCGGCGGCTGCGTACGCGGGCTGCTGCCGATGTCCCAGACCCGTGCGGCGCGGTCCCAGCCCCCGGTCGCCACGCTCCGGCCGTCAGGGCTGAAAGCGGCCGAGGTCACCGTGTCGGTGTGACCGCGCAGGACGTCGCGGAGGAGCGGATGCGCGGGGTCGACGACATCCCACAGTCTGGCGGTGGTGTCGCCCGTGGTCGCCAGCGTGCGGCCGTCCGGGCTGAACGTCACCGAGGTGACCGTGCCGGTGTGGCCCGGCACGGCGGCCAGCAGTCGCGGGCGGCGGGGATCGCTCACGCTCCACAGCCGCGCCGTGCCGTCGGTGTGGCCGGTGGCGAGGACGCCGCCGGGCCGGTACGCCACCCACGTCGGCGCGGCGGACGGCTGCTCGGGCAGCGTGCTCAGCTCGGCGGGCGCACGCCGGTTCGCCACGTCCCACAGCCGCACCGCGCGTTCGCTCGCCGTGGCCAGGACACGGCCGCCGTCGCCGAACGCCACCGCCCTCAGCTGCTCCGGCTGGTGCAGCACGGCCAGCTGTACGGGATGGCGGGCGTCCCCGATGTCCCAGAGCCGGACCGTGCGGTCCCAGCTCGCGGTGGCCAGGACCGTGCTCTTCGGGGCGATGGAGATCGAGACCACGTCGGAGGTGTGGCCGGGGAGCCGGCTCGTGTACGGCGCGGCGAACGCGCTCATGAGCTGGTCGCGTACGTCGCCGGCGGCTGCCAGCCGGTACGCGGCCAGGTTCAGCTGCGCAGCGAGGGAGGGGTTCTGCTGCCGCACCGCGGCCGCGTCCGCAGCGGCCTTCCGCGCGATGGCCACGTTGCGCTGCCGGATGGCCGAGTCGCGCGAGTCGGCGGCCAGCCCGCCCGCGGTCGCCGCGATGACCACCAGCACGGTGAGCAGCGTGACCAGCTGCCGCAGGCGGACCGCCCGCCGCCTGACCGCGGCCGTCTCGCCGGCCTGTGCTTCCCGGCTCTCGTCGAGGAAGCGCCGTTCCCTAAAGGTCAGCCGGCTGCCGTCCGCGGCGGCCAGGTCCAGCGCCGCGGCCAGGCGGGCACCCCGGTACAACGCGTGCGGGTCGCGGCCCTGCACCTCCCAGGCGGCGGTCGCCTCGGTGAGCTGCCGGTGCAACAGCAGCCGGTCCCGGTCCTCGGTCAGCCAGCCGCGCAGCCTCGGCCAGCACCGGATGATCGCCTCGTGGGTGATCTCGACACAGCCCTGGTCCAGCGTCACCAGCCGTTGCCGGGCGAGGGATTCGAGGACGAAGGCGGTGTCGGGGTTCGGGTCCAGCTCGTCCCTGGTGATGCGGCGCCTGGTGTCCTCGGTACCGTCGCCCAGCGCGGTCAGCCGGAGGAACAGCGATCTGGCGAGGTCCTGCTGCGCCGGCGACAGCGCCCGGTAGGCGGTCTCGGCGGTCTGTGCGAGGGCGTGCTGGATACCGCCGGCCGCCAGGTACCCGTCCAGGGTCAGGCGGCTGCCGCTGCGGCGGCGCCAGGTCTCCGCCATCGCGTGCGAGACCAGTGGCAGCGCGCCCGGCTGACCGGTCGCGTCCGCGACCACTGCCGCCAGCAGCGGGCCGGTCACCGTGCAGTCGGCGAGCACGGCCGGGCGGGTGATGGCCTCGCGCAGCTCCTGGCTGCTCATCGGGCCGACCGCGATCTGCGCGTCGCGCATCGCCTCGACCAGCCCGGGGTCCTGGACGCAGTGGCCGTAGAAATCGGCGCGTACGCCGAGTACCACCCGGGTCCGGCTGGTCGGCGCCGTGGCGGCGGCGATCAGCAGGGTGAGGAACGCATCTCGTTCGTCCCGGTCCCGGCAGAGGGTGAAGACCTCCTCGAACTGGTCGGCCACGATCAACGCGTCCATGTCCGGTGCGCGGTCGATCATGGCCTGCCGGATCCGCAGGTGCAGCGCCACGGGATCGTCCAGCAGCTCGGTCATCAGCGCGCCGGGACTCTCCCCCGTCACCGCGGCCAGGTGGATCGCGCACTCCTCCACGGGATGCGGGCCCGGCGTGAACAGCATCACCGGCCACCCCGATGCCCGCGCGCGGGCGACGAGCCCCGCCCGCAGCAACGAGGACTTACCCGATCCGGACGGCCCGAACACCGCCAGGAAGCGGCGGTCACGCACCTTCGCGAGCAGCTCGCCGGTCAGCCGCTCGCGCCCGAAGAACCGGTCGGCGTCCTCGGGCTGGAATGCCGACAGCCCCGCGTACGGTGTGCCCTGCCGGCCGGTTTCCCCGGGATCGCCACCTTCTGCGCTCGCCGCGATCTCGGCGGCGACCGCATGCCATCGGGCTTCCCATGCGCGGCGGTCGCCCCGGCACGCCTCGACGTACGCGAGGGTGACGGCAAGGCTCGGGAACGTGTTGCCGCCCGCGGCGTCCGACAGTGTCGTGGACGAATAGTGTGCCGTTTTGGCCAGTGCCCTATAGGGCGGCCGTCCCGCCGCCTCGCGCAGCTTCCGAAGGTCGGCCGCGAACCGTGTCAGCGAACCGGTGTCCGGGTCGAGCGGGCGTTCGGGACGTGGCATGGCCTTCCTCTCTGCGCCTTTCCGCAGCCGTGCTGGGTGGTGTTTGTCCAGCTTTTGATGTCCGGAATCCCCGTTCCGGCGCCGGACAACAACCGGGAGCTAGACATGGGCCTGCGCAACCGCGCAAGGGCAACACGAAGGAGAAATCATGAGGTCTGTGCGACGACTGATGCTGCTGGCGGCGGTCACCGGGCTTCTGGCCGGCGGTATCTTGACGGGCGCGCCCGCGTTCGCCGCCGCACCGCTGCTCAAGTCCAACCTCAACGGAAAGTGCGCCGACATCTTCATGTGGCATCAGGACAACGGCGCCACCACCGTGACATGGGACTGCACCGGCGACACCAACCAGCAGTGGTACTGGGACGGTGAGCAGATCCGCTCCAGCATGAACGGCAAGTGCCTGGAGATCTACGGTCCCCATCTCGGCGACCAGGGCTCGGTGGCCACGTGGGACTGCAACGGCGGTCGCCACCAGAAGTGGTACCGGAACGGCAGCGAGATCCGCAACCGGGTGAACGGAAAGTGCCTCGACATCCTGTTCGGCCGGCCGGAGAACGGCCAGCTCCTGGTGAGCTGGAGCTGCAACGGCGCGCTGAGCCAGAGCTGGAACTTCTGAACGCCGGCCCCGGCCCGGCACCTCGCGTGCCGGACCGGGGCCCGGTCCGGCGCGACCGTGGTGGCGATGCGCGCGCGTTCCACCGCAACCGGCGCGAACCAGGCGGGCGGATCTCGTTCGCGGGGCCGGGAACGCCCCGGTTAGCATCCGATGATGACGACCACGGCAGACGAGCCCTTCCACGACGCGATGCGTCGAGCCGACGTCGGCTGGTTGTCCGACCGTCTCGACGCGCAGCCCTGCCCGCCGGCCGTCTTCGCAGATCTCGTCCGGCACGAGGATCCCCGCCTGCGGTACCTGGGGTTGGTCCTGCTGGCCGAGCGCGTCACATCGGGCCGGTCGGGCGACGACCTCGAGATGGCCGAGCTCGCGGGACTGCTGCCCGTGTCGTTGGAGGGGCCGCCGGAGGAGGCGCTCGTCCTGGCCCGGCTCCATGAACGGCTCGGGCCGTACCGGCAGGGGCTCCCCCGGCCGTCGTGGCGTACAGCCGGGCTGCCGGCACGGGTGCGGATCGCCTGGCTGCGCGCCGAGCTCCTGAACGAGCCGGCAGTGATCCGGAAGGAGTCTGCCGGCGAACTGCTGTACCAGGCCGTGCGGGACGTGACCGTCACCGACGCGCACCGGCCTGTGGAACTCGTCGACGCGCTGGTGGAAAGCGGTGACCCGGTGCTGCAGGCCGCGGCGCTGCGACTGGCCCGGCAGGGACTGCACGCCGGTCTGCTGGCTCCCGCGCTGGTCCGCAAGCTTGCGATCAGCCTGCTCGGTGCCCGCAGCACAGACGTCGTCGCCGCCGCACTGGGCGAACTCGCCGAACCGTGGGCGGCGTTGGATCCCCTTCCGCAGGGACGCCTTTCGCCCTTCCTCGCTGCCGATTCGGTGATCGCACGGCCCGAGCCGGCTGCTGCCGCACTCGCGGCTGCGGCCCGCCACGGGCACTGCGGACTGCTGCGGCAGGTCATCGACGACCCGGACCTGCCGCCGGGTCTTCGTCGGCACGGGATGAAACTGCTCGGCGACCTGGCGGACCGCAGGGACATCGGCGCATTGACAGCCGTCGCCGCACGGGACCCGCTGCTGTTCGGCGGGCCGGCGGTGACGTGCCTGCGCGGACTCCACCGGCGCGGGCACTTCCCGGACGGCCCGCATGCCCCGACCGTCATCGGCCTGGCGCTGGCCGATCACTCGATTCCGGCCCACGAGGTCGCGACGATCCTGTTCACCTGCCGGCAGGTGATGTTCCGCGTACTGGTGGATGCGGCCGCCGACGATCCGAGCTGGCCGCGGCGGCTCGCGCTGCTGGTCGCCCTCGCCGGACAGGGGGCAGGGGAGCTTCCGATCGGGGAGGCGATCACACGCGTTCTTCCCTCGGCTCCCGTGCCGGGGCCGTTTCTCGACGCCATCCGTGCGTTGCGCCATGCGCATGCCGAGGACGCCGTGATCGCTGTCCTGCCGTCGGCGCCCGGAGCGGCCCTGGACGCGCTGGAGGCCATCGGCGGGACCCGGACGGTGACAGCGTTGCGGGAAGGGCTGGGCCTCGCCACGGAGGAGAGCACGGGCGTCATCGCGCCCCCTCTCCGTGCGGTACGCAACAAGGCCCTTGAGGTGCTGTGGCATCTGACCGGTGATCCGTCACAGCGGCGCGCCCTCCTCACCCGTCTCGATCCCGCCGACCTGCCGGCTCGCATCGCGGCGGATCTCGGCGGCCCGGACGAGCAGGAACTGGCGTTTCTGAGCTCCCACCTGGACCCGGACGATCCGGTGGCGGCGCTGTGCACACTGGCCGCCCACGGCGGCGCGGGCACCCTGCCGGCCATCGCGGACCTCCTCCTGCGCGTCGTGGCCGAACTGGCGGCGTCCCGGGAGCCGGGCCGAGCCGCTCCACGACCCGACAGCCGCCCGTCGGCCGGGGAGCCCGTGGTACCCCAGGAGGTCCTGGACGCCGTACACGGCCTGGGCCGCCGTCTCCGCGAGCGGGGGCGGATCAGGCCGTCCTGCCTCCTCGGCTCGGCGACTGCACGAGAGGCCGGACACGCACTCGTCGCGACCATGGCACTGGATCTGCTGGAGCGGCCCGGACTGTCGAGCGGCGAGCAGGCGATCCTGCTCGAACTCCTGCTCCGATCCCCCTACGCAGGCACCCGTGCGCGGGTGCACCGCCTGCTGCGGCACCGCGACCGGCACGTGCGCAAGCACGTGATCGCACTGCTCGCCCGCGACGCCACGGGTGACGATGCGCAGGCACTGTCGGCGACCTTGATCGCGCTGACCTCCGCCCGGGACATCCAGACCGTCCGGCAGGCGCTGATCGCGCTCGGTCACGCGCGGGCCCGCTGGGCCTCCACCACGATCGCCGCATGCCTCGGCCATCCGAACATGAACGTCAAGAAGGCCGCCGCCAAGGCCCTGGTCCGCGCAGGCACGCCCAAGGCGGTACCGGCACTGCTCTCCTGGCTCGGGCGTCACGACAACCCGGGTCTGCGCGGCACACTCATCGAGGCGCTGCGCGCCGTCCTCGGCGACGCCTACCCGGCGACCGTTCTCGCCGCAGCCGAGCACAGCGAAGACGGCCGCGCCCGCGAACTGCTGCTGGAGGGCCTCGACGGCACTCTGCCGGCGCGCTCGGTCCTCGCACTTGACGACCAGGGATCACGGATCGCACCGGCCCTGCTCGCCTTGGTGGCGACCGGCCGGGTCGGCCTCGCGTCCGGGACGTTCGAGGACCTTTCGACGGCCATGGCCCGGCACGGGATCACCCCGCCCGCGGCGCCGCCGTCGGCGGTGGACATCGGAACGGACCTCGACGCCCGGTCGCTGACGGCGGAGGGCTGGAATCCGTCGGTCGCGCTGCGTCTCGCCCAGCGGAACGAACTGCCGCATCCCGCCCGGCTGCGCGCGCTGCGGCCCCTGCTGTCGGACTGGCTTCGCCTGGCCGGCTCCGAACCCGCTTTCCGGGGCCGCGTACTGCGGCTCACGCTCCGGCTCTGCCCTGCACCGTGGACGACCGGGGAACTGACGGAGTTCGCCCGGTTCACCAGGGTCCTGCTCGACGGGCTCGCCGAGGCCTCGGCCGGAGACCGGCACGGCCTCATCGCGGTACTCGAAGCGGTCGCGCCGACGCTGTCGGCGGTCGAGAAGCAGGCTGTCGCCCGCACGGTACGCGCCCTCCCCGCCCCGCCCGCGGAAAGGCTGCCCGCGGGAAGGCTGCCCGCGGGAAGCCCGTCCACGCTGACGCTGCTGCGCAGCCTCGGCGCGGTGCTGGTCAGCGCCGACCTCGACCAGGCACTCGCCTCGGCCCGGCTGGGCCCGGATCCGCGGCAGGCCGAGACGGCTGTGCTGCGGGACGTGTTGGCCGCCCCGCAAGCCCCTGCGGCCACCGCGCCGGCCGAGGGCGGGGCGTGGCGAGCCGCGCTGGATGCCGCCGTGCGCACACCTCGCACCCTGGAGGAATTCCGCCGCCTCGGCCGACAGCACGACGACGTACCCGGCTCCCGGGACCGCCTGACCGCCCTGATCGATGTCTACGCCTCTGCCGGCCCCGAGGTCCGCTCCGCCCTCATCGACTGGATGACGGACATCCAGCCCCTCGACGCACCGCCCTGGACCATCACCGAGACCACCCGCGCGCCCGCGCCGCGACCGCGGACCGTGCGCATCGACGACCTCGACCAGCCCCGTTCGACCGCGCTGCGGGAACGCCTGCTGGCCATGCTGCGGGCACCCGCTCCGGACCGCCGGCACACTGCGGCCCTGGCGCTCTCGGAGTGGCCCGAGCCCGAGGCCGGGCTCCCCGTCCTCCGGGCGTTCCTGCAGGGCCGCATCGACATACCGGTCGGTGCCGACCTGGCCCGCACGCTCGGCGCCATCGGCGAGGCCGAACTCCGCGCAGACGGCATCCTGCACGACAGAGTGGCTCTCGTAGCGAGTCGGCTCGACCCGCGGCACCTCGAACCGCTGGTCCCGCTGCTGCTGGAATGGTGGGAGCACGACCCGCCGGCCGGCAGGTCCGCAGCCGGGCGGGCGCTGCGCCGGGTCCCCGCCGACGTACTGGCGGAACACCTCGGCGACCGCCTCCACGCCGGCGCCTGGGGGTTCCTCGACCTGCTCTGCGGGCGTCCCCTGCTGCGCACCCCGGCGCTGACGCAGCTCTGTCGGCGGCTGCGCGCCGAAGGGCACGACGACCTCGCCGACGGGCTTGTCCTCGTCGCCGGTCCCCTGCGCCGCCCGGACGCCGTACCGCAGGACACCGCTGTGCCCGCATCGCTCCGTGACCACGGCCCGGCCGGGTCCGCGGGAGTGTCGCCACCCTCGCCCCCGTCCCGGCACGAGCTGCTGGACCTGGCCCGCACCGGCGACCAGGTGCACATACGCCGGGCACTCACGCGACTGGCCGAGGGACACAGTGGCCCGGACCCGGACCAGGACCCCGGCCTGCGGGACCTGATCGGCGAATTGCTGCGTCACCCCAAGCCCAAGGTCCGCCTGCACGCCCACCGGACCTCGCGGGCCATGCTGGACCGGCAGACCTACCTGCACCACACGGCGATCCTGCTGGACGACCGGCGGCCGGAGCTGGTGCGCACGGCGATCCGGACCCTCTGCCATGCGACCTGGGTACCCGCGATCCCTGCCGTGACCCGGCTGCTGGAGCACTCCCATCCCGTCGTCCGCAAGGCTGCGGCCGAGGGGCTCATCGCCATGGGCACGCCTGCGGTCCCCGCTCTCAGGCATGCCGCCGGCCGCGTCCGCCCCGACAAACGCTCCCTCTACGCAGAGGTGCTCGACAGGATCACGACCGCCGAAGGAGCAATGCCCGGAACCTGCGGACCGGCCGGGGAGAACGTACCGTCCCCGGTGACCGATCGATAGGTCACCGGCAAGGCCGACGCGGGCGGCCCGCCGACCGGCCCGTCCGCACTCACCGCGGCCAACACCGACGGCGCGAGATGAACCAGTTGCCGGCGGCGACGATGGTCTGCCTGTACGGACCACTACGCCTGCGTCAGTATGACCGGCGGATTCCTGCTGGCCAGCATCGCCTACAACGCCTCTCAGGTCTCTGCCGGCAATCGGGAGTTGGCGCCCCGGCCCAGAGGCCCGGCGTCGCCCGCCCGCCCACACAAGCGGAATGTAGGATTCCCTTCTCGGTGGGCAGAAGAAGGAACGGCATGTTTGACTCCATTTCCTCCGGCGGCGGCCTCGGTCGGTTCCAGGCGGCCTCGGGCACCCGTCCCGGGTCTCCGGCGGGTCTCATGCCGCGCTGCGCCGCCACTGCCGTCGACCTGGTCATCGCCGTCGCCGTCATTCTCGTTCCCCTGGTCGGCCTCGACCGGATCCTCACGGCCGCCGGTGTCGCCGATGGTGATGCCCGTGTGGTCTGGCGCGCCACCGCCGCGCTCTGGGTCGCGGCCTTCCTCCTGCTCTACTCTCCGCTGAGCGTGTCGCGCTGGGGCGCGACTCCGGGCAAGCGGGCCCTGCGCCTCGAAGTGGTGCGCTTCGCGACCGGCGATCGCATCGGCTACGGCTCGGCCGTGGCCCGGCACCTCACGAACCTGGTGGTGACCGGCATCCCGGCACTGTGTGTCGCCAACGTCTCGTCGATCAACCTCAACACAGACCGCCGCGGCATGCACGACAGGGCTTCGGGCAGCGCGGTGATCCACCGCCGGTGACGGTGCGGTCAGCGCCGGTTCAAAAGGGTGGCACGCCCCTCACCGCTCCACGAGCGACAGGGGGTTGGAGGCTGCACTGGCCACGCAGGCGTGGTGGTCGTCCGGGGGCAACTCTCCGTCGGCCGTGGCGACGACGCAGCGGCTCGACGCGGGGTCGACCGTGACGGGCCCGCCCGGCGGGTCCTTCGCGGGCGGGAAGGCGTTGCCCGCTGTCGTGGCGTAGGCGACCACGTTCGATTCGCCTGTTCCGTCGAATTTCCGGCGCTTGAGCTCGACCCGGACCTTGGCGACGGTGCCGTGTCGGCCTCGGCGGGCGTGTCGCCACGCCTCGGGGCATCGAAGCACTCCACCATCGGCAATCGAGATGAGTCAGTACATAGAAGGATGTACCCGACATATCGCCCGTTGCGTCGATTCGGTGATCTTCGCCGGTCCCTACGGTTTTTCGTATGGCATCACTGAACGGTCGGACCGGAACATACGGCGTGCCGGCGTGGCGGGCAGCGGCCACTGCGATTGTCGTCGCCGCGGCTCTCCCGCTGGCCGTGTTCTACGTTCTGCGGTCGCAGGGCATCAGCCAATGGCTGGCACTGACGCTCAGCGGGGCGGTCCCGGCGGTGCGCATGGTGGTCATGGCCGCCACGCAGCGTCGCGTGAACAACCTCGAAGCGTTCATGATCGGCATGCTGGCGGTGCGCATCGTCACGTCCCTGCTCGTCGGGAGTCCGCGGGTCATCCTCGTCAAGGACGCCGGACTCGGGGCGGCTGCCGGGCTCTGGATCCTGGGCTCGCTCCTCGTGGCGAAGCCCTTCGCCTTCCAGGCGGCCCAGTCCTGGCACGGGCCCACCGCCGTTGCCGCCCGCGAAGCGGCCTGGCGTGTCTCGCCTGCGCTGCGCAGCGGACTGACACGGCTGACGGTGCTGTGGGGCTGCGCCCAGCTGCTGGACGCAGCTGCCGGAGTGCTCGTCGCCCTGCTGCTGCCGGTGGAGGCGGTTCCGGCACTCAACCGGGCCAAGGGGCTGGTGCTGCTGAGCGCTGTCCTCCTCGCCACCGTCTCCTGCAGCCGCCACTACAGGCGGCGGCACGCCCTGTCCCTCTTCGGCCCGACACCTCTGATCACCGGAAAGGAAGGCCGATCACCATGACCATCCACCACACCACCGCCAAAGAGCCCGCCACCCCCGCATCCGCGCCCGAGGCCCTGCGTGAGACGCTCGCGGAGCTGCGGCGTCTGGCCTCGCTCCCCCTCGAACGCGGCCAGACACTGCCACCCCGCGCCTACACCTCCCCCGAGATGTACGCATGGGAAGTCGAACGGATCTTCCGGCGGGAGTGGCTCTGCGTGGCACGAACCGAGGACATTCCGCAGCCGGGGAGCTATCTGCGGCTGGACGTCCTCGGCACACCGCTGGTGATCACCCGGGACGAGGAGGGCGAGCTCCATGCCCTGTCCCGGGTGTGCCGCCACCGGTTCATGGACCTCCTGCCGCCGGAGACCGCACCCGAGCGCGGCTGCCTGAAACGGCTGACGTGCCCGTACCACACCTGGACCTACCGGCTGAACGGCCAGTATGCGGGACAGCTCGCCGGCGCTCCCCTGATGCAGCGCGTCGACTTCGACCGGGCCGGCTGCCGGCTCCCGGCCCACCGCGTCGAGGTCTGGAACGGTTTCGTCATGCTCAACCTCGACCCCGACGCGGCACCGGCGGCACCCGCATTGCGCGGGCTGGACCTGCGGCTGAGCAGCCACGGCATCGCGGACTGGGTGAGTGTCCACACCCAGACCTGGGAAGGCGTACCCGCCAACTGGAAAGTGGCGGTGGAGAACGGTTCCGAGAACTACCACCACATGGGCACGCACGCCGCGTCCCTGGATCCGGTACTGCCTGGTCGGGACACGGAAGTCGACGCATGCGACGGCCGCTGGTTCACCATGTTCACGCCGCTGTCCGACCCCGAGCAGGACGGCACCGGCCTCGGGAGGCGTTCCGCCGGTTCCGGTCGGGAATCCCAGCCGGGCATGCTCGTCGCCGGGATCTTCCCGCAGTTCGTCCTGGCGGTCCTGCCCGACAGCGCAGTCAGCATCCGCTGGCTGCCCACCGGTCCCGCCACCCACGACACGCAGATCACGGCCTTGGTCCCGCCCGGAGCGCGCGGCACACCCGGTTTCGCGGAGCAGCTGACCGCCATCCGCGCCCAGATCGCGCACATCCAGGAAGAGGACCTCGTGGCCATCCGCGGCGTCCAGCGCGGCCTGGCCTCCGACCCGGCTCCGTCCAACGGCCGGTTCTCCCATCTGGAGCGCCCGTTGTGGCAATTCCAGCACTACCTTGCAGAGCGATTGCTGTGACCGGCGTCAGGCGCCCACGGAGACCTTCGACGGCCACCGTGGGCGCCGACATGTTCGACTCGATCGGTGCTGGGGCGATTTAGATAAGACGCGTAAGAGCGTTGGCCATGGCATGGTCCTGTTTCCGAGGATCAACGAGCCTGAGCCGCAGGGAGGTTGGCTTCGTTGGGGCCCTGGTCGATGAGGAGCCGGGTGGCACGGGAGTGGAGCGCCTTCTGCACCGACCCGCCGCCGGAGGCCGCCGGCACGCTCTGCTGGAGACGGGCCAGCAGGTGGGCGTCGAGGAAGCCCCGCTCGGACGCCGGGTCGTGGAGCAGCCTGGCGAACGTGACGAGCCCGGCCCCGGCCAGCAACTCGGCGAACCGGTCCACCGGCCAGCTGTAGGCGGGCGTCACCTTGTGGTCGAAGCGGACCGGCTCCGGTCCGTCGGTCGCGAAGAACGAGACCAGGAGCAGGCCCCCTGGCGCCAGGACACGCGCCTGCTCGGCGAGCAGCGCCGGCAGTTCCCCGGGCGGGGTATGGATCATCGAGTAGTGGGCCAGCACACCGCCGAGCGCGCGGTCCTCGACCGGCAGGGCCTCCATCCGCGCCTCCTCGAACCGCAGCGCCGGATGGGCCCGCCGGGCGTGGTCGACCATGGCCGGGGAGAGGTCGAGCCCGAAGGCGTCCAGCCTCAGGTCGTGCAGCATGGCCGTCAGATGTCCGGGCCCGCACCCGACGTCGGCTGCCCGCAGGTTCCCGGACCCGCGCACGAGCTCGGCGAAGGTGCCGATCATGGCCCGCGTGAACGGCTGCGTTTCCAGCCGATCGGCGAACATCGACGCGTACAGCTCGACGATGCCGTCGTAGGCTGCCCTGGTCTCGTCCTGATGCTCCACCACGCGGAAGAGGCTAACACCCGTGCACGTTCGCCGTTGTCCGGCACCTACGGGCGCGAGTGACTCGGCGGTGTGGCCGGAGGTCAGGGACACGGCGCCGAGGGCCACGAAAGGGTGGTCCACCGACGCGATCAGCCGGCCGCCGGGCCTGAGTACTCGACGCATCTCGGCCGGCGTCGGCCCCCAGTCCTCCAGGTAGTGCAGGACCAGCGACGCGACCACGTCGTCGACCGCACCGTCGTCGAACGGCAGGCGGTCCCTCTCTGGCGGTCAGGAGGGCGGAGGCCGACGGCGGCGGTCGGTCCCGCCGGGGCGCCTGTCGGTGGCGGGTCGTAGGGTCGTGGGGATGGAACGAAACGAGATGACCGGCACCCCGGACGATGTCTTCGGCCCGGCCTTGCCGATGCTGACTCCCTCTCAGGACGCGTACCTGCGGCGGCTCGCCGCCCCTCATGCCGAGGACGGGTACCACTACGCGATGAACGGCCTCGCGGCCCGCTGCGCCCGGGCTCCGCAGGAGCAGTGGCCCCAGCTGGTGGCCGCACACTTCGAGATGCTGCGGCAGGCGAGCCGGGGCGGCAGGAGCGCCGAGGAGCTGCTGCGGGGCGCGCACGCCCGGCTGCTGCCGGTCGACTCCCTCACACCGGATCTGGTGGACCGCATGCGCTACGCGCGGGTGGTGGCGGAGGGGCTGGTGTTCGCGTACGCCCTCGACCTGCCGGACAGCGTCCGGATCCTGACCGACGCCGACGTGGAGCGGGCCGGGCTGGAGGCCCTGGGGCCGGCGGCCTACGAGAACCTGATGGACGTGCAGGTCACGTACGAGGACGTGCCGGTCGAGGGGCGGGCGACGCTGCACTCCCTGTACGGCGACTCGCCGTTCGTCGCGAGCCGGGCACTGTTCCTGGCCGAGACGGTCCGGCGGCTGACCGGTGAAACGCTGCCGGAGGCGGGCGCGCTGGTGGTCGTACCGACCCGGCACCTGCTGGCGTACCACCCGATCGTCGACGGCACGGTGATCGACGCCCTCAACGACCTCGCCACGTACGCCCTGCACGCCTACCAGGAGGGGCCGGGCCCGCTCTCGCCGCGGGTCTACTGGTGGCACCAGGGCGGCCTGACCTCCCTCACGGTCATCGACGAGGAGACCCGCACGTTCTCCTTGCGGCCGGAGCCGCCTCTGCTCGGCCTGATGAAGGGTCTGGTCCGGCTGGACCGTGCCGGGCGGACGACCACCAGCCCGGCTGCGCGCAACCCCTCCGACGCGGCCGGGCTCGAACGGGCCGCGGCCGGGGCGCTGGAGGAGGTCACGCGGGACCCGTCGGGGCTGGGCGACGCCTTCGCAGCGGCCCTCGCCCTCGCCCACGCGCGCTGCGCCGACGACCCGAAGGCGTCGCACCTCACCACCTGGGACCCGTGGGCCACCGCGGTGCAACTCGGCTGCGCCCTGTTCACCGGCACGGAGCCGGTCGAGTGCTACCTGGGCGAGGACATGGTCACCCGACTGCCCGCCCTCCCGGCCGCTCCCCCGGCGGACGCCCGGGCCTGGCTCGACGCGTTCTACCTGGCGGTGGTGTGCCGCCAGACGGAGCGGATCGACCGGCTGTGCGGGGTGCCGATGGAGCGGCTGCGGGAGGACGACTCGGTCGACGAGTACGTGCTGCACTGGATCGACACCCTGCAGACGTACTTCGCGCGGCGGAACATGGACGAGGTCGTGGACAAGCTGCTCGCCACGATCCGGACCTCGATGCCGGAACGGATTGACCGTGCCCCGAAGGACTTCGTGAACCGGATCGACTACCAGCCGGTGGCGCTCCTCCACCGCCTGATCACGGGCGACCGGGACGCCTTCGCGGAGACGCTGGCCGAGGCGGTCACGGAGCACGCGGGCTACTGGGGCTCCTCGCAGGCCCCGCGCGCCCGGGTCGCACTGGGCCCCCTGGCGATCGCGGCGATGGCCCACGAGAACGGCTTCCCGGTCGCGACGGACCATCCGCACCTGCCGGTGTACCTCCTCAACGGGGAGCGGATCGAGGACATCCCCTGATCCGGGGTGCCGGCGCGGGTCCCCGTGCCGCGGCGGTGCGGCTTCCGGCTTGACCTTGACACCGTGACAAGGCCTTCACTGCTGCACAGGAGGTGGTCCGGTGATCATTCGGGCAGAGGAAACGAACGAGGATCCGAACGAGGAAACGAACACGGTGCGTGCTCTCCAGGGGCTGGAGAGCAGCAGTTCGTCGGTGCGGCTGCGGGCGGCCCTGGCAGTCGGCGCGGCCGCGGACGCCCGCTCCGTGGACATGCTGATCGAGCGGTGCGCGGTCGAGCCCGACTTCCACGTGCGGGACATGCTGACGTGGGCGCTGACCCGTCATTCGTCCTCGGTGACGGTCCCGAAGCTGGTCGAGGTGCTCGGCTCGGAGTGCGCGCAGGCGCGTGGTCAGGCGCTGCACACGCTGTCGAAGATCGGGGACCGGCGGGCGTGGCCGGCGATCACCCGGGCGTTGCTGGCCGATGCCGACGACGAGGTGGCGCGGTGTGCCTGGCGGACAGCGGTCGTGCTGGTACCCGAAGGTGAGGAGGCCGGTCTGGCCGGGGTGTTGGCGACGCAGCTCGGACGCGGCGGGCGAGAGGTGCAGTTGAGCCTGAGCCGGGCGTTGGTCGCGCTGGGTGAGGTGGTCGTGCCGGTCCTGCGCGCCGCGGTGACGGATCCGGCCCCTCGGGTGCGCCGGCACGCGATCGCCACGGAACGGCTGCTGCGTGACCCCGATGCCGGGTTCGGGTTCGCCATCGAGGAAGCGAAGCGGATCGTGGCCCTGGGCACGACCGGATCGCGGGAGGAGTGACAGGACGTGTTGATCGGTGATGTGGCACGGCGGTCCGGGGTCAGCGCCCGCATGCTCCGCCACTACGAGTCGCTCGGCCTGCTGCGGCCGACGGGGCGTACCGGGGCGGGGTACCGGGAGTACTCGGGCGATGACATCCGGCGCATCTTCCACATCGAGAGCCTGCGGTCCCTGGGCCTGCCGCTGCGCGACGTCGCGCGGGCGCTGGACGATCCCGGTTTCACCCCCTCCGGGCTCATCGAGGCCCTGGTCCGCCAGACACGGGAGCGCATCGCCGCCGAGACGGAGCTGCTGACGCGGTTGCAGCGGATCGGTGCCGCGGAACCCTCCGACTGGGAGGACGTCCTGCGCAGCGTCGCGCTCCTGCACGCCCTGGCATCGGAGCACGCGGGGAAGCGGCAGCGGGCGGCCATGTCCGCGGCCGACGGGGGTGCGGTGCCGGTGGAGGCCCTGGTCGAGGCCGCGTTGAGCGAGACGGAGCCGAACGTCGCCGGGGCGCTCCACTGGGCGCTGGCCCAATCGGGCGGTGCCGCACTGGCTCTGCTGGAGGAGGGTCTGGGGTCGCCGGCGGCCGAGGTGAGAAGACGCGCCGTGCAGGCCGTCGCGAAGCTCCCGGACCCCGGGGCGACCGCGCTGCTCAAGGAGGCCCTCGCGGACTCCGACATCGGGGTCCGCCGGTGCGCGGCGCCGGCGCTCGGGGCACGCGGGGCGGCCGAAGCGGTCCCGACGCTCACCGACATGATCGCCGACGGGGTGAACGACGTCGAAGCAGCCGACGCCCTCGGTGCGCTGGCGGGTGACCCCGCGCTGGCGGACGGCATCGCCGCCGGGCTCGTCGACCGCCTCGGCACCGACGCCGTCGGACCGTCCGCCCGGCTGCGGCTGGCGCAGGCCCTCGCGGACATCCCCGGCAGCACGGCCTCTCATGCGCTCGCCGACCTGTCACAGGACGAAAACCGTGCCGTCGCACTCACCGCGGCCTACGTTCTGGAGCTCCGCGACACACGCTGACGGATCCTTCCGGCCGGCCCGGCGCCACGCCGCGGTGGGTGGTAACCCGGAGTCCTCGTCCGGGTACAAGGTGTTCCGGGCGGCTGTGGGGGGTGCGGGTACGGGCAGCCGCGGGAAGAAGAAGTGCAGGGATCTCCATCGATGCTGCCGCGGAGGACCGATGCGCCGGGACGGACGGGTCGCGAATTCCATGCTCGCGCTGCTGAGCCGTGACTGGGCGGGCGTGCCCGTCGCGCTGCTGGTGGCGGCGGCGGGCGCCGGCCTGATCGGGCTCGGCACGACCTGGGCGGTGACGCTCGGTGTCCTTTTCCTGGCTGTCGGTGTGCTGTTGCTGTCCGGGGCGGTGCGTCACCTGGTGCTGGTCGCCCGTGAGGCGGGGGCGCGGCCGGCGCCGGGGAAGCTGGTCGACGTCGGAGGGCACCGGATGCACGTCCTGGCCGAGGGGCCTGCCGGGGACGGGCCGACCGTGGTCTGGATGCCCGGCGGGCACGCGCCCGGTGAGGAGTTCCGGCAGTTGCACACGATGATGGCGGCCCGGACCCGCTCGGTGCTGGTCGACCGGTTCGGCTCGGGCTGGAGCGATGCCGGGCCCTTCCCGCGGACGACGGCGGCCGAGGCGGAGGAGCTGGTGGCGGCCCTGGAGGGGGCTGGGGAGCGGGCCCCGTACGTACTCGTCGGCCACTCCTTCGGTGGGTTGCTGGTCGCGAACACGGCGAGGCGCCGGCCGGATCTGGTGGCCGCGCTCGTGCTGCTGGACCCCACGCCTCTTGAGGTCATCGCCTTCGGGCCGCCCAACCGGCTGGTCGCCGGGATGCGCCGCAGGTTCCTGGTGACGGCGGTGCGGCAGCTGTTCGGTGTCCATCGGGGCAGTGGCGGCCGGACCGGCGGGCACTGCGCCGCCGCGTCGATCTTCGCCGAGCTCTCGCCGTCCGGCCTGGCGGAGGCGGGCTGGGAGACCGTGGTCTACGACGGGGATCTCGGCGATATGCCGCTGGCGCTGGTCATACCCCGGGATCTCACAGGCGGCGAGGCGGTGCTGGCCGCCGCCCGGGACGCGGTCGAGGCCGAGCGGATCGCGCGCTTCTACCTCCGGGCCAGGACCCGGTACCTGGCCGCGTCGACCACGGCACGGCTGGTCTACACACCGTGCGGCACCGGCCACGACTTCCCGCGGGAGGAGCCCGGGTTCGTGGTCGGCGTTGTCGGGGATCTGCTGCTGGAACTTCGTCCGGTCAGCCCATGACCGTACGGGCGGAGTCGGCCCGGAGCGGGCGCCGGCGGGAGAAGGCACCCAGGTTCACGACGTTGCCGGTGTGTTCGCAGCGGTAGCGGACCGGGTCTGCGTCGTGGTCGTGGCCGGCTTCGACCCGGTCGATCAAGGCTGCGAGGTAGCGGCCCACCAGCGGGGCGTTCTTGAACTGGTTGCCGCTCGTGCCCATGGCCACGTAGTAGCCGTCGAGGTCGGTGCGGTCGTAGATCGGGGTCCAGTCGTCGGCGACGTCGTACACGCCGGCGATGCCGAGGGGCCGGTTGGGGACGCCGATACCGGGGAAACGGCGGGCCGCCCTGGTCACCTGGGTCCGGAAGCGGTGGGCGGTGGGGCGGGGGTCGGCCTCGTTCGGGTCGTCGATCCACTCCGGCGGGTCGCAGGCCGGCTGGGTGCCGCCGACGAGGACGTGGCCGCGGGAGGCCGCGCGCAGGTAGGTTCCGAAGTCGAGGTCGGCGACCACCGGCCCCGGGCCGGACCCGGTGGCGTAGCCGCTCGGCACGGCGACCTGGTGGACCTCCTCGCGCAGCGGGCGCACGCCGACGGTGAAGTCGCTCCCGACGCCCGCCAGCCGGTTGAAGCCTCCCGACCACGGCCCGGCGGCGTTGACCACGACCGGCGCCGCGATCCGCGTCCCGCCGGCCAGGCGGACGCCCGCCACCCGGTCCGCGCGCCGGTCGACGCCCACCACGGTCTGGTGGAACAGGAATTGCGCGCCCAGCTCCCCCGCCGCGTCCGCGAGGTTCTGGGCGGCGAGCTGGGGATCGTCGACGAACCCGGCGTCCGGGGTGAACAGTGCGCCGAGCTCGCCGGTGGGGCCGTCGAAGAAGGCCTCGTCGTCCACTGGCTTCGGCGGCCAGTACCGGCCGGGGTCGATCCCGGGGAGGTGCCTGCGCAGCGTCGGAGTGTCCCACCGCTCGTACGGGACGCCGGCGCGGTCGAACAGGGCGGTGGTGTGGGACGGTTCGGCGGAAGGCGAGTCGAGGAGCACGGCTCCGGTGCGGTGGAAGGCCGCGAGCGGACGGCGGCCGGGGAGCCGCAGGTGGTCCGGCCAGGACGCCCACAGGTGGCGGGCCTCCCAGGCCGTGGCGCAGCCGTCGAAAGTGGAGTAGTTGAACCGGATGATCGCACTGGAGGCGCTGGTCGATCCGTGGCCGGCGGCGCCGGCCTTGTCCACGACGACCACCCGCCGCCCGGTGCGGGCCAGTTCGAGGGCGACGGCGGCGCCGATCACACCGGCCCCGACCACCACGGCACAGGGCTGTTCGAGGGGCATCAGGACCTCCGGGAGGGCAGCGGGCCGGACGGACGGGGCACGGACGCGAGCAGCGTCCTGGTGTACGGGTGTTGCGGGTCGCGCAGGAGGGCCTCGGCGGGGCCCGTTTCGACGATCCGGCCGCGGTGCATCACCGCCACCGCGTCGGAGACGTAGCGGACCGCGGGCAGGTTGTGGCCGATGAACAGCATGGACAGGCCCAGCCGGTGCTGGAGGTCGCGGATCGTGTTGAGGACGGATGCCTGTACCGAGACGTCGAGCGCCGAGGTGATCTCGTCGGCGATCAGGAGGCCGGGCTCGACGGCCAGGGCGCGGGCGATGGCGACCCGCTGGCGCTGGCCGCCGGACAGCTGCTGCGGCAGGCGGTCGGCCAGTCCGGGATCGAGGCCGACGAGGCCGAGCAGGTCGGTGACGCGCTCGGCGCGGGCGCGCCGGTCGAGGCGGTGGAAGACGGTCGCCGCTTCGACGAGGGTCTGGCGGACCGTCATCCGGGGGTCGAGCGCGGTGTCCGGGTCCTGGAGGACGACCTGGACCAGGCGGCCGAGTCGGCGCCGGGCACGGACGGTGTGGACGCGGACCTCCCGGCCGTCGAGCAGGACCCGGCCGCTGTGTACAGGGGTGAGCCCGACGATCGCGCGGGCCAGGCTCGACTTGCCCGAGCCGGACTCGCCGACGAGCCCGAGCGTGGTACCGGACGGGACCTCCAGCGACACGCCGTCCACCGCGGTGACCGGGCCGTGCTGACCAGGGTGGCGGACGGTGAGGTCGCAGAGCCTCAGGCAGGTCATGCCGGGTCCGCCTTCACCGGGGCTCCCGTCACCGGGGCCGCCTTCACGGGGTCCGTCTCCACGCGGTCCGTCTCCACGCGGTCCGTCTCCACGCGGTCCGTCTCGACGCGGTCCGTCTCCACCTGAGCCGCTTGGACCGGTAGCGGATACCAGCATGCGACCCGGTGGGCCGCGTCGAGGCGGCCGTCGAGCGGCGGAGCCTCCCGCGCACAGCGGTCCTGCCGGGAGGGGCAGCGGGGCTCGAACGGGCAGCCCCGGGCGGGTGCGAGCGGATCGGGCGGCGCACCCGCCACGGTCGGCAGCGGGCGGTCGCGGTCCGCGGCGAGGTCCGGCACCGACGCGACCAGGGCCCGTGTGTAGGGGTGCCGGGCGGTGGCGGCGAGCCGGTCGGCGGGCAGGGTCTCGACGATGGTGCCCGCGTACATCACCAGCACCCGGTCGCAGAACTCGCCCACGAGCGCGACGTCGTGGCTGATGAACAGGATCGCGGCGGAGGTTTCCCGCCGCAGGTCGGCGAGGAGTCCGGTGATCTGCCGCTGCACGGTGACGTCGAGGGCGGTCGTCGGCTCGTCGGCGATGATCAGGCTGGGCCGCAGCATCAGGCCGGAGGCGATCATCACGCGCTGGCGCTGGCCGCCGGACAGCTGGTGCGGGCGTGCCCGCAGGAGGGCCGGGGGGAGGGCGACCGTGCGCAGGGCGTCGGAGGCATCCCGCAAGGCCTGCGCGCGGTCTGCTCCGCGATGGGTACGGACGGCCTCGGTGAGCTGGGTGGCGATGCGCAGCGACGGGTTGAGTGCCGAGGCCGGGTTCTGGAAGACCATCGCCAGGCCGGTCGCGAGGTGGTGTTCGCGCTGCTTCGGCGTCATGGCGGCGAGGTCGGCGCCGAGCAGGCGGAGGGTGCGCCGGGACACCCGGGCCCGGTCCGGGAGCAGGTCGGCGATCGCGAGCGCGGTGAGCGACTTGCCGGATCCGGACTCGCCGACGAGTCCGACGATCTCGCCCGCCCGCAGGGACAGGCTCACGCCGCGGACCGGCCGGATCACGCCGTCGGGGGTGGGGAGTTCGACGCTGAGGTCCTCGACCTGGAGCACGAGGCCGTCCTCCGCGGGCCCGCTCGCCTCGACCGGTTGCGGGGGTGTACGGGGGGACGGGCTGCGCCGGGCGGCGCCCCCGGCGAGGACCTCGCCGAGCAGTTGGAACGTCAGCGCCGCGTAGAGGATGGCCAGCCCGGGGGCGAGGGCGGGCAGCGGCTGTACGTAGATGCGGTCGAGCCCCTGGTTGAGCAACTGGCCCCAGTCGTAGTCGGGCGGTTGGACGCCCAGGCCGAGGAAGCTCAGCCCGGAGAGCGCGATCAAGGCCGTGCCCGCCGCCGTGGTGGTGCTCAGCAGCAGCGGCTCCGCGATGTGGGGCAGCACGTGCCGCCGGAGCAGCCGGTGCCGGCGCAGGCCGAGGACCCGGCCCGCGGCCAGGTGGTCGGTGCCCGCGACGGCGGCGGCGAGGGTCTGGGAGAGGCGGGCGAAGCCGGGCACTCCCGCGACGGCGAGGGCGAGCATCGCCCCGCCGGCGCCCGCGCCGAACACGACCGTGAGGAAGAGCGCGACCAGGAGCGCGGGAAAGGCGAGCAGGAGGTTGATCAGTGCGGCGAGCGAACGGCGGGCCCGGAGACCGACAACGGCGCCGGACGCCCCGAGGAGAACGCCGGCGCCCGCGCCGATCAGGACCGCCCCCAGCGCGAGCAGCAGGGAGGGCCGGGTGGCCGTCAGGACCCGGGCGAGGATGTCCCTGCCGAGGTTGTCGGTGCCGAACGGGTGTGCCCGGGAAGGGCCTTGCAGCACCGCGAAGGGGTCCGGGCGGTCGGCTGCCGCGCCCCAGAGCAGCGGGCCGGCCAGTGCGAGCACGAGCAGCGAGGCCAGTATGGCCGCGGCGGCCCAGGCCATGGGCGAGCGGAGGCGCCCGGGGGGAAGGGACATCGGTTCCTCAGCTCTCCCGGATCGCCGAACGGGGGTCGAGCACCGCCAGCAGCAGGTCGACCAGGAGGCCCGCGAGCAGCACGGTCGTGCCCAGGACCAGCACCATGGCCTGGACCACCGGGTAGTCCTGGGCGGCGACGGACTGCGCCATCGCGGAACCGATGCCGGGCCGGGCGAAGACCTTCTCGACGAGCACCGTGCCGGCGATCAGGGCGGGCAGCAGGCTCCCGGCGACGGTGAGCGCGGCGGTGGCCATGTTCGGGGCCGCGTGCCGCAGGTAGCGGCGTGCGGAGGGCAGGCGCTTCCCCCGGGCGGTGCGCATGTAGTCCTCGTTCAGCACCTTCAGTGCTTCCACCCGGACGATGCGCACCAGGACGGCGGTGGGCGCGAGGGAGAGCGCGAGGACCGGCAGGACGAAGGATTCGATGCCTGCCGCTCCGGCCACCGGGAGCAGGGGGAGGCCGACGGCCAGCAGTGCGGTGAGCCCGGCGGCCAGGACGAAGTCCGGCACCCCGGCCAGGCCTGCGGTCACGGCCGTGAACGCCAGCTCGGTGCGCGGATGCCGGCCGTCGCGGGTGCGGATGGCGGCGAGCAGACCGCAGGGCAGGGCGACGGCGAGGGTGACGAGGAAGGCGAGGCCGGCGATTTCCAGGGTGGCGGGCAGCCGGGTGCGGACCAGTTCCGCGACCGGTGTCCCGGTGACCAGCGAGGTGCCGAGGTCGCCGTGGACGAGGCCGTCGAGATAGTGCCGGTACTGGGACAGGAAGGGCTCTTCGAGTCCGAGTCGGTGCCTGCGGGCGGCCACCAGGCCGGGGGCGGCGTCCACCCCGAGCGCGGCGCGGACCGGGTCGCCGGGGATCAGCCGGATCATCACGAACGACGCGGTGAGCACGACTCCGAGCGACAGGACCAGCCGGGCGGTGCGTCGGCCGAGGAAGGCCGTCCAGGGATGCCGGAGCAGACCCGTCCAGGGATGCCGGAGCAGGCGGCGTACGGACATGGCGGGTCCCCCGGTCATCGGTGGAGGCGGATGCTGGTGGGGACGATCCCGCCGCCGAAGGTGGTGGCGAAGGTGGTGCGGTGGCCGTACACGGTGCTGCGGCCGTCGGCGATCGGCAGGGCGGCGGCCGAGCGGAAGAGCGCGGCGGCGGCCCGGTGCCAGGTGTCACAGCCTGCCGTGTCCGTCTCCTGGAGGGCCCGGGCGACCAGCGCGTCGTACTCGGGGTTGACGACGCCCGCGAAGTTGAGGCCCCGGGCGGGGGCGGGGCCGGAGAAGAACGGGATGAAGCCGACCGGCAGGGCGAAGCCCGGTGAGGTGCCGACCACGACGTCGAAATCGCCGGTCCGGTACATGGCGTGCACGAGGGCGGGCAGGCTCTCGGTGACCAGCTCGACGTCCGCGCCGAGCGCCGTCCAGGAGCGGGCCATCAGCTCGGCGACGGGCGGCAGCGTCGGGCCGAGGTCGGGGCTGGTGATCAGGCGCAGCCGGAGCGGCCGGCCGGCCTTGGCCAGCGGGCCGTGGGCGGTGCGGGTCCAGCCGGCGGCGCGCAGTGCCGCGACGGCATCCTGCGCAGGCACGGGCAGGTTGGCGGCGGCGAGGTCGGCGTGGCAGACGGCGCCTTCGGCACCGAAGTCGGTGGCGGGCCTGCCGGTGCCCCCGACGGCGACGTTGGCGAGCCCCTGGCGGTCGAGGGCGGACACCAGGACCCGGCGCAGCGCCGCGTCGGCGAGGGGGCGGCCCGGGCGCTGGTTGAAGAAGGTCAGCCCGACGACGGTCGCCACGTCGGCGGCGGCCAGGCCGCGGCCGGTGAGCCGGGCACGGTCCGGCCCGTTCACGCCGGCGATGTCCACGCCCCCGGTGAGGAGCAGGTTCGCGGCGGTGGCGGCCTGGGGCACCACCGAGATGACGATGCGTGCGGGGAGGCCGGGCTCCGCCGTCGTCGCCCCGGCCGGGCCCCAGGAGTAGCCGTCGCGGACGGTGAACTCGTACGGTCCGCCGGGGGTGTAGCGGGTCAGGACGTAGGGGCCGGTGCCCTGGGTGGTGCGGTCGAGTGATTCGGGCCGGGCCAGGCCGGCGGGGCAGACGATCGGCAGCAGGCCGAGCGTGCGGGTGAGGAACGGGTGGGGGGTGGAGCTGGTCGCCGACACCGTGCCGGTCCGGTCGTCGGCGCTCGCGGTGAAGGGGACGTTGGGGAGGATGGTCTGGGCGCCGGCGAGCTGGTGCGCCGGGTCGGCCGCGTAGGTCAGCGCCCGGGCCACGGCCGAGGCGGTGAGGGGCGTGCCGTCGGAGCAGGTGATGCCGGGGCGGAGGGTGAAGGCGGCTGTGGTGGTCGTGGCCTGCCAGGACGAGGCCAGGCCGGAGGCCAGGGTGCCGTCGTCGGCGATGTTGACCAGTGAGTCGTAGGCGTAGCGGGCCTGGCCGGCGCCGAAGGCGGAGTACGGGTTGAAGCTCGGGGTCTCGCTGGCTGCGGCGATGCGGACGGTGCCGCGGTGCACGAGGGGGGTGGTCGTCGAGGACCGGACGGCGCCGTCGCAGCCGCTCGACGCGACGGCTGCGGCGGTCATCGCAGCTGTCAGGGCGACCGGCAGGGCGCGACGGGGCATGGCGTCATGGTGGCACCGGGCGGTGACGGGGGTGACCCGACGCGCACGCGTCGTCCAGGCGTGCGATCGGCCGGAGGGCGCCTGCCACCTGGGGCGGGAGACCTCGGGGCGGGCGGGGGCGGCGGGTGCGCCTCACTCGTTCGAGGGATTGAGCGGTCGCCGTCACACGCAGCGGGGGCCGGACGGTCCGGCAACGCCACACTGGGCCGCATGAGGACGAACGAACCGGGTCGTGAGGTCGGTCATCTGGGGGATCGCTACTGGGAGTTCCTGCTGGAGCGCGACCCGCTGCTCAGAGTCCGCCGGGGACTCCCCGTCGAGACACTGCCGGGGGCATCGCCCGCCGAGGCCGCGGAGCGGGCGCGGTTCGCCGAGGGGGTGCTGGAGCGGGTCCGGGTGCTCGACGACGCCGGGCTGTCCGGTGCCGACGCCGACACCGCCGCGTTCATCACGGGGCTGGCCGAGCAGGAGCTGCGGGCCCACCGCTGCTACTGGCTGACGCCCGCCGCCACTCCCTACCGGCTGTTCCCGCTGTCGCTGTACGTCGACGCGGTCCTGCGGCCCTTCCGCTTCGCCGCGCAGCCGGATGCCGACCGGTACTGCGCGCTGCTCCGGGAGCTGGCCCGGGTGGTCGACTCGGTCCGCGACAAGGTGGTGGGGCAGGCTGCCCGCGGCTTCCGGGTGCCCGCCCCGGCCCTGGCCGGGGCGCGGGCCACCGTCGCGGGCCTGGCGCCCTCCGTGGCGCGCCGGGTGGAGGTGGACGAGGACCGGCTCGGAGGACTCGGGCCGGCCGGGCGCGGACGGCTCCGGGACGGCGTACGGCAGCTGGTGGAGACCGAGGTGGCTCCGGCCTTCGACCGCCTGCTCGCCGTCGTCGACGATCCGGGATACCTGCGCGGGGCGCCGCAGGCCGTCGGCTGGGCGCAGTACGAGGGCGGTGAGGAGGCGTACCGGGAGTTCGTGCGGTCCCACACCGGGGACGGCATGCCGCCCGAGCGGCTCCACGAGCTCGGCCGCGACCAGTGCCGCGAGCTCGCCGAACGGATGCGGGAGGTCCGCACCGTCCTCGGGTTCCAGGGCCCCGAGGCCGAGTTCCACGACCGGCTGCGGACCGAGCCCCGCCTGTACGCCCGGACGCCCGAGGAGGTCGAGGCCCGTTTCCGCGGTCACCTCGACCGGCTGGCCCCCCTGCTGCCGCGGTGGTTCGCCACCCTGCCGGCCGCCCCGTACGGGCTGGCCCGCCTGGATCCGGCGCTGGAGGCGGGGATGACCTTCGGGTACTACGAGGCGCCGACCGCGGCCGACCCGGTCGGGCGCTACCGCTACAACGGCTCGGACCCGGACCGGAGGTCCCTGCTCGGGTCGGCCTCGCTGATCTACCACGAGCTGGCGCCGGGACACCACTTCCACCTCGCCCGGCAGGCCGAGAACGGCACGCTGCCGCAAGTCCGCCGCGAGGTGGCCGAGTTCGGCGCGTTCAACGAGGGCTGGGCCGAGTACGCGGCCGGCCTCGGCTGGGAGATGGGCCTGTACGACGACCCGTGGGACGCGTACGGTCGGCTCGCGCAGGAGCGGTTCACGGCGCAGCGGCTCGTCGTCGACACCGGGCTCAACCTCGGGACGATGGGCCTGGAGCAGGCGCGGGACTTCATGCGGGCCAACTCCACCGAGGCGGACGGCCAGATCGCCTCGGACCTGCTGCGCTACTCGACGGACCTGCCCGGGCAGGCGCTCTCCTACCGCGCGGGCTTCCTGGAGTTCGTCCGGCTGAGGGCCGGGGCCGAGGCGGATCTCGGCGCCGGGTTCGACGTAAGGACCTTTCACGAGACGGTACTGGGGGGCGGCGGGCTGCCGTTTCCGGCCCTCCGGCGGCGGGTGGCACGCGAACTCGGAAATAATCTTCGAGTCTGACAATAGGGCCGCGGATTCTCCACGGGTGCGGATCCCGCGATTCACGTCTCGCAGCAAGGTGCGGGCACTCACACGAGTGAAAGCGGGGAAGGCTGTTTGGCCCTGATGGTCTTGGTTCTACTACGGTGGCCGCAGGAGCATGCGGTGGGTGCTGTCGACCGGCGACTCGGCTCGGTCGGTTAATCTCGAATTCCGAGGTGGAATGCTTTCATCCGCCCAGCTGTGCGCTGCTCTGGTGTTCGCAGTGCCTGGGTTCCCCGTCATACGTTTGCGTAGAGAGGATGGAGCATGATGCCGCCCCTAGTACCGCCCTTCCTGATCGGCCTCGTCGTCGCGCCACTGGCCAAGCGTCTCCTCAAACCACTGGTGCGCGGTGTCGTCAAGACATCCGTCGGCCTCGCCCTTGAGGTGAAGCAGGCGGCCCATGAAGCCGGAGAGAACATCCACGACCTTGCGGCGGAAGTGGCCGCCGATATGGTGGCGGCGCAGATCGCCGCAGGTCACACCGGAGCCCGTTCGGGTGACGGCCAGCGGGGCACCACCGAGAAAGCCGCCCCGAACGGCGAGAGGGGCGGCGGGGCCACCGACCGGCCCGAGGGCGAGTCGAGGAACCCGAAGATCCGCACGACCGCTGCCGCCGGCACAACCGGCGGCGCCGAAAAGTCACGCTGACGACTTGTCCGGCGGCTCCGGTCGCCGCCCGGGCGCGTATTCCGATCGAAATCGGAGAAAAAACGCGCCCGGGCGGCGACCGGCTGTCGCTCGACCTCGCGGGTGCGGACGGCGCCCGGAGGAGGCCCGTCGCCCTCTGTCCTGGTTACGCGGTACCCGTCATGCTGGCGAACACGACCACGTTGCTGTTGTAGTAGTGCGTCTTCGGGTCGAAGTCGCCGCCGCAGGTGACCAGGCGAAGGCCCGCGTGGTCGACGTTCTTGTAGACCTCCAGCGTGGGGAACTTGGCCTTCGGATATTCGGCCACCCGGTTCACCGTGAACGTGACCGTCTTGTTGTCGCGCCGGGTCACCTTGATGGTGTCACCGGCCTTCATCGTCTTCAGCTTCTCGAACACGGCCGGCGCGCCGTTCCACGTGACATGACCTGCGATCACCGCGGGCCCTTGGGAGCCGGGGGTCGGCCCCGGCTCGTACCAGCCTGCGAGACCCGGGTCCTTCGGGGTCTCCATCGCTCCGTCGGGGTTCAGCCGCAGCGTCTCCAGGGAGCTGGAAACACCCAGGGACGGAATCGTGATCTTCTGGGGCTCCGAACGGGCGAGGGCGGGCACGGCCTGGCCCGCACCGCTCTGCGCACCGCCCTCGGACGCTGCGCCGTGGCCGCCGGCGGACGGCTTCCCGGTGGGAGGGCTTCCGGCGGTGCCGGCGGCAGGCGCCCCGCTCTGCGCGGCTTGCCCCTGAGGGGCGGGAGGCGCCCCCTCGTCCTGGCCGGCGCACCCCGCGAGGAGCAGCATGGCCACGGCGGCTGTGGCGACGGGGCCCGTGGTCCGGCGGCGGGGCCGCGCGGCGGACACCGCAGGGGCCGGGACGCGGTTGCTCTTCACGCGGCGCCTCCCGGCGTCTCCGTACGGACGGGGACCGCGGCGGTCCGCTTCCGCGCGACGGCGATCCCGCCCGCCGTCGCCGCGTACACGACGGCCGCCGCGCCCGCCATGATGGCGATCGGCAGCGCCGTGCTCTGCGGGGAGCCGCCGCCGGTCTCGATGCCGCCGACCGGAACGGACCCCACGGCCGCGCCCTTGACCTCGCCGCAGTTGGTCGGCGCCGTGGCCTCCTGGGGCAGCTTCGGGTCGAGCTCGCTCTTCCCGGCGCCGTCGAAGTCGTACTTGCCGTTCTTGTTGCGGTCGATGCCGTGCTGTACGACGTGCAGGTCCTTGATGTGCTCCACGACGTCCTGGCCGACGCTGATCGTCCGCTCGTAGACGACCTTGCCCTTCTTGTCGGCGACGGGCATGCGGTCCACGGCGAGGCCGCTGGTCGCCTTGGTGTCCCCGGACGTGGTCAGCGAGATGTTGATGTCGCCGTAGTCCTTGGTGGCCTCGGTGTTGTCGAGGATTCCATCGCGGTTGGTGTCGTCACTGGCATCCGGGCAGTGGAAGTCGTGGCCCTTGGTCGAGCCGTGCAGATGCTGGGCCGATGGCTGTCCGGGCACCATGCCCTCGGACTCGATGCGCACGGTCAGCTGGTTGCCCTTGAGGTTGAGCATGACAGTGCCTCGGGAACCGGAGTTGTTCAGCTGCGCCAGGTCGATCTGATACGCCTTCCCGCCCTCGGCGAGGGCCGCACCTGGAACGCCCAGCGCCAGGAACACGGCGGCGGCGGGCACGGTGGCCCGGGCCACGAGACGGCGACCAGCGCGCTTGACTATCACATTCACTCCTGTTCCATGGATTCCCAGGGAGGGAATCGAAGATCGTACGAGGGTGGAATGGTTTTCCGAATGGCCGACGACCCGCGCCCCGGGCAATGAAGACGCTCCGGAACCAAGGGCCGGGCGCGTCGCGGAAGATCCCGGTTCGGCCGGTCGGCCGTTGCCACCCGCTGCAAGAAATTGATCGTTCGGTGGTTACGCGACGGCCCGTCTCGCCGTCGACAGCGGTGCACCGGTCATCCAGATGCGTGACACCTCGTCTGCCAGCAGGGGGAAGCGGGCAGCCGCACAGAGCATCTCCGAAAGCACGAGGATCCCGCGTGCGGTGCACTTCGGATCACTGTTCCGGTGCAACCAGATGACCGCATTGATCATGGGGCGGCGTCCCAGGGGAAGGGCCGCGTGCCGGGCGTCGGCCGCCACCTCGAGGGCGGGGCGTCCTCCGCCGAACGGCAGGGCCGCCGTTCGGCGGATTCCCGGCGGCACGGCCGAGTCCCGCACGTGACGGAAGTGCGCCTCCGGCGGGGCCTGACCGTTCTCGAAGGTGTTGCGGAATCCGACGATGCGGGCGCCTGCGTTCTGCGCGGGGAACTCGACGTGGAGTTCGATGGACAGGCCTCTCAGCCGAATGTTCACGGGGAGGTAGCGCACCCTTCCCTCCCCGTGCCCCGCCTTCCCGGGAAAGCCCGCCTCCGCCGCTCTGGCCCGGATGGCAGATACCAGGAGCCGGTACTCCTCCGCCGAGGCGTCCTCCACGGAAAACGACACGGGTTTCAGCACGACAGCATCCGTCAGGTGGATGAGCTCAGAACTCGGACTTCCCGGCGGACATTCCACCGCAGCGGGTTCGATCCTGTTGTACTGGCGCACTACACAACCACCGCCTTCGACATGACCCGATCGACGACAGCTCGCCTCATCCGTGTCGCCGGGCCTGGTTCGGTCCAGTTCTTTGTAGCCGGTCATACGGCGGAGGAGTGAATAGTTGCCCTCTGATGCTAAGAACTCATCGAATGAGGTGGAAAAGGCATAGAGCCACCTGCGGGAGTTCTCCGTCAGCCGCCCCGTGCCCGGTCCGTGCGGCGGAAGGCGGCCCGGTAGGCGCTCGGGCGGTGGCCGGTGTGGCGGGCGAAGAGGGCGGCGAAGGTGCCGGGGTCCCGGTAGCCCACGGCCGCGGCGACGGCGGCGACGGTGCGGTCGGTGGTCTCCAGAAGGTGCCGGGCGCGGCGGACCCGGGAGTCCTGCAGATGGGCCAACGGGCTGCGTCCGGTCTCTTCGGCGAAGCGGCGCAGCAGCGTTCGGGTGCTGACCCGGAAGGCGTCGGCGAGCCCGGTGAGGTCGTACCGCTCGGCGAGGCTCTGGTCGAGCCGCCGCATGACCTGCTCGGAGAACTCCCGGCCGGGCTGCGGGAGGAGCAGCGGGTCGACGTACGGGGTCTGGGAGGTCCGCGCGTCGTCGACGAGCGCCACCCGTGCGGTGGTGCGGGCCACCCGGGCGCCGTGGTGCCGGCTGATCAGGTCCAGCGCGAAGTCGTACATGGCGCTGAAGGCGGCCGTGGTCGTCACCCCCGTGTCGGTGACGACCAGGTGCTCGGGCCGCACGTCGGCGTCCGGGCAGCGCCTGGCCAGTTCGCCGGCGTGCAGCCAGGAGGTGGTGGCCCGGCGACCGTCGAGGAGCCCGGCCTCGGCGAGTAGGAACGCGCCGACGCAGAGGGAGACGACGGCGGTGCCGGAGGCGGCCTGGGCGCGGACCGCCGCGATCTCGGGGGCGAGCCGGGCGAGCCGCGCGTCGAGGTCCGCGTCCGGGAGCAGTTCGAAGCCGGGGACCACGAGGACGTCGACCTCGCGCAGGGGACGCACGTCCAGGCTCGCGCCGCCCGACGCGGTGACGCGGCGGCGCGGCGAGACGACCGACACCCGGTAGCCGGGCGCGTCCGGTCCGGCGACGTGCCCGGCCATCGTCAACAGGTCGGGTACGCCGAACACTTCGGACGCGAAGCAGCCCGGGTACGCCAGGACCCCGACCCGCAGCGCACCCGGTCCGGTGCCCGGCCTCGCACCGTCCTGCGCCTGCCGCGCCGCCTGCGCCATCGCTCCCGTACCCCCCTGGTGTCCGCGGCTCCGGGTCGCCGACCGCGTACCGGTCGCCGAGCGCGTACCGGTCGCCGCTCTCGCGTGTGGCGAGATTACCCCCGGCCTTGGCGATCCCGCCCCTCACCCGGCGGCCGGTCCCGAGCCAGGCTGGCCCCATGAGCGACGACGATCCGATCACCGACTTCACCCGCCGGAGCGTGGCCGTGGAGGGGGTGGAGAAGACGGTGTACGCGGCCGGGGCCGGGCCCGCGGTCGTGGTGCTGCCCGAGATGCCGGGCATCAGTCCCGATGTCCTGAGGCTCGCGCGCCGGGTGCGGGACGCGGGCTTCACCGTCCTGGTGCCCTCCCTGTTCGGGACGGACGGCGCCTTCCCCACGGCGGAGGGCGGCCGGGAGGTCGTCCGCCGCGCCTGCGTCAGTGCGGAGTTCCGCGCCTTCGCCGGGGGCGGCACCAGCCCGGTGACGGTCTGGCTGCGCGGCCTGGCGCGCCGGGCCCACACCGAGTGCGGCGGGCCGGGGGTGGGCGCGATCGGCCTGTGCTTCACCGGCAACTTCGCCCTCACCATGGCCCTGGAGCCGGCGGTGATCGCCCCGGTGGTCAACCATCCGTCGCTGCCGCTCGACGACCCCGGCGGACTCGAACTCGACCCGGCGGACGCGCGGGCGGTGCGCGACCGGCTCGACCGCGACGGACTCACCGTCCTCGCCTACCGCTTCGAGGGCGACCGCTGGTGCACGGGGCGGCGCTTCGCCGCCTACCGGGCACTGCTCGGCGACGCCTTCGACGGGCGCGTCCTGCCGGACAGCGCCGCCAACCCGGCCCCGCCGCCCTTCTTCGCCGACCTCGTCGGCACCCCGCACAGCGTCGTCACCGCCCATCTCGTCGACGAGGCCGGCCACCCCACGGTCCGGGCCCGCGACGAGATCCTCGCGTTCCTCACCGCCCGCCTGCACCCGCACGGGACCGGACCGCGGCCCGCCGCCTGAAGGGTCCGGGCTGACCTCGGCACGACCTGTTGGTAAATAATTGCGGAATTACCGGACATACCAGTAGATTTCTCGCCGTGGCTTCGAGATGTCACTGGCAGACGGGGCAAGGGATGAGCGCGGACGACCGCGTCCCGGTGACGACCGGGATCGCACGGTGATCGAGGTCGTCGGACGGCAGAGCGCCATGGACGCGGAGGCAACCGCCCTGCCGTGGGTCGCGCCCTCGCCGAACCGACGCCGTCCCTGACCTCCGCATGGAAGGACAACCCCGCCGATGACCGACCGCACGACGACATCCCGGGCCGACATCCGCGGCTTTCGCGCGGGCGACGGACCGCAGGTGGTGGAGGCGTGGCGGCGCAGTGCGCCGGCCGACCCCATCACCGCGGACCGCTTCCGCTCCCTGGTGCTGCTCGACGCCAACTTCGATCCGGAAGGGCTTCGGGTCGCCATCGAGGGCGACCGTGTCGTCGGTGCGGCCTACGCGGTGCGCCGTCTGACGCCGATGGCCGGCACCGACCTGGAGCCGGAGCAGGGCTGGATCCCGTTCTTCTTCGTCGACCCATCCGCCCGCAGGCGCGGTCTCGGCCGCCGGCTGCTGGCCGACGCCCTCGACTGGCTGCACGGCCACGGCCGCACCCGGGTGGACTTCTCCTCGTACACCCCGGACTACGTCCTCCCCGGCCTGGACGCCGACACGTACCCGGAAGCGGCCCGGCTCCTGGAGTCCCTGGGCTTCCACACGCTGTACGAGGCGGCGGCGATGGACCGCGGCCTGGTGGGCTACCGCTTCCCGGAGGACGTCACGCGCCGCCTGGAGGAACTGACGGCACAGGGCTACCGGTTCGCCACCCCGTCCGACGACGACCTGGTGGATCTCCTCGCGCTCGCCGGGAGCCGCTTCGGGCCGGACTGGGCGGCGACGATCCGGGCGAGTCTGGCCGCGGGCACGCCGCTCGACCGGATCGTCGTCGTCCGGGACCCAGCGGAGCGCATGGTGGGCTGGGCGATGCACGGCGCGTTCGACGCGGTGGACGAGCGGTTCGGTCCGATCGGCGTGCTGGAGGAGATGCGCGGCACCGGACTCGGCGAGGTCCTCCTGCACCTGGTCCTGGAGAGGATGCGGGCGCGCCGCGCGCACTCCGCGTGGTTCCTGTGGACCGGCGCGCAGTCCCCGGCAGGGCACATGTACCGCAAGACGGGCTTCACCACGACCCGCGTGTTCCGCGTGATGCGCCGGAATGCCGCTCGATGACACCGGCACGCCGCACCAGCGGCCTGAGCCGCCGTCATTTCGCGCTCGCGCTCCCCTCGGCGCTGCTCGCCTCCGGATGCGCCGCGCCGCACCGGGGCACCGGGCGGCCCGGGGATCCGATCGTCCTCACCCTGCTCTCCCACTACGCGAGCGGGGTGCTCAAGGAGGCCCTGCAGGGCCCGGTCGACGAGTGGAACGCCACCCACGACCGGGTCAAGGTGCAGACCAAGGCCGTCGAGTTCACCGACCTGCTGACCACGTTCATGGTCCGGCAGGCCGCGGGCCAGGGCGCCGACATCCTCCACCCGTACTGCTTGTGGAACGGCCAGCTGGTCCAGGCCGGTGTCCTGCGGCCCGCTCCGCCCGAGCACGCCGAGGAGATCACACGCGGCTACAGCGGGGCCGCGGTCGACGCCGCCTCGGTGGGCGGCCGGGTCTACGGCTACCCCACCGAGGTGCAGACGTACGCCCTCTACTACAACAAGCGGCTGCTGCGCGAAGCCGGCATCGCCGGCCCGCCGCGCACCTGGCGGGAGCTGGAGGAGACCGCCTACCGCACCGCGAGGCGCGACCGCTACGGCAACACGCTGGTGCAGGGTTTCGGACTGTCGACCGCTGACGACTCCACGACCGTCGGCCAGACACTCGCCCTGCTCAACGCCGCCGGCGGAACGTTCGTCTCCAAGGACGGCCGGAGCACCGCCATCGACTCGCCCGCAGGACGGGCCGTGTTCGATCTGGAGCACCGCCTCGTCGCCGGCGGCGCGAGCTCCCCCGGTGTCAACGTCTACAAGGCGTTCCGGTCCGGGCAGGTCGCCATGGTGGTCAGCGCCGGCTGGTGGACCGGGAGCCTGAAGACCCTGATGGGCGAGGACTACCGCGACGTCGGCGTCGCGCCGCTGCCCCTCCCCGCGACGGACGGCAAGCGCGCCACGCTCTCCACCGGCTTCATGCTGGGGGTCAACGCGGCCGGCAGGCATCCGGCCGCGGCCTGGGAGTTCCTGCGCTGGCTCAACACCGAGAAGGTGAACGTGAAGAGCGCCAAGGGGGATGGGAAAGCGACCCGGATGAGCTCCCTGCAGGTGTCGGCCGGCTCCCTGACCGGCCGCGCCGACGACATGCGGACGCTCCTGGGCGTGCACGGCGACGCGAATCTGCGCCCCTTCGTGGACGCGCTGGCGTACTCGGTGCCGGAGCCGAACGTGCCCGGAGCACAACAGGCCAAATCACTGCTGCGCAAGAACATCGAGGCGCTGTGGACCGGTCAGCAGTCGGTCGACCAGGCACTGCGCGCCACCCGCCGTCAGGTCGACCGAGAGGTGTCGCGCTCATGGTGAACACGCTGACGCCGGCGAAGACCGAGCGGGCGGCACCCGGCACGCGCTCCGCCGGGCCCGCCGTCGACGGCCGCGCCCGGACCGGGCGCCGCCAGGCCGTCGTCGCCTATCTCTTCCTGGCGCCGACGCTGCTGTTCTTCGCCGTCTTCCTGATCCTGCCGCTCGGCTTCGCGCTGCTGCTGTCGCTGTCCAGCTGGGCCGGGTTCGACCTCGGCGACGTCCGACCGGTCGGCGCGGACAACTTCACGGACCTCTTCGCGGACGGATCGACGTTCCTGGCGCCGATCCTCACCAACACGCTGCTGTTCGCCCTGGGCACCGTGGTCCTCGCGCTCGCCGGCTCCGTGGTGGTCGCCACCTGCATCGACAACCTGCGGCTCCAGGGGCTGTGGCGCACCCTGTACTTCCTGCCGATCGTGACGACCGTCGTCGCCGTCGGCAACGTGTGGAAGTACATGTACGAGCCGGGCGGCCTCGTCAACGGAGTGCTCAACGCCCTCGGGCTCGGCTCGGTGGCCTTCCTCCAGGACCCGGGCACCGCCCTGCCCTCGGTCGTGGTCGTTCAGGCCTGGGCCTCGGTCGGCTCGGCGATCCTCGTCCTGACGGCCGGGCTGAAGTCCATTCCGGAGTCGTACTACGAGGCCGCGGCGCTCGACGGCGCCGGGCAGGTGACCGTCTTCCGGAAGATCACTCTGCCGCTGCTGCGGCCGTCCCTGCTGCTCGTGTGCATCACCCAGCTCATCAGCGGCCTGCAGTCGTTCGCGCTGATCACCGTGATGACCAAGGGCGGGCCGGGTGACGCGACCAACGTCGCTGCCCTGGAGATGTACCGGCAGGCCTTCTCATACGGCCGGTGGGGCCCTGCGAGCGCTGCCGCCTTCGTCCTGTTCGTGGTGGTCCTCGTGGTCACCCTGGCGCAGTTGTGGATCTTCCGGCGCAAGGGGGAGGACGCATGATCCGCCGCCGTTTCCCGTGGTTCTCGTACCTGGTGGTCGTGACCGGTGCCGTGCTCACGGTGGTGCCGTTCCTCGACATGGTGATGACGTCGTTCAAGGGGGCGGGCGAGGCGGGCACGCTGCCGTACCGCTTCCTGCCCGAGGCGTTCGACCTGTCGAACTACCGGGCGGCGATCGACCAGCTCGATCTGCCGGTGCTCTTCCGCAACAGCGTCGTCGCAACCGCCGTGATCACCGCGTCGGTGCTGTTCACGTCATCGCTCGCCGGCTACGCGCTCGCCAAGCTCCGCTTCCCCGGCCGGACCTTGATCTTCCGACTCGTGCTGTCGACGATGATGTTCCCCCCTTTCCTCTTCTTCATCCCGCACTTCCTGATCCTGGTGCACTGGCCGGGGGCAGGCGGCAACGACTTGTTCGGGCGCGGGGGCGCGGGCCTGACCGTCAGCATCGCGGCGCTCGCCATGCCGTTCCTCGTCAACGGCTTCGGAATCTTCCTGATGCGCCAGTTCATGGTCTCGATCCCGGACGAGGTCCTGGAGGCCGCGCGCATCGACGGGGCCGGCGAGTTCGGCGTGTGGTGGCGGATCGTCGTGCCGCAGACCAGGCCGGTCGTGCTGACGCTCGGTCTGCTGACCTTCGTCCACGCGTGGAACGAGTACATCTGGGCGCTGCTCATCTCGACCGCCAACCCGGACGTGATGACCCTGCCCGTCGGCATCCAGCTCCTGCAGGACTACGTGGACCCGACCCGCACGATGCCGATCGTCATGGCCGGTCTCGTCCTGAGCACCCTGCCGATCCTGGTCCTCTTCCTGCTCCTGCAGAAGTACTACATCCGCGGGGTGATGCTCAGCGGCCTCAAATGAGGGGCAACCGCACGAGGGGGGCGTCCGCTCCGGCGGACGCCCCCCCTTCTGTTGCGCTTCGTCAGTCGGACGGGACGGTGACGGCCCGGGCGTTCCATCCGGAGACACGTACGCGTGGGGTGCGGTCCGGGCCGACGGTCCGGTGGGTGGCCTGCAGGGTTGCCGATTCGCCCGGCCACAGGCTGATGTGGTTGTCGCTCCAGCGCACGGGGAGCACGGGAGTCCTCCCGTCCGCGGAGACCAGGTCGACGTCGGTGAGCAGTGCGGGGGTGTTCGTGGTGCCCGGGTGGCGGAGGGTCACGGTCGTGGTCGCCGTGCCGGCCTCGGCCACCGCCGTCGTGGCTGTCACGTCCAAGGCGACCTGTGGCATCGAGTTCAGTCCGGTCAGGTCGGCGTAGGAGGTGGTGGGGGTGTGGTACCAGTCGGTCTTGGCGTGGTCGAGGACGTCGTTGCGGGTGGAGAGCCAGTAGACGTTGCGGCTCAGTTCCCGGCCGGCGGTGTCGGTGAGCACCAGCCGGGCCAGGTACGTCCCTGCCAGGCCGGGGACCGTGGCCGGGAGGGTCAGCGGGGTGGTGGTCACGCCGCGGGCTTCGACGCCGACACCGGTGACCGTGCGGTCGTACTTCTCGGTCCCGTCGGTGTGGTAGAGCGTGACCCGGGCGTTCAGCCCCGAGACGGCGGTCGTGCGGTTGTTGACGATGCTCACCGTGCGGTTGTCGTACCCGTACTGGATGTGGAGGGGTTCGTTGGCCTTCTTCGCGCCGAAGTAGGCTCCGTTCTGGTCGAGATAGCGGTCGATGAGCTGCCAGTGGAGGGAGGTCCAGCCGCTGTTGAGCATCCAGTGGATGACGCCGGTCGCGGGGGCGGTGGTGTCCTTGGCGTTGCGTGAGTACGCCTCGAACTGCGCCCGGACGTTCTCGTACTGGGCGAGCTGGGCCTTGCGCACGTAGTCGCCGAGATCGGTCGGGCGTCCGTAGCGGCCGGCGAGGGCGGCGTTGTACAGCTTGAGCGTCGAGAACGTGGGTGAGGGAGAGCGGTGGTACTGGGGAGCGGAGGGCTGCTTCCAGAGGGTCTCCAGCTCGGCCGGGGTGAGCATGCGCCGCAGGGTGTCGAGGGTGGGGATGCTCGGGCCGGCGCTGGTCTCCGAGTTGAAGCCGGTGGCTCCTCCGTCGCGTTTGTCGTACCAGTAGCCGGGCGGCACCCAGTCGTAGGGGCCGGTCATCCGCATCCCGGAGGGCCCGGTGACGGGTGTCGGCTTCCCGGAGGCGGAAGGGATCACGGGCACGCTCCAGTCGGCGGCCCGCAGCGCTTGGAGGTATTCCGACTCGATCTCGGCGTTGGGCGCCGCGTCGCTGCCGATCAGGAACGAGATCACGCTGGGGTGGTGGCGCAGCCGGGCCGCCTCGGCGGCCATCGACGCCTGGGCGACTGCGTGGTCGGCGGCGTCCCACACCTCCCCGGACTCCGAGCGGTTGACCTCCCCCTCCCATTTGTCGCAGCACTCCCATCCGGGGATCGTGAGGATTCCGTACCGGTCCGCGAGGTCGAAGAACTCGTCGGGTTCGAGGTGGCCTTCCAGGCGCAGTGTGTTCAGGCCCAGGTCACGGACGTACTGCATGCGGTCCTCGGCGTAGGCGGGGTCCCAGCGCAGGAACTCGTCGGGGGCCCAGCCCGCGCCCTTGACCAGCAGCGGGCGGCCGTTGATCCGGTACTGGCGCGCGCCGTCGGCATTGATCGGTGCCTGCACGTCGCGGATGCCGAAGGCGGTGTGTGCGGTGTCGGAGGCGGCCCCGTCGACCGTCACGGTCAGGTCGAGGTCGTACAGGGGCTGCCCGCCCATCCCGGCGGGCCACCATACGCGCGGCGAAGGAATGTGGAGTCCGGGGTGGTCCGCGGGTGAGTAGACCACGGTCCGGCTCTCCCCGGGCGTCAGCGTCACCTGCCGGCTGAGGGAGGCGGGGCCGGCCCTGCCGGAGAGGAGCGCCGTGACGGTGCGGGGTGAGTCGTTGCGCAGGTCGGCCTTGACGGTCAGGTCGGCGGAGGCCAGCGACGGCACGGCCAGGTCGGTGACGACGTGGGCGTCACCGAGCACCACCGGGCCGCTGCGGCGGACGAGGACGTCGCGGACGATGCCCATGTTCCGGTCCGGTGGCGGCTGCAGCCAGTCGAGCCAGCCCACGGTGAGGTGCTTGCGCGGGTCGTTGGGCCGGACCCGGAAGGCGACCGTGTTGGTGCCCGGCCTGGTCAGGGCGGTGATGTCCAGCTCGTGCCGGGTGTACGTCCCGGCGACCGTGCCCGCCGTCGCGATGCCGCGGCCGTTGACGAAGACGTCGGCGGCCGAGGTCACCCCGCTGAAGTCGAGATACGTACGGGCTTCCCGACCGTCGACCGAGAAGTCGGACCGGTACCACCACGGGACGGTGAAGTCGGCGGCGGGGATCAGCTTCTGGTTGGTCGAGTGGAACGGGTCGGGGTGGATGCCGGCCGCCAGCAGGGCGGCGAGGACGGTGGAGCGAGGTCCGGCCCGGTGCCAGCCCGTGGTCGGATAGCCGGGGCTGGACACCTCGGCTGCCGGGTCCGTCACCAGGGCAGTCGACTGGATCATGAACCCGGCCAGAGGCGTGTCGGAGTCATGGCCGACGGTGACCGCGGCCGCGGCCGACGGACCGCTCACCGCCCGGCCCGTGGGGCCGGCCGGGGTGAGGGCGGGGGCCAGGAAGACCAGCAGGCCGAGGAGGGCTGCCGAGGCGACGGACCGGCCGCATACCCGAGCCCGGCGGGGTGGCGGGCCGCCGGCCGGGCTGGACGGGAACGGGGACCCGGGGCGGCACGGGGACACCCGGCCCAGCTGTTGGGGCATGCGGTTCAGCATGCTGCCGGAGCCTTGGCAGCCGATGCTCCCCATGCCGCGCGTCGCCCGATCGCAGCAACGTGAACGCAGCGGACAGCACGAGCGTCGCCACCTTGGCGGTCAAGGCGGTCAGGTCCCGCTGACACGTGATCAAAATGCGATCTTACAAGGCGCGTCCGCCGATCCGGCGGCGGGCGGCTACCGGCCGCCGATGAGTGCGGAAAGCCGGCGCATGTCGTGGAAGACGACGGTGTCCCGGCCTTCGAGGCGCTCGGCCGGGGTGAGCCCGCCCGCGTAGCCGAAGGCCCGCATCCCGGCGGCACGGGCCGCCTCGACGCCCGGCCGGCTGTCCTCGACCACCGCGCAGGCCGCCGGATCGACGCCCATCTGCCGGGCGGCGTACAGGAAGAGATCGGGGGCGGGCTTGCCGCGGGCGACCTCGGTGGCGCTGTGGATACGGCCGGCGAAGCGGTCGTACAGCCCGGTACGGCCCAGGGTGTGGCGCATCTTCTCGTGGGAGCCGCTGGATGCGACACAGGTCGGCAGGGCGAGGAGGTCCAGGGCGTCCAGTGCCTCCGGCAGGCCGTCGACCGGGGCCAGTCCGGTGTCGACGGCCTCGCGGTGGAGCAGTTCGAAGCGCTCCGACCAGAGCGCGGCCGTGTCGTCGCCGAGCCGGGCGGCGATCTGCTCGCGGATGGCGGCGTGCGACCGCCCCATGAAGCGGTCCACGACCTCCCCCTCGGTGAGGGGCCAGCCCAGTTCCGCGCCGAGGGCCACCTGGATGCGTACGGCGATGCGTTCGCTGTCGACCAGCACACCGTCGCAGTCGAATATGACGAGTTCAATCGGCTTGATCATCCCCGCAGCATAAGAGCGCCGAGCCCTCGGCATGCCGTCGGCCCGGGCGACGACCGAGAGGCCGGCGGCGGGGGCGGGGGGCGGCGCGGATCACGGGCTCGTCGGCGGCGATCAGGATCAGGTCATCGGACGTCGTTTCCGGTGTAGGTGTCGGCCGAGACCAGGTGCCCGGCCCGGAAGCAGAGCCGGTACAGGTCTCCCGAGCGGTCGTCGAACGGGTCGGCGGTCTGTACGTAGAACTCGCACGCCGCGTCCCGCGGCGCCGGGGTGGGCGCCGCCGGGCGGTGGGTGGTCTGGCGTTCGGGCAGGTACGGGGCCACCTCGGCCCGGGGCTGCCCGACGCGCAGGCGGGCGTAGTCCTGTCGATCGAGGACGGACCGGCGGGCGGTGGCGACGTCCCACGCCCGCACCGCGCCGATGAGGACCGCCGCGGTGCACAGGGGCACCAGCACGGCCGCGGCGGCGGTCCGGCCGAGCCGGCGGCTGGCGGTGCGGTGCTCGGCAGGCAGCCGCGTCCCGAGGACGTCCACGCCGCCCGAACCGCCGGTGCCGCCGCGGCCGTCGGCGGCCCGCTCCGGCGCGGCGGCGGACCCGGTGGCGTGGGGGAGGGCGGCGCGGACGGAGAAGCCGGCTCCGTCGGGGCCGGCGGAGAAGGTGCCGCCGGCCAGCCGCACCCGCTCGTGCAGGCCGATCAGCCCGAAGCCGTGGCCCCCGCCGCCGGGGAAGGGACCGGCAGCCGGGACCGCGGCGGCCGCCGCAGCACGGGGGCCGAGTTCGTCCGTGACGGCGACATCGGTGCGTCCGTCCCCGTACCGGACGACCACGGTGGCCCGGTGACCGGGCGCGTGCCTGGCCACGTTCGTGAGCGCCTCCTGCACGACCCGCTGAACGGCCGCCCGTCCCGCGGACGCCGCCCCGTCGGCACCCTCCGGGTCCCCCTCCACGCGCAGCCGGACGTCGAGCCCCGCCGCGGCGGCCCGCTCGACCAGACCCTGCAGCGCGGGCAAACCCGCCCCGCCGCCACTGCTGCCGCTGCCCGGCTCGGGCCCGTACTCCGACGGCCCGCGCAGCACGCCGATCACCTCGCCGAGCCGCTCCACGGCCGCCCCCGCCCGCGCACGGACGTCCCCGGCGGCGGCCCGGCCTTCCTCGGACAGACCGGGGGACAGCTTCAGCGCTCCCGCCGACAGGGCGATGAGGCTGAGGTCGTGGCCCAGGAGGTCGTGCATGTCCTGGGCGATACGGGTCCGCTCGCGCAGCCGTGCCTGCTCGGAGACCAGACGCTGCTCGCGCTCCAGCTGCGCGGCCCGTTCCCAGCCGGCCCGCACCAGTTCACGGTACTGGCGCAGGAACCGGCCCGCGAACCACGGCAGCATCGCCCCCACCAGCAGCAGCCCCACGAACCGGCTCGCCAGGCCCAGCCACGCCGGCACCAGCAGCACGGCCACCACGGCGGCCACGAGCACCGCGGCCAACGCCACCGGCGCGCCCGGGCTCCGGCCCGGCTGCCGGCCGGCGGCGAAGGCGCACACCGCCGAGGGAACCGCCCACCACAGGACCGGGTCGCCCGTACAGGCCGCGACCACCGCTCCGCCGAACAACACCGCCGCCAGCAGAGGTGCCGCCACCCGGTTCCCGATGATCACTGAAGCCATGGACGAACCCTATGAAATCCCGCCGCGCGCCGAGCAGTCGGACGTCTCCCCCGTCCGTGGGGCTCGCGGGTCAGCGGCCTGGGCCTCCTCCCGGGGTGCGGGGGCGGCCTTGGACGTGGCGACCCGCGGCAGGGCGTACGGGTGTTTCTCGGCCAGCCAGCCGACCAGCTGTTCGCGCACCGTGCAGCGTGCGGTCCACAGGTCGTCCGGGTCCCGGGCGGTGACGATGGCCCGCACCACGATCGTGCTGGGGGTGGTGTCGGTGACCGCGAGGTCCCAGCCGCGGCCGTCCCAGGCCTCGCAGCCGTCCAGGATCTCCTTCAGCTTCTCGCGCATCAGCGCGACGGGGGTGATGTGGTCGCAGTGGAGGAACACCGTGCCGGTCATCTGGATCCCGCCGCGCGACCAGTTCTCGAAGGGCCGTCCGGTGAAGTACGAGACGGGCATGGTGATCCGGCGCTCGTCCCAGGTGCGCACGGCCAGGAAGGTGAGCGTCACGCCCTCCACCACACCCCACTCACCGGCGACGACGACCGTGTCGCCGATGCGCACCATGTCGCCGAAGGCGATCTGGAACCCGGCGAAGAGGTTGCCGAGGGTGGACTGCGCGGCCACACCGGCGACGATGCCGATGATGCCGGCCGAGGCCAGCACGGAGGTGCCGAGGGCGCGGAAGGCGGGGAAGGTGAGCAGCATCGCGGCGGCGGCGACCACGCCGACGACGGCGGTGACGATCCTCATGATGAGGGTCACCTGGGTGCGGACCCGGCGGACGCGGGACGGGTCGCGGGTGCCCAACGCGTAGCGCGCGTACGAGGATTCGACCACTGCGGAGGTGACGCGGACGACGAACCACGCACCCGCCCCGATCAGTACGAGCGTCAGGGCCCGGCCCACGGCCGTCTCGTGGTCCCGTAGCGGCTGCCACGCGATCTGCCGGTACGCCCCGCGCAGTATCGCCGTGAGCAGGAGGACTCGTACCGACGGGCCGCAGCGCCGCAGCATGTTCCAGAGCGGTGTCTCGGGGTGTCGGGCGTCCGCGCGCCGCAGCAGCAGGTCGATGAGCCAGCCCGCGGCGAGGGTGAGCAGGATCGAGCCGCCCATGACGGCCAGCAGTCGGAGAAGGCTGTTCATGACTCCTCGAAGAAGGGGTGGGCTTGGAAGGCCGGGATCGACGCCGAGCGCATGCGGACCGGCCGCCCCGGCGCGGCCGACCAGTCCGGGGCGGCGGGTCAGCCGTGCAGCAGTTCCCGGCGCAGGGCGTCCAGGGTGCGGGAGAGCAGACGGGACACGTGCATCTGGGAGAGGCCGATCTCCGCGCCGATCGCGGCCTGCGTCATCTCCTCACCGAAGCGCAGTTGCAGGATGCGCGTGGAGCGCTCGTCCAGGTCGGCGAGCAGGAGCGCCAGGGCGTGCCAGTCCTCGACCGCCTCCAGGGCGGGGTCGACGTCGCCCAGGGTCTCGGCGAAGGTTCGCGCGGCCCGGCCGGGCGCCGGCGCCTGCGTGCCGGGGGCGGTGGACTCCTGGGGTGCGTCGAGGGATTGGGTGGAGTAGCCGTTGGCGGCGACCAGGCCGTCGCGGACCTCGTCCTCGGTCAGGTCCAGGTGTGCCGCGAGTTCCGCGGGGGTGGGCTCGTGGTCCTGTACGGCGGTCAGCTCCTCCGCGGCCTTCGCCAGGTGCGAGCGCATCTCCTGCAGGCGGCGCGGGACGCGCACGGCCCAGGCGGTGTCGCGGAAGTGGCGTTTGATCTCGCCCGTGATGTACGGCATGGCGAGCGTGGTGAACTGCGTGTTGCGGTCGGGGTCGTAGCGGTCGATGGCCTTGATCAGGCCGATGGTGCCGACCTGGAGGATGTCCTCGGTCTCCGGGCCGCCGGGGCGGTCCCGGAACGGGCGGGCGGCGAAGCGCACCAGTGAGATGTTCATCTCGATCAGCGTGTTGCGTACGTACTGGTACTCCCGGGTGCCCTCCTCCAGGCTCCGCAGCCGTTCGAAGAACACGCGGGTCAGGTCCCGGGCCTCGGACGTGGACAGTTCGCTCGGGCAGGACACGTCCGGCAGCCCGCGGAGCGCGGGTGCGCCCGCTCCACCGTCGGCGGGGGTGTCGATCGTCGTCGGGGTCGTCGGGGTCGTCGTCGCCTGGGCCGCGGCTTCGAGCGTGGCCGTGAGGGTCATCGTCTTCGCTCCTTGGGCACGGGTGCTTGGGGCGCGTTGTGCGAATGCTCGGTCGTCTCGGTCATGCGGAAGCCTGCTTCCGCTTACCGGCACCCTGCCGGGGCCACGGACACACGTCAAGTGATACCGGAAAAATGGTTCGGGATTTGCTTTTCGCGAGTCACCACTCAAGAATGCGAACGTGGAGAACGAGCACACGGGTCCCCGCCGGAGCCGCTGGACCTTCCTGACGAACCACGCCCGGGTTCTGGTCACCATCGCGCGGGACCCCGGGATCCGGCTGCGCGACATCGCGGCGAACTGCGACCTGACCGAGCGCACCGTGCAGGCGATCGTCACGGACCTGCAGGCGGACGGGTACCTCACGCGGATACGGGACGGCCGGCGCAACCGCTACGTCATCGCCCCCGCTGCCCGTTTCCGCCACCCCGCGGAGGCCGACCGCGAGATCGCCGGCCTGCTGTCCTATCTCGTCGGCCCGCTGATCGCCCCGGCGACGGCTGCCGGTGAGGAGACGGCCGACGCGCCCGGCAGTCGGACCGACGACATCCCGGCGGCCGACAGCCCCGCCTGACCGTGCCGCTCCCCGCTTCCCCTCCCGGTCCTTCCTGGTCGTGCTGTCGCGGCGCCTCGGGCGGGAGGCGGCGCAGGGCCTCCTTGCGGGTGAGCGGGGCGACGCGGGTGCCGTTCCGCTCCACCCAGGCGATGACGAACCCGGGGTCGCGGGTGGAGGTTTCGCGCAGCACCCAGCCCAGGGCCTTGCGCAGGAAGAACTCGCGCTCGTCGACGAGGGCGTCCGCGTAGCGGGTGAGGCGGTCGCCGTCGGGGCGGCCGGTCCGGATCGCGGGCAGCAGCGCCAGGAGCGCGGAGCGGCGGAGCCAGAAGTCGGGATCGGCGACCCAGCGGTCCAGCACGGGCCCGGCGGCCGGGTCGCGCAGGGCGATCACGCCGGCGCAGTGGACGGCCAGCGGGTCCACCAGGGCCCAGGTGTGGCACTCGCGGAGCAGGGCTTCGACGGCCGGCAGGTGCGTGGCGTCCAGGGCTCGCGCGTACTGCACCAGCAGCTCCACGGCCGCCCAGCGGTACTCGTACACGGGCCGCTCGGCGTCTTGGCGGCCGGACCACAGCTCCGCGGCGAGCGCGAGGACGTACGGGGCAGGCCGCGCTCCGAGCGCCCGACGGGTGCGGGTGACGCTGCGGCGCATGTCGGGCACGCCGACGCCCAGGTGGTGGAGGTCGCTGCGCAGGTAGGCGCGCTGCTGCTCGGCGCGGACCGGGTCCGCGGAGGCGGACAGGGCGGTCCGGAGCTGCTCCGTCGGCCCCTTCGGGTCGCTGTCGTCCACTGTCATGCCGTCTCCTCCCGTCCGCCCCCGGCACGGCCGGCTGCCGCGGATTCCGCCCAGGCGTCCGCCTGCCGGGTCAGGCGGCGGAGCAGCTCGCGTACGGCCGCGAGATCGGCGTCCGGCAGACCCTCCCCCATCGTCCGGTGCGCGGTCTCCGCGCGGCCGGTGATCGCGGCCAGGGCGCGTCGGCCGACGGCAGTGAGGGCGAGCAGGGGCGAGGTGCGGTGGTCGGGGTTGTCCCGGAACTCCGCGAGGCCGTCGCGTACGAGCTCGTTGGCGATGCGCTGGACGCCCTGCCGGGCGACGCCCAGGCGGCGCGCCGCCCGGGCCACGGGCAGGGGCTCCTCGCTGACCACGCTCATCAGCTGCCAGCGGGCCTGTGTCTGCCCTTCGGCCGCCGCCAGCGCCTCGCCCGCTCGGCGCAACGCGCCCGCGGCCTCGAACACGTCGGCCACGAGGAGGGCCAGTTCCTCCGCCATCCGCTGCTTCCACCTCTCACACATTCGACAATGTGTTGTCCGTTTGTCATCATGATGGCATATTCGGCGTGACACCTCCACGTAGTCGCGCACCCCACCGGAACTCCACGGAGAACACCATGACCAGCACCGATGCGATCAGCCGGCTCCGGGCCGCGATGGAACGGGGCGCCGCGGTCCGCCCCCGGGTGGGCGGCTTCCCCTACCTCGCCGAGAGCCTGCGCCAGGCCGGGGTGACCCGGTGCCGCATGGCCGTCCCGGCCAACGCCTTCCTGTACCTGACCGCGCACGGCAACGTGGTGGTCCAGGGCGAACCCCTGGTCAACGGCTTCGCCGTGGCGGCGCCGCTCGACCGGGAGGCCCTGGTCGCCGCCCTGCGCGCGGACCAGGCGGGCGAGACGACGTTCCCCGAGTTCGTGCGCGGCTGCTGGGACGCGGGGATCGTCTGGTACGAGGTCGACACCGCGGCCCGCACCTGCACCTACCACGGCGCCGACGGCGCGTCCTACAGCGAGGACTACCCCGCCGTCACGCTCCCGGAGCACTCCTGACCTCGTACGGCGACGAGGACGCCCTGCCGTCCGCGAGTTGGTCCGCCGTCGTGCCGTGGAGTCGGGTCAGCCGGACCAGGGCGGTGAAGCCGTCGTCGGTGCCGGGCCAGTGCGCGCCAGGCGGCGCAGCAGGCGGAGGAGGTCCGGCAGGAGGCGTACGGCCTGCCTCGGCGAGCAGGGCGCCCCTGGGGCGGATGAGAAGCAGGGCGAGGGCCAGCCAGGCGGCGAGCAGGCCTGCGCCGCGGCGCGGATCACGGCGCCCTGCACGGCAGACCCGGGGAGTGGGACAGCCACGGCGAGCGGATCGACCCGGCTTCCGCCGCCTACAGCTCGGGGCGGTGTTCGGGCTGGACGACGAGGAGCCAGTCGTCGCCGCGGGTCTCGACGGTGAAGCCGGCGTTCCGGAATGCCGCGGCGAGGGCCAGGCCGAAGGCGTGCCGGAGCCCGGGGAGGTCGTTCCGGCCGACGTTGCGGCTGCGGCGCGGCCCCCGACGCCTCACCCGCACACTGCGAATCTCTTCCGGCATCCAGCCGACCATCACGCCGCGAGCGTGCTGCACGGTGCGGATGCCCTCCGCCCCCGCCTCGCCCTCGGTGAACCCGGCCTCCGTCAGAAGTGCGCGAACCGCGGCCAGGAACTGCCCTTCTTGATCAGTCACGGACCGCACTGTAGACCGAGGGCGGCCTGCTCGGCGGAGCGCGCGCCGGTCGGCGCGACACGTTGCGGCGGGCGCAGGGGCGGGTGTCAGGTGTGGAGGCGGCTGTTGGTGCCGTCGTGGCCGTCGGCGCTGTCGTCGTCGAACCAGTAGTCACCGGCGGCCAGGTAGCGGAAGGCATGGGTGGTGTGGGAGGGAAGGGCGATGGTGACGGCGCGCGTGCCGTCACCGCGCGCCTTCAGCGGGTGAGCCGCGGGATTCCAGTGGTTGAAATCTCCCACCACGCTGACCGGCCCGTCCGGAGCGTTCTCGGGGAGGACGAAGGTGACCTGGGTGCGGCCCTTGACCTGCTTGCGTTCGAGCACCGGAGAACTCCAGAAGACGGAGGGAAATGACGGCCCTGTGGATCGTCGCACCGGAGTCCGACCGCTCGGCACGGCACACGCAGGCGAGCGCCAGGTCATCACCCGCCCAGCCGCCGACCGTCGTCAGACCGACCGGGCCCACGGCCGGACCGGCGGCTACGGCTTCGGCCATACGAGGCGCTCGACCGCAACGAGTGCCGCGTCATCGCCGAGATGGCCACCCGCGTAGGCCTGCAGGTCGGCCCGCAGACGGCTGAGCAGCGTCGGCGGATCGTTCCCGGCCCAGGCCGTGAGCCGCTCCGCAAGGGGGTAGAAGGCTCGCCTGCGGTCACGGGCCTCGACGACTCCGTCCGTGTAGAGCAGCAGGACGTCGCCGACGTCGAAGGGGAAGGTCTCCACCGTCACGTCGGGGGAGAGGACGTCCGACAGTCCCAGCGGAGGGCTCGCGTCTGCCGTGTCGAGGGGGATCACCCGCCCCTCCCTGAGGAGCAGCGGCGGCGGGTGCCCGCAGTTCACGAGCCGTACCACCGGCTCGCGATCGGGGATGTCGAGCACCAGCGCGGTGACGAACGCCTCGCCCGTGTCCGTGCTGTCGGCTGCCTCGTCGGCATCGGATCCGGCCCCCGTCACTCCCCCGGCCTCCTCCGCCGATCCGACTCCTGCCTCCAGGTGCCCGACCAGTGCCGGCAGCTCCTGCTCGCGGCGGGCCGTGACCCGGAAAGCGCCCAGGACGAGTGACGCCTCGCTGATCGCGTCGAGCCCCTTGCCTCTGGCGTCCCCGATCAGCAGCCGGGTCCCGGACGCCGTACGGGCCGCCGCGTACAGGTCGCCTCCCATCTGCGCCTCCTCCTCGGCTGCCAGGTAGACCGAGGCGATGTGCAACGGCCCCGCCCGGCTGGGGAGCGGGCGCAGGACGACGCTCTGGGCGGCGTGGGCGATGGAGCGCAGCCGCGTCAGCCTGCTCTCGTCCCGCTCGCGCAGGTAGGCGAAGAAGGTCGCGATGATCGAGATCAGGACCAGCGCAATGATCTGGTACGTGTGGTTGAGGTCCGTGAGGGTCGTCCGCGCGACCGCCACCAGCGACTGGGCGAGTACGGCGACCGCGCCGACGAAGGCCGTCATACGCGGGCCCGCGAACGACGCCGTCACCGCGGGTGCGGCGATCAGGAACGGTCCCAGATGGACGTCGGGGGGCACCAGGACGTCCACCACGGTGACCGCCGCGATCAGCGCGAAGGGCACGGCGAGGAGCAGCCGCCCGCCACGCCGGGAGAGGCGGGCAACGAAGGATCGCCAGCGGAAATCCATGCGCAAGGCATACATCAGGCGATGGAGGCATGTCGCGTTGCCCCACCCCACGGCGCGGCACGTCCCCTGCGGGCGACGCTCCGTGTCCAAGCCGCCGGAACCGGAACCGGAACCGGAGTCTTCACCCACCGACGACAAGACCGCCGAGCACTTCGCGAGGCGCACGGTCGGCTCCCCACCCCAGCTGCCGCCCCTCCGCGATCGGCACCGCCCACGCCGCCTCTCCCCCGCTCCCCACCCGGGCTCCCGCCGGCACGCGCACCGCCACCCGCGCCCAGGCCGGGGCGAACGCTGCGGGCTGTGGGCCGCCTGCCCCCATGCGGTGTGTCTGCCATCACATTCGAGTGGTGTCACATCTGACGCCGCTGCACTGTCCTCGTCACGGAAGCGAGAGAAAGGATCGTGAGGATGAAGACCGTCATCGTGTGCGCCTCCGTGTCGCACGGGAACACCCGTCGCGTCGCCGACACCATGGCACAGGCACTCGGCGCGAACGTCGTCTCCCCCGAGCAGGCCGACCTGGCGGAGCTGGCCGGCGCCGACCTCGTGGGATTCGGCTCGGGCGTCTTCTACAGCAGGCTCCACCCCCGCCTGACCAACTTCGTCAAGGCACTTCCCTCCGGGCGGGGGCGGGCGTTCGTGTTCGCCACCAGCGGGCTCCCCGAGCTACCGCTGGCGCCTTTCACCCGCCCCGTGGTCCAGCTCCTCGAAGGCAAAGGCTTTGAGGTGGACGGGAGCTTCTCGTGCCGGGCGTTCGACACCTGGACGCCCTTCAAACTCGTCGGCGGCATCAACAAGGAGCGGCCGAACGCCGGGGACCTGGCCGCCTCGCGGGCCTTCGCCGAGCGGCTGCGGGACGGGCGCGGGCCGGCGTCCTGACCCATGCCGCTCCCGGGGTCCTGCCGGATCACCGTCTCGGGCACCGCCCGCAGCCGCTGGGCGCGCACGCGCATCCGTCGACAGGAATGCGCGAACCGGACCGGCCCGGAAATGGAAAAGCTTCGGCCCTCCCGTGGGGAGGGCCGAAGCTTGGATGGAGCGCTGGGCAGGCCTTGCACCTGCATCCCCCCACAGGAAGTGGGGTGCCTTTCCTTGGACCACCAACGCCAGTCCCACAGCCACTCATCACGGCCGCGAGCTCAAGATCAAGCCTACAGCACCTGACAGGCTGCCCCTGCCCCTGCCCGTGCCCGTGCCCGTGCCCGTCGCGGCAGCGAACCCCCTGAGGGGCATTTTCCCCAAAGTGTCCCGGCAGCCCTCAGCGTGCGGCATCGTCGCCGCAGGCGCACCTCGCGGTGCGGAAGCTGGAGGCACACATGTGGCAGACGAACGAGTTCGCCGGCGAGCACGACGGTCGGCCCGCTGCCGTCCTCGACGACGGCAGCGAACCCAAGCCCCTGATCCATGACGTGGGCAGCGGAGCCGACTTCCACACCAGCACCGACTGGTGGGACTACGACGGCACCCTCGGCAGCCCCAGGGCCACACGCGTACGGGCGGCATGCTCCTGCGGATGGCGCGGCGAACAGTCGTACCCGATCGACTGGGACGTCGACGAGGAGCTGCTGCCGGTCTCGCTGGACACCGGCGGGCCGCAGGACGACTGGCAGGAGCACATCGCCGGCATCGAGGCCGGGGCCGTGCCCCTGCCGGCAGGTCTGCAGGAACTGCTGGTACAGGTCGACGCCGAGCTGGAGAAGCTCACCGACTGCGACCCGCTTGCCGCGCTGCGGGCGGTCGCCGTGCCGGAGCGATGCATCGCCCGAACTGCCGGTACCGCCGCCTACCACCTCATGCAGGACCAGGTCCCGGACGACCGGATCGCTGCCGGCCTCGGCATCAGCCCCGGGAAGGTTCTCGGCCGAATGCTCCGCTACCGGTCCTGAGCTCCCCACACGCACGCGAACGTGTGCAACAGCCTGTGGCGTTTGTTGGCGCAGCTTCCCGGGCGGAACCGGTGGCGCCACGCCTGATCGCCGATGCCGAACGAGTGGCGGGGTGGCGGTCAGGCCGACCGGGGTCCGCGTCCTCCGGGCACGTCTGAGGCCGCGGCGCCGGGGACCCCGCGTTCACCGTCCGTACGGGCGCGGGAGTCCGCAGTGCGGTTCGGCGTCCCGGCCGGATGCCAGTGGATGTCCGGGACGGCGGGCGGGAGTTCGAGCAGGACGTGGCGGTGTCATGCGCCCGCCCGTTCACCGCCCACGGCGAGCGCCTTCTCCTCCGCGTCCGCCAGCCAGAAGAGCACCGGGGACAGCACCAGTTCAAGGGCCGCCAGCACCACCTGGAACCAGTGCGGCCATCCGGCTACGGCGAGCGAGAGCAGCCGTCCGAGAGCACCCAGCAGGAACACCCCGGCCAGCCCGCGCACTGCCCACGCGGGGATGGGTGACTGCCGGGCTGCCCAGAGCCAGGCCAGCCCGTACCCGGCGAAGATCGCCCCGAGGAACCGTCCGAGGCTGTCTATGGTCGGTCCGGCCGAATCGGCGCCCAGGATCGAGCGGTTGCCGAGCAGTACGTGCAGGAGCCCGATCGCGAGACAGGTGTACCCCATCGTCCGGACGAGCCCCCGCAGGATCTTGGCTTTGGCCATCGTTGATCACCATCCCCTTCGCCTTCGCCTACTAGACGCGTGTCTACCAAGCTAGCCGCCCCTACTGGACGCATGTCAAGTAATCTGTTCTCGTGTCTCCCCGCAAGCGGCTCAGTCCCACCGAACGCCGTGCCCAACTCCTCGGCGTCGCCGCGCAGCTCTTCGCCGCGCACCCGTACGACGACGTGCTGATGGAGCACGTCGCCGAGCGCGCCGGGGTCTCCCGCGCGCTGCTCTACCAGCACTTCCCGAGCAAGCGGGACCTCTTCGCCGCCCTCTACCGGCAGGTCGCCGAGCAACTGCTCGACAAGACCCGGCTCGACCCCGCGGACACCTTGGTGGAGCAGCTCACCGAAGGCCTGGACGCGCACATCACGTACTTCGCCGAGAACCGCAACACCGTCCTGGCCGCCAACCGCCTCCTCGCCGGCGACCCCCTGATCCAAACGATCGTCACCGATGAGCTCGATGCGCTGCGCGAACGCCTCCTCGGCGTCCTCCCGCTCGCCGACGACGCGACCCGGCTGACCGTGTCGGGCATCCTCAAGAGCTGGCTGGTCTTCGTCCAAATCCTGTGCGTGGACTGGCTCACGCAGCCGACCTGCACCCGCGCCGAGCTGCGCGACGTCAGCATCGGCGCCCTCCTCGGCGCCATCCGCCCCCTCCTCGGCGAGGACCCGGCCCCCGACTGGCCGCGCTAGTGCTCTGACCGGGAACGTCTACCGTGGTTGGCGGCGGCGGGGCCGGAACCGGTTGGAGAGATCAGCAGGCTGACCGACCAGGAGGGCCAGCAGGTACGACGGATCGTGCGCCGGGGCAGCACCGACACAGTGCGCTGTCGATGGGCGATGATGCTGCTGGCCTCGGCCGGCGGCAACCGAGTTCCAGTGATCGCCCAGTTGGTGCAGGCCGACGAGGACACGGTGCGGGACATGATCCACCGGTTCAACGAGATCGGCCCGGCCTGCCTGGACCCTCGGTGGCCGCGAGGCCCTGCGCTGCCTGCTCGCCCGACGCGGCGTCACCTTCCAACGCACAAGACCCGGAAGGAGTCCACCGGCCCCGGCTACCAGGCCAAACTCGACCGGATCGAGCACGTCCTGGACTGCTTCCCCGACCGGACATTCGCGTTCGACGAGTTCGGCCCGCTCGGCATCCGCCCCACCGCCGGCTGCAGCCGGGCCGAGCAGCGATGGCCCGACCGGCTCCCGGCGACCTACAAGCGCACCCTCGCCGCACTCCGTTCGATCCGCGCCGCCCGCCCCGACGGCGCCCCGGTCTACGTGATCCTCGACAACCTGTCCGCCCACAACGGCAAGAAGATCCTGCGCTGGGCGAAGAACAACAACGTCCACCTGCGCTTCACGCCCACCAACGCGTCCTGGGCAAACCGATCGAGGCGCACTTCGGGCCGCTGCGGCAGTTCACTCGCCCACTCGAACCATCCGAACCACACGGTCCAGGCCCGCGCGCTGCACGCCTACCTGCGCTGGTGCTCTTGGCCCAGATGGTAGGTCCCATAACGGTCGAAGTCGCCGTTGGCGACCAGCATTCGTCCGACAAATTCGCTACCCGGTGGCCGGAGCGCCGTGATACACCACCGAGGTGCACAACATATTGGAGTTCCCCGAGGTCCTGCGGCTGATCGAAGACCGCTCGGCCGCATTCCGCGCCGCGATCGCGTCCGCCCCCGACCTTGACGTCCAGGTCCCGACCTGCCCTGACTGGACGCTGCGCGAACTGGCGCAGCACCTCGGCGACGGCCGCCGCCGCCAGGCCGCCATCGTCGCGGCGGGCCCGGACGCTGAGCCCCCGGCGAAGACGGACCCGAAGGGCGCCCCGACCGCGCCCCGCGACCGCGAAGCCCTGGACGCCTGGCTCGCCGAGTCGACCGAGCTCATGCTCGACGCGATGCGCGAGGCCGGCCCGGACCGCGGCTGCTGGACCTGGTGGGGCCGCTCGCAGGCCCCGGAGACCAGCGGAGCCGTGGCCCGGCACCAGATCCAGGAGATCGCCGTCCACACCTACGACGTACAGCTCACCCAGGGGGCCGCACAGCCGCTGCCGACGGACGTCGCGGTCGAGGGCGTCGACGAGTTCCTGACGACCGTCTCGGCGACGACCGTCCCCTGGCCGTTCAAGCCGGCGACCATCGACCTGCACACGACCGAGGGCCGCTCCTGGCGCCTGACCCTCAACGCCGACGGCGTCCGCTGCGACGACCTCGCCGCCGACGCGGAGCCGGGCGACATGGCGATGCGAGGCGCAGCGAGCGAACTGGTCCTCTACTTCTACGAGCGCGTCCCGCTCGACGGCCTGGAGACCACCGGCGACACCGAGCCGATGGAGCAGCTCGCAGACTGGGACCCGAACGCGTAAAACGCGCACTTGTGACGCATCTGTCGGTTGTGCGCGCGCTCCTGTGGGCGGCTCGTGCTCGACTGGGGACAGTGCGCGGCGGGTGCAGGTCGGTGGACTGCTTCCGGGTCTTGGTGCGTTGGAAGGTGACGCTGCCTCGGGCGAGCAGGCAGCGCAGGGCCTCGCGGTCGATGCGGATCACCCGGCCGTACACCTTGCGCAGGTAGGCGGGCAGTTTGCGGATGGATCAGCGGGTGAAGGGCTGGCCGAGCTTGGTCGGGCGGGTGGTGGCCGTCTGGACGACGAAGTCCTCGTCGTCCGGGCCGAGCAGGTGGGGACGGCCTCCCGCCCACCAAGGGTCCAGGCAGGCCGGACCGATCTCGTTGAACGGCGGCAACCCGAAACTGCGCACGGCTTTGGAAGAACGCGGCATCGGCTATGTTCTCGCGGTGGCCTGCTCAGTCGAAATGACCACCGGTGCGGGCAGGTTCCGTGCCGATGCCCTGGCCGAGAAGGTGCCGAAGCTGGCCTGACAGAAGCTCTCGGCCGGACGCGGTGCGAAGGGCAGCGGTTCCACGACTGGGCCGTCATCGATCTCGCCGAGCCGGCGCCGGGCAGGCGCCGGCTCCTGGTCCGCCGTAACCGCAGCACCGGCGAACTCGCCTACCACCATTGTCATTCCACCGAGCGGGCACCCCTGGCCGTCCTGGTCAAGGTACGTGATGAAGGCGGACCGTCGGGTCCGGCCACCGCGCGATCCGGGTGGACCACGGCCGCATCGTCCTGGAGGAGACGCCACCTCATGAACACGCCACCATTGCCGTCCGGATCCGAGCGGACCGACGGGTTGTCCGTCCGGATCGGCGCCCTCGTCCCGCTGACGCGGCCCGGCTGGGTCGAGGCGGGCCGGCACCTGCTCGCAGGCCTCGACCTGGCCGTTCGCGAGGTCAACGACGCCGGCGGGATCGACGGAAGACCGCTGGAGCTGCTGGTCCGGGACACCGCGGCCGATCCGGAGCGGGCCGCGGCGGCCGTGGACGAACTGGTCGGCTTGGGCGTGGCCGCCGTGGTGGGCGAGTACCACAGCGTCGTCGCCCGTGCCGCGGCCGCCCGGGCCGACGCCCTCGGCCTGCCGTTCCTCTGCTCCTCCGCAGTGCTCGACGCGCTCACCGAGCAGCCGACGGACTGCGTCGCGCGTCTGGCCCCGGTCCAGTCCCGCGGCTGGCGGATCTACGCGGACTTCCTCCTCGGCTCGGGCCGGCGGCGGATCGCCGTGGCGGCCCAGCCGAGCGTCTACTGGGCGTCCGGGATCCGTGTCCTGCGGGACCGCCTCGCTCCCCGCGGCGGCACCGTCATCGAACTCGACGCGAACGCCCTCACCCCCGAAGCCCTGTGCGGCGCGCTCGTCGACCACGGTGCGACGGCACTCCTCCTGCTGGCCGGCCATCCGGAGCCCGCGGTACCGATCGTCAAGGCGGTCCGCGGCGACCGGCGGCTTGCGGACATCCTGATCGGTGCCCCGGCCGGGCAGCCGGAGTTCGCCGCATGGGCCGCGGCGCTGGGCGAGGACGGCGCCGGGATCCCGTTCCTGCGCTACCTGCCCGAGCGTCTCGGCCCGCTCGGCGAACGCGTCGGGAAGGAGCTCCGCGAGCGGCTGGGCGAAGCACCCTCCTTCGTCGCCTTCGAGGGCTGGGACGCCGTCGCCGTCCTCGCCGACGTGCTGCGTGTTTACGGCACGGACCGGGCGGCCATCGCCGGGGCATGGCCACGCGTGGCGGTCGAGGGCACCCGCGGACCGATCCGGTTCTCCCGTACGCCGGGCATCAGCGTGTGGCAGTGGGCATGGCCGCCCGTCCAAGTCGTCGATCGGGACCCGGCAGAAGCCGACCGCTTCCGAATCCTCCACACCGGCTGAAGGAACGGAAGCCCAAGGCGGTCCGCCGGGGGTCGGGCGGCGCTGCCTCGCCGAGGCTCGTACGCCCGGCACGGCTGGGGGGCGGAGCCTGCTGCATCGGGGCTCGCTCGTTCGCATGGCATGCGAGCGGGTCTCAGCGACTCCGGCGTACCGATTCGCCATGGTGGATCACGGACTGCGCCCGCCTGCGGCAAGGGCAAGCAGGTTCGATCACATGACTACGCAACGAGGTCGGAAATGGACAAGAAGAAGCCGGAGGATCTCAACGATCCGGAATCACTCTCTGACGAAGAGATGATGAAACTGATCAACGAGATCCTCGACAGCGTCCCACCCGAACAAGCCGAGGCCTGCCTCCTCGCCATTTCCAGTGGGAAACCGGCTCCCCGGGAAGTTCCGGTCGACCTGACCCCCGCCCAAGCGCACGACCTCCTCCTCTTCCTCCACAGGGGAGGCGGCTGACCGACTCGGGGGCGCACGCATGGGGAACGTGATGGTCTCCGTGCCCCCGTGTGTGCGCCTTGCCTCCGGGACGCGGGGAAAGCAACCTGTGCGTCCATGACCACGAGTGACACCGACGGCGACACTGCGGAGCCCCCCGGCCGCCCGCCGCAGCCGCCCGCGGGCAGACGCCCCTGGTTCGCCGGCGCTACAGCCTTGGCCTTGGTTGTCGCCATGTTCGGCGCGCTTCTGGCCGCCTTCGTGACCCCGCTCGGGGATCACCTGATGAAGGCCCTGCTCGATGAGCCGACCTGCCCCGGCGAAGCCTGCGAGGGCAAGAACCCCCAGAACCAGGGCTGCGGAGAAGACGCCCGGACGTTCAAACCCGAGATCAACAACCCTGCGCTTCTCCAGATTCGGCGCAGCGAGGACTGCAAGGCCGCCTGGGCGAGGATCGAACGGGGAAACCCCGGAGACCTGGTCACCGTGCAGGTCGCGGGCGGAGCGAAGAGGACCTCAGAGGTCGAGTACGGGGATGACAGGTTCACCCACATGGTCGCCGTTCCGGATGGCGACTTTCAGATCACGGCCTGCGCGATTCCGAAAGCGGGCGGCAAGAGCACGTACGAGACCTACTGTCTGCATGCCACCGAGGCCACTGCCTGGCGGTGACGCGCGCTCAGGAGCGGACGGCGGCCATCAGCTCGCCGGTCTTCACCACCCGGGCGAAGCCGCCGCCGTGCAGTGAGACGGCGCTCGCGCGGGTCAGTTCGTCGGCCGTCAGGTGCCAGCCGTCCGGGCCGGCCAGGTCGAAGGTGTGGGTGGCGTCGAGGGCGACCAGCACGTCGTAGCCGAGGTTTCCGCCCATGCGGGCGGTGGTCTCCACACACATGTTGGTCTGGATGCCGACCAGGACGACCTGGGTGGTCCCCGCCTTCTTGAACCAGTCGTCGAGGTCGGGGGTGCCGTAGAACGCCGAGTTCACCGACTTGGTGACGAGCAGCTCCGGCCCGCGGCCCTTGCCGCGCCTTTCCTCGACGTACTCCTTGAAGTCGTTCCCCTCGTACCCCGTCCGCAGCGGCGAGCCGGGCGTGTTCGAATCGTGCCGTACGAAGACGACCGGCCGGTCCGTGTCCTGCCAGGCCGCGATGAGCGAGGCGATGTTCCCGTCGGCGGCCGGGTTGTTGCGCGGTCCCCAGTACTCCGACTCTTCGAAGCCCTTCTGTACGTCCACCACGACCAGCGCTGCGTTCTGTGTGATCTCCATGCCCTCATCCTGCCGCCCCGGCCGAGCCCGCTCACAGGAGGCGAAAAGACAGCGATCGATGGTTTACTGCCAGGATGACCCGAACGGCACCGGCCGCCCACCGCATCGCCCTCCTCTCCTTCCCCGGCATCCGGGCCTTCGACGTCTCGGTGATCACGGAGGTGTGGGGCGCGGACCGCACCGACCGCGGGGTGCCCGCGTTCGAGCTGCGCCGGGTGGCCGCGGGCCCCGAGCCGGTACCGATGCGCGGCGGGCTGGCACTGACACCGGACCGCACCCTCGCCTGGCTGCCCCGCGCCGAGCTGATCCTGGTGCCGGGACTGGACGACCATGTCACCCCGGCGCCCGAACCGGTCCTCGCGGCGCTGCGCCGCGCTCACACCCGCGGCACCACCATCGCCGCGCTCTGCGGCGGCGCGTTCACCCTCGCGCAGGCCGGGCTCCTCGACGACCGCCGGGCGCTGACCCACTGGGCCCTGACGGATCTGCTGCGGGCCCGCCACCCACGGGTGCAGGTCGAGCCGGACGCCCTGTTCATCGAGGACGGCAACCTGTGGACCTCCGCCGGAACCGCCGCCGGCATCGACCTGTGTCTGCACCTGGTGCGCGCCGCCCACGGTGCGGAAGCAGCCGCGACCATCGCCCGCTCCATGGTCACCGCCCCGTTCCGGACCGGCGGCCAGGCCCAGTTCATCGAACACCCCACCGCGCACGCCAGCCGCGACGCGGACGCGCTGGCCGAGGTGCGCGCCTTTGCCCTGACGCACCTCCACGAGCCGCTCACCGTGTCCTCGCTCGCCGCCCGTGCCGGCATGTCGCCGCGTTCCTTCGCCCGCCACTTCGCGGCGGCCACCGGAACCACCCCGCTGCGCTGGCTCGTGGACCACCGCATCGCAGCGGCGCAGAAACTCCTCGAACGCACCGACCTGCCCATGCCCGAGATCGCCCGCCGGTCCGGCTTCGGCAGCGAAGTCACCATGCGGCAGCACTTCACATCCCGCCTGGCGACCAGTCCCCGCGCTTACCGCACCTCGTTCGCCGAGTAGCCGCCCCGGCACAGGAGCGCGTAAGGCCGGCCTTGTGAGGCTCGTCAGACCAGGTGCAGGGCCGTCATGTCCATGACGGATCCCGCAGGGCAGATATGACCGACGAGGACGGACAGGCTCAGAACGCGGAGTGGGCGAACCAGTGATCGAGCAGGTCCGGATCGCCGAGCAGCCGGAAGGCGTCACTTCGGCGGTCCCGGCGGCCGTAGAGCAGCAGCAGGAGGTCCGAGGCCGTTCCCCGGACCGCGGCGTCTGCCGTACGCGCCTCGGCCCGGTCGGCCACCAACGCGAACCCGTCGGGGCGCAAGCCGACCAGCCAGTCGCCGCCGCCTTGGCCTTCGCCGTCCGTGCAGCTGAAGCGAATGGCCCTGTCGGGGGCGCGCAGTCGGGCGGTCAGCGGCGCGAAGGAGGATGCGAACGGCAGGTTGGTGAGGAACTCGTCGATGCCGTCGACCGCCAGTGCGCGGTCGATGTGCGGTGGAAGTCCCAGCGCGATGTCGGCATCGGCCCGGTGGACGAGGGTCTCGAAGAGCATGCGCCGGACCCAGAACCGGGCGTGCTGGTCGACCCCCCAAGCCCACATCGGCGCGTCCAGGTCGGTGGCCGCGAACACCTCCGCGGCCTCCGCCGCGCCGGCGGTCAGCCAGTCCGGGAGATCGCCGGCGCGCTCCGGCAGGCGCAGGTCGACATCGCGGCTGGTCGGCGGCTGCTGGATGCGCCGGCGAAGCAGCTCGCTGAACCAGCGCTGCACGCTGCCGACGTGCTGCGCAAGGTCGGCCAGGGTCCAGCCGGGGCAGGTCGGCACCGGGGTGGAGAGATCGCGTGCCGTGACCGCGGCAACAAATGCGGCGGTCTCGGCCGCGACGGCCGCTCCGTGCTGGTCGGGGGTCATCTGCGCCTTCCTCTGGTGGTGCGGCAGCTACTTAACGAAGTGGATGGTTAAGGTGCTGAAATAATGGCGAAGGTAATTCGCGGGCGTCGGGGATGTCAACTTCCGGCCGCGGGGGCCACCGGCCACGGAACCGGCTGGCGGAGGCCGTGCGGCGCTTGCGAGCATGCATGTCGTGAACGCAACGGGGGATGAACGGATCGACGTGGTGCCGCTCGGCCGACTGGACTACCCGGGGCCGGTGGGCGAGGAGGTCACCGTGCTGGGAGACGGCACCTGGCTCACGCACGACGGCGACCGGCTGCACCGCTGGTCGCTGGGCCACGGCCGGCAGCAGTGTCCGCGCCGGGCCTGACACGGGTTCTTGAAGTCGGCGGCCTGACGCTCGGCCAGGAGCTTCCCCAAAAGCAGAAAAGCTTCGGCCCTCCCACGGGGAGGGCCGAAGCTTGAATGGAGCGCTGGGCAGGCCTTGCACCTGCATCCCCCCACAGGAAGTGGGGTGCCTTTCCTTGGACCACCAACGCCAGTCCCACAACCGCTCATCACGGCCGCGAGCTCAAGATCAAGCCTACAGCATCCGACAGGCGGCCCCGACCGTGGAGGGCCTGCCCCGTCCCGCGGTCCGGACCGGCGCGCCCGTCGTACCGGTGGGCGCGGTCGGCGCCGAAGCGGCCTGCCCGCGGATCGGGGAGGCCCCGGCGCTGCCCGTGGAGAGCGGAGGCGTTCGGGGCACCGGCGTGGCCCGCTTGACCTGCCGGGCCACTGGCCGCAGAGTCGGGATGCGGAGCCGCGCCGGCACCGGCAGCCCTGCCCGCCGGGCACGCCCGCGCAGAACGCCCGTCCGGGTACACCGGGCGGCCCTGACCTCCGGGAGCGGCTGTGCCGATGGTCGTCGACCTGGTCGTGATCGGCACGGCCATCACCCTCGGTCCGCTGCACAACAGCGCCTTCATCCTGCTGCTCGCGTCGCGCCGCGGCGTCCGCAAGGGCCTCGTCTTCCTGTTGTCCTGGCTGGCCAACCTGGTCGTGGTGGTCGCCCTGGTGGTGTTGCTGACCGGCGGGACGCCGCCCGTCCACCACAGCACGCCGTCGACCGCCGCGGTCGCCGCCAAACTCGCGATCGGCGTCGGCCTGGTCCTGTTCGGCAGCTACCGGATCCGGGGGCTGCCCCGCCCGTACCGGCCACCGAGCTGGACGGCCCGCATCGACAACGCCTCCCTCGGCACCGCCGCCGCACTCGCCTGGCTGCTCCAGCCGTGGGCCCTGGTCGGCGCCGGCGCCGCCACGGTCGTCGACGCCGACCTCTCCTCCCTCTCCGACTGGCTCGCCCTGACCGGCTACTGCGTGCTGGCCACCCTCAGCCTCCTGGTCATGGAGCTGTACACCGTCTGGGCGCCGAGTGCCGCGCAGGCCCGGCTCCACGCCCTGCGGACCTGGCTGGAGCACCACCAGGAGCAGCTGCTCATCACCCTCTCGCTGCTGGCCGGACTCTGGCTGACCGCCAGCAGCATCTACGCACTCGTCGCCTGACGACCCACCGGTCCGTTCCGGGAAACCGGTAGCCGGTAGCCGGTAGCCGGTAGCCGGTAGGACAGCGGCGTTGGATTGTAGGATCTGCGCCCGTGACAGAGATCGATTACGGACGCTTCCACGAGTGGCTGGAGCAGGCGCGCCGCGCGGACGCGGTGGACTCCGGCACGCGATGGGATCTGCTGCGCCGGTTCCAGGAGGAGTGGGGGTACCGGCCTGCCGGCGGTGGGTCCCGGCCGGGGAGTGCCCCGGACGGGCACAAGTCGTACGTCGCTCGCCTGCGGGCGGCGGCCTCGACCGACCCGAGTGACGACGGGCCGGATGACGTCGATCGCTCGCTAGCGATCCCGGCCGCGCTGGACGAATGGTGGGACCTGGAGTTCAACTCGCTGGCGGACCGGTGGGAGGTGTACGAGACCAACCCGGTCTGGCCGCCCACCATCCGGCCTGACCCCAGCGGCTACGGCGTCTCCGGCGGGCTGGCCGACGGCAACCCGTTCGTCGGGCCGGGGGAAGACCCGCGCGTCTGCGTGTTCATGGCCGAGAACCAGTTCTGCAACGAGTGGGGCTACCCCGCGGCCCGCGCCCATCTCGCCGACCCGCAGGTGCTGGTCTCCGGGGTGGACGAGGAGGGCCGGGAGTCGTGGCTGCTCCAGAGCCATTCGGTCTCCGAGTTCCTCCTCCAGCTCGCCGTCACCCGGCTGCCCGCCGAATACGGTTGGACTGCCGAGGAGAACTCGGTCGACCCCGAGGTGGTGACCCGGCTCCGGGCCGGACTGCAGCCCATGGGGTTCTTCCCGTGGCGTGAACTGGGATCCTGCACGGAGTACTTCGGCGGTGTCGACGTGATCGTCGCGCACAACACCGGTTACGGCGACTACGAGCTCGTCGCCCACGGACGTACGGCCGCGGCGCTGGAGCGGCTGGCCGAAACGCTCGGTCTGGACTGGGCGGAGTGGACCGGCGAGCCGGAGGGCCGCGACGCGGCGGGCTGAGCCGAGCCGCCGTACGGGGCCACCCGCAGGACCCGGCCGCAGCGTGCGGCAGCATCCGCAGGAACCGATGCCACGGCGGGGACGGCGTGCCCCGTGCCCGCCGTGGCTTCTCTCGGTGTCCCGAACGGGTCCCGGCCGGTCAGCTCACGCGTTCGATGCGCGCCCGACGGATCAGGTTCTTGCCCGGCTCGCGCACCTGCTCGAAGGCCGCATTGTTCAGCAGGGCACAACTACCCGACGGGCCCGTCACCGTCACCGTCGTCGCACGACCGTTGTCGAGGTTCGTCACCTTCAGCTTCGTCCCCACCGGGAACGTCCCACTACTCGCCGCCGGCGCACCCGCCTCACCCGACAACGTCACCGTCGACCCCGGACACACGACATCCGGGACGGCGGCGTTACCGGTCGCCATGGTCACGGCGACACCTCCGGTTACCAGGGCTCCCGAGACCACAGAGAGCACGAGCTTCTTCTTGAGACTCATCGTCCGCTTCCGGGACATTGACACTCCTCGATCCGATGGACGCTCCCACCTCACGTCCTGCATACGAGCGCGACCGCACCCGAGTTCAGTCCCCTCACCGTCCTCCCGAATCCATCCGCGGGCCGGCTCCGGCCACTCCGCGGGCGCACCGCGCGGCTCGCGGCACATGTACTACGTCCAAAGAAGCAGGTCACGACCTCGACACCCGCGGAGGTCGTAGGGAGTACGGCGCTCACACCGAGGCCACTTGGTCGACACGGGAGCCAGGACACCAAAGACACCTTTAAGGTTCAGTTGATCTGCGCTTAACCAGTTCAAGGAACGGCACCCGGCTCTGATGGCCGACGGTGCGGGCTGCGTGTCCAAGGGGCCGAATGGGCGAGGGCGTTGGCACTCGTGATCACCGTCTCGTTGATCGTTCCGGTGATATACGCTGCCGAGGGGCGGGCGATCCGCGCGATGAGCCGGCAGGTTGATGGCAGAGGGGCCGATGACATACCGACGAGATACCGGTCCGTCGGCGGCCCCCGACGGCGGAACGGCAGGGGCCCGGTCCGGTCGCGCCTGGGACTCGGCGCTGTCGGCCGAGGAGTTCGCGGCGATCAAGGGCGTCGGTTTCGAGCCGGTCGGGCAGGTGCTCGGCACGGCCGTATTCGACATCGGGTACACCGGCCTCTGGGGCTGCCCGGGCTCATGGTCGGTCACCGACGGCAGGAAGGTGCCGTCCTCGGCGTGGAGTGCGTCTCTCTCGCCGCTGCTGAGGACGCTGTACGCGGCGCGCAGGGCGGTAGTGGCCCGTGCGGTGGCCGAGTGCCGCGCCCTCGGCGGCGACGGGGTTGTCGGGCTGCGGCTGCGGGTCGACGGGGTCTCGGAGGTGGGCCTGGAGTTCACCGCGCTGGGCACCGCCGTCCGGGCCCGGTCGCGCATCCGGCCGCGTCTGCCCTTCACCGCGCACCTGGGCGGCCAGGACTTCGCCAAGCTCGTCCTCGCCGGATGGGTTCCCACCGCAATCACCTTCGGCATCGCCGTCGAGGCCCGGCACGACGACTGGCGCACCTCCCGCCGGACGTCCTGGACCGCCGGGAACCAGGAAGTCGACGGCTATACCCACCTTCTCGACCACGTCCGCCACAGCGCCCGGAACCAGCTGGCCCTCGAAGCGGCGAAACACGGCGGCGACGGAGTGGTGGTGGACGAGGTGGAGCTGCAGGTGCGGGAGATCGAGTGCCCCACGTTCGGGTACGCGCGCGACTTCACCGCGGAGGCGGTCTTCACCGGCACCACCCTGGCCCGGTACGGCCGCTCCGAGCGGTCCTCCGGAAGAAGGCCACTGACCATCATGAGACTGGAGCGCGAGCGCTGACATGACCGAGCGAACAGGGCGGGAACGGGCCGCGGAAGCCGCGCAGCCGACGGCGGAGGGCATGGCCGAGGACGCGATGCGGCGGCTTGCGCGGCTCGAACCGGGTGAGAAGGGCTCGCTCTTCACGTCGGACCTGACGGTGAACGAGTTCCTGCTCGTGCGCGAGGCCGGCTTCCGACCGCTCGGCCTGGTCCTCGGCTCCTCGGTCTACCACGTCGGCATCCAGCTCGGCCGGTGGTCCAAGAACCAGGAACTCACCAAGCTGTCACAGGCCATGTACCACGCGCGCGAGCTGGCGATGAGCCGGATGGAGGCGGAGGCGAGCGCCTTGGGGGCGGACGGGATCGTGGGGGTGCGCCTCGACATCGAGTTCAAGGAGTTCGGTTCGGACATCGCCGAGTTCATCGCGGTCGGTACGGCCGTGAAGGCCGACGGTGCGGACCCCGGGCCGGGCGGGACCTGGCTCAACAACAAGGGCAAGCCGTTCACCTCGGACCTGTCGGGCCAGGAATTCTGGACACTGGTCCGGGCCGGATACGCGCCGCTGGACATGGTCATGGGGTCGTGCGTCTACCACGTGGCGCACCAGCGCTTCGCGCAAGCGCTGGGCACCGCCGGCCGCAATGTCGAGATCGAGCCGTTCACCCAGGCGCTCTACGATGCGCGCGAGCTGGCGATGAGCCGCATGCGGGCGGAGGCGGAGGCCCTGGAGGCCGAGGGGATCGTGGCGGTCCGGCTGCGGCAGCACTCGCACTCCTGGGGCTCGCACACCACTGAGTTCTTCGCGATCGGCACGGCGGTGCGCCCGCTGCGCGACGATCACGTCATCGACCGGCCGACGACGGTGCTGAGCCTCGATGCCTGAGCAGGAAGTGGAGCTGCTGGCGGCGGCGTTGCGCCGGGACAGCGCGGACCTGGGCCTCTACGTCGGAGTGCTGTCGGTGAATCTGGCGGACTCGCTGCCGCCCGGCGCCGTACGGGTCAAGCGCAGACGTTCCGTGGCGGAACGGCTGGCCGGGCGCGACGGCTCGGTCGCCGAACTGGACGTCGTGCTCGGGGAGCAGCGGCTCTCGCTGCGGATGGATCGGGGACGGGTGACGGGCGAGATCGGCCACGAGGTGCGGGGCATCGTGCTCTCCCGGCGTCCGGTGGGCCTGGACGAGTGGATCGATGCCCTGGCCCGGTCCCTGGCTGACGCTGCGGCATCGAATGCCCGCGCTCGCGAGGCCGTCGAGCGCTTGCTGACCTGACCGCGGCGCCGGTACGCGGGTTGCGTGCCGGCGCCGTGAGGGGGGAATCGTGCCCGTCAGAGGGCGGCGTCGGGGATCCAGGAGCCGTGGATCATGGCGGGGACGCGGCGCGGGAGGTGGACCGTGGCGACCGGCGGCAGGTCCAGGTCCGAGGCGTCGAGGACCAGGAGCCGGGAGCTGTCGGAGTTGAGGTCGCTGACGACGGTCAGGAGGTAGCCGCCGTCCTCCTCGGTGGCCCTGCCGGCGGGGACGAAGACGGCCTCGCCGGGGAGCCGGCCGGTGCCGAACGGCTTGATCTGGCGGGCGCCGGTGATGCGGTCGTACTTGACCAGGGCGTGGGCGCCGATGCCGAGGTCGTCGGGGAAGGACAGGGCGTACTGGTAGCGGTGCTCGCGTCCGGTGAACGCGTCGTTGATGGTGGGGAATTCGACCGTCAGGTCGTCGGTGTGCTCCTGCGTGACGCGGCCGGTGACGAGGTCCACGGTCCAGCGGGTGGCGCGGGAGCCGGAGTTGGGTTCGGCACCGCGGTCGGGGGCGCCGACCCACCAGTTCCAGGAGCGCTGCCAGCCCTCGCGGCCGACGGCCGGGCCTTCGATGACGATGCGGCCGATGGCGTCCTCGTAGGCGTTGGCGAGGTGCATGGCGTAGCCGGGTGCCATGTCGAACCAGCGGACCTGGCGGGCTCCGCCCTCGCCGCGGGGCATCACGCCGATCCGGGTGGGCTGGGCGTCGCTCCAGGCGTACGGGATGCCGGAGTGGTCGGACGGGTCGAAGGTGACCGATCCCTCCAGGAAGACGACGTGGTGTTCGGTGAGGGCGAAGTCGTGCTTGAGGGCGGCGGTCGCGCCCGGTACCTCCTGGCTGCGCAGCACCGTGCCGTCGGGTGAGGAGACGTGGTGGATGAGGAAGGGCGGGAGGGGGGAGGAGGCGAAGAAGTGGAGTTCGCCGGTGGCCGGGTCCTCTTTGGGGTGCGCGGTCATCGCGGAGGTGAGCTTGCCGTTCCAGTCGAAGGCGCCCACGGTCTCCAGGTCGGGGGTCAGCTCGAAGGGCAGCGCGGACTCGCACAGGGCCAGGAGGCGTCCGCCGTGTTCGATGACGTGGGTGCCGGCGGTGCTGGCGGTCAGGTCGGGGCCGTGCTCGGTCATGTAGGGGGCGCCGTCGAGGGCGGGGGTGTGGACCCAGCGGTTGCGGTACCACTCGGCGCGGCCGTCGCGCAGGCGGATGCCGTGGACCATGCCGCTGCCTTTGAACCAGTGGGTGGGGGTGATGCCGGGCTTGGGGTTGTGGCTGTTGCGGATCAGGCGGCCCGTCAGCTCGGGCGGGAGGGTGCCCTCGACGGTGAGGCCGGTGGCGGTGATCTCGTCGGTGACGGGGGTGTAGTGGCCGGTGAGGTAGGGCGGCTTGGTGGTCATGGCGGGCGGTCCCTTCGGGGTGGGTGCGGTGGGTGGGGTCGTGAGGTGGCGGGGTGCGGATACGGATTCGGATACGGATACGGATACGGATACGGATCGGGGCCGGTCAGCGGTGTTCGGCCGTGGTCTTCAGGGCGGCCAGCCAGCCTTCCAGGGACTGCCGGAGTGCCTGGGTGAGTGCATCGGGGTCGGCGTCGACGGGGGCTCCGCTCCAGGACTCCTCGGTGCGGACGGTCACCGTGCCGTCGGCCGCCTCCTGGAAGGTCCAGACGTGGATGCCGTCGATGCCGTGCGCGGGGCCGCCCCAGACGATGCGGTGGCCGGGGACGAGCTCCAGGACCGTGGAGGTGATGTCGAGTCCGTGGGTGTGCCAGTGGAAGACGGCTCCGACTGCGAGCGGGCCGGCGGGCTCGGCCCGGGTGATGTCGGGGTTCCAGGTGGGCCAGGCCGCGATGTCGGTGTGGAGGTCCCAGAGGCGGGCGAGCGGGGCGTGGACGGTGGTGGCGAGCCGTACGACGGCGGGCGCGGACTCGTCGATGGTGTGGGGGGTCGGGGTGGTGGGGTTCATCGGTGGGCTCCTCGGGTGGTGGGCGCGTCGGGGGTCGGGGCTGAGGTGGGCCGGCCGGTGGCGCGGCGGGACAGCAGGGGGGTGAGGGCCGCGGATGCGGCGGCGGTGGCGGCGGCCAGGAGGAAGGCCGCCCGATAGCCGTCGGCGAGGGCAGCCGCGTCTGCGGCGGGTCCGCCGGTGGCGGTGGTGGTGAGGGTGGTGACGGTGGTGGCGAGGCTGCCCAGGAGGGCCAGGCCGATGGCGCCGCCGAGTTGGCGGGTGGTGTTGACCAGCCCGCCGGACACTCCGGCGTCCGCCGGGCGGACGCCGCTCACCGCGGCGCCGGTGAGCTGGACGAAGGCGATGCCGAGGCCGAGGCCGATGAGCGTCGTCGGGCCGGTGAGCCCGGTCAGGCTCGTACCCGGCGTTGTCAGGAGGGCCAGCCAGAGGAGTCCGGCGGCCTGGGCGAGGAGACCGGCAGCCAGGGTGCGGTACGGGCCGAGCGGGCCGGCGAGGCGTGGGGCCAGGGCGGAGCCGAGCATGTTCGCGGCGGCGAGGGGGACTTGGGCCAGTCCCGCGGTCAAGGGGCCTGCACCGAGGACCTGTTGCTGGAGCAGCGGGAGGTAGTAGAACAGTCCGACCCAGACGGCGCCGAGCAGGGCCATCAGGAGGTTGGCGGGGGCGACGAGTCCCTGGCGGAGCAGCCCGGGCGGCAGCAGCGGTGCCGGGTGGCGGCGCTCGGCCCGCAGGAAGAGCAGCAGCAGGACTCCTGCGGCGGCCAGCGGTCCGAGGACGTGCGGGTCGGCCGGGCCGGAGCTGCGGACGGCCGTGAGCCCGTAGACGAGGGCGGCGACCGCGGCGGTGACGGACAGCCCGCCGAGGAGGTCGACGCGGCTCCGGCCGACGCCGGTACGCGGCCGGACGGGATCGGCGGGGACCAGGCGGAGTGCCGCGGCGAGGGCGAGGGCCGCGCCGAGCCCGCAGGCATGGAAGATCCAGGGCCAGCCGAAGGCCTCGGTCAGTACGCCGCCGAGGAGTACCCCGGCCGCGCCGCCCGCTCCGGAGACGGCACCCCAGACGCCCAGGGCACGGGCGCGGGCGCCGCCGGGCGGGAAGAGCCGGATGACGAGGGCGAGCGCGGCGGGGGCGGCCGCGGCGGCGCCGACGCCCTGGGCGACGCGGGCACCGATGAGCAGCCAGGGGGTGCCGGCCAGCCCGGCCGCGACCGAGGCGGCGGCGAACAGGCCCAGCCCGGCGGCCAGGGCGCGCCGGGCGCCGGCCAGATCGGCGGCGCGGCCACCGAGGAGCAGCAGGGCTCCGAAGGCGAGACCGTAGGCGTTGACCACCCAGGACATGCCGGTGTCGGACAGGGCCACACCGTCCCGGATGCGCGGCAGCGCGACGTTGACGACGGACGTGCTCAGGACGACGACGAACTGCGCCGCGGCCAGCGCGGCGAGCGCGCCCCGCTGTGCGGGCCGGGTGTCGGCGGTGCCGTGTGCGTTCGGTTCTTCCGCGAGGTGCGGCATGGCGTGTCACACTCCCCTCCAGCAATGCGTGAGTGGTTAACCACTCACTTTTTGGGCCCGAAAGGGGCGGCTCGGCCGGATGACCGGCACGGGCCGCCCCGCACACTCGGGGTGAGTCCGGGCTCAGTAGTGCGTGATTCCCGCGGCGAGCGTGCGCATCCAGGGCGCCTCCACCGCATCCGCCGCATCCGTCGCATCCACGCCGAGCGAGACGACGAGGTGGCAGAGCATGCCGATCGCGAAGAACTCCTGGACCTGCCGCTCGTCCCCGCCCGACGCGCCGCGGACGTACTCCACGACGCGGGCGTACCCCGCGCGGACCGCCTCGCGGATCACCGGCTCGGAGACGGCGGCCGCCTGGGCGTGCAGCTGGACCAGCAGCAGGTCATTGTCGCTGATCAGGCGGGCGTACGCATCCCCCATGGAGGCCAGGACGAGCTCGGGCGAGGCCCCCTTCGCTTCGGCCGCACCGCGCTCCAGCGCGGCACGGACCTGGGCGAAGCAGTGCTCGACCACCGCGGCGAACAGGGCCTCCTTGTTCGGGAACAGCCGGTAGACGTACGCCTGGGAGATGCCGGCCGCCTTGGCGACCTCCGTGGTGGTGGTCCCGAAGTACCCCCGGGCCGCGAAGGCACCGATCGCGGTGCGGAGCACCGTCTCACGGCGCTCCTCCGCTGTGGAGAGCCGGCGTTGGCGTTGCGATTCCGTCTGCATGTGAGTAATAAACCACTCATACTTTCGGGCGTCAACCCCGGCGGTCACTCCGCACTGCCGACCATCCGGCCATCCGGCCGACGGGACGCGTCCGAAGCCAGTACGAGCGGGCCGCGACGGTCAGGGCGATGCCGTAACCGGCGAAGGCGACCACCCCGACCCAGCCGGCCAACAGCGCGTCACCCGAGGAATGGAAGTCGCCGAGCCGCATCGTCACCACTCCGGACGTGGCCAGCGCCAGGTACCCGACCCCCACGACGCCGTACGGGGCGAGCGTGGCAGCGCCGAGCAGGGCCGGGGCAAGCGGGAGCCAGCGCGGCACCCGTCGGCCGCGCAGGAACAGCGTCCAGCGCGGGAAGACCTGCCCCCACGGGCGGACCAGGCCCCAGAGCAGGAAAACGCCGAGCACGGCCAGCAGCACGGTGGGATCCAGGCCCCACCCCTCCAACGTGAGGAAGACCCCCGAGGCGCCGTTCCGCTCCAAGGTCGCGAGCATCTCCTCACCGGTGACCCCCGCGAACGTCCCGCCGAACGCCCAGACCAGCTTCATCGCCGCGTACGGGACAAAGGCCAGCGACCCCGCCCAGGCGACGAGTTGGGTGAACCGCGGCGCGGCGGACGGCACCCGTACGGCTGCACCGGCGGGCCGCCGGTCGGACCGCGCCGTGGCCGCGAGCAGGACCGCCCCGACCGCCGCGAGGGCCTTGTTCGCAGCGGAGGCCGGACTGTCCACTCCCTGGCCGAGCATCAGCGCGATCACATCCATCAGCAGGCTGAACGCGGCAATCCCGACCAGGGCGCAGACCACCCAGAGCAGCACCCGCAGCACCGGCCGCAGTCCGTGCAGCGCCACCCCTCCACTGGCCAGCGCCGCAAGCGCACCCACCGCCACGACGGCCCAACCCAGCCCGGAGGCCCCCGAGCCGCCGCCGTGGTAGAGCAACGAGGTCCCGCTCAGCGCGCACGCCAGGCCGAAGCCGGCGTACAGCACCGCCCACAGCGTCGTCGCCCAGGCCACCCAACGCGGCCATCGCTGCCACCAGGCGCTCCAGAGCGCCTCCATCGTCCGTTCAGTACCGGTCATGCCCTGAACGTCGCATCGACCGCGGCGGCGCGGCATCGCCCTCCGGCACGACCCCCTCCCCCCAACCGGGTGAGCACCCCCTGAGACCAGGGTATGAGCGGCCCCTGGCACGCCCGACGATCCGGGTCCATCCTCAAGAAATAGTAGCCATGGATATAATAGCCATGTACTCTATTTGCCCATGAGCAAGGGTTCACCGGGTCCCACGCCCGGCTTCCTCGTGTGGCGGCTCGCCAACAAGTGGCGTGTCGCGGTCGATCGTGCGCTGGGCCCGCTGGGGCTCACCCACGCGCAGTACTCGCTGGTCGCGTCCCTCTACGGCATGCAGCGCACCGGCGAGCGGCCCAGTCAGCGCCGACTCGCCGACCACACCGGCCTGGAGGCGCTGTACGTCTCGAAGCTGGCGCGCGCCCTGGAGTCGGCCGGGCTGATCGAACGCACCCGCGATCCCCGCGATCCGCGCGCCGTCCAGCTCGCGCTCACCGAGCAGGGCGAGGCCGTGACGCGGCGGGCCATCGGGGTGGTCCAGGAGCTGCTTCAGGGTTTGCTGGAGCCGCTCGGCGGGCTCGATGCCCCACGGACACGCGCGTTCACCGACGAGCTGATGACCCTGCTCGACGCACCTCTCGCTCCACCCGTACCGAACGACGAGAGCATCAAGGGGACAACTCCATGACCACGACCGCATCCACCACGACCACGACCGCGCCCCTCGCCGACGCCCGCACCCTCGGCCTGGCCCACTACGCCGCCCGCGGCGTCCTGGAGCACGTCCTGGCCCGGCACGGCATCACGTTCCGGCAGCAGGTCGTGCTGCGCGCCGCTGTCACCGCCGACGCCCCGCAGACCCCGGACGACCTCACCGCCCAGGTCCGCGGCTCGCTCAAGGCCGATCCGGCCGACATCCGCGGCACCCTCGACGGGCTGCTGGCCGAGCAGCTGCTCGCCACGGACGACACGTCCGTTCGCCCGACGGACGCAGGGCGCGAGCTGATCGCCGCCGTCGCCGCGGCCACGGCCCCCGTCACCGCCCGCATCTGGGGCGGCATCCCCACCGAGGACCTGGCCGCCGCCGGCCGGGTCCTCGCCCTCGTCACCCAGCGCGCCGACTCCGAACTCGCGGCACTGGCCGGCTGACCCCCCGACCACCTGACCACCCGAAAGCGCCGGTTGGGGCGGCCGGTGCCACGTCAGCCCGGTCGGCCGGGTCCAGCCTGTCCGGCGTGCGGCCCGCCGGTGCCCCGTCCCTTCCATGCGGCTGTCACGTACTGCATGGAATCGGGAGCACAGCCGAACAGCACCGCAGAGTCACCGTCACGGCATTCCAGCACCTGCCAGCCTCTTTGAACCAACCGGGAATCCGTGCCCCCTCTCGGCCGAACCCGGACCGCTTCCAACCGATCCACCGGGATCCGGCTTCGATGGAGGTCCGCGAACTCGGTCGGCGTGACGTGAAGCGTGCTCTGCGAGGCCCAGAGGAAGACCAGAGACGAAGCCCGGCAGTACGGACGGTCACCGAGCAGGCAAGCGGTGAAACCCACCTCCGCTCCTGCCGCGAACGTGCGAGCTGTCTTCGCGCTCTTGCGCCGTTCATGACCCCACGTCAACAGGCTGTCAACACCGATCTGCAGCAGAAAATCCAACACGGCCCGCCCCCTCGATCCGGTCTCCTCACCCGAGAGCCAAACAGGCGGAACGCCGGTTCGCACTCCGCCTTGAGGAGGATGCCGGAAGAACGGCCGGTGCAGCACGGCTTCGGCTCGGCGCCGGCTGCTGCTGCCGGCGCCGGCGCCGGCGCACGACGATGCCCTCGCCCCGGCACGAAGCCGTACGGCAAGTGGGGACCGAGGGGAACGCTCGTCCGGTCAGTTCGACTTGTAGCCATCACCCAAGTTCAGCGTGTGCTCCAGCACGTCCTCCAGCGGGTCATCGATCTGCCCGGTGTTGATCAACGCGACGACCGGCCCGTTGTGCGAGTCACGATGGTCTTCGTCCGCCTCGGCCGTACCGGCAGCAACAACAGTCAAGGCGGCCACAAGGACACCGGTGATGATCTTCTTCATACCCCGACCAACGACGGCAGGCACCGCAGGGTGCGGTATCGAACAGGTCCCGAGCCCGGCCTCACGTCCCGGAGCGCCTCGGCACGGCCTCGACAGGCGAAACGGCCGGCCCGACCCTGGCGTGCGGCGGCGCGTAATGGGCGCATGCACCGGCGCAGTCACCGCCCGGTCGGGTGAAACCCGCCTCTCGCTCCCCTGCGGCCGACGAGGCGACCCCGATCCGGGCCATGATGCGAGGCGATTCGCCCGGGAACCGTACGAGGTGCGGCCTCCGCCGCCGTCCGGGCGACCCCACCCTTCCCCCTCCCCCCGTGCGAGAGGAGCGTAATGACTGTTCCCGCTGTGACGAAAGAGGTCGAGGACTTCGTCGACCGCTGTGTCCCACTGACCGGGTTCCCCGCGTTCGACCTGTACGCCACCGGCATGGCCGAGCGCTACCTGGAGACCGCCCGCCTGCAGGTCGGGCCGGACCGGTTCGCCGAGTTCTGGGCCGCGTGGACCGCGGCCGCCTCGGCACGCCGTGGTCCGCAGGACCTGTCCCCCACCCACCTGGAGGTGGCGCGGGCGCTGACCTACATGTGGCTGACCGGGGCCTGGCCGCGCCTGGCGCCGGCCGCGCACGCGGCGCTGCGCCGCGAGATGGCCAACGAGGAGTTCGTCGTCGCGCCCGAGGCGTACGTCGAGGGCCTGGTGTGGCGCACCTTCCACGGCCACCCGTCCGGCGCCAAGCCGCCGGGCTTCGGGACGTGGGCGGTCCGGCCGCCGGCCCAGCCCGACACCACGGCGCTGCGCGACGACCTCGGTGTCGGCGCGGTCCCGTACCACACCGGGCTGGCCGCCGAGGTCGCCCTGGACGCCGTCCCCGACCATCTGCTGCCCGGCTACCGCGCCTCGCGCAGCATCCCGCCGTCCGCCGTTCCCACCGCCGCCACCCGGCCCGGCACTCCGGAGGAGCACGCATGACCGAGACCGTCAGCGCGGACGAAGCCGTCCGCCGGCGCTACGACGTCGTCATCGTCGGCGGCGGCTGGTCCGGCAGCCTCATCGCCAAGGAGCTCGGCGTCCTCGGCTGGCGCGTCCTGATCCTGGAGGCCGGCAACGGCGGCACCGAGACCTGGCCCGGCTACCTGGACTCGCTGTCCACCTTCCACTCCGCCGTGGCCAAGGTGCCCAACTCCGCCTACCGGCGCAGCGTCGCCGCCCCGTTCCCGGACGTCCTCGACCTCGCCCCGGTCCGCGACCCGAAGCCCGGCCGGCCCGAGTTCACCGCCAACGGCTACTTCGTCCAGAACGGCCGTCTCCCCTACGGCACCGACTACCTGCGCGAGCTCGGCGGCGCGGCGATGCACTGGCTCGGGGCGGTGCCGCGCATGCACCCCGAGGACTTCGCCACCGAGAAGTACGGCTACGGCCGCAGCTGGCCGATCGGTGCGCAGGAGCTGCAGGACTGGTACGCCCGGGCCGAGTACGAGCTGGGCGTCGCCGGGAACGCGGACGACCAGCGCGCGATCGGCGTCGTCGCCAGCGACGAGTACGTCTATCCGATGCACCAGATCCCGGCCAGCTACATCGACCAGTACTGCACGGACATCAACGGCACGCACATCCGGGACGAGATCGCCGCCGAGTCGTACGAGCTGCAGATCAGGAGCCTGCCGCAGGCCCGCAACTCCACCCCGAACCCGGCCTACTCCCCGGTCCCGTACCGGCCCGAGAGCGCGGTCGGGCTGCCGAACTACGGCGAGCGCTGCGTGGGCAACGCCAGTTGCGTGCCGATCTGCCCGGTGCAGGCCAAGTCCCACCCGCTGCGCCAGCAGGCCCGGTTCGCGCGTACGGTCACGCTCGCCACCCGCTGTGTGGCCACCCGGGTCCGCCTCGGGGGCGTGACCCGCGGCGGCCGGGTGGGGGGTGTGGAGTTCCGTACGTACACCGACCCGGCCTCGCCGGTCAGCCGCTCGTACGTGGTCGAGGCGGACATCGTCGTCCTCGCCGCGCACGCCATCGAGAACGCCCGCCTGCTGCTGTTCTCCGGGCTCGCCAACGAGAGCGACCAGGTCGGCCGCAACCTGATGGACCATCCCACCATCCTCAACTGGGCCCTCGCCGACGAGGGCGACGGGCCGGTCGGGCCGTTCCGCGGGCCCGGGCACACCTCCGGCTGGGAGGCGTTCCGCTTCGGGGCGGGACGCCGCCGGCGGGCCCCGTTCCGGATCGAGATCGGCAACTGGGGCTGGGGCTGGGCCACCGGCGCGCCCATGAGCAACGTCGCCACCGCCCTCGGCGTCGGCGGCGACCGGGCGGGCGAGGTCCGCCCGGACGGCGTGTTCGGGCCGGAGCTGCGCCTCCTGCTCGGCTCCGCCATCGGCCGGCAGCTCCAACTGCAGATCGCCGTCGAGCAGTCGGCGAACCCCGCCAACCGGGTCACCATCGACCGCCGCTACCGCGACGCCATGGGCAACCTCCGCCCGATCATCACCTACGACCTCGACCAGCACACCCGCGACGGGCTGTTCGCCGCCCGCCAGGTCGCGCGGCAGATCTTCCACAGCCTCGGCGCCACCGACTACACCCATCACGCGCCGCGCGACGGCGTGCCCCCGCTCGGCCACTTCGAGCACACGCTGAACGGCGTGACCGAGCACCTCGCCTACAGCGGAGCCGGGCACGGAGCCGGCACCCACATCATGGGCAGCTCCGCCACGACCTCCGTGGTCGACGGGTTCCAGCGCACCTGGGAGCACCCGAACCTGTACGCCGTCGGCTGCGGCAGCATGCCCTCCATCGGCACCAGCAACCCCACCATCACCATGCTGGCCCTCGCCCTGCGCAGCGCGGAGCAGATCCACAAGGACCTGATCCTCGACCGGCGGCCGGCCGGCATCCGCAGCGCCGACGGACAGCGACCGGACGGCTCGGCGGACGAGTTGGAGGTACTCGCGTGATCACCGCACTCGAACTGGACGCGCAGGGCTTCGGCCGGCCGGAAACCCTGCCCGACCTGCACAAGTACCTCCAGGCGGCCCTGGAGGTGGAGCACCTCACCATCCCGGTCTACATGACCGGCATGTACACCATCCGCCCCGGTACCAACCGCGCCGCGTACTACGGCATCCGGGCCGTCCTGGTGGAGGAGATGCTCCACATGACGCTGGTCGCCAACCTGCTCAACGCGGTCGGCGGCACCCCGAAGGTCGGCACCGGCTTCGTCGCCGAATACCCGGCGAAGCTGCCCTTCAGCGGCGACAGCGTGCCGGCGATCGGACTGCAGCACTTCTCCCCCGCCGCCCTCAAGACGTTCCTGCGGATCGAACAGCCCAGGGAGATGACGCCGGATGCCGCCCGGGGCTCCGGGTGGACCTCCATCGGGCAGTTCTACGAGGCCATCCGGAGCGGCCTGGAGTACCTCGTCGAGACCCTCGGCCACGACGCGGTCTTCCCCGGGACGAAGCCCGGCCACCAGGTCGGCCCGGAGGACTTCTACAACTCCGGCGGCGAGGTCTTCCCCGTCCTCGACCTCGCCACCGCCGAACTGGCCGTCAAGACGATCAGCGAGCAGGGCGAGGGCGTCGGCGCCGGCATCTGGAACAGCAACGACCTCCTCTTCGGCGAACAGCGCGAACTCGCCCACTACTTCCGCTTCAACGAGATCTACACCGGGCGCAGCTACGGTCTGCACGACCGCCCCGACGACCAGCCCAGCGGGCCGCTGATCGACGTCACCTGGGACGACGCCTACCCGATCCACGGAGACTCGAAGGTCGCCGACTACCGGAAGTTCGCCGGCACCAGCGGGGTGTACGACCAGGCCGTGGCCTTCAACTCCCGCTACGCCGTCCTGCTGCGCTACCTCGATTCCGCCTTCAACGGCCGCCCCCGGCACATGGCCCTCGCCATCCCCACCATGCTCGAACTGCGTGACCGCGCCGCGCAGCTCTACCGCAACCCCCATCCCGACCCGGCCCACGCCGCCCGGGGCCGCTTCGCCAGCGCCACCTTCGAACTCGGCCGGCCGCAGTTCGACGCAGCCGACGAGGAGGTGGAAAGCAACATCCGGGCGGCGGCGCTCGAAGCGGGCGAACCGATCGACCTGTCCGCCCTGGCCTCCGACTCCAGCGAGGCCTTCGTCTGACGGCACGGCCACGGCCGCGGCAGCGGCGGCGCCGCCCGGCTGTCCGGGCGGCGCAGGTCCATGCGACCGCGGGAACCATGTCAGACCCGTGTGCTGTCCTTGACCGAGTGACATCGACAGGGAAAGGCAGTGCACCCGTGATCCGCGAGCAGTGGCAACCGTTCCTCAAGCGCTGGAGCGAGGAACGGGTCGACGCGCACGACCCCGAGCAGGACCTGCCGCTGGAGGCCGAGGTCGCGCGGGGGCGCTGGCTCGGGTTCGCCCCTGCGCGTGCGGAGGAACTCGCGGCCGCCGAGGCCCGCCTGGGCCGCACGCTGCCGCCCTCGCTCCGCGAGTTCCTGCTGACCACCGACGGCTGGCGGGACGCCGGCGTCTTCATCTACCGCCTCGCGGGCGCTTCCGGGCTCGCTTGGATGGCCGACACCGACGAGGGCTCCCGCTGGATCAAGGCCTACCGGAGCACCGAGTTCCACGAAAGCGACGAGGAGCCCGAAGGAAGGATCATCGCCCGTTCGCTGTGCCTGTCCCTCGACGGCGACGCCGCGGTCATGTTCCTCGATCCCGAGGACGTCGACGAGCACGGCGAATGGGCCGCCTACTGGCTCGCCTCCTGGTCGGGCCGCGGCCCCACGCGCTTCCGCTCCTTCCATGACCTCATGTACGACCAGTACGTCTCCTTCCACGCGCTCTGCCGTCCGCCGGGCGCCACGCGCGACCACTGGGACGCGGAGGTCGAGCGGGCCCGGCTCGCCGCGCTCGACGGAGCGGTGGAGGAGCCGCTGACCGTGCTGGAGGAGGCGTCGCGGTTCGGCAACGGCCGGGCCCGCCTGCTGCGCTTCCAGATGCTCACCATTCTCGGCGACACGCACACCGTCCCCCTGGAACGGGTCGCCGTCGTCAAAGAGGAGCGGGAGCGGGCCGTTTTCCTCCGGACGCCCCTCTTCACCCGTGAGCTGCTGCCCTTGGTCTACGCCGAGGAGCAGCGAGCCCCGATGTGGGGAAGCACCCCCCTGCGGCTCCTCGGGAGTTGCGGCTCGGAGGAAGCCCGTGCGATGGCCGTCGGCTTCGACCGCGACGAGTTCGACCCGAACGGACTGACCTACGGAAACCCGGAGTTCGACCGGGCGGTGCACGACATCCTCGACCGGCTGAACACCGACCCCGCCTTCCTCCGGCCGGAGCCGGGGCCGGAGCCGGGGGCAGCGGCGAACAAGCCCGGGGAGGACCCCACGCACACCGTGCGGCGCCTTCCGGACTCCCTGTGGCCCGAGTTGCGGGCGGCCATGGCGCTGTGGCGCCCGGTCGACGAGGACCACATAGCCCCCGTGGTGCTGTTGGCGCACCCGGTCCTGGCCGAGGTGATCACCGAGGAGCGCGGACGGGAGATCCTCTCGATGCGCCGGGGGTCCTGAACGGCAGAGGACCGGAGGCCGGGGGCGCCCGGGCGGCCGAGCGGCCGGACGTGCGTACGCCCGTGGGGTGCTCTAGCGTCGGAAGGGCGAGGGTGACCGTACCGTCGAGCCGGTCACCCCTCGGAGTGCCTGCTCTGTGTCGCCCCCGCCCGCGGTCCGGCGCACCCGCGGATCGCGTGACCGACCGAGAGAGCAGGTGCATCCGCATGCGTCCGTCGGCTCGTATCCCGAGCATCCTCGTCGGCTTGGCGCTTTCCGCCGGCGGCTTCGTCTTCGCCGCCCCGGCCGCCCACGCGGACATCCAGGCCTGCGAGCAGTATGTCGCGCAGCAGAAGATGCAGGTCACGAACGACGTCCGGCAGGCGTGCTACGCGGGCCAGCTCGGCGACCAGACCAGCTGCGTCAGCAGCCTCGAAGCGGCCGGCATCTCCAAGAACGTGTCGACCCAGGCCTGTCGTCTCGCTCCGAAGTAGCAGCGAGAGGCACCAGCCCATCGTGCGGACGCCTGAGGCCTGAACGGCTGGAGTCGTCGCACGATCGACACGTGTCACCGCGGTCGACCCGGATCACCGCCGTCGAGGGCCGGGCCGCCTCCCATTGCCTGACGCGGCACTCGTCACCTCCTCGGATTGAGCCTTGACTACGGTCCGGTGCTGAGCCGCGGATACCCCGCCCGGGTCTCGGCGGGCGCTGCGCCGCCGACGGCTGCGCCGGTTGCGTCCACGCGCGCATCATCGGAAGGGAAGAGGTGCCCGGGAACGGTGGTGAGCGATGAGGCTGTCTTTCCTGGAACCCCTGTACACGGAGTCCGGCCCGTTCGCCTCGGTGTACCTGGACACCTCGCGGGACGTCGACCAGCCCGACCGGGCCATCGCCCTGCGCTGGCGCCGCCTGCGTGACGCCCTGACCCGGCAGGGTGCGGACCGGGCACTGCTCGGCGTACTGGAGGACGCGGTCGGGGCGGATGCGGACGTGCCCGGAACACACGGGCAGGCGATCTTCGCGGCCCACGGCTCGCTCGTCCTGGACGGGGAGCTGCCCGCCCCGCCCGCCCGTGATTCGGCCCGTTACAGCACCCTGCCGGATGCGATGCCGCTGGTCAGCCAGCATGTGCCGGAGATCCCCTACCTGGCGGTGGCGGTGCACTACGCGGGGCTGCCGACGGCCGGAACGCACGGCTGGGTGCGGGTGGAAGCGGAGTCCGGCACCTGGCCGGTGTCCGCCGTGACCCCGGGTGAGCGGCTGTACCGGAGGGTGGCGGTCGCCGGCTGGCACCACAGCGCCGTCCGGCTGGGTCAGGAGCTGGACGCGTGGGCGCGGCGGACGCACGCCGACACCGTCGTCGTCGCCGGGGACGCCTGGGCGGGCAACGTCCTGGTCCGGCGGCTGCCGCACGCCCTGCGCGACAAGGTCGTACGGGTCGGGGGCACGACCGCGACGGACACCCGGCGGGCGCTGCTCGAACCGCAGCTCGGGAGCGTGTTCCGCGGCCGGATGGCCGCGCACGACCGGGACCTGGCCAACATCTTCATCGGCCGCCGGGCCCTCGGCGGGCCCGTGGCCGAGGGGCTGGCGGCCGTTGTCGCCGCCCTGCAGCGCGGCCAGGTCTCGGCGCTGCTGCTGAACGGTCCGCCCGCTCCCGCGCCGCGGCTGTGGACCGGCCCGCTGCCCACCCAGCTCGCCCTGACCGAGGAGGAACTGCTCTCCTGCGGGGTGCGGGCGCCCCGCGAGGAAACCGCCGACGAGGCCCTGCTGCGGGCCCTCGTCGGCACCGCAGCCGAGCTGGTCGTCGTACCGGAGGACGAGGACGAACTGCGGCTGGTCGGGGGCATCGGGGCGCTGCTGCGGTACGCCGACGCCGGCACCCCGGCCCGACGGGCACCGCACGCCTGACCGGGGCCGCGGTTACCGGTACGGGTCGAAGGGGATGCCGGCCGGCTTGGCCTCGGCCAGGTGCGACGGGAAGGACCCGTCCTTCAGGCCGAAGTGCGCGCTGCCGAAGTCGGCCTGGCTGAGCTTGTCGCGCAGGGTCGGGGGGTAGCCCGACCAGCCGACGAGTGCGGGGAACTGCCAGGCCCGCTTGTGGTTCTCCGGGGGGTCGTCGTTGTTGTTCGCGGCGCGGAAGCAGTGTGTGCTGACGCCGTCCTTGTGGTAGACGATCTTGGGGTGGGTGCCGTTCCAGCGGATCTGGTCGCGGGTGTGGATGGTGAAGTCGCCGTGGGCGGAGGTCGCGACGTACTTCGCCTCGTTGTTCTGGATCCACACCACGACGTGTTCCCAGTCGTGGCGGTGGCCGCCGAGGCTGACACCGGGGAGGGCCTGGTCCTTCTCGAAGTACAGCGCGTACATCACGGCGCACCAGCCGTTGTTGCAGGTCGCGCGTGAGTATCCGTTGGTGTTGTCGAGGTCCGAGGCGTCCCGGCAGTTGCCGTTGAGGGCTCCGGTGGGGTTGAGGCCGCCGTTCAGGGCGCCGTTCGCGCCTATCGCGGGGGTCGGGTAGCAGCCGTCGGTGTCGTAGTCGTAGGCGGGCTGGAAGTTCAGCTCCATCGGCTCGGCGTTGACGGGCAGTGCGGAGGGCGGCGCCGCGAACGCGGTCTGGGCGACGCCGACGAGCAGGGTGAGCGAGGCACCGGCGACTATGAGCGATCTCCGGATGTGACGATTCATCCGCACAGCGGGCCTCCTGGCCAGGGGTGGGGGGCGGCATACGAGCGCCGCCCGCCACGGGGCGGCGCACGCCCGGAGCATCATTCGCGAACCTCGTCGGCGGGGCAAGGGTTCGGCACGGCAAACCTCGCCCCTGCGGGGCGAGTTGAGGGCCGTCCGCTCCCGTCATTGCGACGTTGGTGACGTTTCGCCAGGGGTTGTCCGTGGCGGCACGCTCACCCTGCAAGGCAACAACGAGGGCAAGCAGGGCCGGCAGTTCGCGGGGACGGTTGCCGGTCTGCGTCGGCGGTCTACTTCGGCGGTCTACGTCGGCGGGCCTCCGCCCGCGGTGGTGTCCGGGGTGCGTTGGGCCAGCTTGGAGTGGTGGTAGGAGTAGCCGAAGTAGATGACCAGCCCGATGAGGAACCAGACCAGGAAGCGGAGCCACGTCTCCACGCGCAGGTAGGTGATGAGCCAGATCGAGGCGATGACGCCGACCGCGGGGGTGAAGGGCATGAGCGGGGTGCGGAAGGCGCGGTGCAGGTCGGGGCGCCGGTAGTGGAGCACGATGACGGCGGTGCACACGACGGCGAAGGCGAGCAGGATCCCGATGTTGGTGAGTTCCGCCGCCTCGCCGATCGGCACGAAGCCCGCGATGACGGCGGAGGCGACGCCGACGATCCAGGTGACGCGGGTCGGGACGTGCCGGGTCGGGTGGGTCTTGGCGAACCAGTGGGGCAGCAGCCCGTCACGGCTCATGGAGAACCACACGCGGGTCACGCCGAGCATGAACGTGAACATCACCGTGAGGATGCCGATGATCGCCCCGACCGCGATGATGTCGGCGACCACGGGCAGTCCGACCGCCTTGAAGGCGCTGGAGAAGCCGCTCTCCGGGTCGATCTCCGTGTAGCTCTGCATGCCGGTCAGGACCAGGCAGGCGAGTACGTACAGCACCATGGCGATGGCGAGGGAGTAGATGATCGCCCGGGGCATGTGCCGCTGCGCGTCCTTGGACTCCTCCGCCGCCGTGCTCATCGCGTCGTAGCCGAAGACGGCGAAGAAGACCGTGGCCGCGCCGGTGAAGGCGCCGCCCACGCCGAACGGGAAGAAGGGCGTGTAGTTGTCGGTGTTGATGTGGAAGAAGCCGACGACGATGACCAGCAGTACGACCAGCACCTTGAGGGCGACGACGACCGTCTCGAAGCGGGCCGCGCTCTTCATGCCGAGGTTGAGCAAGTAGGCCGTGAACAGGCAGAGGATGGCCGCGATGAGGTCGAAGCGGTGGCCTTCGCCGGTGCCCGGGGCGCCGAGCATCCAGGTGGGCAGGGCGGCGCCCGTCTCCTCCAGGAGGAAGTTGAAGTATCCGGAGATGCCGATGGCGACCACGGCGACGATGGCCGTGTACTCCAGCAGCAGGTCCCACCCGATGAACCAGCCGGCCAGCTCGCCGAGGACGGCGTACCCGTAGGTGTAGGCGGAGCCGGCCTTCGGGATCATGCCGGCGAACTCCGCGTACGAGAACGCTGCCGCGGCGCTGGCCACACCGGCGATGAGGAAGGAGAGCAGCACTGCCGGTCCCGCCACGCTGTTGGCGACCGTCCCGGCGAGCGTGAAGATGCCGGCGCCGATGATGCCGCCGACGCCGATGGCGGTGAGCTGCCACAGACCGAGGGTCCGGGTGAGCTGCTCACTGGGTGGGCCTTCGGGCTCTTCGATGTGCTCGATCGGTTTGCGACGGAGTACGCCCTGCCCTGACCACAGCGAGGCCATGTTCCGCTCCTTTCCGCCCGGGGTGACGGGCGCTCATCATCGCGGAAGGACCGCGGTGGCGGAATTAGGCGCTCCGGTTGTCTGTGTCCCTGGGAAAGGTGCGCGTCAGGCCAGGTGGAAGTCGTCGCGGTGCGCGGTCAGCCAGGTCCGGAAGTCCTGGAGGCCGGGGTGGAGGGCGCGGACGGCATCGAGGTCGCGGGCGGCGGTGAAGGCGTGCTCGCAGTCGGCGTAGTACTGGAACATGTTGCCGGCCTCGTCCGCGCCGGGGAATCCGAGGGCGCGGAAGGCGTCCGGCGTCAGGGGCCGGTAGCGCACCGGCTGTCCGAGTACGTCGGTCATGGCGGCGGCCATGTCGGCGACGGGCAGGTGCTCGCCGGCGATGCTGATCGTGGCGGCGATGAAGTCGGTGCCGCCTTTGAAGATGGCCAGGGCGGTATTGCCGATGTCGTCGACGGCGATGCCGGAGAGCCTGCTGTCGCCCATGGGGTAGATGAGTTCGAAGGTGCCGTCCTCGGCCCGCTGCGGGCCGAACATCGACAGCAGGTTCTCCCAGTAGAACGTGGCTCGCAGGAAGGTGGTGGGAACGACGGCGTCGGTGAAGAAGTGGTCGGCTTCCGCCTTGGCGTCGAAGTGCGGCACCTTGTACGAGCCCTGCAGCGTGGGCATCCGGTCGTCGTCGAGCGGAATGCACGCGCGGGTGTCCTCCAGTGTGGACCAGATCGCGTGCTGCACTCCGGCGTGTCCCGCCGCCCGGGCCAGGGCCTGCGCCTGCGCCTGCTCGTGGGCGGCGGACATGTCCTCCCAGAAGTTGGTCACCAGGAAGGCGCCGTAGGCGCCTTCCAGGGCCGGCTGCAGGCTCGCCTCGTCGTCGATGTCGGCGCGGACGACCTCCGCGCCGAGCCGTTCCAGCTCTCTCGCCCGGTCCGAATCCGGCCTGCGGGTCACCGCCCGCACCGCGAAGCCGCTGTCCTTGTCCTCCAGGACGGCGCGGGCCACGGCCCCGCCCTGATGGCCCGTCGCGCCGAACACGGTGATGATCTGCCTGCCGTCCATCGCCAGCACCTCTTCCCTGCCGCAGCCGCCCACAGAACCTGGTAGCGAAACCTACGGTCGGGAAAGGCCTCATCCGCGCCGCACACGCCGACGCGCCTCCGCATGGCGCCCACTGCGCGGACCTCCGCCGCCCCCGGGTCCCGGGTCCCGGCTCGGGGACCGGAGGGGAGCCGCTTTACCGGTCGGCCGGGCCGAGGACCGCTGTCACGAGGGCGCGCGCGTACGCGGTGTCGAGCCCGTGCGGGCGGAAGAGGATGCGGTACATCAGGGGGGCGACGACGTGGTCGATGACCGTTTCGACATCGGGCGCCTGTTCCCCGCGTCCGGTCGCGCGGGTGAGGATGACGCCGATGTGCTCGGCGGCGTAGGCGGAGCACTGGCCGGCGTTGTCGCCGTCCGGGTCGCCGAGCAGGGCGTCGCGGATGTAGGCACGGCCGGTGGGCGAGGCCATCTCGTCGAGGAACTGCTCGGCCCAGGCCGTCAGGTCGGCCGAGAGGGTGCCGCGGTCCTTGGGTGCGGTGTCGGGCCGCAGCCGCTCGACGGCCACGTCCGACAGCAGCTCCTGCAGGTCTCCCCAGCGGCGGTAGACCGTCGACGGGGTCACGCCCGCCCGCTGGGCGATCAGCGGTACCGTCAGGGCGTCGCGGCCCACCTCCGCGGTGAGTTCGCGTACCGCGGCGTGCACCGATGCCTGGACTCTGGCGCTGCGCCCGCCGGGGCGCACCATCTGCCTGCTCACGCCCTCCACCTTAACGCGAAATCGTTGCTTCTAGTGAGCTGCGGTGGGCGCGCGGCCCGGCCGGGACGGTCCGGCCGGGCCGGGCGCCCGTTCACGCGGCGTGCGCGACGCCGCAGGCGTCCCGGGACTGCTCGTAGGCGTGGCCGACACGGAAGAGCACGCTCTCGCCGAGGGGCCGCCCCAGGAGCTGCATGCCGATCGGCAGGCCTGCCGCGTCGTGGCCGACCGGTACGGACAGGGACGGTATTCCGGTGATGTCGGCAGGCGACGAGAGGCGCACGTAAGCGTCGGCGACGCCTTCGACGGTGCCGTCGGCCCAGGTGATCGTCTCCTGTCCGGCCTTCACGGCGGTCGCCGGGACGGCGGGGGCGGCGATCAGGTCGACGTCCTGCAGCATGCGGGACCACTCCTGCCGCATGAGGGTGCGGGAGCGCTGGGCGCGCAGGTAGTCCACGGCGGGCATCAGTGCGCCGGCCTCCAGGAGGACGCGGACGTCGTCCTGGTACAGCTCGGGGACCGTGCGCAGGGTGCCTTCGTGGTAGGCGGTGGCCTCGGGCACCATCAGGCCCCATTGGGTGGCCCGGATGTAGCGGGCCATGGGGATCTCGACGTCGACCAGGCGCGCGCCGAGGTCCTGGAGCCGGTCGATGGCGCGCCGGACGGCGGCTTCGACCTCGGGGTGGACGTGGTCGAAGTAGTAGGTGCGCGGCACGCCGATCCGCAGCCCTGCGAGGCTCGCGCCGTCGGCGGGCCGGTAGTCGGCGTCGGCGGGCGTGGGGAGTGAGGCGGGGTCGCGCGGGTCGTGGCCGGCGAGTGCGTTCAGGACCAGGGCGGCGTCCTGGACGGTGCGGGTGATCGGGCCGACGTGGTCCAGTGACCAGGACAGGGGCGTGACGCCGTGGCGGGGGACGAGGCCGTAGGTCGGTTTGAGGCCGACGACGCCGTTGAGCGCGGCGGGCACCCGGATCGACCCGCCGGTGTCGGTGCCCAGGGCGAAGGTGGCGGTGCCCGATGCCACGGCGACGGCGGATCCGCCGCTCGACCCGCCGGCGATCCGGTCGGGGACGCGGGCGTTGCGGGTCTGCGGGGTGGTCAGGCCGTACGCGAACTCGTGGGTGTGCGTCTTGCCGAGCAGGATCGCGCCGGCCGCCGTCAGGCGTGCGGCGACCGTGCTGTCGGTCTCCGCGCGGTGGTCGGCGCGGACCCGGGAGCTGGCCGAGGTCGCGGTGCCGCCCACGTCGATCAGGTCCTTCAGGGCCATCGGGATGCCGTCCAGCGGGCCTCGGTAGGCGCCGGCCGCGATATCGCGTTCGGCTTCGCGCGCGCCCCTGCGGGCACGCTCGGCCGTGACGGTGACGTACGCCCGGAGGTGCGGCTCCACCTGTTCGATGCGCTCCAGGACGGAGTCCGTCAGCTCGACGGGGGACAGCTGCCGCGTGCGGATCGCGTCGGCGGCCGCGGTGAGGGTGAGTTCATACGGCCGCATCGGGCTGCTCCTGTTCCGCGCGGTAGGCGGGGGCGGGCGGGGTGTCGCCGAAGTCCAGCTCCCGCAGGACCGCGACGACGGAGTGGATGTGATCGGCGACGGCCGCGACCGCGGCATGGCGGTCGGCGGGCAGCGGGAGCCCGGCGCGGGCGGCCCACCGGGCCGCTTCCGGCGGTGTGTGGTCGGTGGTGGACATGGACTTCCCTTCTCGGGGCTGGAGCGGCGGAGCACCCCAGGACACCTAAAGCTAAGGGTTTGCGTTAGGTGACTGTAGGGGGCTACGGTGCTTAACGCAAACCAATTGCGTTAAGCGTCAAGGAGCCTGTCCGTGACCGCCGTTGCACCACGCGCACCTGCCCCACACCCCCGCCGAGCCGTCCGTACGGGCACGAGCCGCCGCACCGCGTCCTTCGCCCTGAACGCCTCGATCCTGGCCACCCTCCTCGCGGCATCCAGCGCGCCCACCCCGCTCTACCCCCACTACCAGGACGCCTGGGGCCTGTCCGCGCTCACCATCACCTTGGTCTTCAGCGCCTACTCCCTGACGCTGCTGCTGGCCCTGCTCACCACCGGATCCCTCTCCGACCACCTGGGGCGGCGCCCCGTCCTGGCCGGCGCCCTGGCCCTGGAGGCCGGGTCCATGGTGCTGCTGGCCTCGGCGGACGGCGCCGCCACGCTGATCACCGCCCGGATCCTGCAGGGCGCGGCCACCGGCGCGGCCACCAGCGCCGCGGGAGCGGCCCTCCTCGACCTGGAGGATCCCCTGCGTCCGGGACGGTCCGCCCTCACCAACAGCATCGCCCCGGTGGCGGGCATGGCCGCCGGGGTCCTGGCCTCCACGCTCCTCGTCCGCTTCTCCCCCGCCCCCGCGGTCGGCGTGTACGCGCTGCCGGCGGTGCTCTTCGCCGCCCAGGCGGTCGCGGTCGCCTTCACCGCGGAGACGGCCCGCCCGCACGCCGGGGCCCTGCGCGCCCTGCGCCCGCGGCTCGCCCTGCCGCCGTCGGCACGCCGCGCCCTCCTGGCGGCCGGCACCGCTGTCGTCGCCGTCTGGGCACTGGGCGGCTTCTACTCGTCCCTCGGCCCGGCCCTCGTCCGGCTCGTGGCCCCCGCCGCCCCGCAGGCGGCCGGCGGCACGGTCTTCCTCACGCTCACCGCGGCGGCCACGGTCACGGTGTGGCTGCTGCGGCGGACGGCCCCGTACGCCGCCGTCACCGGCGGCAGCCTGGCCGTCGTACCCGCCGGGGCCCTGGCGCTGGCCGGTCTGCACGGCGCCGGACTGCCCGCCGTCCACGGTGGAGCGGCCCTGGCCGGAGTCGCCTTCGGCGCCGTCTCCCAAGGGGCGTTGCGCATGACGCTCGCCGGGCTCCCCGCAGGCGACCGGGCGGCCACCCTGGCCGCCTCCTACGTCCTCAGCTACCTCTCCATGAGCCTGCCCGCCATCGCGGCGGGCGCCGCCACCCGGCAGTACGGGCTGGCCACCGCCACCCACGCCTACGCCCTCGCCGCCGCCCTGCTCGCCGTCGCCGCGCCGGGAGCCCTCGCCGCCGCGCGGCACAGGGAGGCCCGGGGCAGGGAGGCCCGGGGCAGGGAGGCCCGGGGCACTCCCGACGGCGTCGCCTGACCGAACCGGCCGACCTTCCGCAGCCTTCCGCAACGAAACCGGGAAAACGAACCGCCATGAGCATTCCGCACGCCACCCGCCCGACCACCGCCGTCCCCGCCTGGGCCGTGGGCGACGTCACCGTCCGGCGCATCGACGAGATCCTCCTGCCGCCCGCCACCGGTCCGTGGCTGCTGCCGGACGCCACCCCCGCGGTCGTCGCCGAACAGGACTGGCTGCGCCCCCACTTCGCCGACGACCAGGGCGTTCTGCACCTCCACAGCCACACCTTCGCGTTCACCGTCGGCGGGCTCCGCGTCCTGGTGGACACCGGCATCGGCAACGGCAAGGAGCGGGCCAACCCCGCCTGGCACAACCTGGACACCGACTACCTTGAGCGCCTCGCCTCCGCCGGCTTCCCCCCGGAATCGGTCGACCTGGTGATCCTGACGCACCTGCACGCCGACCACGTCGGCTGGAACACGCGCGAGGCGAACGGAGAGTGGGTCCCCACGTTCCCCAACGCCCGCTACGTCACCTCCCGCACCGAGAGGGAGTTCTGGGCCGGATACGACATGGAGGAGGCGCGCAGGCAGATGTTCCTGGACTCCGTGATTCCGGTGGAGGAGGCGGGCCTGCTGGACCTGGTCGACGTCCCCTCCGGGGGCGCCGCCATCGCCCCGAACGTACGCCTGGTCCCCACCCCCGGCCACACCCCCGGCCACGTCGCCGTCGAGCTGACCAGCCGCGGCCGGACCGCCCTTATCACCGGCGACTGCATCCACCACCCCGTCCAGCTCGCCCACCCTTCGATCGGCGCCTGCGTCGACATCGACCCCGAGCAGTCGGAGGCTTCGCGCCGCACCCTGCTCGGCTCACTCGCCGACACGGACGCCTTGATCCTGGGCACTCACTTCGCACCGCCCACCGCCGGCCGTATCGTCTCCCACCAGGGCACCTACCGCCTCTCCCCCGTCCCGGCCGACACGCACTGACCCGGCCTCCGGGCCGGTCCCGCACGTGGGGTCGGGGGTGTTTCAGGGGTGCGTCAGGGGCTTCCCCGAGGGCCCCGGGGCACCCGCACGAGCATGATCATGCCATGTCGAACACGACCCGCCAGTGGACTTGTTTCACCGTCGGCCCGCTCTGCATGACGGCCTACGGAATCATCCGCCTCACGGATCCCACGCACGGCCCCGGCCCTGCCTGGAGCCTCGGCCATCTCGCGCTGCTGGCGGCCGTACTGGCCTTCGTGCCGGTGATGTGGCGCCTGCGGCGGTGGGCCGCGGCCGGGCGCGGGCCGGCGGCACGCCTGCTCGCCGGCGCCGCGACCGCCGCGGGTCTGCTCGGCGCGGCAGCGGCGACGGCGCAGACCGTGATCGACCTGGTGGTCGGCGTCCTCTGCGCGGACCGGGAGGCCATGAACGCCATGTTCGACGGCGTCAGGAGCCACCCGGGGGTGACGGCCGCCGTCTACAGCGTCGGCCCGCTGCTCTTCTACGTGGGCCTGGTCCTGCTCACGGCCCAACTGGCGGTCCTGCGGCGGATAGCGGCGTGGCGGCCGCTCGTGGTGGTCGCGGGCATTGCCGTGACGGCGACGAGCCTGGATCTCCTCCCCCTCGGCGGGCTGTTGCTGCTGCTGGCCCTCGCGCCCCTGGGCCGGCAGTGGCGGCTCCCGGCACCCGATGCGGCTCGCAGCCGACGCGCTCGGCCGGAGCTGTAGCGCAGCCCGGCCCGCCGTCGCCGCGCACGGCCGTTGCGTTCCCGCCCGGCGGTGGACGTCACCGGGTCCCGTGCGGTGGCGTCACGTGGTCGGCGTACCAGTCGACGCGGGTCCGAGGGGTGACGGGCAGGGCCTCCAGCACCTCGTCTTCCAAGAGCTGCTCGGCGGTCTCCGCCGAGCAGCCGACGTAGGTGGACACCAGGTCGTAGTCGGAGGTGACCACCCAACTGCGGTCCTGCGGCCACCAGAACTCCGGGCCGCTGGTCCCCACCCTGTCCGCCACTGCTTCCCGGACCGCCTCCAGGTGGGCCAGCGGGGAACGGCGTACGAGCGGTTCCTCCTCACCCCAGCAGAGCGCCGCGAGATCATAGGCAAACCAGACGGCCTGGTCGCCGGCGACCCCGGCGAGGACGCGAGCCAGTGCCTGTCGGCTGTGGTCATCGAGGGCCCCCGCCTCGGTCAGCCACAACGGACCGCCCGGGTTCGAGTCCCCGTGGTCCCGCAGCGACCAGTGCGACAGCTCGGCGTGGAAGGCGACACCGGCGGTCTCCGCCCGTGCCCGCCACCTGAGGCTGCGGCCCGATCCGTCCGTGGCCTCGAAACGGTGAAAGATCCGTACGTACGCCTCGAACCCGCTCGGCACGAGCTCGGACACCAGGTGCCCCGGACCGGGCTCGGCCCGGCCCAGCCGTTCCTGGAGCCAGGCCAGCTCCGTGCCCTCGTACACCCATTCGCTGATCTTCGTCACACTGCCGATTGTCACCGGCGCGCCTGTTGCCGGGCCCTTCGGGTGCGGGTTGGCACAGTGGGGGCATGAGCGCGGAGAACGGCAACCTTCTGGCCCGAGGTCGTGTGGCGACCCGGCTGCCTGCCCAGGATCTGGACCGGGCCCGGCGTTTCTACGCCGAGCAGCTCGGGCTGGAACCCGTCGACGAACGGCCCGGCGGGCTGTTGTACCGGTGCGGGGGCACGGAGTTCGCCGTGTTCGCGTCGACGGGGGCCTCCCCCGGCACGTTCACCCAGATGGGGTGGCAGGTCGACGACCTGGAGGCGGTCGTGTCCGCGCTCAGGCAGCGCGGCGTGGTGTTCGAGGACGTCGATGTCCCCGGGTTCCGCACGAAGGACGGCATCGCCGAGATCGACGGGAACTATCCGAGCAAGGGCGCGCGGGGCGAACGCGCCGCCTGGTTCCGTGACAGCGAGGGCAACCTGCTGGGCATCGGCGAGCCCGTCGTGTGAACCGGCGGATCGCGTGCGCCGGCTCGGCCCGTGCGTTCTCGGAAATCGAACTGCCGTGGCTCGGATTGCCGCGTAGCCTGCACGGCTGTGGACAGGGAACGCAGTGCCCGGCAGCTTCGGCTGATCGGCGAGACGGTGGACCTCGCGAAGGCTCTCGGCGTGGAGGTACGGCTCCGTGGGGGTTGGGCCATGGACTTCTTCATCGGCGAGGTCACGCGTGACCACGAGGACATCGACTGGTTCGCGTGGACGGGGGACGCCGCTGCCCTGGCCGACGCCCTGATGCGTTCCGGCTGGCAGCCGGTGCCCGGGCCGCCTCCCGGCCAGCAGGCCGACTTCTCCAAGGAGGGCGTGGAGAGCAGCTTCGCCCTCCTGGACAGGGACCGGTACGGGCGCGCTGTCGTCGCCGGTGGCCCCTGGGCCGGGGAGCTGTGGCCCGAGGGCATGCTCGACGGTTCCGTCGGCCGTATCGGGGATCTGCGGTGCGGGATCATCAGTCCCGGCGCCCAGATCGAGATCAAGCGCATGACGCCGGTCTGGGTTCCGGGCCGGCCGCGCCGGGCGAAGGACGCCGAGGACATCGCCCGGCTGGAGGCGGCCCTGCGGGGGCGGGCCGGTACTCCCCCGGCCCGAGGCACTCGTTGAGCGTCGGCTTGTCGGCCCGTCGGCTTGGGGAGCACCCGGCGGTTTCGGGGAGCACCCGGCGGTTTCGGGGGTGGTGGCGCGGTGCCGGGGCGCGCCGGGCCGCGCGCCCCGGCGCCCCCTCAGCCGGCGCTGATGGCTGCGACGTGGGCCGTGCCGTCGCGGAGGGCGGTGATGCGGACCTGGCAGGCGGGGAACGCGTCGCGGCCATTCGGGCCGGGGACCTGGGCGAAGCCGGTCCACGAGCCGTCCGGCCGCCTGGTGTCGTGCCAGACCTTGCCGTCGCGGCCGACGGCGACGACCTGGGCCGAGCCGTCGGGCATGCCCGCGATGCCGACGGCGCTGGCCCCCATGGTGGGAGTGGTCACGCCGCGCGGGGGCCGGAAGCCGGTCCACGTACCGTCGGGGCGGCGCACCTGGTGGTAAACCATGCCGTCGAGTCCGATGGCGAGTACCTGTGAGGACCCGTCCGGCAGCCCGGTGATCGCCAGGGCCGGGCCCGAGAAGGCCGGTGCTCCGTCGTGGCCGGCGAGCCGCCCCCAGCCGGTCCAGCTTCCGTCGGCACGCCGGATGCAGTGGCACATGGCTCCGTCGGTGCCGTAGGCGACGACCTGGGCGGAGCCGTCGGGCATCGCGGCGATCGCCGCCCTCGTCGCGCCCCAGCGGCCTGCCGCCGAGCCGCCGGACACGGCCCGGAAGCGGGTCGGGGTGCCGCCGGCGCCGCACCGCTGGTGGTAGAGCGTGCCGTCCGTGCCGACGGCCACGATCTGGCTGGTGCCGTCGGGGAATCCGGCGATCGCCGCGTCGAGGACGGTGAGGGCGCTCTGACCGTCGGGCCCGGCGAGCCGGCGCCAGGGGCTGACCGTGGTGGATCCCTTGCGGGTCGTCAGCCACAGGCTGCCGTCGGTGCCGAGGCCCAGGGCCTGGACCGTGCCGTCGGGCAGCGCGGCGACGGCCGTCTGGACCCCGGCGAACGACGGTGCGTTCTGCGCGCCGGGCAGGGGCCGCATGCTGCTCCAGGAGCCGTCGGGGGCCCGTTCGGTCGCGAAGAGGGTGCGCTGCTCGACGGCGTACGGAGGCAGGCTCGCAGGGTGGAACCAGATGGGGTTGGTGACGGCCACCAACTGGTCCAGCGTGGTCGAGGCGGGCTTCAGGCGCCGGACTTCGGCGCGGGCGAAGAGGCAGGCCTTGCCCCAGCCGCGCCAGTGCAGCCGGCCCGTTCCGTTGCCGCCGGTCTTCGCCGCGGCCATGATGCCCCACTCGGTGTGGAGCGTGATCACGGCGTCCGGTGCACCGGACACGTCGACCGTGACGTCGACGGTCTCGAAGAAGGACAGGGGCAGCTCCTCGCCCGGGCCGGCCGTCGCGCCGTGGGCGGCGGCGGTGAAGTCCACGGTCACGCCCGCGTGTTCGGCGGCGTACGACCTGCCCCTGCGCAGGGCGTCCAGGATGTCGGTGCGGGACAGGCTTGCGGCGTGGACGACGTTGTGCGGCGTGCCGACGGCGTCGCCGGGGCCGTGGGCATCGCTGTTGCCCAGGCCGGCGATGCGCTTGCCCAGGCAGAGCATGGTGTGCCAGACGCCGATGTTGGCCGCGTCGTCCAGCGTCCAGGGGCCGTTCCACACCTCCAGCGCGTCGACACGGTCGAGCCCGAACTCCCAGAGGGCGCCGGGTCCCGGGGTCATGGGGTGGGCGGCGACGGCCAGCCCGCCGAGGCTGTGGACGCGCCGGACGTGGCGGTCGAGGACTCCGCTGTCGGCGGGCGCGTAGTGCCAGTCCACCCATTCGCCCTGGGGCAGGCCGACCGCCAGCCAGTGGCCGTGCCGGGTGGTCACCTCCTCGGCGTTCAGGACGAGCAGGTCCGTGGGGACGTTGCCCCGCCAGGAGACCCCGGTGGAGCTGGTGTTGTGGTCCGAGGTGGCGATGAAGTCCATGCGGGCGGCGCGGGCGGCCGCGACGAGCTCGTCCACGGTGCGCCCGCCGTCGGAGTGGACGGTGTGGAGGTGGAGGTCTCCGCGGTACCAGCCGCTGCCGCGTCCCGGCACCACCGCGGGCAGGAGGTCGTACGGAGCCTCCGGCAGCGGGTCGCCGTACTCCAGGGTGACGGTGATCTGCCAGTCCATCCCGGCGGGACTGTTCACGATCGGGCCGAGGGCGACCGACCACGTGCCGGCCTGGACGGGGCCGGGGACGTAGCCGGGGGTGGCGTCCGAGCCGGAGAGGGTGAAGTCGCGCCGCGCGCCGCCCGACCAGCCGCGGAAGCCGGTCGGGCCGAACATGCCGAGGTCGAGCACGCCGTCCGCGGAGTCGAAGGCGGCGGAGACGGAGATGCGCCGGACGCCGTCCGGGACGTCGAAGTCGACGGACGCCCACTGGTCGAAGCCGTACGGCGAGTGGCCCCGGTAGGTGGTGGTCACTCCCCGGTCTCCCCGGGGGACCGTATCGGCTCGCGCGAGGGTCGCCGGGACCGTTGCGGCGAGGCCGCCGGCGGCGAGGAGGGTGCCGAGGCGCAGGAGGTCCCGGCGTCCGACCGGGGAGCCGCTGCTGTCGTCGTGGCGTGCTGCGGGGCGCGGGGCTAAGCCGTCCATCGGTCGCCTTTCCGTGCTCGGGTCGGGGTGGGGGGAGCTGTTGGGCGGGACGGTGCGCGGTGCGGCTCGGTGTGGTGTGGTGCGGGGGCGTCAGCGGGTACCGCGCTGGGCGTTGACGATGGCCGCGATGGTGCGCTCGACGCCCATCCGGCCCTGTACCTTCTCGGCGAAGCCGGGGAACTGTCCGGCGATGGCGCTCAGGAGCTTCAACTCGCCGGGAGCCACGTTCACTTCGCACAGGTTGCGTTCGACGGCCCGGATGACGCCGGCGGACACCTGCGCCGGGGAGACCGTACGCATGCCGGCCGGGGGTCTGGCGCCCGTCGCGGCGAACATGCCCGCCTCGCGCACGAATCCGGGCTGGACGAGGGAGACGCCCACGCCCGTGCCGTGCAGGTCCTGGCGGAAGGCGAGGGCGAAGCCGCGCAGGCCGAACTTCGTCGCGTTGTACAGCGAGGACGACCTGCTGGCCGCCTTGCCGGAGATGGATCCGACGAAGGCGATGTGGCCCCGGCGGGCCTCCACCATGCGGGGGGCGAGCAGGCGCGCCAGCAGCACCGGTGCGTGCAGGTTCACGGCGAGCGCGCGTTCGATCTGGGCGGGGGTGTAGTCCAGTACGTCCCCGCTCGACGGCAGCGCCGCGTTGGCGACGAGTACGTCGACATCGGCGCATTCCCGCGCGAGGCGCTCCACGTCGGAGGGGTTCGCCAGGTCCGCGACGACGGCGCGGGCCCCGAACCGGTCGGCGACCGCCTTCAGCGCGTCCTCTCTGCGCCCGGTGAGGACGAGAGCCGCGCCCTTCGCGGCAAGCGCCTCGGCGAGCGCCGTCCCGAGGCCACCGGTGGCTCCGGTCAGCAGAACCGTCGATCCGTTGACACGCATCCGTACCGCCCTCTCATTCGTTCGTTCGAACGAACTGGACCCTAGAGGAGGGGCGTCCGGCGTGTCCATGCCATGGACGTGCCGACATCCGCGCCCAGCATCCGCGCCCGACACTCGCGCCCGGCAGCCGCGCCCGGCAGCCCGGCCCGGCGGTCGACACCCGGCCCGTCAGGCGATCTCCGCAGGGTGCGACCATTGCGGGCATGGAGAAGGCAGCCGACACCCGCCAGAGCATCATCGACGCCGTCCTTCGGATCATCGGCGACGAAGGGATCGCCGCGCTGAGCAACCGGCGGATCGCGAAGGAAGCCCAGGTGTCCTTGGGCTCCGTCACCTACCACTTCGCCACCCAGCACGAGCTGCTCCGCGAAAGCCTGCTCCACTTCGTGGCTCAGGAGACCCGGCACTTCACCGAACTGGCCGAGAACTGCGCCACCGCCGACTGCCTCGACGTCGAAGGGGCGGCCGAACTGGCGGAAACGGTCGCGGGAGGCACCGCCTTCGACAGCCGGCACATCGCACCGTTCGAGCTGTACATCCAGGCCGGGCGCGACGAGCGGCTCCGGGCCGCCGCAGCGGACTGCTTCGCCGCCTACGACAGGCTCGCCCACGGCATCCTGGAGCGCCTCGGCCTGCCGGACCCCCAGCGCCTCGCCGGCGCCGTGGTGGCGCTGGTCTTCGGGCAGCAGCTGCGGCGGCTGGCCACCGGTGCGCCGGCCGAGGAACTCGTGGACACGCTCCTGCTGCTGACCGGAAGCGCGGCCGCCGCGGGCGCGTGCGCCTCCGCCCCGCGCTCCGCACCGGACCCGCACCCCGCCTGACCCGCCCGACCGGCCCGACCGGAACACGGGAGCCATGCGGCGGGGTCGGGGCTCAGCCGAACCAGACGATCAGGCGGACGTTTTCGGCTCCGTGAGCGGCCGCCAGTTCGCGCATCGTCGCCCACACCGGGCTCCAACTGCCGTCCGGCGGGACGAACATCCGGGGTGTGAGGACCTCGACCGGCGTCCAGACCACAGCGTGCAGGGCGAGTTCGCCGGGCAGCGATCCTGGCCGCCCGTCGCGCAGGCGCACCGGCGGAACGCCGGCCTGTTCCGGCAGCACGGCGTGTGCCGCCGGTACTTCCCGCCTCCGGCGTGTCCCTCAGGCACCGACGTGGTCGAGGACGGCCTGGGCGAGCTCCTGCGGCGTCAACTCGCCGTCCAGCAGAACGGTGTCCTGCGGCAGGGCATCCACAGCGGCCACACAGGACGGGATCCTCGACTTGCACCAGGCGCGGACCTGTTCGTCCCTGTCCGGGTCGTCCGGAGTGAAACTGCGGCTGTCGATGCGCTTGAGCAGGACCTCTTCCGGCACGTTCAGGAAGAAGTGGTGAACGTTGGCTCCCGCCTTGTTCAAGGCATCGAATATCTCGCCGAGATAGGCCGGGTTGACCAATGTCATCGGCACGAGCAGCGGCCTCTGATACTCCTCGGCAAGCCCCGCAGCCATGTTCGCGACCTGGCGCCGCCACTGCCGCAGGTCCTGGAAGTCGCCCGTGGGCACCTCGACGATCTCCCGGAGCACGAATCCGATCATTTCCGGGTCGAAGACCAACGCCTCCGACCAGCGCGCACGCAATTCCTCGACCAGCGTGCTCTTTCCACTGCCGAAGGCACCGTTCACCCAGACGATCACAAGCTCTCCCCTCCTGCGTCACCGATGTGCGGCGTGACGAGCACCCCACGGATGTACGTCCATCACCCACGCGCCCAACCCGCTGGTGGTTCCCGGGGAGACGGCAGACCGCTCCCGGGCGTCGCGCACGCCCGTGCGCCGTTGCGCAGGCCGGGGGGTGGCCGGATACTCGGCGTTGCGATTCAGCCAGGTCCATCACCCCGGGGGAACCATGGGCCCACGCCACCGCTCCGCCTCCCTGTCCGCCGTCCTGCTGGCCGCGGCGCTCTCGCTCGCCTCGGTGTCGTGCGAGAAACCCGGGGGCTCGCACGGCAAAGGCACCTCCGGCGAGTCCGGGAAGTCCATCCGCACGCCCTCGGTCGGCCCGAAGTCTCCGAGCGCCTCCCCCTCGGGGTCACCGAAGAAGTCGCCCTCCCCCGGGCAGAACTCCTCGCCGCCGCCACAGATGCACTACCCGGGCAGCGTCCAGGCGCGCTTCGTGGACCCGCCGCCCGACTTCAAGAAGGGCGATATCAGGGTCACCTGCCCGAGCGTCAGGGCTGACCTCACGCTGGAGGCCCATGGCGGGACCGCTGCCTGGAAGGCCGTGGCGGTGGACAAGTACCCCGGCCCGCCGCCTGGTCACGGCACGGGGAAGGTCGTTCCCGGCGTGTCGTTCGAGCCGTCCTCGGGGATCCTGCCGCTGGGACAGCGCCGGGTGGTGCACATGCGGGGCAGCTTCCAACCCACTACGCCCCGCAGGGAGTTCTTCGTCGTCCTGGAAGGGGCCGACCGGTCCGTCCTGCACTTCACCTGCTGAGACCCGCCTCCCCTGCGTGATTGCTATTCCCGCAGCGTGGCGGGTGTAGGCCCCGGAGTGAGTTCGATCCAGCCTTGTACGAGGTCGGGGGAGAAGTTCTGGCCGTTGACCGAGACGCGGAGCTGGTAGATGCGCCTGGCGACGGTCAGCACCTTGATGTACGCGTTCGGGCCCTGGGCCGTGATGGAAACACCGCAGGGGACACCGGTGGGGTATCCGCTGATGACGGAGAAGTCCTGCCAGGTGGGGATGCCACCCGGGGCGGAGGCACGACCGCCGTAGACGCGGCCGCCGATGAGAGCGGCGTGGAAGTCCTCCGAGTTCGAGGGGGAATAGCTGTCGATGTCACTGCACGGGCCGGTCGCCCCCGCCAGTCCTTGAGGCCCAGGAAGACCCTGCAAACCCGCCGGGCCGACCGGACCCGCCGGACCTGCCGGACCCGCCTGGCCCGTCTCACCCGCCGGTCCCCGGGGGCCCTCCGGACCTTGGAGACCCTGAGCGCCCGCCGGCCCTGCCGGGCCCATCTCCCCCGCCTGGCCGGTCTCACCCGTCAGCCCCTGGGGGCCTTCCGGACCCTGTGCACCCGCCTGACCTTGCGGCCCCACCGCTCCCTGGGGGCCTTCCGGCCCGGCCGGGCCGACCTCACCCGCTGCTCCCTGGGGGCCTTCCGGTCCCTGGGCTCCGGCCGGACCCTGTGCACCCGCCTGACCTTGCGGCCCCACCGCTCCCTGCGGGCCTTCCGGACCGGCCGGGCCGACCTCACCCGCCGGCCCGGTGGGCCCGGCCTTGCCCTTGGGCCCGCCGGGGCCTGTGCTGCCCCTGGGGCCACGCGGACCGGTAGGGCCGGTGGGGCCGACAATGCACTTGATCTTGCGATCGGGGTGATCCGACCGGCCTCCCACCACCTCGGCGTCACGCCGGGGCTTGGAGGGCTTGCACGCGTCCCCCTGCGTCGGAACCGTGCCCCTGAGGCCGGCAGCCGGGCTCGGCGTCGCGGCAGCCGCCACGGGATGCACGACCCCGGGCAACGCGAGGGCCAGCGAGGCGAGGCAACCGACGGCCAGTTGGCGCGCCCGGCTGGGCAGCGGCCCCAGGACGCTCCCGGCCACCCTGTCGACAGGACCCATGAACCGCTCCTTGCGCCACCCGGAATTCCGGATCGAATAATGCCCCGAAAGTCATCTCATCCTTCCGGAACGCATCGGCCGTTACCCGACGCCCCGCCCGCGCGTCAGCCCTCCGGCCCAACGGGAACGGCCGCCTGGGGGGCCTGCGGCACCGCTCCACCGTCGCCGCGAGCAGGAGCGTCCGTGCTCCCGTAACCCGGGCGGACATCTTGGGCGTCGAGCCGACCTGTTGGGCGAACCGGCGGACCAGGTGTCCCCGGCTCCAGCCCACTCCCACCGCGATGCGGCCGACCGGAATCGCCCCGGCCGAGCGCCGGCAATCGGCATCCCGAGGAGTGCGGCCGCGGTCAGGACGGGCCGCCGGCTGTTACGGAGGTGCCCACCCGTTCGGTGTACGGCGCACAGCGGTGCAGGGAGCCGGTCGGCGCGGCCGCAGGACGCCGGATGCCGGGCTTGACGCAGGCCCGCCCCGCAGCACCCGCCCGCCCTCGTCAACATGGCGTTGACCGATGCCTCCTACAAGGGAGAGTTACGGAAATGTCCGCATTGGGCAACACGTGTCGCGGATGCGGCGTTTGGCGGTGGATACGGGCCAGAGTGTGGCTCCTCGGCAGAACGCCGGGAACCGCACGACAGTCCCCCGGCGCACTCACGGCCGGACCGGACTGGCCTTTCGAAGGAGTCACCCCCATGTCTGCTTCTTACGCCACGCGCCGTCTTCTCGCCGCAGCACTCGCCGCCGGCGCCCTGATCGGCGCGGCCGCCGTGCCGGCCGCCGCGCACGACGGCGACCGGCGCGACCACCGTGGCCGGTACTCCTCGATCGTCATCGGCGACGTGCAGCACGAGAGCAGCCGAGGCCGCGGCCGCCAGGACCTGAACCGCGAGTGGGTCGAGGTGAGGAACACCGGCCGCCACTCCGTGGAGCTGCGCGGCTTCACCCTCACCGACAGCGACGGCAACCGCTACCGCTTCAACCGCCTCCGCCTCGACGGCCGCTCCAGCGTCAAGGTCCACACGGGCCACGGCCGCGACACCCACCGCGACGTCTACCAGAACCGCCGCCACCAGATCTGGGACGAGAGCGACACCGCGACCCTCCGCGACGACCACGGGAACGTCCTCGACGCCGAGTCCTGGGGCCGCCGCGGACACCGCGACGACCGCAACAACCGCGATGACCGCAGCCACCGGAACGAGCGCAACAACCGCGACGACCGCAGCCACCGGAACGACCGAAACGACCGCGGCGACCGCGGCGACCGCGGCGACCGCAACGAGCGCGGCGACCGCCGCCACTGACCCCGGTCCGCCCGGCAGCCCGCTCTCAGGGCTGCCTTTCACTCCTCGAACGGGGTGCCGCGGGAATTCCCGCGGCACCCCGCACCCATGTCAGGCGCCGCCCCGGGTCTCGGTCTGCGCCCACGCCAGATAGGCCTCCGTAGTGCCCGTCACCGGCAGGACGATCCACTGCGGCACCTCGTAGGGGTGCTGCGCGTGCACCCACTCCCGCAGCTGCTCCACCCGGTCCTCGGCGGTCTTGAAGGAGACCCGGTACTCCCGCTCGTGCTGCACCGCGCCCTCCCACCAGTAGAAGGCGGTCATGCGCGCGTCCACGTGGGCCCCGGCGGACAGCCGGGCCTCCACCGCGCCCCGCGCCAGCTCGTACGCCTTCGACTCGTCGTCCACCGTGGTCTGCACGATCACGATCCGGTTATCGCTGTCGGCCACGCTGCGCCTCCTCGCTCGGCCCCCCGACTCTAACGACGGGCAGCCGCGCCGCGGAGTGCCGCCGTCCGGGCCGGTCACCGGGGCGTGGCTGCGAGGCCGCGCAGCAGGACGTCGAGCGTGAGGTCCGTCGCCTCGGACAGCGACGTGCCCTCCAGGAGGGAAGCGACCGCGAGCGTCGCCAGGCCGTGCAGTGCGGAGAAGGCGACCTGGGCCAGGCGTCCCGGGTCGTCCGCCCGGACGGCGCCCTGCCGCTGCCCTTCGGCGATCAGCTCGGCGGCGATCTCCAGGCTGCGGTGCCCGAGTGCGCGCAGTTCCTCGCTGGAGTCGTCGGAGTGTTTGACGGTGAACATCAGCTCGAGCAGGGGCGCGTGCGCGACGGCGAAGCCCACGTACGCGCGCCCCAGGCCGTCCAGCCGGGCCGGCACGGGGCCGGGGGCCGCGGCCGCGGCACGCAGGCGTTCGTTCAGCCGGGTGAAGCCGTTGACGGCGAGGGCGTCGAGCAGAGCCCGGCGGTCGCGGAAGTGGCGGGCCGGCGCCGCATGGCTGACTCCGAGGTCGCGCGCGAGGGCCCGCAGGGACAGTCCGTCGGCGCCCGAGGCCACGAGGACCTGCTCCGCCCGTTCCAGCAGCGCGGCCCTGAGGTTGCCGTGGTGGTAGGACCCGTCGGCCAAGACAGCCCCTCCTTCCAATGTTGTCATTGACTACAAAGCTGACTCTGCCTACATTCGATTATGGACCAGCCGCCCTGAGAGGGAGTAGTTCGCGATGCCCATGACGTACAAGAACACCGTGGCCCTCGTCACCGGGGCGAGCGCCGGCCTCGGCGTCGAGTTCGCCCGCCAGTGGGCCGAGCGCGGTGCCGACCTCGTACTCACCGCCCGCCGCCTCGACCGCCTGGAGACGCTCGCCGCCGACCTGGAGGACCGGTACGGCGTGAAGGCCCACGTCATCGCCTCGGACCTGGCGCAGCCGGGCGCCGCGACCGCGCTGCGCGACGAGATCGCCGGCCGCGGCCTGACGGTGCAGACGCTGATCAACAATGCCGGCTTCGGCAGCCACGGCCCGGTCGCCGACCAGGATCCCGCGCAGATGGACGAGATGATCAGGCTGAACGTCCTGGCCGTCACCGAGCTCACCCGGGCGTTCCTGCCCGGGCTGGTCGCCGACGGCCGCGGGGCGCTGGTCAACATCGCCAGTGTCGCCGCGTACCAGCCCACCCCGGCCATGGCCGTGTACGGCGCCACGAAGGCCTTCGTCCTGAACTTCACCGAGGCCGTGGCGTACGAGACGCGGGCCTCGTCGCTGCGGGTCCTGGCCGTCTCGCCGGGGCCCGTGAGCACCGAGTTCTTCGATGTCGTCGGCAGCCGTGACGCGGCCGTCGGCCGGATGGCGACGCCCGCACAGGTCGTGACCGCCGCACGGCGGACGCTGGAGCGCCGCTCGGCCCCGCCCAGTGTCGTCGTCGGACTGGGCAACCGCCTCTCCGCGCTCGCCTCGGCCCTGGCGCCCCGGCGTGCGGCGCTGGCGGTGGCCGGGCGCGCCCTCAAGGCCTGACCGGCCCCAGCCGGAGGGGGGAAGCGTGCGGGGGTGGCCCGCGGCCGATCGGCCGCGGGCCAGCCCCGCCCCGCGCGCACGGGCTGTCACTGCACGGGTCGGCGGGGGGTGCCGTCCGGGGTCAGCCCGCGACCCCTGCGGGGGCGGTGGGGCCACCGCCCGTCCCCGCGTATCCGGTCATCCGCACCGGTTCGGTCCCGGCCGGGTTGTGGCGTGCGGCCCAGGCCTCGAGGGCTGCCCTGCAGGCGTGGTCCAGGTGCCGGACGTCCGCCAGGTCGAGCTCGATGGGCTGGTCCTTCGGGAGTTCCTCCAGGGCCTGCAGGATGCGGGGCAGGCGGAGGAAGGTGGCGTTGCCGGAGAGGGTGACCACGATCCGTCCGCCGGTGAGTGCGCGCGTCTCGACGTGGACGTGGGAGGTCTCCCACGCCGACTTCGCCACCGCCAGCATCAGCCCCAGCACCACCCCTTCGAACATGCTGGTCGTGAGGATGGCGACGGCCGTGATCGCGAGGATGGCGAACTCGCCGCGGTGCCCGCGCCACAGCGCGGCGAGCTCCTTGACGGGGATCAGTTTGCAGCCCGCATGGACGAGTACGCCTGCGAGGGCCGCGAGCGGGATGATTCCGATCGCGACCGGGAGCAGCGCGGTGAACATCAGCAGCCACAGTCCGTGGAGGATGCGGGAGGCTTTGGTCTTCGCGCCCGCCTGGACGTTGGCGGAGCTGCGGACGATGACCGCGGTCATCGGCAGGGCTCCGAGTGCGCCGCACACGGTGTTGCCGATGCCCTGGGCGACGAGTTCCTTGTCGTAGTGCGTGCGCGGACCGTCGTGCATCCGGTCGACCGCCGCTGCGCTGAACAGCGATTCCGCCGACGCGATCAGGGTGAAGCCCAGGACGGTGCCGAGTACGGCGGTGCTGCCCAGGGAGGTGAGTTCACCCATGGCGGGCGGCTGGATCGCCTCGACGAGTCCTTGCACCTGCACGCTGGCGACGTCCAGGCCGCCGATCGCCGTGGCGGCCGTGGCGAGGGCCACGGCGGCCAGCGGGGCGGGCACCAGCTGCACTCCGGCGGGCATCCGCTTCCACCCGACGAGGACGGCGATGGTGCCCAGGCCGACCGCGAAGGAGGTGAGCACGGTTCCGCCGGTGGCGATGTCCGCCGCCAGGCCCGCGGTGCCGAGGACCTTCTCCGGGCCCGAACCCGGCTGTTTGACGCCGGCCATCGTGTACAGCTGCCCGAAGACGAGCACGAGTCCGATGCCGGCCAGCATGCCCTGCACGACGGATACGGAGATCGCCCGGAACCAGCGGCCGAACCGCAGCAGGCCGAGCCCGATCTGGAGCATCCCGCTGGCCAGGACGATGGCGCCGAGCATACCGAGGCCGAATTCCCGTACGGCTTCGAAGACGAGCACGGTCAAACCGGCTGCCGGGCCGCTGACCTGCAGGGCGCTCCCGGGCAGGAAGCCCACCACCAGTCCGCCGACGATGCCGGTGATCAGGCCGAGTTCGGCAGGCACGCCCGAGGCCACGGCCACCCCGACGCAGAGCGGCAGGGCCACGAGGAACACCACGAGTGAGGCGAGCACCTCCCGGCGCACGGCGGCGGGGTTCCCGGAAACGGCAAGCATGAGTGACTTTCCTCCTGATTTCATGCCGCGCCGGTTCACAGGACGCCGAACGTCGGAGTGCCGTCTTCGGCCCGGTGCACTCTCACGGAGCCGGTGTGCACCTCGTAGTACCAGGCGTGCAGTCCGAGCCGGCCCGCCTCGACGCCTTCCTTCACGCAGGGGTATCCCCGCAGTGTCTCCAGCTGTGCGAGGGCGTGGGCCTGCACGGCCTCCGCGACGTCGGACGAGTTCTCCGCCAGTGAGCGGACCGCCGCGTCGGGGGGTACGGCCTCGTCCAGCCAGTCGCGGACTGCGGGTACGGAGGAGAGGTCCTCGCCGCGGACCACGGCCCCGATCGCGCCGCAGTGGGAGTGTCCGCAGACGATGACGTCGCGGACGCCGAGCACGCGGACGGCGTATTCGATGGTGGCCGCCTCACCGGTGGGGCGGCCGTCGTCGGGGTAGGCCGGGACGATGTTGCCGGCGGTGCGCAGTTCGAAGAGCTCGCCCGGGCGTGCCCCGGTGATCAGAGCGGGTACGACGCGTGAATCCGAGCAGGTGATGAACAGGGCTTCCGGGGCCTGCCCTGCCTCCAGTGCCTGGAAGTGTTCGGCGTGCCGGGGGTCGGCCACATGAGTGGCCGAAAAGGAACGCGCATGGTCGATCAGTGACTTCATGATGGCCTGCCTCCTGCGCCTGCGCGGCTTCGGGCCGGGGCGCGGTGTGGTCGGGTCGGGGTCGGTCAAGAGGTGTGGACGGGCGTGGCCGATATCCGTCCGTGCCACGCCCTGGGGGCATGCTCCACACCCCGCTGCGGCTCATTCTGGTTCGCAGCCGCAACTCGCACTTTACTATCACATTGCCTAGTGGTGACAGCTTAGTTATTGTCAGAAGCAGTACAAAAAAGGGCACTTGGCTGGACTCCGCACTCCGTTCGAACCATCACCCCTTCCCGGCAGGCAGGTTGCTTCGCACCAGGGATCGAGCCGGAAGCCCGGCATCGACACCTCGGCCGCGGGCGGCGCGCCGACGGCGAAGCGGGCTGAATTCCCGTCAACAGGCCATTTCGACTGCACCTCGTGTCCCAACTTCGTAACGAGACCTCGTCCGCAACCTGCGCCGAAGGCACCCTGTACATCCAACTGCCTTGCATTGCAGCCGATTTGACTGATCATCATTTGCCGTCGGAGGGTAACGTTCAGGCATTCAGGGGGCCGTTCCCGTTTGTCCGGATTCGTCGGCGCGCCCGTCTGGCAGGCTTTCGGCACCCCACTCCTCCGAGCTTGGCCGTCAAGCCGAGTGAACAGCCCTGGGGGGCTTATGCGTAGATCCAGAGGGCTGACTGTCGCCCTCGTTCTGTCACTGGCCGGTGCCGGAACCGGGCTGGGCCTGGTGCTGATGCCCCAGGCGTCCGCCATCACCTCGCCGGTGGCGTTCACCGCCGACAACCTGCCCACCTGGCAGCCGAACGGCATCGTGTGGGCGATGGCCCAGGCGAACGGCACCGTCTTCGCGGGCGGTACCTTCTCGGCGGTCCGCCCGCCCGTGGGCACCGCCGGCACCGAGCAGGAAGCGGTCAACTTCCTGGCGCTCGACGCCTCGACGGGCAAGCCCACCTCGTGCAAGCTCGCGTTCACCATCCGCGAGGGGACCGCGACCGTCCGCACCCTCGTCGTCTCCAAGGACAAGAAGACCCTGTACGCGGGCGGCTCGTTCGGCGCCGTGAACGGCACCCCGGTCTCCAACGTCGCCGCGATCGACATCGAGGGCTGCACACCGAAGGCCTCCTTCCACCCGGGCTTCGCGGCGACCGTGCGCGGGCTCGCCGTCTCCGGCGACACCCTGTACGCGGCCGGGGACTTCAACACCGTCCAGGGCCAGACCCGCCAGAAGTTCGCCGCGGTCGACGCCGGCACGGGTGCGGTCAAGCCCTTCACCGCCAACGCCGACGAGCCGGGCCGCGCCATCGAGCTCACGCCGGACGGCAAGAACGTGCTGCTCGGCGGCGACTTCTTCACCGTCAACGGCGCCAACAGCCACGCCCTCGCCGTGGCGGACGCGACCTCCGGCGCCGTGAAGAAGACCTACGGGAGCGCATTCCACCCCCTGTCGGTGGTCATGGACATCGCCACCGACGAGAACGGCTTCTACACCGGCAACCAGGGCAACGGCGGCGGCGTCTTCGACGGCCGCGCCGCCTTCAACCTGACCGACCTCAACGAGAGGTGGCGCGACCGCTGCCTGGGCGCCACCCAGCAGGTCCTGCCGTACGACGGCGTCCTCTACAGCGCCTCGCACGCGCACAACTGCTCCACCGAGATGGAGTTCCCGGAGGAGGGGAAGCGCCGCTACCTGATGGCGCAGCCCACCCGGCACAAGGACGGTGCCGCCCCGGCACCGGTGGACGGCTTCGTGCGCGGTCCGCGCAAGCTCGGCTGGTTCCCCGCCGTCAACGGCGGTATCGGCGAGGGCGTCGGCCCGCGCGTGATGACCGTCGCGGAGAAGGGCGACACGAAGTACATGTGGGTCGGCGGTGAGTTCACCACTGTCAACGGCGCCGAGCAGCAGGGCCTGGCCCGCTTCGCCTCCACCGGCGACCGCGGCGTGCCGACCACCCCGGTCGCCAGCGCCGGCAGCGTCAAGCCCGGCGAGGCCCAGGTCCGCTGGCGCACCAGCTACGACGCGGACGACGACAAGCTGACGTACCGCATCTACCGCAACGGCTCCGGCACCCCGGTCCACACGATGACCGCCGCGTCGCTGGAGTTCGAGCGGCCGCAGGCCTCCTGGACCGACACCACCGTCAAGGCCGGCCAGTCCTACACCTACCGGGTCACCGCCACCGACGCCGCCGGCAACACCAGCGCCCTGTCGGCCACCGCCTCCGTGACCGTCCCGAGCACGCCGCAGGCCTACCCGGCCCAGGT
>NZ_JBIVXV010000022.1:0-120759 GCF_044769385.1 Streptomyces sp. NPDC090445 | reverse complement strand
GACGGCAGCCGCCTGATAGCCACACCCAGCACCCCTGGGCGACCCAACCCTACGAATGGCTCGATCAACCCACTCAAGAACGTAGAGCCGCCTGAGGGGGTCCCGCAGGGCCAGGCTGCGTACCGCCCCGCCGGTGAGAATCGTGGGCATGAGCACCACAGCCACCCCCGCCGGCGGCCTCGGCGACTTCCTGCGCACCCGCCGCGCCCTCCTGCACCCCGGCGACGTGGCGCTGCCCGACTTCGGCGGCGTACGCCGCGTCGCCGGGCTGCGCCGCGAGGAGATCGCCCGGCTCGCCGGCGTCAGCGTCGACTACTACACCCGGATGGAGCAGGGCCGCGTACCCAACCCGTCCGACGCGGTCCTGGACGCACTCGCCCGCGCGCTGCGCCTCGACGAGGACGAGACCCGCCACCTCCACCGGCTGGCCCGCCCCACGCGGCCCGCCCGGCCCGCGTCTCCTGCGGACGGCGGGGCTCCCGCGGCGCAGCGCGTCCGCCCCATGCTCCGCCGGCTCCTGGACGAACTCCACGACATGCCCGCCGTCGTGATGGGCGAGCGGATGGACATCCTCGCCTGGAACCGGGCGGCGGCCGCGCTCTTCGGCGACTACGGCGCCCTGGACCCCGCCGAGCGCAACATCGCCCGCATCACCTTCCTCGACCCGGCGTCCCGCAGCCTCTACGGGGACTGGGAGTCCTGCGCCCGCGAGAACGCCGCCTTCCTGCGGCTGGAGGCGGGCCGCCGGCCCGGCGACCGCCGGCTCGCCCGGCTCGTAGCGGAACTGGCGGAGCGCAGCGAGGACTTCCGGAGCCGGTGGGCCGAACACCCCGTCGCCGACAAGACCTCCGGCACGAAGCACTACCACCACCCGGTCGCCGGCGACCTCGTCCTCTCCTACGAGACCCTGCGCGCCGCCGACGATCCCGCCCAGGCGCTGATCATGTACGCGGCCGAACCGGGCAGCCCCTCCGACGACGCCCTGCGCCTGCTGCTGTCCTGGACGGCGGCTGCCGGCGGGTAGACGACCGGCCCGGCCCCGGTGTGCGGGCGGCGGGCGGGCTCCGCCCGCGCGAGCCGGAGGCATCGGCACGGCGCGGCGGCTCAGGCGGGCGGCCCGGCCACGGCGTGGAGTTCCGCCGGGACCGCGCAGGCCGGGCCCGCAGGTTTCTCGGACCGGTCGGCCCGCGCCGGGTACGGGGCCCCGGCCAGCGCGGCCTCCACCTCGTCCAGCGCCCGCCGGGCCTCCGCCAGGCGGGCCCGGAGCTCGGCGGACGCGGGGCCGGCCGGGTCGGGGCGACCCTGCTGCTTGAGATCGAGCCGGGCCTGCCGCTCCTGCTCCCGGGCCTCTTCCAGGGAGCCCAGCACCACCCCGATCAACACGTTGACCAGGACGAACGAAGCCAGCAGCACGTACGAGGCGTAGTACAGCAGCGTCAGCCGCGACAGCTCCAGCCCGGCCCGCACCGCGTCCGCGAAGCCGTCCATCGTGGTCAGCAGGAACAGCGTGAGGCAGGCCCGGCCCACCGACCCGAAGTGCACCGGGTCGCTGTCGGCGAAGCACATCCAGCCGACCATCGCGTACACGTACACCACGAGCGCGCCCACGCACAGGAAGCCGATCGTCCCGGGCACGGCCCGCCCCACCGCGATCAGCAGCACCCGCAGCTGGGGCAGGAACCGGGCGGTGCGCAGCACCCGGCTGAGCCGCAGCAGCCGCAGCACGCTCGTGTTCTCCCGGATCAGCGGCAGGAACGCGGCCAGCAGCACGGCCAGGTCGAACAGGTTCCACGGGTCCCGGAGGAAAGCTTTCGGCCGGTCGGCGCACGCGGCGGCGCGCACCGCCAGCTCCGCGGCGAACAGGGTCAGGAAGAAGAGGTTCTCGGCGCCCGCCAGCAGCTCCCGGTGCGCGGCGGCGAACCCGCTGTAGGTCTCCGCGCCCAGCAGCACCGCGTTGCACAGGATCAGTGCGAGGACGCCGGCCCCGAAGGCGGGGGAGTCGACGAGGGCCCGGCAGCGCGCGGCCAGGCGGATGCGGGGCGGAGCGGAAGGGGCGATGACAGTCAAGGCCGGTCCTCGAACGATCGGGCAGCCAGTGGCCGCGGTGACACGGAGCCGGCGGTGATCGTGACACCCCGGACGGCCCCGCCCGCTTCAAGATCACCCGCATGAGTGGCGTTTCCGCGCTTTCTCACGCCATCGGGTGACCGGGGCAGGAGCCGGTCGCCGCGCACCGGTAAGCGGCCCGCACCGGTACGAGGCCGGCGCGGGGCGGCCCGGCCCGGCCCGGCGCGGCCCGCGCATCACCCGGCAGGGGTGATCCGACAGGTGTCCGGCCTGCGCGCGACGTACGCTCATGCCGAAAGGGATCCGCACGCGCGGCCGCCCCGTCCTCCTGGTGATAGGCATGGGTGAGACAGCAGCCCCCCGCTCCACACCCCGCACGGCAGCACGGGAGCCCCGTGGCACCCGGGCCTTCGGCGTGCCGGTCCTGCCCACCCGCTTCGCGATCCCCTCCGTCCCGCACACCTTCGTCCGCAGGCCCCGCCTCACTCAGCGGCTGGCCGACGGCGTCGACCGCCCCCTGGTGCTGGTCAACGGCCCGGCCGGCGCCGGAAAGACCCTCCTCGTCGCCGACTGGCTCGCCCGGGACCCCCTCCCGTGGCCCGTCGCCTGGCTGACCGCCGAGGCCGACGACAACGCCCCGGGCATGTTCTGGGCCTACGTCCTGGAGGCACTGCGCCACCACGGGCTGCCCCTGCCCGACGACGTCGGCACCCCGGCCCGCGCCGAAGAGGTCGACCACGCGCTGCTCGTCCGCTTCGCCGCGTACCTGAGCGGGCTGGGCGACCCGGTCCTGCTCGTCCTGGACGAGTTCGACCGGGTCACGGCACCGCTGATCGCGGAGCAGGTCGAGTTCGTCCTCCAGCACTCCCGCCCCGCGCTGCACCTGCTCCTCATCAGCCGTACGGAGCCGCTGCTGCCGCTCCACCGGTACCGCGCCGGCGACGAGATGGCCGACATCCGCGGCGCGGACCTGGCCTTCACCCGGGACGAGACGGCCGCCCTCCTGGACCGCCACGGCCTCGACGGCGGCGCCGAGGCGGCGCGGCTGCTGACCGAGCGGACGGAGGGCTGGGCCGCCGGGGTGCGGCTGTGCGCCCTGGCCATGCACGAGACGGACGACCCGGCCCGCTTCCTGAAGGAGTTCGAGGCGGGCCGCAGCACCGTCGCCGACTACCTCCTCGGCGAGGTCCTGGCCACGCAGCCCTTCGAGACCCAGGACCTGCTGCTGCGCACGAGCATCCTGGAGCAGGCCCACCCCGACCTGGCGAACGCCCTGACGGGCCGCGAGGACGGCGCCGCCATCCTGGCCTCACTGGAGCGGGCGAACGCCTTCGTCACCGCCGCCGGCCACTCCTGGTACCGGCACCATCCCCTGTTCGCCGAGATCCTGCGGGTCCACCTGCGGTCCGGGCAGCCCGGGCTGGAGCGGGAACTGCACCGGACGGCGGCCCGCTGGCTCTGCGATGCCGGGCAGCTCGTGAGCGCCCTGCCGCATGCCGCCGCGGCCGGCGACTGGGAGTTCGCCGCCTCGCGGTTCGTCGGCCGCCTCGCCGTCGGCCGCCTCTTCACCGGCCTCGACACGGACCGGCTGGCCGAGGTCTTCTCCGCGATGCCCCCCGGCACTCCGGGCCCCGCCCCCGAACTGGTGCGGGCCGCACTCCGCTTCGCCCGGTACGACGCCACCGGCGGCCTCGCCCGCCTGCACGCGGCCGGGGAGCGGCCGGCTCGGGACCCGAAGGACCCGCAGAACGCGCCGGAGCTGCCCGCGGTGCAGCTGACCCGCGCGTTCCTGCGCGTGCTGGCGGGCAGGCTGACCGGCTCGGCGGCCATGGCCGAGGAGGCCGCCGCGGATGCCGAGGAGGCGGCCCGGCAGGTGCCGCCCGAGTACCTCGCACAGCATCGCGAACTGTCCGCCCTGCTCCTGACCGGCCTGGGGGCCGCACGGCTGTGGGCCGGGCAGCTCGATACCGCCGCGGAGGCGCTGTCCGCCGCCGTCGACGCCTCCGAAGGCCCGGAGCTCGCCTCCCCGCGGCACGAGGCCCTGGCCCGGGCCGCCCTGATCGACCTCCTGCACGGGCGGCTCGGCCGCGCCGAGGCCCGCGCCCGCGAGGCGGCCGCCGAGGCGACGCGGAACGGCCTCCTGCCGGCCCACTGCAGTGGGGCGGCCGACCTGGTGCCGGCGGCGGTCGCCATCGAGCGGGACGACCTGGCGGCAGCGGGCGCGGCTGTCGAGCGGGCCGCGGAATCCGCGGGCGCCCGCGACGACCCCGTCGTCGCCGCCGGCATCGCGATCCTGCGCGCACGCCTGCTGCTGGCCGGGGGAGACCCGTCGGCAGCCCTGGAGCGGCAGGCCGGAGCCGCCGCCCACCCGGCGGGCGGAGAACCCTCCCCCTGGGCGGACGCCCACCTCGCCCTGGCCGCATCGGCCGCGCACCTGGCCCTGGGGGACCCGAAGGCCGCGCGCGAGGCCCTCGGCGATCCGGCCCGGTTCCCCGCCGTACCGGCCGGGGCCGCACCCTGGGTGCCGGAACACGCCGTCGCCGCCGCCCGCGCCTGGAGCGCGGACGGCGAGCACGCGCGGGCGATCGAGGCCCTGGACCCCCTCACCACCGGCAACGCCGCCGGCCCCGCAGTGACCGTACGCGCACTGCTGGCGCGCGCCGAGGCCGCGGACGGCCTGGGCGACACGACGACGGCCCGGCGCCTGGTCGTGCGCGCCCTCGCCCTGGCCCGCCCCGAGCGGCTGCGCCGGCCGTTCCTCGACGCCGGACCGTGGCTGCGCCGGGCCCTGCGCGCCCGCCCGGTTCCCGGCCACGACTGGCTCACCCCCGGACTCGCCGGAGCCGGAGCCGGAGCAGGAGCCGGAGCAGGAGCAGGCGCAGGAGCAGGCGCAGGGTCCGCGGCCACAGCCGGACCTCGCGTCGCAGCCCGGTCCGCGGAGACTGCCGCGGCGGGGGCAGTCCTCGTGGTCGAACCGCTCAGCGAACGCGAGCACGACGTCCTCGCCTGCGCGGCGCAGCTGCTGTCCACCGAGGAGATCGCCGCCGAGCTGAGCCTCTCCGTCAACACGGTCAAGACCCACCTCAAGAGCATCTACCGCAAGCTCTCCGCGAACCGCCGCGGCGAAGCGGTCCGCCGGGCCCGCGAGCTGGAGCTGCTCTGAGACGTCGGCGCACACGCCGCGCGCCGTGCCGCGCTCACCTTCACCGGGTGATGCCCGCGGGCCGCGACGCGCCCAGCATGGAGGGAACGAGCCTTCCCGGCAGGGAGAAGAGTGCGCTCATGCGATACGAGATCCGCATCGACGGGCAGATGTCGGAGACCCTCAGCGGGGCCTTCCCCGAGCTGAAGAACTTCCTCGTCACCGACGAGACGGTCCTGTTCGGCCCCGTCACCGACGAGGCCCACCTCTACGGCCTGCTCGCCCGCTTCCAGGCCCTCGGCCTGCACGTGGTGGAGATGCGCCGGCTCCCGGAGTGACCGGGAGCCCGCCCTGTGCCGCCGCGCCACCCCGAGCGGGTGATGCGGGCGCCGCCCGCATCACCCGGCGTCCGGGGGCGGCCCCGCCGGGTGCTCCGCGCCCGCGCCCCGGCCCCCGTTCACGCGGCCGCCGGCGGCGAGCAGCGCGATCAGGGCGAGCAGTGCGAGCAGGATGAGCACCAGCAGCAGGATGGTGAGCACCGTCGGGTGGTTCCACAGCGCGAAGACCAGGACCACCACGAGCATGGCGCCCAGCGTGATCCAGCGGCGGTTGGCCTCGACCCAGGTCCCGGTCCTGCCCGTGTGGATCCGGTGCTTGTCCGCCCACAGGGCGGCGGAGTCCGCGGTGCGGTCGGAGCCGGCCCGTACCGCCTTCGGCAGCCGGCCGGGGCCGACCAGATAGGCGCCGAGGGCGACGACGATGCCCAGGGCGATCGTGGTGCGCAGGCTGACCCGCAGGAAGTGCACGACCGTGTCGAAGATCGCCGCGGCCGCGGCCGGGGACTGCACCTGGGCGGGCAGGTGGTCGAGATAGTAGCGGCGGCCGATGACCAGGCCGATGGCCGTGATCAGGCAGGCGAACGCCGCGCCCAGCGCCGTCCAGGCGAGCGCGCGGCGCCGGTGCCGGGCCAGCAGCACCCCGCCCGCGCCGAGCAGCACGGTGATGACGGGCAGCCAGTTCCCGAGGACGTCCAGCAGGCGGGCGGCGTTGCGGATCTTGCCCAGTTCCTCGGAGTGGAACAGCACCATCTGCTTGTGCACTTCCGGGATCTTGCTCGCCGGGGACAGCCCGGCGTTCACGAGGGCGCCCTTGATCTGCTCCACCAGCGTGCCGATGTTCAGGGTGACCGTCCCGTCGGAGACGCCGACCGCGCCGCGGCCCTGGCCGGTGAGCGCGTGGACGACGGCGGTGTGCGCGACGCGGTTCGCGCCCGTCCAGACGTCGGCGAACTGGTCGCTCTCCACGAAGCGGGTGGCGACCTTGGTGACGGCCCCGTCGATGGCGGAGTCCACCTGGGGGGCCAGCCCGCGCACCGCGTCGGCGGCCCGGGGCGGCAGGCCCTGCGACTCCAGCCAGTCGGCGACGTCGTCGGTGACCGCCCGGGCGTCGACGCGGACGGCGACGGCCTCGGTGGCCCGGTGGACCGCGGCGGCCTGGACGGCCTCGTTCTTCGCGAGGGGGGCCATCGTGGCCACGTACCGGTCGGTGTCGAGGACGATGTCGTGCACCCACACGGTGAGCACCGAGACGGGCACCAGGATGCAGGTCAGGACGAGGACGACCGCCGAGACCGCGCTTTGGACGATGCGGCCCGCCGGTGATCCGCGCGCCGCGCCGTTCGCCTCGCGCGCCGGGCTCCCGGAGCGCGGCGGTTCCGGAGCGGACGGTTCGTTCGGAGAGGACATGGCAGCTCCAGGGCAGAGGGGTGCTCTGCCTCCATTGGCGCCCGGGCGCAGGCGCGCGGCACGCCTGGTGGGTCCGTCCGGGGTACTGCGGCCCGTCCCGCCCCGCCCGCCCGGGGGCCGGGGGCGGCCGGTCAGTCGAGGCGGGTCACCCGCTGGCTGCTGAGCTCGTACCGGGCTCCGACCACGGACAGGCGGCCCGAGGCGACCCGGCCCGCGAGATCCGGATCGGCCGCCAGACTCGCCCGTACCCGGCGCACGTTCGCGGTGACGGCCGCGTCCACCCGGGCGCGCCGGGGCAGGCCGGGATCCACCGCGGGGCGGATCCGGTCGGCGAGGTAGCGGATGTGGGCCGGCAGCGGGGCGCGGGTGGCGTCCGCGTCCACCGCGGCCGCGACCGCCCCGCACCCCTGGTGGCCGAGGACGACGACCAGCGGGATGTCCAGCTCCAGCACGCCGTACGCGATGCTGCCCAGGACGGCCTCGTCCAGGACCTGGCCCGCCGAACGCACCGTCAGCAGGTCGCCCAGCCCCTGGTCGAACACCAGCTCCGGCGGCACCCGGGAGTCGACGCAGCCGAGGACCACGGCGAACGGATGCTGCCCGCCCATCAGGACCCGCCGTACGGTGCGGCTCTCGTCCGGGTGCTGCTCGTGGAGGGTGCGCCAGCGCAGGTTCCCCGCCGCGAGCTCCCGCCACGCGGGCTCGGGCCCGGTGGGCCGGGGCCCGACCACGCCCGGCTCCGGGCGCGTGCCCGATGCCGATGACGCGAAGCAGAGCAGCCCGGTCCCCAGGAGGGCGGCGCCGCCCAGTCCGGCCCGCACCAGCCCGCGCCGTGCGACCGGGGGCGTCCTGCCGCTGTCGTTGTCGACACTCATGTGCGCCGAAGCTAGACCTCGCGGACCCGGCGGCCCGGCTGCCACCGCCGGACGTGGCACTCCCTTGGGCAACATTGGGCCGATCGTGCCGGCCACCCGCGGGCGCCGCCCGGGTGCCCGGCCACGGCTGCGGGAGCAGCTCGGGCGGAACGCCCCCGCCGGAACCCGGGCGGGGGCGTTCGGGGGAGTTCCCGGGCGGCCGTCACATGCCGAGCGCCCGGCGGAGCCCGACCCGGTTGGTGCCCAGCTTGGTGAAGACCGCAGACAGCAGCTCCGAGACCGCCGCAGCCTCGATGCGCAGCTCCTTGGCGATGGCCGTGTTGTCGAGGCCGAGGGCGGCGTGCCGGGCCGCCGCGTGCTCCGCGACCGTCAGCGCGTCCTTCTCGGAGGAGTGCAGCCGGCGCGGGCGCAGACCGGCCGAGGCGAGCTGGGTGCGGGCCCGGTCGGCGAGGGCGTCCGCACCGCAGGCCACGGCACTCTCCATGCCCCGGTACAGCTGCTCGGCAGCCCGGTGCGGATCGCCGATGGTCTGCAGCGCCGTGCCGTGGTCGATGAGGGCGTGCGCGAACTCGTACGCGGCCGGGGACTGTTCCAGGTGGGAGACCGCCTCCTGCAGCAGGACCGTCGCCTGCACCGGGTCCGTGGTCGCCGCCGCGACGCGCAGCGCCTGGCCGATCACACTGGACGCGCCGAACGCGCGGGCCCGGGCCACGGCCTCGGCCGCCGTGGCCCGCGCCAGCTCCGGGTTGTACGTGGCCTGGGCGAGGGCCAGGTCGAGCTGCCACGGACTCCACGAGGGGTTCCGCGTGCCGCGCAGGTCGAGGCGCCGGCCCACGGCGGTCAGCTGCTGCTCGGCCTCCTCGATCCGGCCCTGGGCCAGCAGGAGCCTGCCCCACACGGCCTGCGGGTCGGGATAGACGATGGCGCGCGGGAACCCGTCCGCCAGCCGGTAGGTGCGGGCGACCTTCTCGGCCTGGGCGAGGTGGCCGCGGGCGAGCAGCGTCTCGATGAGGGTGCCGATCGCGTACCAACGCGCCGTGATGTCGTACCCGATGCGGTCGGCGATCTCCAGGCCGTTGCGGACGAAGTCCTCGGCCTCGGCGAGCCGGCCGCGCCGGTACCGGACGTAGCCGAGCAGCGTGTACACGAACGACAGGTGCGCGCCGCGCCACCCCTTCGACTCGAAGTCGATGATGCCCTCGTTGAACAGCTCCTCGGCGCGGCCCGGCTGGTCGCAGTACATGAGGGTGACCGCGATGACGGCGGGCACCTCGAACCCGAAGTCCTGGTCGGTCCAGCTCATGCCGCCGTCGAGGGCCTGCTCCGCGAACTCGAGGGAGGTGGTGGCGGGCTCGCCGCGCATGGCGGCGTCCCAGGCGCGCAGGCCCAGGATGTGCCGCTCGGCCAGGCCGCGGCCGGCCAGCCGCTTGGCGAACTGGGCGAGGAGCCGTGACCGGGCGGGCGAGTTCTCCTCGTCGATCCGGACCGCGTTCCACTTGAACTGCTCGGCCTGCATGCGCAGCCGGGTGCGCGAACTCGTGGCGTGCCGGGCCTCGTCGGCCAGCAGCCCGGCGGCGTCCGCCAGCTGGCCGGTGTGCGCCAGCGCCTGCGCGAGCCGGTACGTGATCGACTCCCGGAGGCCCTGGGCGATCTGCGGTTCCTCCAGTGCCGTCCGGAGCTGGTTGATGGTCGTCACGGGGTCGTGCAGGAGGTTCGCCGAACCGAGTTCGAACAGCACCTCGGCCCGGTCCTCGGCCTCGGGCGGTTCACGCAGCGCCCGGGCCAGATAGCGCCGCGCGGCGTCGGGCGCGCCCGCGGAGAAACTGTCGCGCGCGGCCTGGCGCAGCTGCTGCACCACCCACGGGTCGCCCTCGGGGTGCATCTCCAGCACGTGGCGGGCGGCGGCGGTCGTGCCGTGCCCGTCGTCGATGAGGGCCTGTGCGGCCATGCCGTGCATGGCGACGCGCACCCCGGGCGGGATCGACCGGTAGACGGCGGTGGCGATGAGGGGGTGGTAGAACTCCACGACCTCCTTGCGCCGCAGGCTGGTCAGGACCGTCAGGATGCGGGCGGAGTGCAACTGCTCGATGGCATCGGCGGCCTGCGCCTCGCCGAGTGCCGCGACACTGCCGACGATGCCGGTCGGGACCGCCGTGCCCAGGACCGCTGCGGCCCAGGCGTACCGGACGGTCGACGCCCCGAGTTGCTCCAGGCGTTCGATGAGACCGCTGCCCTTGACGGCGGAGGCCAGATCGCGCAGCTGCACGATGTTGTCCTGGTGCGGCTTCAGCCCCCGGTCGCGGCCCTTCATCGCCAACTCGACGACCTCGAAGGGGTTGCCGCCGGTGATCGCCCAGCATTCGCGGCAGAACACGTCGTCGGCGTTCGACCCGAGGGCGTCCCGGACGATCTGCGCCACCGCGCTCGTCGTGAGGGGCGCCAGCTCGTGCGGCCGGGTCCCGCGCCGACCCATCAGGTTGCGCAGGCCGCCGGCATCCGTGGGGATCTCGTCCGGACGGCAGGCCACCATGATCAGCATGGACAGTTCCTCGGCGCGGGCCGCGAACGTGGTCAGCCAGGCCAGGGACTCCGCGTCCGCCCAGTGCGCGTCGTCGAGGATGAGCACGACCGGCGCGCTGCGCACCGTCAGCTGGGTGACGACCCAGTCCAGTCCGTCGCGCACGCCCTGCGGGTCCGGCGCCGCCGGGCCCTTCCGGGCCGCGGTCAGTCCGAGCGCCGGGGCGACGATGGTGCGCCAGTTGCCGAGCGCGGCCCGTCGCTCGTCCTCGGGCATGGCCGCGAACACCGGCTGGATGAACTGCCGCATCACGTGGAACGGCACCTGCCGCTCCTGTTCGCCGCCGCGTGCGAACAGCACGGTGCAGCCGTGGTCCGCGGCGTACCGGCGGGCCTCACCCAGCAGCGTGGTCTTGCCTATGCCGGCCGATCCCGCGAAGGTCAGCACGCCTCCGCGGCGGGTGGCCGCGTCCGTATCCTGGTCGGATACGCCGCGCACACCATCCACTGCGCGTCGGATCGCCAGCAATTCGGACTCCCGCTCGAGCAGGGGCTTCTCCGCCCCTCCTCTGGGTTCCATGGCATACGACATTCCTGCCCCCTCCTGCGCGTGCGGCCGAGTGTATGGCCCTGGGGACGAGACGTTGCCGAATCACGTTGCATTCTCCGTATCCCGCCACCCGTGCGAGTGCAATGCTGTACCCTCTGCGTGCTTCCTCGCGGTGGATTGATCGAGAAATGGCGGGAAGCGACCGCCAGGAGAACGCGATCGACAGGACCGCGCCGGTGGTCCCGGCGCGGTCGGGGCGAGCGGGGCGTACGGGGTCAGCGGCGCGCGACCGGAATCATGGGCAGTTCGTTCGGCTGGGGGATCCCTGCGGGAACCTCCCGTACGGCGGCTCCCGGGGCGGGCTCCAGGTGCCACCGGGAGGCGACGCTCGCCACCGCGGCCAGGATCTCCGCCACCGCGAACGAGTCCCCGATGCACTTGTGCTGGCCGGCCCCGAACGGGATGTACCGGTGGGCGCGCGGGCGTTCGCCCTCCTCCCGCCGCCAGCGGTCCGGATCGAAGACCTCCGGGTCGCGGAACAGCGACGGGTCCCGGTGCAGGGCGTACGGGCTGTAGGCCAGCTCGGCCCCTTCCGGGACGGACACGCCGCCGAGCGTGATCGGGACCAGGGCGCGCCGGGTGAACAGCAGCGGCGAGTGCAGCCGCAGCGCCTCCTGGAAGACGCGGTGCGCGTACGGCAGTGCGCCGAGGTCCGAGGGGCGGACGGGGCGGGCGCCCACCACCGCGTCCACCTCGGCGTGCAGGCGCTCCGCGACCTCGGGGTGGCGGCCTATCTCGTGGAACATCCAGGCCAGGGTGGTCGCGGAGGTCTCCGTACCGGCGAACATGATGGCGATCACCTCGTCCCGCACCTGCTCGGGATCCATCGTCCGGCCCGTCTCCGGGTCCGTGCTCGACAGCAGCATCGAGAGCAGGTCGTGGCGGCCCTCCGCGTCCCGGACCCGGTACTGCCCGATCACCTCGTCGATGATCCCGCGCAGGCGCTCCGCGGCCGTGTCGAAGCGCCGGTTGAGCGGAATCGGCAGCCTGTCCAGGGACTTGGGCATGACCGCGCGCAGCAGCATGCCCTCCAGGACGACGGGCAGGGAGCGGTGCACCTCGGCGACGGCAGGGCGGCTCAGCTCCCCCGAGAAGATCATCTCGGCGACCGAGGACATCGCGTAGCGGCGGGTCTCGGTGACGATCGAGACCTCGCGCCCGGCCGTCCACGACGAGGACATCGCCTCGGCCTGCCGGCACATCGCCTCGGCGTACCCGGTGATGTGGTTCCGGTGGAACGCCGGCTGGATCATCCGCCGCTGGGTGCGGTGGAAGTCGCCGTCGGTCGTCACGATCCCGTTGCCGAACACGGGGCGGAGCCTGTCGAAGATCCGCCCGCGGCCGAACCGCTGTGCCTGTCGGACCAGTACGGAGTGGACGTGTTCAGGGGTCGTCAGGACGTGGACCGGCCAGGTGCCGATGTCGATCCGTACGACCTCGCCGTGGTCCCGCAGCGACGTCAGGAAGGCGATCGGCTGCCGCCACAGGGGCAGGGCGTGGCCGAGGAGCGGTAACCGCCCGGGGGCCACGGGGGCGCCGGCCGCGGCGCCCCCTTGTTCCACGTGCGCCACGGGCGGACCCCCTCGTCATGCCACCGATACCAGGTCCGGGCGGGTGTACGCAGACTCCAGCCCGGCCGCGAACCGTTCGTCGCTGTACCGCGTGCACTCGTAACGCTGCCACAGATCCGCGCCGATCATCCAGTCTTCATAACTGCGTACGCATCGGGCGACCGCCTCGCGCAGGGCCGGTTCGGTCCCGTCGCCGGCGTCCAGGAGCCGGAACAGGCGCCCCTTGCACTGCAGGTATTCCTCTATGCGGGCGTGGATGCTGCTCTCCACCGTCCGCAGCGCGTCGGCGAGCGAGCACCGGTCCCGGGAGGCGACGAGGGTGACGAGGTTGTTGGTGTCCCCGCAGGAGTGCTCCTTCGGCAGCGAGAACACGTCGTTCTCCCACCCGATGATGTCCAGGGCGCTCGCGACGACCTCCCGGAACTCGGGGAGGTCGTGGATGTGCTGCGGCAGGTCGATGCCCAGCCCCGCCTCCACCATGTCCATCATGGGCAGCAGTTGGGAGCTGTGCCGGCGCAGGAGGACGTGGTCCTCGACCGTCGGGCGCACGCCGGCCCGCCTGTTGTGCGCCTCCTGGTCCAACGAGCGCAGCACGAGCCGGAAATGGGCCCGGAAGCGGGCCGCGGCCGGTTCGGACAGTCCGGCGAGGATCCGGTCGCACAGCTCGGTGAACCCGTGCACCAGCGGGTTCCCGTCCGCCGCCGCGCTGTTGAGCCGGCCCGTGCCCAGATAGTCGCCGATGGCGCCGACGACGGGCCGCCATGCGGAGAGCCCGCCGCTCCTGATGAGGTGGTCGTGCTGGTCGTCCAGGACGAAGGACCAGGCCATCCACTCGGCGAGGAGGACGACCGTCTCGTACGGCACCTCGCCGCTCACGCGGCTCGCGAGGTGGCCGAATCCGATCCCTGCGAACTGGTCCACGGCATCGGTCACCAGTTCGTGCCTCACCGTCCAGGCCGTCGCCTCCGCATTGGCGCGCGCGGCATGCGGGTGCTTCGCGTTCCCGAAAGGCAGATGGAAATCCGGAACGGTGAAATCTGTGAGCCCGGCCATTTGGTCCCCCATGGAGAAGTCTCGTTCGTCAGTACTCGCTCACTGTGAAACATGAGCGCTGCGACCTGGAGCGTTCCCCCTTTGCTGCGAAATTTTCATGGGGAAGTGTGATGTTTGTGGGGAGGAACCGGTCGTATGTCGAACGGATCCGGCCATCTGAAGGGCAATTAACCCTCAGGGGGGACGGCACTGTCAATGTGGGTCGACCGAAGAGGGCGAATTAGTCCCGAAAACCTGTGCTGTCTATTCGTACAGAATATGTGGATGGCATAGTCGCCGGCGGTCGCGGCCCCGGGCGCGTACCACCGGGCCCGGTTGGCCGGGATGCTGCGGCGGAGCGGGCAAGTGGTCGAAGAGCGCCTTGGCGACAGGGGGTTCTGCCTAGACTGCCGGTGGACGCGGCCGTCCGGGAGGGGTGGGGAACATGGTCGAGAACCGTCCGGCCGGACCGGATGACGGCGGCCCCGGAGCCGAGGTCCTGGGCTCCTATCTGGAAGGGGTGCGGGCCCGCCTGAGCGGGGAGCGGTTCGACGTGCTCATCCGCGCCGTCCAGACCACCTGCGCCCTGCTCGGTGAGGGCCACCACCAGGCCGTCGTCGAGGTGCCCGGCGGCGGCGAACTCGCCCCCGACCTGCAGCGCGAGTACGTCTCCCTGCTCGCCGTGATGATCACGGGGCGGCTCGACCACCACCTGGTCGAACTCGACGCCCCCGAGGGCGACAAGGGCTGGGCCGTCGTCGAGAACACCGGCCCGCGGCACGACGAGGCCGAGCGGATGTGGATCCAGGCCGAACTCGACGGCATCCTGCGCGCCGGCAACCCGGCATCCCCCTGACCGCCGCCCGCGGCGGGCGGGGAGTCCGGTCGGGAGTCCTCGGGAGTCCGGTCGGGAGTCCTCGGGAGTCCGGTGCGGAATCCGGTGGGAGTCCGGTGGGGAATCCGTTCCCGGGCCTGGTCAAACGGGGTGGGCGTGCGCGAGGATCTCGGCCCGCACCCCACACCGCTCCAGCACGGGAGGACCTTCATGGCCCGCCGCACACACCGCGGCCTTGTCGCCGCGGCCACCGCCACCGTGGCACTCTTCGGCCTCGCCGGACCCGTCGCGGCCCTGCCCCCGGCGACCGGCGCAGGCCCGGAGGCCGGGCCGCCCCTGGCCCGGATCTTCATGGTCAACCCCGTCCAGTCCACCGGCGACCGGACGCTGACCGACGGCAAGGACGGGGCCGCCGCCGTGCCCGAGTCCGCGTACACCCTGGCGGCGCTGCGGAACCTGGACGGCAGCGGATCGCTGTCGGGGAAGTGGGCGTACGTGCGCTCGGACACCGGAGCCTCGGCCCGGCTCGCGGACGTGGGCGGGTACGACCGGAACGACGACCGCTTCGAGCAGGTGATGGCGTACTTCTGGGTCAACGAGGCGCAGGAGTACCTCCAGGGCCTGGGCTTCGGCAGCGAGCTGCCCGGAGCCAACGACCGGGCGCAGCCCGTCCGCATCAACCAGTGGGGTGCCGACAACTCCTTCTTCACCGACAAGAAGGCCGAGATCCGCTTCGGCAAGGGCGGCGTCGACGACGCCGAGGACGCCGAGGTCATCGTCCACGAGTACGGGCACGCGGTGCACCACGCCCAGGTGCCCGGCTTCGGCACCTCCCCGGAGGCGGGCGCGATCGGCGAGGCCTTCGGGGACTACCTGGCCGTCGCGGTCGGCTCGCACGCCGCCGCGAAGTACGGCTGGCCGGGCGGCGCCGACCCGGCGTGCGTCGCCGACTGGGACGCGGTCGCCTACACGGCCGCCCCGCACTGCCTGCGGCGCACCGACAGCGGCAAGGTGTACGCCGACCGGGTCGGCGAGGTCCACGCCGACGGCGAGATATGGTCCCGGGCGCTGTCCGACATCCGCGGGGCGCTCGGGGCGCGGACCGCCGACCGGATCATCGTGAACGCGCAGTTCGGCTTCCGCCCGGACACGAGCTTCCAGGACGCGGCGCTGACGACGGTCGCGACGGCGCAGCGCATGTACGGCACGAGCGCCGCGAACGCCGTGCGCGACGCGTTCAGGGCCCGGCAGATCCCCGGCATCGCCTGACGCACCGGCCGACTGCCCCGGCGGACCCGTGCCGCCGGGGCGGTCACCCGGCCAGGTCCCACAGCTGCTGTGCGCACAGCACCACGAACAGCAGCCCGGCGGCCCCCAGCATCGCGTTGCTCAGCATCCCGTTGCGCCAGGCGGCGGGCGTGCGCGCGGAGTTGAGCAGCCAGAGCAGGGTCAGCGCCAGGAACGGCATGAAGAGCGCGCCGACCACCCCGTACACGATGACGAGCCCGAAGGGCTGGTCCAGGAAGAGCAGGCTGACGGGCGGGAACGTGAGCCAGAGCAGGTAGGCCCGGAAGGGCCGCGACCGCTCGGGGCTCGTCCCCGCCGGGACGAGCGACGGCCGGTACTTGGCGGCGAAGTCGGCGAACATCAGGCTGACGCCGTGCCAGACGCCGATCAGCGAGGTGTAGGACGTGGCGAAGAAGCCCACCAGGAACAGCTTGGCGGTCGCCGCCCCGTAGCGCTCCTCCAGGACACCGCTCAGGTCGAGCAGCCCCCTGTCGCCCTTCGCCAGCGCCACCCCGGACGCGTACAGCAGCTCGGCACCGACGAACAGCATGGCCACGACGAAGACGCCGGTGGTGAGATAGGCGATGCGGTTGTCGAGCCGCATCACCCTCATCCAGCCGGTGTCCGTCCAGCCCTTCGCGTTGACCCAGTAGCCGTACGCGGCGAGCGTGATCGTCCCGCCCACGCCGCCGATCAGGCCGAGCGTGTAGACCAGCGAACCGTCCGGCAGGACCGGCACGAGACCGGCGAGTGCCGAGCCGAGGTGCGGCGTGACCCGGATCGCGAGGTAGACGGTCACCGCGAACATCACGCCGACGAGGCCCGTCATGACCTTCTCGAAGACGGCGTACCGGTTGAACCACACGAACACCAGCCCGGACAGGCCGCACAGCACCGCCCACACCTTCAGGTCCATCACGCCCGGGAAGAGCGCGGCCAGCGGGAGCGCGCTGGAGGACATCGCGGCGGCGCCGTAGACGAACCCCCAGACGACGACGTACCCCGCGAAGTAGACGCTGGTCCAGGAGCCGAGGCTGCGCCAGCCGTCGAACAGGGTGCGGCCGGTGGCGAGGTGCCAGCGGCCGGCGGCCTCGGCGAGGGAGATCTTGACCAGGCAGCCGATCACCGCCGCCCACAGCAGGGTGTAGCCGAACTTGCCGCCCGCGATGAGGGTGGCGACGAGGTCCCCCGCGCCGACCCCGGTCGCCGCCACGACCATCCCGGGGCCGATGGACCGCCAACTCGGCTTGCGCGGCGCGTGGTTCTCGCCCGCTCCGGTGCCGGTCTGGGTGGTGTCCGCCATCCGTGGCCGCCTTCCCGCTCGCCCTGGGTGATCCGGATCACCCAAGCGGCTCGGGGGCCCTCCCGCAAGAGGACCTCCCCGCGGGGGCGGGGGCGGGGGCGGGGCGAGGGCGGGGGCGGGGGCCGGGGCTGTCCGCGTGGCGTGCGGGGCGGCGGGCGCGGCCCGTCTACCGTGGCCCGGTGCGCCTCGCCCCCCTCGCCGTCGCCGTGGTCGTCGTGCTCGGCGCCGCCGCCCCGTCCTGTACGCGGACCGTGTCGCTCCCGCAGCCCGGCCTGCGCGTGGAGGCCCAGACCCGGGACCTGGCCGCCCAGGTGACGGGGGTCCCGCCGACCGCGCTCGGCGCCACCCACCGCCCCGGCTGCCCGGTCGGCCCCGACCGGCTGCGGCTGATCCGGATGAACCACTGGGGCTTCGACGGCAGGGTCCACCGGGGGGAGATGGTCGTCCACGAACGCGTGGTCCGCCCGCTGCTGTACGTCTTCGGCGAGGCCTTCCGGGCCCGGTTCCCGATCCGCCGGATACGGCCCGTCTCGGTGTACGGCGGCGACGACGCGAAGTCGATGGCCGACGACAACACCTCCGCCTTCAACTGCCGCCGGGTCACCGGGGACGCCTCCCGGCTCTCCCGGCACACCTACGGGGACGCCGTCGACATCAACCCCGTGGAGAACCCCTACGTGGACCGCTTCGGCACCGCCCACCCGCCCGCGAGCCGGCCCCACCTCCGCCGCGACCGCACCGCACCGGGCATGATCCGCCCCGGCGACGTCGTCACCCGGGCCTTCGCGGAGGTCGGCTGGCGCTGGGGCGGCCGCTGGTCCCACCGCGACTACCAGCACTTCTCGGCAACCGGCGGCTAGCTGCCCGCAACCGATCTTTGAGCGAAGGCGGCTCCCCCGCGCGGGGGAGCCGCCTTCGTCCGCGCGGACGACGCCCTGCCGCCCGGGTCCGGCGAGGGTGGAGCCGTGACGATCAAGCATGCTCCGGGCGATGCCGTGCGTCCGGCCCCGGGCCGGGCGCTCCGCCTCCGTCCGGGCACGTGGCCCGGGTTCGCCGCTGCGGCATGGGGGGTCCTGTTCGCGGTACCCAGTTTCGTCTGGGCCTCGGGCGGCACCTTCGGTGCGCAGTCGACGGTGGCTCCGTCGCTGATGACGCTCGCTCATGACCGGGTGACGTGGTTTCTGGCGGTCTTGTGGGTGACTGGCTTCCTGAAGCTCTTCGGGGCCTTGGTCGGTATCGGCCTGACGCGGCGCCGCGGCAAGCGGACGGGGCGGTTCTTGGTGTTCTGCGGTGGCGGTGCGACGGTCCTGCTCGTCTGGCACGGATGTCTGTTCGTCGTCCACGGAGTGCTGGTTGAGGCCGGGGCACGCGCTGTCGCGCCTGATCTGCTCGGGTTGACCCGCTGGTACCTCTGCCTGTGGGGGCCGTGGTTCGTTGCCGGTGGTCTGGCCTTCGCCGCGGCCGCCGCGCACTATGTCCGCCGACACGATGCCCGGCGTGAGCTGAGGCTTTACGGCTCCGTCGGGGCGCTGGGCGCGTTGCTCCTGTCCGTGGCCTCGGCGGTCACCGGGGTCGGCTGACGGCCGCCTGCGTGGTGGTCATGCGGCTTCCACCCAGGCTCGGGTGCGGGCCAGGCGGCGTAGCTCCACCAGGTCGGCGTACGAGTGGGCGGTGTCGGTCCAGTACGGATGGGCGTACAGGAGGCGCAGCTCGTGGATCAGTGCGCGCCGCAGCCGGGTGGTGCCTGCCCGGGGCTGCCGGGCGAGGGCGGCGTAGGTCTGGATCACCCTGATCTGGGTGAGGAGGAGGTCATCGGGGAATTCGGTTCGCGCCATGCCTGAATTAGGCCACTTGTTCGATTTTGCGGGCAAGTGGAATCCGGTCGCCGGAGCGCTCGTACGTTCGTGCGAGAGATCACTCGTGGGTGTCCCGCTCGGGCCTGCCGTGCGCCTCTGCGATGACCACGGACGTGGGGCGGGACACCTCAAGGGGCCGGCGGTACGCTCCCGGCGCCCGGTTGCCTCGGGGCCCGGCAGCAGCCGTCCCCGCGACACCCGGCGTTGGCGTGGACGCCACGCCCAGCCCCTAATTTCCTCAGCGCTTCCCCCCGCTCTCCCCCGCTCTCCCCAATCTCCGAGGAGTGACTGTGGAACGTCGTACCTTCCTGCGCGGCGCTGTTGTCGGCACCTCCGCCGCCGCCTTCGGCGGCACGCTCATGCGCGGCGCCGCCTACGCCGCCCCCGCCCAGCCCGGCCCCGGCCCGTACGGGGCGCTCGGCCCGGCCGACGCGAACGGGATCATGCTGCCCAGCGGCTTCACCAGCCGCGTCATAGCCCGCTCCGGCCAGACCGTCTCCGGCACCTCCTACACCTGGCACAACGCGCCCGACGGCGGCGCGTGCTACTCCGACGGCACGGGCTGGATCTACGTGTCCAACTCGGAGATCAACCCGTCCGGCGGGGCGAGCGCGGTCCGCTTCAACGCGTCCGGCACCGTCACCTCCGCGTACCGGATCCTCTCCAACACCCGCCAGAACTGCGCGGGCGGCAAGACGCCGTGGAACACCTGGCTCTCCTGCGAGGAGGTCAGCCTCGGCTACGTCTACGAGACCGACCCGTGGGGCGTGAACGCGTCGGTCCGGCGGCCCGCGATGGGTCGGTTCAAGCACGAGGCGGCCGCGGCCGACCCGGTCCGGCAGGCGGTCTACCTGACCGAGGACGAGTCGGACGGCTGCTTCTACCGCTTCCTCCCCACCACCTGGGGCAACCTCTCCTCCGGCACCCTCCAGGCCCTGGTCGCCGGCTCCGGCACCTCGGGGTCCTTCAGCTGGCAGAACGTGCCGGACCCGGACGGCTCGCCCACCACCACCCGCAACCAGGTGTCCGGCGCCAAGCGCTTCAACGGCGGTGAGGGCTGCCACTACGCCAACGACACGGTCTGGTTCACCACCAAGGGCGACAACCGCGTCTGGCAGCTCAACCTCGCGAACAACACGTACGAGCTGGCCTACGACGACTCGCTCGTGGTCGGCGGCGGCGCCCCGCTCACGGGCGTCGACAACGTCACCGGGTCCTCGTTCGGCGACCTGTACGTCGCCGAGGACGGCGGCAACATGGAAATCTGCGTGATCACCCCGGACGACGTCGTCGCGCCGTTCCTGCGGATCACCGGGCAGTCGTCCTCCGAGATCACCGGTCCCGCCTTCTCGCCCGCCGGCAACCGGCTGTACTTCTCCAGCCAGCGCGGCACCACCGGCAGCTCCTCCGGCGGCATCACCTACGAGGTGACGGGCCCCTTCCGCACCTGACCCCGCCTCCTCCCGCACGCCGCGGCGCGGCCCCGCCGGACCCCCGGCGGGCCGCGCCCGTCGCCGGGCCGTGTGGGGCCGTGCATAGTGGGTAGACGGGGTGCCCCCGAGCCCGAAGGAGAGGTGAGGACGTATGGCCGCTGACATGGCCGACCTCATCGGATACAAGGTCGAGGCCTCCGACGGGACCATCGGCAAGATCGATCGGCACAGCGAGTACGTCGGGCGGCAGTACATGGTGGTGGACACCGGCCCGTGGATCTTCGGACACCACGTCCTGGTGCCGGCCTCGGTCGTCACCCGGGTGGACGACGAGAACGAGACCGTCCACCTGTCCGTCACACGGGCCGAGGTCAAGGACGCGCCCGAGTTCGAGCGCGGCCAGCACCAGGACGACATGGCGGCCATCCAGATCATCGAGCACTACTACTCGAAGAACAGCCACACCTGAGCCCGCGCCCCCGCACCGCCGCTCAGCGGCGCGGCGGGCGCTCCGCGGCCGATTTCAGGTACCGGCGGAGGGCCGCACTGTCGTCCATGACGTGGCGGTCGCCCTCCTTCACGGGCAGCCCGTTGACCTCCATCGACGGGGTCCCGCGGACCCAGGAGGCGCTGAGGGCCCGGTCGGCGGCCTCGACGAACTCGCGGTGCCGTGCCGTGCGGACCGCGTCGTCGAAGTCGCCGTCGCGCAACCCGTCGATCGTGGCGGCCAGGTCGAGCAGGCCGTTCGTGCTGAAGCCGCCGCGCCGCTTGGCCGACGCCTGGCCGTCGTAGACCGCCTGGTGCAGGTCGACGAACTTGCCCTTGTCCAGCGCCGCGCGCAGGGCGTTGACGGCCCGCTTGGACCCGGAGCCGAGGAACGAGCCCAGTGCGAACTGCAGCTGGAGCTCGCCTGCTGCCGCCATCAGGAGCAGGCGGGGCCCGGTGCCGGTGGTCTCGAAATCGGCGCAGGCCGGGCAGCTCGGGTCCTCGAAGAGCTTGACGGTGAGCTTCGCCGACGGGTCACCGACCACGATGGTGGTCCCGTCCGGGCCCAGTGCCTGCGCCACGGACCCGACGGTCCCGGTCTCGCGCTCGCCCTCGCCCGGCCTTCCCAGCGGCAGGCATCCGGCGGTCGCCGGCGCCAGCGCGGCCGCCCCGATCGCCACGAGCACCTGTCGTCTGGATCTGACCTGCATGTATGTCTCCTCCCCTGGTCTGAAGAGGCGAGCGTACGCACTCCGGCCCGGCCTCCCGGCGACGGGGTCAGCCGACTGCCGGTATGCGGGCGGCCACCGGGCCCGCGACCAGGGCCGACCAGTCCGCCAGGTCGGCCGCTTCGGCCGCGGAGGACCCGGCCCAGGCCGTGTAGCCGTCGGGGCGGATCAGGAACAGGCCGCGGCCGTAGCCCTCGTGGGCGGCCATGCGCGCCGTGCGCAGCTGCGGCAGCGGCGGGAGCTGCTCCGGCAGGTCCGTGTCGACGGCGAGCAGGGTGAAATGCGGCCCGCGGAAGAGGTCGAACAGCCGCAGCCCGTCGCGCCGGCCGTCGGGGGCGCGGTCACCCGCGGTGAGGGCGTCCTCCGGCAGCCCGGACCGGGTCTCGCGGGAGAGCGACGAGTCCCGGTGGTGGATGCCGAGCTGGCGGGTGGCGGCCCCGCGGCGCGCCTCGCCGCGGTGGATGCGCGTGGACAGCCCCAGCACGGCGGTCGCCTGGGGCAGGCGCTCCTCCTCGTACGTGTCCAGCAGGGCCTCGGGCGCGCCGTCGCACAGCACGGCGGCGAGCTTCCAGCCCAGGTTGTAGGCGTCCTGGACGCTGGTGTTGAGGCCCTGGCCGCCGGCGGGGGAGTGGATGTGCGCGGCGTCGCCGGCCAGGAAGACCCGCCCCTCCCGGAACCGGTCGGCGAGCGCCGCGTTGACCGTGAAGTCCGAGGCCCAGCGGACCTCCCGGACGTCCTCGGCCGGGACGTGGGTGAGCTCGGCCACCAGGGCGCGGACGTCGTCGGCGGACAGGTCGGGCCGCACCTCGCGGTACTGGCCGACGAACTGGAACTCCTGCGTGTGCGGCAGCGGGCACAGGGCGGCGAAGCCCCGGCTGCCGTCCTCGGCCGGCGGGAAGAGGTGCCAGTTGTCGCGGTCCAGGTTGTCGACGACCACATCGGCCACGACCAGCGGGGTGGGGTCGACGCGTTCGCCGGACATCGTGATGCCGAGGAGCCGGCGGACCGTGGACCGGCCGCCGTCGGCGCCGACCGCGTACCGGGCGCGGACCGCCGCGGCCGGGCCGCCGTCCGACGAGAGGAGGGCCTCGACGCCGTCGGCGTCCTGTGTGAGGGCCGTGAGCTCCGTGCCGAACCGCACCTCGCCGCCCAGTTCCCGCAGGCGGGCCAGGAGGATCTCCTGCGTGCGCCACTGCGGCAGTATCCAGGGGCCGGTGTAGGGGGCCTGCTCGGTGGGCTCGGCCTCGTCGAACATGGTGTGCTCGCCCAGCCGCACGCCGTCCTTCCACGCCATGCCGACCGGGGCGACGCCGCCCCGGCGCAGCACGTCCTCCAGCACGCCGAGGTCGTCGAAGACCTCCAGCGTCCGCGGCTGGATCCCCTTGCCGCGCGAGCCCGGGAACAGCCCCGCCGCCCGCTCCACCACCAGCGGACGCACGCCCCGCCGCGCCAGACAGCAGGCCAGGGCCAGGCCGGTCGGGCCAGCGCCCACCACCAGCACATCCGTCACGCCGACAGCCCCGATCCCGTTCGTGTGTGCGCTCATCGTCATCCCCGTTCGTCGTGCGGGCGCACCACGCGCCCGCCCTCACACTTCCCACCTCCTTAACGCTGTTAAGGAAGTGATGGCACGAGGATGCCCTTAACGTTGTTAAGCTGTCAACCCCGATGATCCGGACGCCGCGCGTCCGTGCGACCACAGGAGAGAGACGGGCGATGACCCCCAAGTCCGACCGCACGCCGCCCCGCGTCCCGCCGCTCAGCCGCGTGACCGTCGCCGAGGCCGCCCTGCGCCTGCTGAACGAAACGGGACTGGAGAAGCTCACGCTGCGGGCCATCGCCGCCGAACTGGACGTGAAGGCCCCCGCCCTGTACTGGCACTTCAAGAACAAGCAAGAGCTCATCGACGAGATGGCCACCGAGATGCACCGGCGCATGACCGCCGACCCGGCGGCCGTGCCGCCGTCGCACGGGGCCGGGGCGGAAGGGCCCGGGTGGCGCGCGATGCTGCTGGCCGGCAACCGCCACCTGCGGCACACGCTGCTCTCCTACCGCGACGGCGCGCGCGTCTTCAGCGGCTCCCGTTTCACCGGCACCGGGCACGGCGAACACGTGGAGGCCCACCTCCGGGCGCTGCAGGAGGCGGGCCTCGACCTGCCGCAGGCCGTCCGGGCCCTCGCGACCGCCTTCGTCTACACGCTGGGCTTCGTCACGGAGGAGCAGGGCGTCCACCCCGTCCCGGGCGAGCGGCGGGAGGGCTTCGACGTGGCCGAGCGCGGCGAGCGCCTGGCCGAGTACCCGCTGGCCGCGGCCGCCGGGTCGCACCTCTTCGAGGACTTCGACGCCCAGTTCGAGGAGGGCCTCCAGCTCATTCTCGACGGCATCGCCGCACGCTACGGCGTGAGCTGACGAAGCCGGCGATGCCGGGGCCGGCCTTGCGGAATGGGGTCGGTTCAGTCCTCCTCGCCGTCCGGCAGCTGCTGCTCCGACCAGATGACCTTCCCCTCCGGCGTGTACCGCGCCCCCCAGCGCCGGCTGAGCTGGGCCACCAGGAAGAGCCCGCGGCCCCCCTCGTCGGTGGTCGTCGCGTAGTGCAGGCGCGGTGAACTGCTGCTGCCGTCGAAGACCTCGCAGGTCAGCACCCGGTCGCGGAGCAGGCGGACGCGCACCGGTGCCGCGCCGTGCCGGATCGCGTTGGTGATGAGCTCGCTGAGCACCAGTTCGGTGCTGAACGAGAGCTCCGACAGCCCCCACTCGTCCAGCTTCTCCATGGCGACCGCGCGCAGCGCCCCGACCGCGCTGGGCTCGAACGGGACCTCCCACTCGGCGATCCGGTCCGCCGGCAGCACCGAGGTCCGCGCGACCAGCAGGGCCACGTCGTCTCGGGCGCGCACCGGCAGCAGTTCCTGCAGCACCGCCGTCACCGTGTCCTCCGGTTTGCGGTCGGCGTGGGCGAGCGCCGCGCGCAGCAGGTCGAGCCCCTCGTCGATGTCCCGGGCCCGGTCCTCGATCAGCCCGTCGGTGTACAGCACCAGCTGGCTGCCCTCCGGGAGGTCCAGCTCGGCCGCCTCGAAGGGGAACCCGCCGAGCCCCAGGGGAGCCCCGGCGGGCAGCTCGGGCGTCTCGACCCGGCCGTCCGGGTACACCACCGCCGGCGGTACGTGGCCCGCGCGCGCCACCGTGCAGCGCCGGGCCACGGCGTCGTAGACGGCGTACATGCAGGTGGCGCCGAGCAGGCCGCCCTCGGCTCCGCCGCCCTCCCCGTTCTGGTCGGTGTACTGCACGAGGTCGTCGAGGCGGGCCAGCAGCTCGTCGGGCGGCAGGTCGAGGGAGGAGAAGTTCAGCACGGCGGTCCGCAGGCGGCCCATGGCCGCGGCCGCGTGCAGTCCGTGGCCGACGACGTCGCCGACGACGAGGGCGACCCGGCTGCCGGAGAGCGGGATCACGTCGAACCAGTCGCCGCCCACGCCGGACTGCGCGGGCAGGTAGTAGTGGGCGACCTCGACGGCGTTCTGCTCGGGCAGGTCGCGCGGCAGCAGGCTGTGCTGGAGGGCGACGGCGAGGGCGTGCTCGCGGGTGTAGCGGCGGGCGTTGTCGATGCTGACCCCGGCCCGGGCGACGAGCTCCTCGGCGAGGGAGAGGTCCTCCTCGTCGAACGGCTCCGGTTTCTCGGAGCGCCAGAAGTTGACCACGCCGAGGACGACGCCGCGGGCCTTGAGCGGGGCCGTGATCAGGGAGTGGACCCCGTACTCGATGATGGCCCGGGCGCGCGGCGGGTCCTGCGCGTGCCAGCCGGGGGCGTCTTCCAGGTCGGGGATCAACCCGGCCTGGCCGCTGCTGAGGCCGCGGGCCTGCGGGGTGGAGGGCAGGAAGTCGATCAGCCGGCCGCGGGGGTACAGGGGCACGTCGTCGCGGATGCCGCTCACGCCGGTGCGGCGCAGGTCGACGGCGGCTGCGGTGGGCTCGTCGCCGAGCAGGACCGGTTCTGCGAGGTCGACGGTGACGAAGTCCGCGAAGCGGGGCACGGCGACGTCGGCCAGCTCCTGGGCGGTGCGCTCCACGTCGAGGGTGGTGCCGACGCCGACCCCGGCGTCGTAGAGCAGCCTGAGCCGTCTGCGGGCGGCCTCGGCCCGGGTGGTGAGGACCTGCATCTCGGTGGAGTCCCGGATGGTGACGGCCATGCCCTCGGTCCTGCCGCCCGAGGGCCGGGTCGGCCGCTGGTTGATGACCAGCAGCCGCTCCCCGGCCTCCATCACCTCGTCGGTGGCCTCCCGGCCGGAGAGCAGCAGGTCGGCCAGGTGTCCGTCGAGTTCCGGGAGGTCGCGGATGTGCCGGCCCTCGGCGTCCGGCGGCAGGCTGAGGAGTCGTTTCGCCTCGTCGTTCGCGAGGAGCAGCCGGCCGCCGCGGTCCGTGATCAGCACCCCTTCGCGTACGGAGTGCAGCACCGCGTCGTGGTGCTCGTACATCCGGGTCATCTCGAGCGGGCCGAGGCCGCGGGTCTGGCGGCGCAGGCGCCGGCTGATCAGGGCGGCGCCTGCGGTGCCGAGGGCCAGGCCGGCCGCGCTGGTGCCGAGGATCACCGGGAGCTGCCGGTCCACGACGCCGGTGACGTTCTCGACGGTGAGCCCCGCCGACACCAGTGCCTCGACCTTGCCCTTGTCGCCCTCGGAGAAGACGGGCACCACGGCCTGGATCTCCTTGCCCAGCGGGCCGTCCACGCTCTCGGTGTACACGCGGCCCTTCAGCGAGGGCTCGATCGTTCCGACGAAGCGTTTGCCGATCCGGTCGGGCAGCGGATGGGAGTACCGGATGCCGTTGGTGTCCATCGCGACGATGAAGTCGACCCCGGCGGCCTTGCGCGTCTGCTCCGCCAGCGGCTGGAGGGTCTTGGACGGGTCGGAGGAGCGCAGCGCCTCGCGCAGCGCGGGGGAGTGCGCGAAGGTCTCGGCCACGGCCACGGACCGGCCGCGGGCCTCCCGGTCGACGTCGCTGCGCGACTGCAGGACGAGGGCCAGCACGGCGCCGGCGGCGAGCAGCACCACGATCGCCACCTGAAGGACGAATACCTGTCTGGCGACGCTCCGCGGGCGCTTCCCGCTCAGTGACCGCACCGATGTCCCCGGCACGGGTTGCAAGGACGGGCCACGAGACCATTTGTAGCACTGTCTATGGCTGTCGGCCGGAAGTAGCGGCGGGGTAAAGTCCGCGCCGGCGCCCCCGATGCCGCCCCCGATGCCGTCGACGCTGCTGCCCCCGATGCCGATGCCGATGCCGCTGCCGACGCTGCCGCCGGCTCGCGGGACTGCGCGTCAGCCGGTGCGGCCTGCGCGCCAGGCCGCGAGGACCTCGTCGACGTCGAACACGGACAGCCGCAGCGGCGGCCCGGGCGGAGGCCTGCGCAGTGCGGCGCGGATCTTCTCGTTGATCTCCGCGAGGACGGCGCGCACCTGCCGCTCCGAGCGGGCCGCGTGCACCGCCTCCATCGCGTCCTCGGCCTCCTTGCGCAGGGCGAGGCTCGGCGGCAGGGCGGCGAACCCCTCGCGGTGCAGCTTCTCCCTGACCCACCACATCTCGTCGTACGGGGTGTCGGCGGAGGCCAGCGGCTTGCCCATGCCCTCCAGCCGGTCGAACGCGCCGCGCTCGGCGGCCTCGCGGATCTGCCGGTCCACCCAGGACTCGAAGTCGACGCCCGGTGGCTTGCGCTCGGTCACGGTTCCTCCCTCGGTTCCGACCCGGGCTCGCGGGATGCCGGGCCCCACGTCCCCCGGCCCACGTCCCCCCACGTCCCCCGGCCCGCGTCCCCCACGTTCCCCGGTCCTTCGGCCTGCTGCGGCCTGCCGGCGGGCCTCTGGCGCCAGCGTAGCGCCGCGCTAAGTATCTTGACGTCGAGATTGATGTCCGGCAGGCTACCGCAAAGTATCTCGACATCGAGATATCTTCGCGGGGGACTCGGAGGTCCGGCATGAAGCAGCGCGGCGGGGGACCCGGCCTGATCGCACAGCTGCGCCGGCCGCCCGGCGGCCGCGACGCCCGGATCATGCTCTTCGGCCAGCTGCTGGACCGGACCGGTACCGGAGTGTGGGCCGCGTCCTCGGTCCTGTTCTTCACCTTCGTCGTCGGGCTCGACGCCGGGCAGCTGGGCCTGATGCTCGGGGCCGGCGCGATCGCGGGCATCGCCGGATCACCGCTCGCCGGACACCTCGCCGACCGCTTCCCGCTCCGCCCGCTGCTGATCGCCTGCCATCTGGTGCGCCTCGCGGCACTCTGCGCCCTGCTCGTGGTCACCCGCTTCGATGCTCTGGTGCTCGTCGTCGCCCTCACCCACCTGGGGGACCGGGCCGCCAAGACGCTGGAGATGCTCTTCGCCACCCGCGTCGCCGGTGAGCGGCGCGCCACCTACCAGGCCCTCTCGCGCAGCGCGGCGAACGCCGGCTACGCCGTCGGAGCGGGCATCGCCGCCCTCGGCCTCGCCGTCGGGACCCGGGAGGCGTACGCGTTCCTCATCCTCGGCAACGCGGTGTCGTTCCTGGCGGCCGCGGTGCTGGTGTGGCGCACCCGGGAGCCGTACGGCCACGGCCGCTTGACCGCGCCGGCCGAAGGCGGGGCCCCGACGGGCGAGGACAGCGGGGCGGACGGGGCCGGCGCGGACGGACCCGCGGCGGGTGGAGCCGCGGCGGTCGGATCCCGGGCGGTCGGATCCGCGGCGGGCGGGGCCGCGGCGGGCGGGGCCGCGGCGGGCGGGGCCGCGCGGGGCACGCCCGCGGGGGACGGGCGGAGCCCGTGGCGGGACCGCGGCTACCTCCGCTTCGTCCTCCTCGACATCCCGCTGAACCTCGACGACGCCATCCTCAACGTCGGGCTCCCGCTGTGGCTCGTGCACCGCACCGACGCGCCCCACGCCCTCGTCCCGGCCATCCTCGCGATCAACACCGTGCTCGTCGTCGCCCTGCAGCTGACCGTCTCCGCCCGGGTGGGGGAGCCGCGTCAGGCCGCGCGCGCCTCCGCCTGGTACGGGCTGTTCCTGCTCGCCTGCTGCGCCGCCGTCGCCCTCACCCCCGCCCGCGGAGCCCTGGCCGCCTCGCTCGCCCTGCTGGCCGCGGCGGTGCTGGTCACCGCGGCGGAGCTGGTGCGCTCCGTGAGCTCCTGGGAACTCGCGGTGTCGCTCGCGCCGCCGCAGGCGAGGGCTTCGTACCTGGGGGTGGCCGGGATCTCCCCGTCGGTGCAGAAGGCCGCGGGCCCGCTGCTGCTGACCGGTGCGGTCATGCCGGCCGGGCCCGCCGGGTGGCTCGCGCTCGGCGCGGCGGTCGCGGGGCTGTCCCTCGTACAGCGCAGGGCCGGCCTGCGCCGGCTGGACACCGTCCTGCCGGCACCCGCCGGGCCCCGGCTGCCGGCCCGGGAGGACGCCGCGCCCGTGCCCTGAACCCGCCCGTCCCGGCGAATGTTCTCGGCCCGTCAGGGTAGGCGGTTTTCGGCAGGTCGCACGGCAAGGAGGAACGGGGCACCAGGCCATGAGCGAGGAGATCCGCAGGCTGGCTCTCGGCAGCGGAGCCGGAGGCGTTGTGGCCCGGTGCCGCGACTTCACCCTGGACGCTCTGGCCGCCTGGCAGTGGATCGCCCGGCCGCCCGGTGACGGCCGGCGGGCCGCCGACGGTCAGTACGGCGCCGACGGGCGGTACCGCAAGGAGGCGGCCGCCGAGGACCCGGACCGGGCCGAGGCCGCCGAGGACGTCCTGCTGATGGTCTCCGAACTGGTGAGCAACGCCTGTGTGCACGCGGGCGGCCCCAGCGAACTCGTGCTGCGCCGCACCCCGGACCGGCTCCGCGTGGAGGTCGGCGACGGGAGCCCCGAGCACCCCCGCCGCCGAACGGCCGCGGACCCCGCCCTCCCCGGCGGGCACGGCCTGCTGGTGGTGGAGCGGCTCTCGCGGGACTGGGGCTGGGAGCCCCGCCCGGACGGGACCGGCAAGACGGTCTGGGCCGAGGTGCCGTACCCGCTGCCGCGGCGGCTGCCCTGAGTGGTCCGCGGAGGTGCCGCGATGGTCCGGGGTCGTCTGCGGGCCGGTGCGGGCTGGTCGCGCAGTTCCCCGCGCCCCTCACGGGGCAGTTTCCCGCGCTCCTCACGGGGCGCAGTTCCCCGCGCCCCTCACCGGGCGCAGTGGGGTCACGCGTCATCGAGCAGGCTCGCCCGCAGCATGGCCAGCGTCCGGCTGAGCAGCCGCGAGACGTGCATCTGGGAGAGCCCCAGCCGCTCGCCGATCTCGGACTGGGTCAGCTCGTCCCCGAACCGCAGCGACAGCAGCGTCCGCTCGCGCGCCGGCAGGGTCGCCAGCACCGGCTTGAGGGACTCCAGGCACTCGATGCGGTCGTACGCCGTCTCCTCCTCGCCGAGCGAGGGCCGGTCGGATCCGGGCTGCCGTTCGCCGTCCTCCCGCGCCGGCGCGTCCAGGGAGCGCGCCGAGTACGCGTGCGCCGCCTTCTGCCCCTCCGCGAACTCCTCTTCGCTCACGTTCAGGTGCTCGGCGATCTCGCCGTCGGTCGGCTCGCGGCCGAGGTCCTGCTCCAGGGCGTCGTGCGCCTTCGCGGCGCCGATCCGCAGCTCCTGCAGCCTCCGGGGCACCCGGACGGCCCAGCTGGTGTCGCGGAAGAACCGCTTCATCTCCCCGGTGATGGTCGGCAGGGCGAACGTCGTGAACTCCACGCCCCGCGCCGGGTCGAACCTGTTGATGGCCTTGATCAGGCCGATCGTCCCGACCTGGACGATGTCCTCCATGGGCTCGCTGCGGCCGCGGAAGCGGCGCGCGGCGTACTTCACCAGGCTGAGGTTGAGTTCCACGAGGGTGTTGCGCACGTAGGAGTACTCGGCCGTGCCTTCCTCAAGGGCCCGCAGTCTGCGGAAAAGGGTCTCCGACAGGGCGCGGGCCTCGCCGGTGCTGACGCTCAGCGTGTCCTGCGGGATTCCTTCGGTGACCTCTGCGTAGAGCATGTCGGCTCCTCCGACGGGTGGTCGCGCCGCACCGCCGTGCGACCCGGCCGTCTCGTGAGCTTTCCTGAGGGATATACCCGCGGGCGACCGCCGCGAAAGCAGCCCGCCGGACCGGGCCGGTCGGTCCCCCGCGCATCAGGCCCCGCCGGCCTGGTTCCGCAGCGCCAGCCGGACCGCCCACAGCACCGACACCAGGGGTACGGCCACCACCGCGCCCACCAGCCCCGCGGCGATGGTCCCCGCCGCGACCGACAGCGCCACCACGACCGGGTGCAGCCGCACGGCCCAGCTCATCACCATCGGGTGCAGCACGTGCCCCTCCAGCTGCCCGATGACCACGATCAGCGCGACCACGAGGGCGGCGATCAGCGGTCCCTTGGACGCCAGCGCGACGACCACGGCGACGGCGAGCGCGATCGGGGACCCGATGAGCGGGATGAACGCGAGGAAGAACTCCAGCAGGGCCAGCGGCACCGCCAGCGGGACCCCCAGCGCGTACAGCGCGACCCCGACGAGCACGGCGTTCGTCGCGGCGACGAGGACGATCCCGTGGGTGTACCCGGTGAACGCCCGCCACGCCGCCCGGCCGGCGACCTGGGCCCGGTCGCGCCCGCCCGGCGGGAGCTGGCCGCACAGCCAGTTCCACTGCCGCTCGCCGGACGCGATGAAGAACACGGCGCAGAACAGCCCCAGCGCCCCCACCGTCAGCGCGTGCGCCACCCGGCCCGCGCTGTCCCAGGCCGTGCTGAGCAGCGAGGTGCGGTGGCTGGTGAGGTAGGAGCCGATCCGCTCCCGCAGGTCGGTCAGCGCGCCGGGGGCCATCCCGAACGGCGCCCGGTCCAGCCACACCTGCAGCCGGCCCAGACCGACCCGGAACTCCGCGATCAGCGACTGCCACTGCACGGCCACCGTCTCGCCGATGCCCGCGAGCACCCCCGTCAGGAGCACGGCGCTCCCGATGATCGCGAGGGCCACCGCCGGGGGTCGGGGCATCCACCGGTCCAGCAGGTCCGCCACCGGACGCAGCAGTGCGGCCCCGACCAGGCCGAGGAAGACGGCCACGGCCACCTCGTGGAACCGGCCCAGGACCGCGAAGACCGCGTACACGGCCGCGCCGACCACCAGCAGCCGCCAGGCGTACGCGGCCGCCGTCCGCAGCAGCGGCGACACCGCGCCCGGGCCCGCCCCCGCCCCCGCACTCGCCCCGGCCGGTGGCGGCCTCCGGCCGCGCACCCCGGCCCCCGCCCCCGCCCCGGCCGCGGTCCCGGTTCCGGCCCCGTACCGGGCGCGGGTGCGGCGGGCCGCCACCCGGATGGAGGAGCGCGGGCCGTCCCCGCGCGGCCCCGCCGGGCGGCGGTCCGGTCGCGCCGCGGATCGCCTGGTCATCTGCGCGTGCACCGCCTCTGCCGGTGGCGAAGGGCCTGTCGCCGTACGAGGTGCCACGCAGGGCCGGACGGCGCACGCGCCCGCCGGCAGATTCGCCCGAAGGAGGCGGCCGGACGCCGGATGCCCGGATTCCCGGAGTTCCGCGGACGGGCATCCCTGCCATGCTTGAGGTGAGTCCAACCGGGCAGACGCGGTACCCACCTGGGGTCCGGCCGGCCCGGGCCCCGGACCGAAGGAAGTGAGCCTGGTGCGCATCGCCTTTCTGACCGCGCCCGCGGGCGTCGAGGAGATCGAGCTCATCGAGCCGTGGAAAGCCGTGCTCGACGCCGGCTGGGATCCACGGCTGGTCTCCACGAAGCCGGGGGAGGTCCGCGCCTTCCGGCACCTGGAGAAGGCCGGCCGCCACCACGTCGACGACGTGCTCGGGGACGACGCGGCCGGGGCCGCGGACGGCTTCGACGCACTCGTCCTGCCCGGCGGCCTCGCCAACCCGGACGCCCTGCGCCTGCACAAGGGGGCCGTCCGGTTCGTCCGGCGCTTCTTCGACGCGGCCAGACCGGTCGCGGCGATCTGCCACGCGCCCTGGACCCTGGTCGAGGCCGATGTCGTACGGGGCCGCACGCTGACCTCGTGGCCGAGCCTGGCCACCGACATCCGCAACGCCGGGGGCACTTGGGTGGACGAGGAGGTCCACGTCTGTCGCGCCGCTCCCGCCACCCTGGTCACCAGCCGAAAACCGGCGGACCTGGACGCCTTCTGCGGGGCGTTCGTCAAGGAGTTCGACAGGGAGTTCGACGCGGGGTTCGAGTCGGGTACTTCGGCGAGGAGTTCGGCGGGACATGACCACGGTCGGGGTTGAGGAAGAGTACGTACTGCTGGACCCCGCCACCCACCTCCCGGTGGCCTGCGCCGAGGAGGTCCGGGCCCGGGCGGGCCTCGGGACCTGGGTGGACGAGGGTGAGGTCCAGCACGAGCTGCTCCAGGCGCAGGTGGAGGTCGCCACTCCCGTCTGCACGGACCTGGAGGAGGTCGGCGGCCACCTGCTGCGGCTGCGGCACGCGGTGGCGGCGGCCGCCGAGCAGGAGGGGTGCGTGGTCGCCAAGACCGCCACGTGGCCGCTCCGGGACGGCTTGCCGGTACCGGTCACCCGGGAGACGCGGTACCTGAAGATGCGCGAGGAGGCCGGGCGGCTGGTCGACGAGCAGCTGATCAACGGGATGCACGTGCACGTCGCGATCCCCGACCGGGACACCGGCGTGGCGGCCATGAACCGGGCGCGGGTCTGGCTGCCGACCCTGCTGGCGATGTCCGCGAACTCGCCCATGTGGGACGGGCGCGACACCGGCTTCGCGAGCTGGCGCACCATCGTCTTCGGCCGCTGGCCGGTCAGCGGCCTGCCGCCGCACTTCGACTCGCTCGCCGACTACGAGCAGCGGATCGACGCGCTCGTGGAGTCCGGGATGATCGCCGACCGGGGCCAGCTGTACTGGCAGGCGCGATTGTCCGAGCGCTACCCCACGATCGAGATCCGGTGCCTGGACGTGCAGCTGGAGGCCGACGACGCCGTCCTGCTCGCCGGCATCGCCCGGGGCCTGATCACCACCGCGGTCAACGAGGAGAAGGCGGGCGCGCCGCCGCCCGTCTGCGCCCCCGAACTGCTGCAGGCCTCCCTGTGGCACGCGGCCCGGTACGGGCTGAGCGGCACCCTCCTCGACCCGAACGGGCACCGGCAGAGCGCGGGTGACGTGCTGTACATGCTGATCCAGCACATCACCCCGGCCCTGGAGGAGGCCGGGGACCTGCGGGAGGTCAGCGCCCTCCTGCACCGGCTGCTCCAGCAGGGCACCCCCGCGGACCGGCAGCGCCGGGCCTTCACCGACGGAGGGATCCAGGCCCTGACCGACCTCATCACCACCAAGGATGCCGCGGACTGACCCGGCGTCCGCCGCCCCGTCCGCAGGGCCCGGCCGGACCGGTCCGACCGGGCCACATTGCGGCGCGCCGCCGCACGGCCGCGCCCCCGCAGCCTGTAGCAGAGGGGGTACCGGTACGGCGGCCGCCGGGCCGCGGTGCGGCGGCGAGGCTCGGGAGGCCGGATGACGTCAGTGGACCCCTCACCCCACGGCGCACCGCCCCCCGCGCCGGAGGGGTCCGCCCGGCCGGCGGCCGGGCCGCGCACGGAGCGCCGCGTCGGCCAGGGCGCGGCGCTGCTGCGCTGGCTGTCGACCACCGACCACAAGGTGATCGGCAACCTCTACCTCGTGACGGCCTTCGCCTTCTTCCTGTTCGGCGGGGTCCTGGCCCTGCTGATGCGGGCCGAACTCGCCCGCCCCGGCAACCAGATCTTCTCGAACCAGCAGTACAACGAGCTGTTCACCGTGCACGGCACGGTGATGATGCTGCTGTTCGCCACCCCCACCTTCACCGGCTTCGCCAATGCGGTCATGCCCCTGCAGATCGGCGCGCCCGACGTCGCGTTCCCCCGGCTCAACGCGTTCACCTACTGGGTGTACCTCTTCGGCGCCCTGATGGTCGTGTCCGGGTTCCTCACCGAGCAAGGGGCGGCCGCGTTCGGCTGGTTCGCGTACGCCCCGCTCAACGGGGCCGTGTACGCGCCCGGCCCCGGCTCCGACCTGTGGGTGATGGGGCTGGTGGTGTCCGGGGTGAGCACGATCCTCGGCTCGGTCAACTTCATCACCACCGTCATCTGCCTGCGCGCCCCCGGGATGACCCTCTTCCGCATGCCGATCTTCACCTGGAACGTGCTGTTCACGTCGATCCTGGCGCTGCTGGCCTTCCCCGTCCTCGCCGCCGCCCTGCTGGCCCTCGAAGCGGACCGGAAGTTCGGCGCGCACGTCTTCGACGCGGCGTACGGGGGCGCCCTGCTGTGGCAGCACCTGTTCTGGTTCTTCGGCCACCCGGAGGTCTACATCGTGGCCCTGCCGTTCTTCGGGGTGGTCAGCGAGATCCTGCCCGTCTTCAGCCGCAAGCCCATGTTCGGCTACGCCTCCCTGATCGGCGCCACGATCGCCATCACCGGGCTGTCGGCGACGGTGTGGGCGCACCACATGTTCGCCACGGGTGCGGTGCTGCTGCCGTTCTTCGCCCTCCTGTCCTTCCTGATCGCCGTACCGACCGGGGTGAAGTTCTTCAACTGGATCGGGACCATGTGGAGCGGTTCGCTGTCCTTCGAGACGCCGATGCTGTGGTCGGTCGGCTTCCTCGTCACCTTCCTCCTCGGCGGGCTGACGGGCGTCCTCGTGGCCTCGCCGCCGCTGGACTTCCAGCTGACGGACAGCTACTTCGTCGTCGCCCACCTGCACTACGTCCTGTTCGGCACGATCGTCTTCGCGACCTTCGCCGGCTTCTACTTCTGGTGGCCCAAGCTCACCGGCCGGATGCTGGACGAGCGGCTCGGCCGGATCCACTTCTGGACCCTCTTCACCGGCTTCCAGACCACCTTCCTCGTCCAGCACTGGCTCGGCGAGGCCGGCATGCCCCGCCGGTACGCCGACTACCTGGCCGGAGACGGGTTCACCGTCCTCAACTCGGTCTCCACCATCGGGGCCTTCCTGCTGGGGCTGTCCACCCTGCCGTTCCTCTACAACGTGTGGCGGACGCAGACCCGCGGCGCGCGGGTCACCGTCGACGACCCCTGGGGCTGGGGGCGCTCACTCGAATGGGCGACGAGCTGTCCGCCGCCCCGGCACAACTTCCACACCCTGCCGCGGATCCGCTCCGAGTCCCCGGCCTTCGACCTGCACCACCCGGAGGTGGTCCGTGAAAGGTGAGGCCTGGCTGTTCACCGGCACCGCCCTGTTCTTCGGGGGCACCATGGCCGTCTACGCCTGGTTCTCGGGGGAGCCGGCGGGAACCGCGGCCCTGGCCGTGTCGTTCCTCATGACGGCCCTCGTCGCCGCGTTCCTGTGGCGGCAGTACCGGCGCGGCGGCAGCCGCCCGGAGGACCGGGGCACGGCCGAGGTCCAGGAGGCGGGCGGGCGCCGCGCGTTCTTCCCGGGCCGCACCTACCTCCCGGTCACGGCGGCCGCGGGCACCGCCCTGATCGGCCTGGGCGTGGTCCAGGGGCTGTGGCTGTGCCTGATCGGGTTCGGCGTGCTGCTGCCCGCGGTGGTCGGCTTCGCCTTCCGCACCCTCGACCACCCGCAGTAGCAGGGGCCGTACGGGCCCGGGGCCGGACCGGCTCCCTCAGGCCCCGTCCGCGGGCGGCCGCCGGTCCGGACCGGCCAGGGCGTCCTCGACCGCGCGGCGCTGCCCGGCGGTCGCCGGGTAGCGGACCCGGTCGGCGTAGTACCAGGCGGACAGCGCTGACCGGACACGCCGCGCCACGCCCCGCATCCGCCGTGCCAGGCCCCGCATCCGCCCCGCACCGGCCGCCGGCTCGGGCTCCGGCCGCGCCGCCGGCAGGGGCCGCGGCCGCTCCCGTACGAGGATCCCGTACCGTTCGTCGGCCGACAACGGCCGGTGCTGCGGGCGGAAGCCGCCCTCCACCCCCTGGACCACCAGCCCCGATTCCGTGCCCCCGGCCAGCTCGGCGGCCTCCCGCGCCTGCAGCGCCAGGCACAGCCGCCGGGTGGTCCAGAACGCGACCGCGGGCACGGCGAAGAACGCCACCCGCAGCGCCCAGGTCACCCCCGCGACCGGCACGTCGAAGACGAACGCCGCGATGTCCTGGCCGCCCGCGACGAGCAGCACGGCGTAGCAGGACAGAGCCCCCACCGCCAGCCCGGTGCGCACCGGCCGGTCCCGCGGCCGGTCGCACAGGTGCCGCTCACCCGGCCCCGGCGTGATCCAGCGTTCGAAGAAGGGGTACGCGTACAGCACCGCGAACAGCAGCCCCGGCAGGACCACCGCGGTGAGCAGGGGGTTCCAGCTCACCGTGTGGCCCCAGAGGCGGGTCTCCACGCCCGGCATCAGCCGCAGCGCCCCCTCCAGGAACCCGATGTACCAGTCCGGCTGGGAGCCCGTGGAGACCAGGTCCGGCCGGTAGGGGCCGTACACCCAGATCGGATTGACCTGCGCGGCGCCCCCGAGGACCGCGAGCACGCCGGCCACGGCCAGGAACAGCCCGCCCGACTTGGCCGCGTAGTTCGGGAAGAAGGGCGGGCCGACGGCGTTGCGGGCGGTCCTGCCGCGGCCGGGCCACTGGGTGTGCTTCAGCACGAACACCAGCAGCACGTGCACGGTCACCAGGGCCACCAGCAGGCCCGGGACGAGCAGGATGTGCAGGGCGTACAGCCGCGGCACGATGTCCTCGCCGGGGAACTGGCCGCCGAAGACCAGCATGCTCAGGTACGTGCCGACGACCGGAACCGACAGCATGATCCCCTGCGCGATCCGCAGGCCCGTGCCCGACAGCAGGTCGTCCGGGAGCGAGTAGCCGGCGAACCCCTCCAGCAGCGCCAGCAGGAAGAGCGTGACGCCGATCAACCAGTTGAGCTCCCGCGGCCTGCGGAAGGCGCCCGTGAGGAAGACGCGCAGCATGTGCACCCCGATCGCGGCGACGAACACGATCGCCCCCCAGTGGTGCACCTGGCGGACCAGCAGCCCGCCCCGCACGTCGAAGCTGATCGCCAGCGTGGAGTCGAACGCCCGGCTCATCGGCACGCCCTGCAGGGGCTCGTACGAGCCCCGGTAGACCTCCTCGGCCATCGACGGGTCGAAGAAGAAGGTGAGGTACACCCCGGTCAGCAGCAGCACGACCAGGCTGTACAGGGCGATCTCGCCCAGCAGGAACGACCAGTGGTCGGGGAAGGCCTTGCGCAGCACCGACCGGGTGAGCTCCGCCAGCGGCAGCCGCGCGTCCAGCCACCCCGCCCCGCGCACCGCCGGGCTCCCCGACCTGGCCTTCCGTCCTGTCGTCCGCGTCGACGCCGGCACCCGGTGCACCTCCTGTCGGGGCCCTCGCCGTCGCAGGGAGGGGGAGGAGAGGGCCGGGCGAGCCGCCCGGAGTAGCCGCAACGCTACAGAAAGTGGTCAATGCGGATCAATTCAGACACGGTGCTCCCGGTCCGAGGCGCATGATGGTGGTACCACCACCGGACGGGCGCGCGGACAGGCCTGTGCATGCCGCCACGGCAGTACAGCCGCGCCCGACGTGCGGGCCACCTCCCCTGACGCGAGGATGGGGCGGGGACAAGGACGGAGCGTGAGTCGTGGAGATTTCTACGAGAGAGGTCTTCGGCGCCCCGTGCTGGGTGAGCCTGATGGCCCGCGACCTGCAGCAGGCACAGGAGTTCTACGGCGCGGTCCTCGGGTGGAAGTTCCGGCCCGACCGCCTGGGCGACGCGTTCACCATCGCCGAGCTGGAAGGCGTCGCCGTCGCCGGCATCGGGGCGCTGGCCGGAGACCTGGCCGTCGCCCCGACCTGGACGCCGTACTTCGCCGTCGACGACGCCGACGTGGCCACGGACCGGATCCGCGAGCGCAGCGGCACGATCGCGGTCGGCCCCGTCACCTTCTCCGGCGGCGGCCGGGGAGCCCTCGCCGCCGACCGGGACGGCGCCGTCTTCGGCATCTGGGAAGGCCGGGTCTCCTCCGAGTGGCGGGTGGGCCGCGGCCGGGCGCCGGCCTGGCTGGAACTGCGCACCCGCGACGCCTTCGAGGCTGCGATGTTCTACGGAGAGGTCCTGGAGTGGGCCACCGGCCGCGTCGGCTGCTGCGAGGTCTCGTACGAGGACGACCAGGTCGTGCTGCGGCAGGCCGGCGAACCCGTCGCCCGGCTCAACGGCGGCCTCGGCCCCGACGCCGCCTCGCACGCCCCCGAGTCCAGGCCCCGCTGGCACGTCTACTTCCGCGTCGCGGACCTCGACGAAGCCATCGACGCGGCCCTCGCGGCCGGCGGCACCACCCTGTCGACGATCGTCTCCAGCGCCACCGAGCGCTGGGTCACCGTCCGCGACCCCGAGGGCGCCATGCTCACCCTCACGGCCGCCCGGGCCCAGGACGGCTGACCCGGGTGGCCGGGGTGGAGCGGCTGCGCTCCCTGCCCGGCCTCACGTGGTGCAGGGAACTGCCCCCGGCGGCGGGTGGCGCCGTCATGGCCCCCGGCATCCTCTCCGTCGGCCTGCACCTGATCGGCCGGCAGGTGCTCTCCCTGGCCGCACTGGCCGTCGCCGGGGTGCTCTGGCTGCTCCTCGCCTTCGCCTTCGCGTGCCGGCTGGTGTGCGACCGGCCGCGGTTCCGGGCCGCCGCCTACACCCCGGCGGCGCTGACCGCCGTGGCCGCCACCTCCGTGCTCGGCTCCCGGATCTCGATGCTGGGCCGGCAGACCGCCGCGGCCGCCCTGCTGGCACTGTCCGCCGCCCTCTGGCCCTGGCTGACCCTCGCCGTCGTACGGCACTGGAAGCGGCAGATGCCCGGGGCGGTGTTCCTGGTCTGCGTGGCCGCCCAGGCGCTCGCCGTCCTGGCCGCGACCCTGGCCCTCGCCGGCCTCGGCGACTGGCTCGCCTGGGCGGCGCTGGCCGCGTTCTGCCTCGGCCTGCTCGACTACGGGCTGTCCTTCGCCCGGTTCGACCTGCGCGAGGTGGTGCGCGGCGCGGGCGACCAGTGGGTGGCGGGAGGCGCGCTGGCCATCTCGGCCCTGGCCGCGTCGAAGCTCACGGCGGTGCCCTGGACCGGTCCCCTGCACACGGCGCTGCACCGGGCCACCCTGGTCACCCTCGCGCCGGCCCTCGCCTGGTACGTGCTCCTGCTGGCCGCCGAGCTGCGCAGCCGGCGCCCCCACTACGACGTCCGGCGCTGGGCGACCGTGTTCCCGCTCGGGATGACGGCCACCGCCTGCCTGTCGGCGGCCGGGCCGACGGGCATCGACGGGCTGGCCCGACTGGGCGAGGTGCTCCTGTGGATCGCCGTCGGCGCCTGGCTGCTGACCCTCGCCGCCTTCGCGGTCAGCCGCCCGGGCGCCCGCTGACCGGACCGCCCGCCGGGGCGGCCGCGGCCCTGCCCGCCACCGCGATCCCCGCGAGCAGGGCGAACGCCGGCGCCAGCGCCGCCCACGGCCCGTGGTGCAGTGTCAGCAGGGCGCCGGCCAGGGCCCCGCAGAACAGCGCCGCGAGCGACACCAGCCGCCGCCGCGCGGCCGGCCCCCACGGGTCCGCGGCCAGCCCGGTCAGTGTCCGGGTGACGACGGTGGTCGTCAGGTCGGGGACGGCCAGCCGGTGCACGACGGCGTTCTGCACGCCCATGCCGAGCGCGAGCAGTCCCACCGCGGGCAGTTGACCCGCGCCGGCCGCGGACACCGCGAGGGCGCCCGCCACCAGTGCTGCCTGCACCGCCACGAGCGGCGCGAACAGCCGCCCGCCCGGACGGCCGCGGCGGCTCCGCCCGGCTGCCGCCGCCCCGGCCGTGAACGCGGCGAGCGCCAGGAGGGAGGCGGCGGCAGAGAACTGCCGGTCGCCGGCGAGCGCGAAGCCGAGCAGGGCCACGTTGCCGGTCATGTTCGCCACGAACACCTGGTCGAGGCCGATGAAGCTCACCGCGTCGACCAGCCCGCTCACGAACGTGAGCCCGACCAGCAGCGGCGGCAGCACCCCGTGCGCACCGGCCCCGCCGCCCTCCCGCGACGGGAACAGCAGCCGGGCCAGCGCCCGCAGAATTCGTTCCACGGCGTTGTCAGTGCCCCTCGGTAGGGTCGCTCCATGGCCTATATGTTCCAGGTGACCATCGACAGCGCCGACCCGCACGCCCTTGCGGACTGGTGGGCAGAAGCCCTCGGCTGGGAAGTCGAGCCGGTCGACGAGGAATTCATCCGCAAGACCGTCGCGGCGGGGCACGCCGCCGAGGACGACACCACCACCCACCGCGGCAGGCTCGTCTGGAAGGTGGGAACGGCCATCCGGCACCCCGAGGGCACGGACCGCGCCCCCCGCGTCCTCTTCCAGCTCGTCCCCGAGGAGAAGACCGTCAAGAACCGCGTCCACCTCGACGTCCGCACCGGCTCCGACGACCCGAAGGAGGTCGTCGAGCGCCTCCTCGCCAAGGGCGCCACCTTCCTGCACGACGGCCACCAGGGCCCGTTCGTCTGGACCACCCTGGCCGACCCGGAGGGCAACGAACTCTGCGTATCCCGCTGACCCGCGCGGAACCGCGCCGTCCGCACCGCCGCGACCTGCGGTAATTCGGTACCGGGCAGTCCCTCCCACCGTCGAGAATGAGACATCTCGAAACGGGAGGGACCCCATGGGCCACAACCAGGCCTACCTGACGCTGGACGACCTCATGCCGCGGCAGGAGCTCGCCGCCGCCATCGACGCCGGCCACGTCAGCCGCAAGACACACCCCGAACTGCCGCTGTCCATCTACACCTACACCCGGACGGCGCAGTACGAGCGGGTCTGGAACCAGGTGACCGTCCGCTGCCGCGGACTCGTCGCCGACGACACCACCGGTGCCGTCGTCGCGCTGCCGCTGCCGAAGTTCTTCAACGTCGGAGAGCACGAATCCGGACAGCCCTACGCCCCGGCCCTGCCCGACGAGCCGTTCGAGGTGTACGAGAAGGTCGACGGCAGCCTCGCGGTGGTCTTCCACTACGCGGGCGCCTGGCGGGTCGCGTCCAAGGGGTCGTTCATCAGCACGCAGGCGGTCTGGGCGCAGCGCCGCCTCGACGGCCGGGACACCTCGGGCCTCGTGCCCGGCACGACCTACCTCGCCGAGATCCTGTACCCGCAGAATCGTATCGTCGTCGACTACGGCGACCGCCGGGACCTGGTGCTCCTCGCCGCGTTCGGCGCCGACGGCACCGAGGTCCCGCTCGCCGAGGCCACCGGCCACTGGGAGGGGATCGGATCGGTCGTCACCCTGTGGCCCGCCATGCCGCTCGGCGAGCTGACCGCACTCGCCGAGGCGAACACGCTGCCCGGCGGCCGCGCCGCCACCGGGACCGACGCCGAGGGCTTCGTACTGCGCTTCGCCTCCGGCGTGCGCGCGAAGGCCAAGCTGTCCGAATACGTACGCCTGCACAAGGTGCTGACCGGCGTCACGGAACGGGACGTCTGGCGCAGCCACGGCATCCAGCGGTTCGCCGGCCTGCCCGCCAAGCAGGTCGCGCAGACCCTCGGCTGTACCCTCGCGGAGATCGAGGCCTCCGACGGCAAGCCGCTGGACGCACTGCTGGAACAGGTGCCGGACGAGTTCGACGCCTGGGTGCGCCAGGTCATCGCCCGCATCGAGGACGAGGCCGCACGGCGCGAGCAGGCGATCGACGAGGCCTACGCGCAGCTGGAGCACCTCGCCTCCGACCGGGGCGCCTTCGCGCGCGCCGCGAAGGCGCTGCCCGACAGCGGGATCCGCGGGGCGGTGTTCCTGCGTCTGGACAACCGTCCGACCGAGCTCGTCGTGTGGCGCCACGTACGGCCGCAGGCGTCCGACCCGTTCACGACCGATGAGGAGAACTGACCAGTGTCCGCACGACCCGAAGAGCCCGTACGGCCCGTCGTCCACGTCATGACGGGGCTGCCGGCGTCGGGGAAGACCACCGCCGCGCGCGCCCTGCAGTCCGAGGCCCCGGGCCGGATGCGCCGCGTCAACCTCGACGACCTGCGCGCCATGCTCGACCTGCCCGACCCCGAGCGGGGCCGCTCGTACCGGCACGAACAGACCGTCCTGGCCATCCAGGACGCGGCGGTCAGCGCCGCCGTCGAGGACGGCTTCGACGTCGTCGTCGACAACACCCACCTGACCTCGCGCATCCCCAAGCGGCTCAAGGCCGCCGTCGCCGGCCGGGCCACCTTCGTCGTGCACGACTTCACCCACGTGCCGGTGGAGGAGTGCCTGCGCCGCGACGCCGAGCGCGCGCGGCCGGTCGGCGAGGAGGTCATCCGGATCCTCGCCGACCAGCACACCAAGGCACGCAAGGGCGGCTGGCGGCTCACCGCCGAATGGCTGAACGACACGCCGTCCGTACAGCCGTACGTGGCCGACCCCGCCCTGCCCCCGGCGGTGATGTGCGACATCGACGGCACCCTCGCGCTGACCGGCGACCGCAGCCCGTACGACTTCTCGCGCTGCGAGATCGACGAGCTGAACGAGCCGGTGCGGTACGCGCTGGACGCCTTCCGGCGCGCCGAGGGCGACACCATCGTGCTGCTGTCCGGGCGCGGCGAGGAGCACCGCCCGCAGACCGAGGCGTGGCTCGCCCGCCACGGGGTGCCGTACGACGAGCTGTGGATGCGCCCGGCCGGGGACACGCGCCGCGACGACGTCGTGAAGGCCGAGCTGTTCGACGCGCACGTGCGGCACCGGTTCGCGGTGCGGGTATCGCTGGACGACCGGGACCGGGTGGTCGCGGTTTGGCGCCGGATGGGCCTGCCCACCTGGCAGGTCAACTACGGCGACTTCTAGCCCGCCGACCATACTGGGACCGTGAACGTGCTGATCGTGGACGGTGCCAACGTCGTCGGGTCCGTCCCGGACGGCTGGTGGCGCGACCGGCGGGGCGCGGCCGAGCGGCTGCGCGACCGCCTGGCGGGGCGCGACCCGGTGGCGGGCGAGGAGGTCGTCCTCGTCGTCGAGGGCGCCGCCCGGGGGGTCGAGTCCGTGCCCGGAGTACGGGTGGACTCGGCGCCGGGCAGCGGCGACGACCGGATCGTGGAACTGGTGGCGTCCCTCGCGGGCAGCGGCCGCGACTGCACCGTCGTCACGGCGGACCGGGAGCTGCGGTCCCGGGTCCGGGCGTACGGAGCGCAGTGCGTGGGGCCGCGTGCCGTACGCCCGGAGGCCTGACCGGGCGGTCGCAGGACCGGCGGTCCGGGAGAGCCGGGGAATGCGGAGGAGTCGGGGAATTCGGGGGAGCCGGGGGAGCCGGGGGTTCGGGCGGGTCAGTCGCAGGACCCGACCCGGTCCAGGTTCTTCACGTAGCGGGCGGAGACCCAGGCCTTGTGGCTCTCCTTGCCGCCGTTCCGCTTGGCGGACACGGCCTTCTCCTCGTCGGAGTCCTCTTCGAGCTCGTCCACGAGGTCGTCCTCGGCCACCTCCTCGGCCACCTCCTCGTCGGCCGATTCGTCGGCGGCGAGGTCCTCCTCGACCGCTTCCTGCTCGTCCCGCTGCTCCTGCTCGTCCCGCTGCTCCTGCTCGTCCCGCTGCTCCTGCTCGTCCCGCTGCTCCTGCTCGTCCCGCTGGTCCTTGTCCTCGCCGCCCTGCTCCTTCTCGTCTTCCTTCTTGTCGTCCTTCTTGTCGTCCTTCTTGTCCTTGTCCTCGCGACCCTTCTGGGAGTCCTCGTGCTCCTTCACCAGGAGGCGGTACCAGACGTCGTTGCCGTCGACCTTCTGGCCGTAGACCTTGCACAGGATCGCGACCCTGTGACCCGACCCGACCTCGCCGACGGAGCGCGAGTCGGCCGTCGGCAGGCTCCTGACCTTCAGCGAACCGCGCGAGACGACCTTGCCGACGGTGTAGTGCCGGCCGTTGAACTTCCCCGACGACCCTTGCCCCGGTTCGACGAGGCGGAGGTCGCGCGACGTCGTGTCGCCGCCGTGGCCCGCGTCCGCGACGGCGGCGCTCGCGCAGCCCAAGCCGAGCACCAGGCTTCCGGCGGCGAGAGCGATGACGGTCCTGGTGGGCTTCAGCATGTGCAGGCTCCTCTGCGAAGGCGCATCCGCCCGGCCGCGATGCGCCGCGGTCCGGAGCGGCGACCGGGCGGTCGCCAGGGACGACTATGACGAGGGCGTATCGTGCCGCCCCGATGACGCACCGTCATTTCGCCCGAAATGCCCAATAGGTATCGCTCTGGTGCGGGTGGGCTGCGCCGCCCCCGTGCTGCGCGGCCGCGCAGCAGGGCCCCGCAGGCCGGGGCCGGTGCAGGCGCCTGCCGGCCACCGCCCCGGTACCCGGTGGGCCGCGCTGCGGATGCGGGGCCGCGGCCCCGCCGCCACAGTGGGTGCCATGGGTATCGACGATTACACCGGCGGCCCCGGGGCCCAGCAGACCGGAGTCCTGGTCGTGACGACCAACGACGCCCCCGGATACCGGGTGGAGCAGGTGGTCGGGGAGGTCTTCGGCCTCACCGTCCGCTCCCGCCACCTGGGCAGCCAGATCGGCGCCGGCCTGAAGTCGATGATCGGCGGAGAGCTGAAGGGCCTGACCAAGACCCTGGTCGAGACCCGCAACCAGGCCATGGACCGGCTCATCGAGGCGGCCAAGGCCCGCGGCGCGAACGCCGTGCTCATGATGCGGTTCGATGTGACCGACGCCGCCGACGTGGGCACGGAGGTGTGCGCGTACGGCACTGCCGTCGTCCTCGTCCCGGCCGGCTCCTGACCGGCCGCGGTTCGGCAGCGCCCCGAAGTGCGCGGGGAACCGCGCGACCGGCCGCAACCAGGCCGCAACCAGGCCGCAACCGGGCCTCAACCGGGCCGCAGGCGACCGCCGGCCCGCCACGGCGCCTCCCGCGGAGCGCTCGGCGCGCGCCCCGTCGCCGCGGCCGGGGTCCCGGCTGCGGGCGCAGTGCGCGGCGAACCCTATGCTCAGGGCATGTACCACCCGTTCGTGCCCGACGTGTCCGTGATCATCGCGGTGTACAACGCGATGCCGTACCTGACCGAATGCCTCGAATCGGTCATGGCGCAGTCGCTCGGGCGCGACCGCCTGGAGGTCATCGCGGTCGACGACGGGTCGACCGACGGCAGCGGTGCCGAACTCGACCACTTCGCGGCCCGCCACCCGCAGATCCGCGTGCTGCACCAGCCGAACTCCGGCGGCCCCGGCGGACCGCGCAACCGCGCCCTCGACCTGGCCCGCGGGCGGTACGTCTTCTTCGCCGACGCCGACGACATGCTGGGTCCCGAGGCCCTCCAGCGGCTGCTCGCCATGGCCGACACCCAGGGCAGCGACCTCGTCCTCGCCCGGCAGGTCGGCCTCGGCCGGACCGTCTCCGAGAAGGCCCACCAGCACGCCCCCGAGGCCGACCTCTACACCTCGGAGGTCTACCGCTCGCTGCACTCGGCCAAGCTGATGCGCCGCAAGACCATCGAGGACGCGCAGCTGCGCTACCCGGAGGACCTCTGGTACGGCGAGGACCAGCTCTTCGTCACCTCCGTCTTCCTGGCCGCCGGGAAGATATCCGTGGTCGGCGACTACGACTGCTACTACCTGCGCCGCCGCGACGACGGCGGCAACCTCACCTCGCGCCCCCGCACCGCCCACGAGACCGTCGCCCACATCGAACGCGTCATGGCGCTGGTCGCCGAGCGCGTGCAGGACCCGGTGGGCCGGCGGCGGATGCTCGGCCGCCACTTCCGCAGCCTGCTGCGCACGGCCCTGCGGCCGGCCGTCGCCGCCCGCCACGGCGACCCCGCGTACACGGCGGAGGTCTACACGCGGGCGCGGACGCTGGTCGAGACGTACTGGACCCCCGACATGGGCGGCGAGCTGCCGCGGATCGACTGGATCCGGCTGTACGCCTTCGCCTGCGGCCCCCTCGCAGCCTTCGAGCAGCTCATGGAGTACGACCCGGCGAAGGAGCCGGCGCCGCAGGAGTTCGTCGAGAACGGCCGCCTGTACCGCTGCTACCCCCTCTTCCGGGATCCGGCCGCGGGCCTGCCCGACGTGCTCTTCGACGTGACGGGGCAGCTGAAGGTCCAGCACCGGCTGGTGTCGATGGCCTGGCAGGGCCGCCGGGTACGGCTGGCCGGGCACGCCTGGATCCAGAGCCTCGGCACGGACCGCATGGACAGCGAACTCGTCCTGCGCGAGCGCGAGACGGGACGCGAGTACGCGGTGCCCGCCGCCCCGTGCCCGGACCCCGAGCTCGCCGAGCGCGATCCCGGGCTGGACATGGCCGGGTTCCGGGCGGAGCTCGACCTGGCCACCGTGGCCGGGGGAGAGCCGCTCCCGCCGGGCCTGTGGGACTGCTTCCTGAACGTGCGCGCGGACGGGGTGGCGCGCACCGTCCGGCTGGGCCGGCGGCACGCGCCCGACCTGGACCGCACGGCCCGCCGCTCCAAGGTCCTGGCCCGGGAGGCGGGCGGGGCCACCGAGCTCGCGGCCGCGCCCTTCTTCACCGCGTACGGCAACCTCAGCTTCGAGGTCGTACGCCGGATCCCGCTGTCGGCGGGGTGAGGCCGGGCGTGTCCCGGACCCGCGCCGCCGCCCGGCCGGAAGTCCGCGGAAACTTTTCTGCACAGGGCGGCAACCTCCCGGGGGGTCGCGCGTCGTGCGGGGGTGAAGGGCGTCATCCCGCGCCCTCGACCCGACCGTGGAGAACCACCGTGACCAACCTCAAGCGTGTCCCCGCGCCCGCCCGTCCGTCGCTGCGCCGGGCGGCGGCCGCCGCCGTCGTGGCCGCCGCCGCGGCCGCCCTCGCCGGGCCGGTGCCGGCCGCGCACGCGGCCTCGGCCACGCCGTCTCCCGTGCCGACCGCGACGCGGAGCGTGCCGCCCACCGCCGTGCCCAGCACGGCTCCGACCCCCGTGCCGAGCACGCCGCCGAGCACCGCCCCGGGCGGCCGGCCGACGCCCTCGGTCAGCGTCCCCCCGACGGCCAGGCCGAGCGCCGCCCCGAGCGCGGTGCCGAGCGTGCCGCCGGGCCAGACGCCGTCCGCGACCCCCTCGCCCGCCGGCGGCGAGCTCGCGCAGACCGGCTCCTCCGCGACCAACGTCGCCCTGGGGGCCGGGGCGGCCGTACTCCTCGCCGCCGGCGGCGGGACCCTGTACGCCGTCCGGCGCCGCACCAACGGCTGAGGACGCCCGTGCTCCACCTCGCACCACCGGCACCCCTCGCACGGCCCCTCGCGCCCGGCTTCGGCCGGGCGTGGCGGGGCCTGCTGGCGTGGGCGCTGCGCCGTGAACGGCCCGCCCCGGCCGCCGCCCGCCCGGCCCCGGCCGTGCCCCCGCCGGCCGCCGCACCGCCGTACGCAGCCGGGCCCGCCCACCGGGACGCGTCCGCGTACCGGGGCGCGTCCGTGTACCGGGGCGCGTCCGCGTACGACAGCACCCGGGCCGGCCCCGGGGATCCGCCGTGGGATCCGCCGCGCCCGACGGTCTCCGGGCTCTACCACGCCCACCGGCTGCCGATGGTCCGCCTGGCCGTCCTGCTCGTCGACGACCTCGCCACCGCCGAGGACGTCGTGCAGGACGCGTTCACCGCCCTGTACCGCCGCCACGGGGAGGACATCGCCGAGGTCGACAACGCCCTGGGCTACCTGCGCACCGCCGTGGTCAACACCTCCCGGTCCGTCCTGCGCCGCCGGCGCACGGCCCGCGCCTGGACCCCGCCCCCGGCGCGGGACCTGCCGTCCGCGGAGGAGCACGTGGTCCTCGACGAGGCCCACCGCGAGGTCCTCGCCGCGCTCGCCCGGCTCACCCCGCGCCGCCGGCAGGTCCTGGTGCTGCGCTACTGGGCCGACCTGAGCGAGGCGGAGATCGCCACCACCCTCGGGATCAGCCGGGGTGCGGTGAAGTCGAACGCGAGCCGCGCCCTGGACGCGCTGGAACGGATTCTGGAGGGACGCGTATGACGTACGGCGAGCGCCCCGGCGGAGCCACGGGCGAAAGACCGGTCGAGCGCAGGCTGCGTGCCGCCCTCGACGCCCGGGCGGCCTCGGTCACCGTCCGCGAGCTGAGCCCCGCGGCTCCGCCCGGGCCGCACCTCCGGCGGCCGGGCCCCGTGGTGTGGCTGCGGTCGCGGCGCTGGGCGGTGCCGCTGGCGGGTCTGGCCGCGGCGGCCGCGGCCGTGGCCGGCTACGCCGTCCTGGCCCCGGACGCGCCGCCCGCCCGCCCGCTGCCGCCGGCCTCCCCGCCCGACCCGGGTTCCCCCGGCCCGGGACCGGGTCCGTCCGGCAGCCCGGCACCGTCGGCGGTGCCGTCGTCCCCGCCCGCGACACCGGGGAACCGGTCGACGCCGTCGCCCGGTGCGTCGCCGGGCCCGTCGGGGACGCGGCCGGCGCCCCCGGCCTCCCCGTCGCGGACCGGGTCCCCGTCGGCGCCGCCCTCGGGGACGGGGACTCCGGTGCAGTCCTCGCCGTTGCGCTCCCCGACCCCCAGCGCGAGCAGGACGGGCTGAGCCCAAGCGCTCCGCGGGAGGCGCTGTGACGGGCCGGTGAGCGCCTGCGGGCCCGTTGTGGCTGGTCGCGCAGTTCCCCGCGCCCCTTACGGGGCGCTGCCGCGGACCGGTCAGTCCGCGGCGCCGGCCGGGCCGGAGGCGCCGGCGCAGGCGAGGTGTCCCCAGCGGGCGCCGACCTTGGCGATGGTCTCGCCGGAGGCGTACGGCTTCCCGCAGGGGCAGCTGCCGGGGAACTTCGCCTTGACGGAGGCGCGGCCGCGGCCGGACGCCGCCTTCTTCGCCGGGGTGCCGGAGGGCCGGCGGGCGGGGATGGCGCGGCCGGGGTCGGGCACGGGCGGGTCGGTGTGGCCGAGTGCGGTGCCGGCGGCCTCCTGGGAGACGGCCGCGTCGCTGGCGGCCTGGTCGGCGATGGCGTTCAGCCGGTCGCCGTCGGTGCGGTGCGCGGGGACGTAGCGGAACTCCACGTCCCGCTCCGCCAGCAGCCCGTCGATGCGTTCGACGAGCTCCCGGTTGGCCACCGGCTTGCCCGCGGCGGTCTTCCACCCGTTGCGCTTCCAGGCGGGGAGCCACTGGGTGACGGCCTTCATCGCGTACTGCGAGTCCATGCGCACCTCGACGGCCGTCCCCGGGTCGAGCGCCTCCAGCAGCCGCTGCAGGGCCGTCAGTTCGCCCACGTTGTTGGTGGCCCGGCCCAGCGGGCCGGCCTCCCAGCGCTCCGGGCGGCCCTCGGCGTCGGCGATGACCCACGCCCATCCGGCAGGCCCGGGATTGCCCTTCGCCGCCCCGTCGCAGGCGGCAATGATCCGTTCAGACATCCCTCGATCATGCCCCAACCGCGGGGGTGCCCGTGCCGGGCCGGATGTTTTCCACGGCGGCGACCAGCGGGGCGAGCTCGGGCTTGGGCCTGGCCTCGTCCAGGGCCTCGCGCAGCGCGGTGTCGTTGGTCGGCCGGGCCGCGGCCAGCAGGGCCAGGCCGGCCTCGCTGACGTCGGTGTAGATGCCGCGGCGGTCGGTGTCGCAGAGGTAGCGGCTCAGCAGCCCGCGGTCCTCCAGCCGGCTGACCAGCCGGGTGGTGGCGCTCTGGCTGAGGACCACCGCGTCGGCGACCTGGTTCATGCGCAAGTGGCCGCCCGGCCCGTTGTGCTGGCGGCTGAGGACGTCGAGCAGCGAGTACTCGCGGACGCTCAGCCCGTGCTCGGCCTGCAGGGCCCGCTCGATGCGCGCCTCGATCCGGCCGTGCAGCAGGGAGAGGGCGCACCAGCCCTGGGCGAGGGCGGTCAGCGCGCTGTCCGTGGCCGTCATGGGCTCCTCCTTGCAGATCCCCGGTCCGGGCCGGTTCCCCGTACGCGGGTGCCTCCAGGATAGGCGACGGACGCAATAGCCCGCGCTTGCAAATATCCCGCGTCTACAATTAATGTGGACGCAGGCAATCGGCGATCGCAACCATTCTCGGTGCTGCCGCGCCCGTACCACCCCCCACCCCTGAAGGGCACCTCCCCTCATGCCTCTCGCACTGCTCGCCCTGGCCATCGGGGCCTTCGGGATCGGCACCACCGAGTTCGTGATCATGGGCCTGCTCCCCGAGGTCGCCGCCGGCTACGGCGTCTCCATCCCGACCGCCGGCTTCCTCGTCACCGGATACGCCCTCGGCGTCGTCCTCGGCGCCCCCCTGATGACCGTCCTGGGCACGCGCATCCCCCGCAAGCGCATGCTGATGCTGCTCATGGGCCTGTTCGTGGCCGGCAACGTGCTCTCCGCGCTCGCCCCCGTCTTCGGCGTCATGCTGGCCGGACGCGTCGTCGCCTCCCTCGCCCACGGAGCCTTCTTCGGCATCGGCTCGGTCGTCGCCGCCGAACTCGTCGCCCCCGAGAAGAAGGCCGGCGCCATCGCGATGATGTTCACCGGCCTGACCGTGGCCAACGTCGTCGGCGTCCCCCTCGGCACCCTCGTCGGCCAGACCCTCGGCTGGCGCACGACCTTCCTGATCGTCGCCGCCCTCGGTGTCGTCGGCCTGCTCGGCATCGCCCGCCTCGTCCCGGACCTGCCCCGGCCTGAGGGCGTCCGGATCCGCCACGAGCTGGCCGCCTTCAGGAACGTCCAGGTGCTCCTCGCGATGGCCATGACCGTCCTCGGCTTCGGCGGGGTCTTCGCCGCCATCACCTACATCACGCCGATGATGACCGAGGTCGCCGGCTTCGCCGACACCTCCGTCACCTGGCTCCTCGTCCTCTTCGGCCTCGGCATGGTCGGCGGCAACCTCCTCGGCGGCCGGTACGCCGACCGGGCGCTCATGCCGATGCTGTACGCCAGCCTGGGCGCCCTCGCCCTCGTCCTGGCCCTCTTCACGCTCACCGCCCACTCCAAGGCCGGCGCCGCCGTCACCGTCGTCCTCATCGGAGCCCTCGGCTTCGCCACCGTGCCGCCCCTGCAGAAGCGGGTCCTCGACCAGGCCGCCGGCGCGCCCACCCTGGCCTCCGCCGTCAACATCGGCGCCTTCAACCTCGGCAACGCGCTCGCCGCCTGGCTGGGCGGGCTCGTCATCGCCGCCGGGCTCGGCTGGACCGCCCCGAACTGGGTCGGTGCCGCCCTCGCCGGCTCCGCCCTGGTCCTCGCCCTCGTCTCCGGCGCGCTGGAACGGCGTACGGCCCCCCGCCCGGGGCGCATCGCCGCAGCCTCCGCCACCGCCCGGGGCGCCGCGGCGCCCGAGGCCGCCGCCGCCCGCCGCTGACCCGCTGACCCACCGATCCGCCGAACCGCCGAACCGCCGATCCGCGGCACACCGCCGCACGCACACCGCCACCCGACCGCACCACCCCCAGGAGAACCCCGCCATGTCCACCGCCACCCGCCCCCGCACCGCCGTCGCCCCCCTGACCACCGACGACGCCGAACTCCTCGTCTCCGCCGCCCGGGCCGCCGCCGAAGCGGCCGGCGCCACCGTGAGCGTCACCGTCCTCGACGCGGGCGGCCACCTGCTCGCCTTCCGGCGCGACGACAGGGCCGTGCTGATCTCCGGCGAAACCAGCACCCGCAAGGCCTACACCGCCCTCCAGCTGAACGCCCCCACGGCCGACCTGGTCGACGCCGTCCGCCCCGACGGGCCGTTCCACACCCTGCCCACCGCCCTCGACCGGCCGCTGCTGTTCATCGCCGGCGGGCTGCCCGTCCACCGCGAGGGCCGGATCATCGGCGCCGTCGGCGTGGGCGGAGCCGCCCCCGAGGAGGACCACGGCTTCGCCGCCGCCGCCCTCGCCGAGCTCGCCGCACACGACGGGGACGGTGCGCCGGCCGCCTGAGGCCTCGGCCGCCCGGGCGCCGGCCGAGTCGCGAGCCCGTGTCCCCCGTGCCACGTTGGTACCCGGGACACGGGCCACGGGGACACGGGTGCATCATGAGACGAACCAGGCAGTACAGGACGGGCCGCGCCCTCGCGACGGCGACCGCCGCCGCGCTGGTCGCCCTTTCCGTCTCCTCCTGCACCGCCGCCTCCCACGGCCGCGGGACGGGCGCCGCCCCCAGCGGCCCGGCCGGGCAGGCCCTCGGCACCGGCCCGGTGACCGCGCCGGCCGTCCCCGCGCCGACACCGTCGTACCCGCTGTCCTCCGCCCCGCAGACCATCCCGGCCGTACGCGAGCACACCCCCGCCCGCGGCCCCGGATGGAAGCCCGCCCCCGGCGCGCGGGTCGTCGTACCGGCGGCGAACAGCGCGGCCCTCGCCGACGAGGGCAGGCTGCTCGCCGGCGAACTCCGGCTCGGCTTCACCGACAAGGCCGCCGCACGCCCCGGAGACGTCGAACTCGCGCTCGCCGCGCCGGACTCCGGGCCCCCGGAGTCGTACACCCTCACCGTGAAGGACGGCCGCGTCCGCGTCACCGGCCCCGACCAGGCCGGGGTCTTCTACGGCACCCGGACCCTCAAACAGGCGGTGAAGGCGGCCGGTTCGGCCCCCGAGGGCACCGTGCGCGACGCGCCGGCCAAACCGCAGCGCGGCCTGAACCTCGACACCGCCCGGAAGAACTACACCGCGCCCTGGATCGAGGCGCGGTTGCGCGAGATGGCCGACCTCAAGCTCAACCAGCTCGGCCTGCACTTCTCCGACGACCAGGCCTTCCGGATCCAGTCCGACACCCACCCCGAGATCGTCTCCACCCCCCACCTGACCAAGGCGGAGGTCCGGCGGATCAACGCGCTCGCCGCCCGCCTGCACATCGCCGTCGTCCCCGAGATCGACTCCCCGGGCCACCTCGGCGCGGTGCTGCGCGCCCACCCCGACCTGCAGCTGCGCGACGTACAGGGCCGCGCGGTCAAGGGCGCCGTGGACATCTCGAACCCGGCCGCGGCCCGGCTCGTCGACGAGCTGCTCCGCGAGTACCTGCCGCTTTTCCCGGGCACCACCTGGCACCTGGGGGCCGACGAGTACCAGGCACTGGTCTACCGCGACCCGGAGGCCTCCTTCCCACAGCTCGCGCAGGCCGCGCGGCAGCGGTACGGGCCCTCGGCGAAGGTGCAGGACCTCGCCACGGGCTGGCTGAACGACCGGGCGGGCGTGGTCCGCCCGGCGGGCCGGGTGCCCAAGGCGTGGAACGACGGCCTGTTCGCGGGCGGAGTGGCGCGGGCAGCGCAGGACATCCAGGTCGAGTACTGGACCGGCCGCGAGGCCGGGGCCCGGCCGCCGGTCTCGTACCTCGACGAGGGCCGCAAGGTCGTCAACCTCAACGACGAGTACCTCTACTACGTGCTGGGGGAGCCGAACCAGTTCACGTACCCCACCGGCCGGCGGATCTACGAGGAGTGGACCCCGCTGGTCCTGCGCGGGACCACCCCCGTGCCCGCCCGGTACGGGCCGCAGATCCTGGGCGGCCGGCTCGCCGTCTGGAGCGACCTCGCCGGGGCCCAGACCCAGGCCCAGGTCGCCGACGGGATCCGGCTGCCGCTGGCCGCGCTGTCCCAGAAGGTCTGGGACACGCGGCCCCCGCAGCAGCCGTGGACCGACTTCACGGCCCTCGCCGACCGGCTCCGGCCCGCCGGGTCCTAGCACCGGCGCGCCCGGGCCGGGCGCACCGGAGGCTCAGCCCGCCCGGCCCGTATGCTCCCGGACCTGCCAGCGGTGCCGGAGCCACTGGGCGAGCAGCGGCAGCGCCATGGCCACCGTCAGGGTCCAGGCGGCCGCGAAGCCCCAGATCAGCGGCAGGGACACGGTGATGGACGCCGCGATCAGCAGTCCCACCGTCACCGCGCCGAGCGCGCACGCCGCCATCGCACGGTGGCGCAGCCGGCCGAAGCGCAGGATCCGGTCGAGCGAGCGGTCCTGCCTCAGTTCCGCCTCGATCGCGGAGAGGGCGCGCTGCTCGCGGTCGGAGAGTCCGGCATCGTCCATGACGACCTCCGTCGGCTGCTGCCGCAGGGTGCGTGCAGCAGCCTCTGACCTGCGGATACCCGGTCCACAGAGGGGTCAATCCTGGGTCACCAGATGGAGTCGACCCACTCCGGGTGGTCGATGAACGGGTTCCGGTTGTGCTGGTAGGTGTTGTAGATGACCTCGTTGCGGCGCTTCTCGAAGGCGTCCGGCGGGTCCAGCCGGTTCCATTCCTTCAGCATGCTGATCCGGCCGAACGACGGCGCGCTGCCGTTGTTGACCCGGTCGTTCATCTCCAGGTCCGCGAAGCCGTCGCCGCCGTCGTAGCGCACCGCCATGTACAGCAGCATCCGGGCGACGTCGCCCTTGACCGCGTTCCGCGGCTCGAAGGAGTCGGCGTCGGTGTAGCTGCCGGGGGCCTCGGCGACGGGGCTGCCGCCGCGGTCGAAGTCCTTGTTGCCGCGGGTGCTGTTGACCGTGACGTCCTCGGGGCGCAGGTGGTGCAGGTCCGTGCCCGGGCCGGTGGCGGTGCCGAAGTCGCCGTGGCTCTTGGCCCAGACGTGCTCGCGGTTCCAGTCGTTGGCGCCGCCGCCGTTGGTCGACTTGGACTGGGAGCGGCCCGAGTAGACGAGGATGACGTTGTTCGGGTTCGCCGGGTCCTGGTCGGTGACCTTCAGCGCGTTCCACACGGCGTCATAGCTGATCCGGGACTGGTTCTTGACGATGTCGTGGAGCGCGGCCTTCAGCGCTGCCCCGCTCTTGCCCTCGGCGGGCGCGTAGTACGCGTCGACGGGCGTGTACGCGGTGGTCGCGGCCTGCGCGGCCGCGGCCGTGCCGGTGCTGCCGGCCGCCTGGTGCGCCGTACCCGCCGTGGCGGCGGCGGGTATCGCCACCAGGGTGGCGGCGGCGAGGCCGACGACCCAGGAGGTTCTCCGGGAGATGGTCATGGCGTGGGGGATCCTTTCCGTGCGCACCGCCCTCCCCGCCGGTGGGTCGACGGGGTGTCAGGTGACGGAGCGACGGTGACATTGTCATGCACCGAACAGGTGAAATGCACATGTCGGGAGCCCGGACATTCCTTGCGGGCCGCGTAACCCGATCGGGTGACAGCCCTCTTGGCAGGAACCCGGAGCACGGGCAGGGTGGCCGGGGCCCGGCGAGGACCGGGCGGACGCGAAGACCACGATCGTGCGAACACCCTTACCGGGAGCAGCCCATGGCAGTGAAGATCCTCATCGTGACCGGCGACGCGGCGGAGTCGCTGGAGGTCCTCTACCCGTACCAGCGCCTGCGCGAGGAGGGGTACGAGGTGCACATCGCGGCGCCCGCGGTGAAGCGGCTGCGGTTCGTCGTGCACGACTTCGAGGACGGCTTCGACACCTACACCGAGAAGCCGGGCTACACCTGGCCCGCCGACGTCGCCTTCGCCGACGTGGACCCGGAGCAGTACGCGGCCGTCGTGGTGCCGGGCGGCAGGGCGCCGGAGTACCTGCGCAACAACGAGGACGTGCAGCGGATCCTGGGCGCCTTCGCCGCCTCGGGCAAGCCGATCGCCCAGATCTGCCACGGCCCGCTGATCACCGCGGCGACCGGCTCGCTGGACGGTCGGCGGGTGACCGCGTACCCGGCGCTCCAGCTGGACATGAAGGCGGCCGGCGCCGACTTCGAGGATGCCGAGGCCGTCGTCGACGACAAGCTGGTCTCGGCGCGCGTCTGGCCCGACCACCCGGCGTGGATGCGCGAGTTCCTCAAGGTCCTCGCCGCCGAGGCCCCGGTGGACTGATCCCGGCGGCGGCGAAGGAGACGTTCCCCCTTCGTCCGGTCGTCAACGACGACGCGCAGGCCCTGTTCCGCGCCGACCGGCGCACCGGCGCACCGGCGCCGCGGCCCCGCGGCCCGGCCCCCGCTCGCAGGGGGGGCGGGTCCGTGGGCGGTGCCCGGCGGGCGTCGTCAGCTGCCCGTGGTGATCTGCGGAGCGGGCTCGTTGCGGTAGTTGGCCGAGCCGAAGTTCTTCTTCACGGCGGCGTCCCAGGAGCCGTCGGCGACCATCTTCTTCAGGGCGGCGTTGATCTTGCCGACCAGCTCCTTGTTGCCCTTCTTGACGCCGATGCCGTAGCTCTCGTTGCTCAGGCTCAGGCCGACGAGCTTGAACTTGCCCGTGTTGGCCTTGTGGGCGGCGTAACCGGCGAGGATGGCGTTGTCGGTGGTCATGGCGTCGGCCTGGCCGTCCTGGAGGGCGATGACGCACTCCGAGTAGCCGCCGAGCTCCAGCAGGCTCGCCTTGGGCGCCAGGCTCTCCTTGATGTTCGACGCCGAGGTGGAGCCGGAGACCGAGCACAGCTTCTTGTTGTTGAGGTCCTCGGCCTTGGTGATCGAGTTGTCGCCGGCGCGGACGAGGAGGTCCTGGTGGGCCGTGAAGTACGGGCCGGCGAAGTCGACCTTCTCCTTGCGCTTGTCGCTGATCGAGTAGCTCGCGGCGACGAACTTGACCTCGTTGTACTGCAGCAGCAGCTCGCGGTCGGAGCTGTCGACCTTCTTGAACTCGATCTGCTCGGGCTTGTAGCCGAGCTCCTTGCCGATGTAGGTCGCGACGTCCACGTCGAAGCCGGAGAAGGCGCCGCCGGTCTCGCGCAGGCCCACACCGGGCTGGTCGAACTTGATGCCGACCGACAGGGTCCCCTGGGGGCCTTCGTCGCCGCCGCAGCCGGTGGCGGTCAGGGCGAGGCCGACGACCGCGGCCATCGCACCAGCCTTGGGAACCCTCATGTTGTGCACTCTTTCCTAGGGGTCGCGGGACGCGGAGCGGGATTGCCGGATCGCGCGGAACCGCGGAGATGTTTAAAAGCGTTAAGACGCGTGTACGAGGAAGCTAGGAATGCCGCCGCCGTGGTGTCACTGGAATTGAGCGAAACTTGAGGTAACGATCCGGCTCGACCGGCGTTTCTGTGGCGATTACGGCCGTGAACGGGATAAAAGCGGACGCCTCGGGGCGGCGTGCGGGTGACGCCTTCGAGGTGGTCGGTGGAAATGCCTCGGATGTCAAAGAAAAGGCATATGTCTGATTCGTCCGGATGTTGCGCTTCCGGAATCGGGCGGGGGCGCATGGTCCCGCGGCGTCCGTTCGTCGTCGATGGCAGTTATCCGGCCATGGATTCAAACTGATGATCGACTTTGGCCGGAAAGTCGCTATGATCTCCGCAGCAAGGCCGTAGCGCAGAGGTCGTCGCGCCCAAGCATCGAGCTGGAGGACGTCGGTTCGAATCCGACCGGTCTTGCGTCTTCTTCGAGTCGTAGCGGACGCCGGGCACCGGCGAAGGAACCGGTGGAGTGGTGATGACACGGCCGATACCCGTACGGTGCCCTGCGATCGAGCACCCCGACCTGCCCCTCGCCGACCCGGCCGGCCTCGACCCGCTGCTCGCGCGGCTCGCCGCGGCCGAGGAGCCCGCGGCCGACGAGGCCTTCACGATCGGCACCCTGCGCACCGACGGCCGCGTCGACCTGTGCAAGCAGGGCCTCGGACCGGCGGGCGCCGCCCGCGTCGCGACGGCCGCCGCCCGCTCCCCGCACGCCCGGCACCTCCTGCTCGGCACGAACTCCATCGGCGACGAGGGCGCCCGTACGCTCGTCGGCGCCCTCGGCGACGGCCACGGCCTGCACACCCTCTACCTGGGCTGCAACCGGATCGGCCCGGACGGCGTCGCCGCCCTCGCGGAAGCCCTCGCCGACGACACCTCCGTCAAGGCCCTCTGGCTCAAGCGGAACCCGGTCCTCGCCGACGGCGCCGCGACCCTGGCCGCCCTGCTCCGGCGCAACCGCACCCTGCGCACCCTCGACCTGGTCAACACCGGCATCGGCGGCGACGGCGTACGCCTCCTCCTCGACGCCCTCCGCACCCGCGAGACCCCGCTGGAGCGCCTCTTCCTCGGCGGCAACGGCCTCACCGCCGACGACGCCCCGCTGCTCGCCGCCCTCATCCGGGACGCCGGCGTCCGCGAGCTGTACCTCCCCGCCAACCACCTCGGCGACGAGGGCACCGCCGTCCTGGCCGCCGCCGCGGCCGCCGACCCCGCCCGTCCGGTCCGCCTCGGCCTCGGCGGCAACGGCATCGGACCCGACGGCGCCCGGGCCCTCGCCGACGCCCTCGGCGGCGTCGAAGCCCTCGACCTCGGCCGGGCCCTGTCCGAGCGCAGCCTCGGCTCCACCGGCAACACCACCGGCGACGAAGGGGCGCACGCACTCGCCGCCGCCCTGCCCGGCAGCCCGCTGCGCCGCCTGGAACTGCGCCACACCGGACTGACCGGACGCGGCGCGAAGCGCCTGCTGGCCGCCGTCCCCGACGGCTCGCCCCTGGAGTACGTGGGCCTCGGCCCCGGCCTGCCCCGCAAGGTGAAGCGCTCCTTCGCCGGCCGGCTGCGCCCCGCCCGCGGCGCCCACCCCGACCTCAGCGCCATCACGAGCGTGTACCGATGAACGCGCGCCCCGAGAACCGCGTCCCCGACCGGCTGCCCGGCGGCTTCCTCACGGAGGACGGCCCGGCCTGGCAGCGGATCCGCCGCTACGCCGTGCCCGGCTGGATGATCGAGCGCGCGACCGGGCACCGGCTCGCCGGGGACTGGCGCGCCGCCTGCGCCGCGGCCGCCGTCGACGTCGCGTTCGACCTGTCCGAGGTCTCCGCCCGCCACGGCGCCCCGGTCGCGGAGGCGGTCGAGGACGACCTGCGCCACCTCGCGCCGGACCTGGTCCGCTGGCACCTGCCCCGCCTCCTCGGCGGCCGCACCACCCACGCCACCCAGGTGCGCGTCCTGCTCGCCCGTTACGGTTCGGGCCACGACGCCCCGGTGCTCTCCGCCACCACGGGTCCCACGGTCGACGGCCCGCAGCGGCTGCGGCTGCACTGCGGGCCCGTCGATCCGCTGGAGGGCAACCACAGGCCCTACGTCTTCACGAATTTCGCGCCCGAGAACTGGATCGCGACCCGGCCGCTCTGGGACGCCCGGCACACCGCCGGACTGCGCGAGCGCCTCACCGGCGGCGCCGCCCGGCTGCCGTTCTTCCGCCCCGACGGCACGCCGCTGGGCCGGGACGAGCTGCCGACCGCCGACCCGGGCCGGGCCGACCAGGCCGCCCGTGCCGAGTGGGTCGCCCTCCTGCAGGCCCGTGGCGAGGTCGCTGCCGCCTGCGATGCCGCCGGCATCGAACGGGACCTGACCGTGCCCGAGACGGAGTCGCCGTACGACCGCCCCGTCGACCCCGAGGCCCTCATGGCCGCCGGCACCTTCGACCTGACCCGCCTGGAGGCGGAGGTACGGCGCCTGCAGGAAGCCGGAGAAGGCGGGCGGTTCCGGATACCCGTGCGCTGGAACGGCGACCTGGCGGTGGAGCTGACGGAAGGGGGCGGCCTGCGCCTCTCGGCCCTCGCGGCGAGGCGCTGGAACACGCCGGTGGAAGTCGCCGCCCTGCCCCGGTCCGCCCGGTGGCGACTGCCCGACCTCGAACTCGTCCGCACCGGCCGGATGACTCCCCGGGAACTCCACCCGCTGGTGAGCGCCGCCCTCTTCCCCGAGGCGGGCCCGGCCGACGGCCCGCCCGCCCCGGACGCCCCCGGCGCCGTACGCGTGCGCTGCCGCGGCGTCTGGCACGAGGTGCGCTCCCAGGGCGGCACCCTGGACCTGCCGGCGCACACCGCCGAGGAGCAGCAGCGCGAGCGCGCCATGCGGGCGTTCGGCGGCGCCGTCGCCGGCTGCTTCGCCGTGCAGCACGACTGGACCACCGGCAAGGGGCGGCTGCCGCGCGCCCTGCGGGCCGAGATGCGCGACCTGTTCCTGCGCGCCCAGCACGGCGACACCCCGGGCGTCATCGCACTGCTGGACGCCGGCACGGACCCCCGGGTCCGCGACCGCCGCGGGTACACGCTGCTGCATGTGCTCCACCTCCTGGACCACACGGAACTGCTGCCCCGGCTGCGGGCGGCGGGCCTGGACCTGGAGGCCACGTCCGGGAACGGCCTCACCCCGCTGCAGGTGGCCGTCCAGTTCGGCGGCTCCGCCGAGCTGGTGCGGGCACTGCTCGCGGCCGGCTCCCGGATCGACGTCATCGACGACATGGACCTGTCGCTGGCCCAGACGATCCGCCGCTACAAGCGCACCGATCTCGCCTTCCTGCGCAGCCGTGTGGAGGAGGAGTTCCCCGGCATCGGCTCCGAGTGGTTCGACGAGTACATGGACGAGCGCGACGCCGAGCACGCCGAGGACGAGGACGCATGAGCAACCGGCCGCCCGGCCCCCTCGCGGCCGCCGACGCCCTCGGCGCCCGGCTGCGCGCCACCCGCACCGAGCCCGCCGCCAACCCCCAACTGGAGGCGCTGGCCCTTGCGGTGACCGCGAATCAGCCGGTCCTGCTGTGGGGCGAGCCCGGCATCGGCAAGTCCGCCGGCATGCAGCAGCTCGCCGACGCCCTCGGCATCGGGCTGGAGACGGTCATCGCCAGCGTCCACGAGCCCTCCGACTTCGCAGGCCTGCCCATCGTCGGGGACGACCCGGCCACCACCGGTGTGCCCATGGCCCCGCCGGACTGGGCCGTGCGCCTCGCCCGCACCGGGCACGGCCTGCTCTTCTTCGACGAGCTGTCCTCCGCCCCGCCCGCCGTGCAGGCGGCCCTGCTGCGCGTCGTCCTCGAACGCCGGGTCGGCAGCCTCGTCCTGCCCGAGTCGGTACGCATCGTGGCCGCGGCCAACCCGCCCTCCAGCGCTGCCGACGGCTGGCACCTCAGCCCGCCGCTGGCCAACCGGTTCGTCCACCTCGACTGGACCCACAGCCCGCGCACCGTCGCCCGCGGCATGGCCGGCACCTGGCCCGAGGTCGCCCTCCCCGCCGTGGACCCGGCCCGCGTCTCCGGCGCCGTCGCCCGGGCCCGCGGCGTGGTCTCCGGCTTCCTGACCGCCCGGCCGGGCCTCGTCCACCACATGCCGAACGAGGCCGAGGGCCGCGGCCGCGCCTGGCCCTCCCCGCGCACCTGGGAGATGGCGCTGCGGCTGCTGGCCACCGGGTACGCGGCCGGTGCCGGCCGGGAGGCCCTGGCCACCGCGCTCACCGGGGCCGTCGGCGAGGCCGCCGGCATCGAGCTGCTGTCGTACCTGGAGAACCTGGACCTGCCCGACCCGGACCGGGTGCTGGCCGATCCGGACGCCTTCGCCCTGCCCGAACGCGGCGACCGGCAGCTGGCCTTCCTCATCGCCGTGGTCGCGGCCGTCCAGGGCGAGCTCACCCGCCCGCGCTGGGAGGCCGGCTGGGCGGTCCTCGCCAAGGCCGTGGACGCGGGCGTGCCGGACGTGGCCGCACGGGCCGCCGCCGACCTCGCGGCGATGCGCGACCTGGACTGGCCGGTGCCGTCCGGCATCGACGCGTTCGTCGAACTGCTCCAGCTCTCCGGCGCACTGCCCGGCAGCGGCTGACGGGCGTGGACGCGGAGCAGGCCCGCCTGGACCGGGCGAAGCTGCTCGCCGCCCGCTACCGGGCGGCGGAGGCCCGGCCCTACCTGGCCTCGGCCCTGTACGCGCTCACCGTGGTCCCCTCGACGGCCGTCCCGACCATGGGCGTGGACCGGCACTGGCGCTGCTACGTCTCGCCCGCCTTCGTCGACGCGACCCCCGTGGCCGAACTGGCCGGCGTGTGGATCCACGAGGTGGCCCACCTGCTGCGCGACCACCACGGCCGGGCCGGCCGGCTCCCGGCCGCCGACCAGGGCGACCAGGTCCGGATCAACATCGCCGAGGACTGCGAGATCAACGACGACCTCCTCGCCGACGGGCTGGCGCTGCCCGAGGGGCGGATGGAGCCCCGGCTGTTCGGCCTGCCCACCGGAGGCATGTTCGAGGAGTACCTGCCGTCGATCCCGCGCACCCCGCGGCACGGCGTCGACTGCGGTTCGGGCGCCCACGGCGTGCCCGCCCCCTGGGAGCTCGGCGAGGCGGCCGGCACCGCCCGGATCAGCCCGGTCGAGGCCGAGGCGCTGCGCCGCCAGACCGCCCAGGCCATGCGCGCCCACCAGCGCAGCCGCGGCACGCTCCCGGCCGGCTGGGAGCGCTGGGCGACGGAGGTGCTGGAGCCCACCGTCGACTGGCGGCGCGCGCTGAGCGGGGCGGTACGGGAGGCCGCCGCCTGGGCCGCCGGAGCCGTCGACTACACCTACCGGCGCCCCTCGCGCCGCACGCCCGCCCTCGGCGGCCGGGTGGTGCTGCCCAGCCTGCGCAGGCCGCTGCCGCGGGTCGCGATCGTCATCGACACCTCGGGGTCGATGGGGGAGGACGAGCTGGCCGCCGCGCTCGCCGAAGTGACCGGCGTGCTGCGGGAGGTGGGGGTGCGCGGCAACCGGGTCGCGGTGCTGGCCTGTGACGCGGACGTGCAGGCCGTGGCCCGGGTGACCAGCGTCGACCAGGTGGCGCTCGCCGGCGGCGGCGGAACGGACATGCGGGTCGGGATCGGTGCCGCGCTGGCGGTGCCGGACCGGCCGGACATTGTCGTCGTGCTGACCGACGGTTTCACGCCATGGCCCGGCGAGCCCTCGTCATGCCGGGTGATCGCCGCGCTGATCGGCGAGGGCGCCCCGCAGCCCCCGGACTGGGTGGAGACCGTACGGGTCGTCCCCGGAGCGTAGGGGCCGGCCGCCGGAGCGGAGGCGCACACCCCGGAGCCCCGCGTGGCCGGGAACATGCGGTCACCCGCGCCGGAGCCGCCCCCGCATGACAGCATGGCCGGGCAACACCCGAGGAGCGGAGGGGGAGTTCGGTGAGCGGTTCGGCGAGCGGAGTACGCAAGAGCCTGGCGAAGGTCGAGGTCGCGCTGCGGTGGGACCCGAGCCCCGCGGGCGCGCCCCCGAACGACCTGGACATCGTGGCCGCGGTCTACGGCGCCGCCGACCCGTACGGGCAGCCCGTCCAGGTCGTGCACTTCGGCAGCCGGTCGCCCGACGGCACCATCACCCTCAACCGCGACAGCCGCACCGGCCAGGGCTTCGGCTACGACGAGGTGATGGTCCTCGAACTGGACCGGATGCGGCCGGAGTCGGTGCGGGTCGTGGTGGGCGTGCTGATCCAGGACGCGGGCCCGCGCGGCGGCCACCGCAAGACGTTCGCCGCCGTAGGGGGCACGGGCGTCCGGATCCGCGAGGGCCACAGCGACCTCGCGGTCACCGACTTCGCGGCCGTGCCGCACGCCACCGCGGCCACGGTCGCGCGGTTCACGCGCGACGGCGCGGGCTGCTGGCTGCTGGACACCGCCGTACAGGGCTTCGACGCCGACGCGGAGGAGTACGTCCGGGCCATGGGTGCCGAACGGCCCTGACACGGCAAGGGTGAAGGGGCCGGCCGTGCGGACCGGGCGGCCGCCACCCCTCGCACGGGTGGCCGCCGCCCGGTCCGGCCGGCGCGCTGCCGCCGTCCCCACGAGGCAGCGCGGGGCGGGCCTCCGTCCGGTCATCGGTGACGGGGCCCACCGGTTCAGGGGGCCGTGTCCGGTCCCGGTACAGGTGCCTGCCGCGGGCCGGAATCGGGCGCCTGCTGTGAGCCGGGGCCGGGTTCGGACGCCCGTTGCGGGCCGGAACCGGGTGCCTGCCGCGGGCCGGCGCCCGCGCCGGGTGCCGCGTCGGCCGCCAGCCCCAGGGCGGGCAGCAGGGCCGCGTCGACGAACCGCACCAGGTATTCCGCGTCCGCGTACCGCCCCTCCAGCACCGGCCGGATCCGCAGCACACCCATGAGCTGCGCCGGCAGGAACTCCACGGCGGGATGGTCCGGGACGATCTCCGCGCGCTCCACGGCCCGCGCCACCATCGCCGCGAACGCGGCCAGCTCCGGCTCGACCAGCGCCTCGCGCAGGGCCGCCTGGAGCTTCTCGTCGCTGAGCACCGCGTGCCCGAGCGCCTGGGTGAGGCGGGTGTCGCGCCCCGAGGTGCCGGCCGCGATCCGGGCCGCCTCGCGCAGGTCGCCGGCCAGGGAGCCGGTGTCGACCGCGGCCAGGGTGCCCTGCCGGTGCGCGCGCAGGGCCGCCGCGACCAGTTGCGGCTTGGTCTTCCACTGCCGGTAGAGCGTCGACTTGCCGCAGCAGGCGCGGGCGGCGACGCCCTCCATGGTCAGGGCCTCGTAGCCGTGCTCGCGCAGCTCGTCCAGGACGGCGTCGTAGAACTCCTGCACCCGCTCGGGGGTGATCTTGGAGCGGCGCCCGGCGGGCTGCGTCGACGTCATGGGGTGCGGCTCTCCTCGGGGCTTCGCGGCGGATGCTTCCGTCCCCGAAGTGTAGAGGAACGCTCGCGTATCGGTACACCCCCGTATCGATACGTGAATGTATCGATACACTGGCGTCTCGGTGGCGGCCGGTCCGGACCAACCGCCCGCCACCGCCGGACCACCGCACACGGGCGGAGCCCGCGCACGGGACCGATGACAGGAAGCGAGACCGGGGGAATGACCTCCCACACCACACCTGCGGGGCCGGTGGGCGGCCGGGGGGCCGCCCGTCGCCGGCTCCTGCGCGAGCTGCTGCTCGTCGCGGGCCTGTTCGCCGTCTACAAGGCGGGCCGGCTGCTCTCGACGGACCGCACGGACGAGGCCTTCCGCAACGCCGCCCGGGTCTGGGACGCCGAGCGGGCCCTGCACCTCCCGGGTGAGGGAACGATTCAGCGGCTGCTCCTCCACGGCGCAGGAGACACAGGAGCCGCCGGCGCCGCCACGGGGCACGCCCTGGTCCACACCGCCAACACCTACTACGCGGCCGTGCACTTCCCCGCCACCGCGCTCTTCCTCGTCTGGCTGTACCTGCGCCGACCCGGCCACTACCGGTGGGCCCGGCGCGTCCTCACCGTCCTGACCGGCGCCGCCCTCGCCCTGCACCTGGCCTTCCCGCTGGCCCCGCCGCGGATGCTCGCCGCCGCGCACCTCGTCGACACCGGGCAGGCCTACGGGCCCTCCGTCTACGGGGCCTCGCCCGCCGCCGACACCCTGGCCAACCAGTTCGCCGCCATGCCCTCGCTGCACTTCGGGTGGGCGCTGATGCTCGCCCTCGGCATGATCGCCGCCGGCCGCGGCCGCTCGCCGTGGCGCCTGCTGTGGCTGCTGCACCCGCTGCTGACCCTGCTCGTCATCGTCGGCACGGCCAACCACTACTGGCTCGACGCGATCGTCGCGGCCGCCCTGCTCGGCGCCGCAATCGTCGCCGTACCCCGCCCGCAGGCCCCCTCCCGCCCGCTCACGGCCGAAGCCACCGAGCCCTGCTGTGAGCTGCCGACTCGGGGGTTCCCGCTCAGGGGCGCGGGGAACTGCGCGAACAAGCACGCACGGCCCGCAGCCGACGACCCACCGCACCCCCAGCGGGAGGCCGTCCCTGCCGGAGCCGTCGAGCCTGCCGAAGCCGTCGAGCCTGCCGAAGCCGCAGAGCCGGCTGGAGCCGCCGAGCCGGCCGGGGTCGGCCGGTGAACGCCACCGTCCTCGCCGTCGCGCTCTGCCTCGCCTCCGCCGCGGCCTACGCGGCCGCCGCGGTCGCGCAGGAACGCCTCGCCCGCGCCGCCGTCGCCCGCACCGCCCGCGCCCTGCTCGGCAACGGCGCCTGGTGGTGGTCCGCCGGCCTGAACACCGCCGCCGCGCTGCTGCACGCCGCCGCCCTGCGCTACGGGCCGCTCACCCTGGTCCAGCCGCTCGGGGCGCTCACCCTCGTCGCCGCCGTCCCCATGGGCGCCCGCCGGGCCGGCCGCCGTGTCGCCGCCACCGAATGGCGCGGCACCCTGGCCACCGTCGCCGGGCTCGGCCTGCTGCTGCTCCCGGCCTCCGGGCCGGCCCCGGACGACACCCTCACCCTGGCCGAGGCGCTCGCCGTGTCGGGCGCCACCGCCGCCGTGATCGGCCTGCTGACCGCACGCAGGGACGTGCGCTCGGGGCTGCGGCACGCGACCGCGTCCGGGCTGGCCTCCGCGGTCGCCTCCGCGCTGACGCAGACGGTGGCCGTGGCGGGCGGCCGCGGGGGATCCCTGCTCGACGGGCGCGTCCTTGCCGTGGCCGGGCTCGTCGCCGTCTTCGCGGTCGGCGGGATGCTCCTGTCGCAGCGGGCCTACCGGGGCGGACTCGGCGCGCCCCTCGCCGTGGTCAACCTGGCCAACCCGCTGGCCGCGGCCGCGATCGGCACGGTCCTGCTCGGCGAACGCCTCCAGGGCGGCACCGCCGGCCTGCTGCTCGCGGTCGCGGGCGCGCTGATGGCGGCCCGCGGGGTGCTGCTGCTGACCCGTACGGCCCCGGACGGCGGGCGGACGCACCCCGCCGCAGCCCCCGCCGCGGCCGGCCGTGTGGCAGCATGACCGCATGAGGCACATGACCGGCACGGCTGCTGACGGATCGTTTCTCTCGCTCTGGTCCAAGAACTCCGTGCTGTCCATCGGTTCGGTGGGATCGGTGCTCTCCATCGGCTCGGTCGGCAGCGTGCTGTCGGTCGGCTCGCTCGGCTCCGCGCTCTCCGCCGGCTCCGTCGGCTCCTGGCTGAGCTCGGGCTCCCTGCTCAGCGCCCTGTCGAACCGCTCGGTGCTGTCCTACCGGTCGAACCTGTCCGTGCTCGCCTCCGGTTCGCACGGCACGGCGGTGCGCTGCCGGCGCGCCTGCGGGGGCGTCGCCGCAGCCGCGGTGGCCGTCGCGGCGGTCGCCTGCGCGCGGACCCGCCGGGGCTGAGAACCGTTTCGCCCCGCCGTGCGTCCTCCTTCCCGAGAGCGACCACACAGCGGGAGAGCGGAGTGAACACGGCATGGGGTTCGTCAGCTGGATCGTCCTGGGGCTGCTCGCCGGCGCCATAGCCAAGTTCCTGCTGCCGGGCCGCGACCCCGGGGGCCTGATCGGCACCACCCTCATCGGCATCGCCGGCGCGTTCATCGGCGGCTGGCTCTCCGCGAAGTTCCTGGACAAGCCGATCGCCAACGAGTTCTACGACCCCGCCACCTGGGGCTCGGCGGTCGCCGGCTCGCTGGTGCTGCTCATCGGCTACCGGATCCTCTTCGGCCACTCCCGCGACTGACCGGGCGGCCCGGCCGCCGCCACGGCCGGACCGTCCCCCGCCGGGGTGCATGATGGCGTCCGTGACCGGACAGCCCCTCCACGTCCCCCTCGCAGAGCTGCGCGCCTCCTTCGACGTGCTGCTGCGCCACCTCGAGCGGACCGCCGCACACGACAACGCCGTGCTCGTGGAGCACGACTACTTCTGGTCGGTCCCGTCCGACCGCCTCTTCGACGTCGCCGAGGAGCCGGACGAGCTGACGATCGGGCAGCTGTCGGAGTCCTGGCAGCACGTGCGGAACCTGCTCGCCGACCCGGACCACGCCCTCGGCCACCACCTGGTGTGGCTCGCGGACGTCCTGAGCGCGATCGGCCGGGAGCACCCCGTGTGACGGGCCGCGGCCCCGGACCGCCCCAACCGCGCGGTCCGCGACGACGTCGCCCTCGGCGGCCTCGGCGTCATGGCCCGGGGCACCGTCCCGCGCAGGAGTGCCGAGACCGGTGCCGGCCCGGCCGCCGACGGCGTCGTGGTCCTGCCCGGCGGCAGACGCACCCCTGACCCGCCCGCTCCGACGTACAGGACCCGCGCCCGACCTGAAGGCGCGCCGTGCAGGACCCGGCCGCCGTGCAGGGCGCGCACCGCCGTTCGGGGAACGTTCCTCCGGCGGGGGAGGGGGCGGGATCCGGCCACGGTCCGGGCGGCGGGCCTGGCGGCGGGAGGCGGGGGCGGGCTTCACTGCGGGGCCATGACACGACACCGGATCACCGGCCTGCTCGGCGCGCTCGCGCTCGCCGCGGCCACCCTGGCCGCCGCGGGCCCCGCGCACGCGGCCGGGCCCCCGCCCGCCCCGCCGGCCGCCGCCACCGCGGACGACCCGCCCGCCGAGTTCGGCACGGACTGGCACGACCCGCTCACCGCGGCCCCGCCGATCGAGCGCCCCCCGGCCCGGTCCTGCGAACTGACCCTCGCCGAGGCCCAGTTCCGCGACTTCACCCCGTACACCGGCACCTACACCCCGCCCGCCGGCTGCGGCACCGGCCCCTGGGCCAAGGTGGTCCTCCGCCTCGACGGCAAGGTCAAGGGCCGCCAGTACGACCGCCTCGGCCACCTCTCCGTCGGCGGCGTCGAGATCCTGCGCACCTCCACCCCCGAGCCCTCGCCCGACGGCATCACCTGGTCCGTGGAGAAGGACGTCACCCGCTACCGCGACACCCTCAGCCGGCCCCAGCCCGTCGAGATGCTGATCGGCAACGTCGTCAACGACACCTACACCGGCGTCATCGACGTCAAGGCCACCCTCACCTTCCACACCGCCGAACGGCACACCGCGGCCCCCGACACCCCCGACCGGGTCCTCCCGCTGACCGGCCCCACCGTCACCACCCCGCGCAACACCGAGCGGATCCTCGCCGAGGTGTACGCGACCGGCTCCGGCGGCGGCTGCGAGGAGTACTGGTACATGACCGTCCCGGACGCCGCCCCGTACTCCTGCAAGGCCTCCGGCGGCCCCTACCGCGAGGTCCGCATCTCCGTCGACGGACGGCTCGCCGGCATCGCCGCCCCCTTCCCGAACGTGTGGACCGGCGGCTGGTCCAACCCGTTCCTCTGGTATGTGGTGCCTGCGCCGCGCGCCTTCGACGTCCGGCCGGTCGTCTACGACCTGACGCCGTTCGCCGCGCTCCTCAACGACGGCCGCGAGCACCGCATCGAGGTGTCCGTCGCCGGCGTTCCGGCCGGGCAGACCGGCTGGAGCACCCCCGCGAACCTGCTGCTGTGGCAGGACGAGGGCCGGGCCGTCGTCACCGGCTCCCTGACCCGGCACGAGGAGGGCGAACCGGCCAACTCCAGCCGCTTCACGCCCGGTACGGCCGGCAGCCCGCACCGCCTCGACACCGACGGCGGGCACCGCCTGACCGTGTCCGGACGGCTCGACACCTCCCACGGCCGGGTCACCACCACCGTCACCCGCACCGTCCGCAACACCTCCGTGCACCGCTGGACGGACGGCGAGAACCAGGACGCCCTGACCGGCACCTGGACCGACGAGGAGAGCGTCACCAGGGGCCCCGCCACCACCCGCACCGCACGCACGTACACGATGGACGGGGAGACCACCCTCGGCGCCGGGGACCGGCTGCGCACCGTCATCACGCTCGGCGACCGGGCCGAGACGACGACCCTGCGCGGCGGCCGGACCGTGGACCGCACCCGCCTCGACGACACCTACACGGGCGACGCGAGCTACACGGCGAACGTGCCGCGCGAGCAGCGGCACGCGGTCGGCCGCAGCACCGAGCGCTACCGGCTGTACGGGGCAGGCGTGCCGGGCGGATGTTACGACCGGACCGTGTCCACGGTGCAGGGCATGCTGACGGAGGACCGGCGACGCTGTTGACGGAGGCGCCGCCTACGATGTCCCGCCATGGACAGAAGTGAGGCCGGCAGACAGCTGGTCGACGGCCGATTCGAACTGGTGGCGCCGCTCGGCGCCGGTGGCATGGGCACGGTGTGGCGCGCCCGCGACATCGCCTTGCACCGCGATGTCGCCCTGAAGGAGGTGCGCCCGCCGGACCCGGCGACGGCCGAGGCCACGCCCGGCCTCACGGTCCAGTTGCGGGAGCGCGCGGTGCGCGAGGCCCGGGCCCTGGCCCGCCTCGCGCACCCGAACGTGGTGACCATCCACCACATCGTCGAGCCGGCGGCCGGCACGGACGGGCACCCGTGGATCGTGATGGAGCTGGTCAAGGGCGGCTCCCTGCACGACCGGCTGGAGTCGGGGCCGCTGCCGGTCGCCGACGTGGTCAGGATCGGCCTCGACGTCCTGTCGGCGCTGCGCGCCGCGCACGCCGAAGGGGTGCTGCACCGCGACGTGAAGCCGGCCAACGTGCTGCTGCGGGCCGACGGCTCGGCCGTGCTGACCGACTTCGGCATCGCCGCCCTGCACGGCTCGACCGCCCTCACGTCCACCGGTGTGCTCATCGGCTCGCCGGAGTACATCGCGCCGGAGCGGGCGCGCGGCGAGGAGGGGCTCCCGGCCTCCGACCTGTGGTCGCTCGGCATGCTGCTGTACGTGGCGGCGGAGGGCACGCACCCGATGCGCCGCACCACCAGCCTGGCCACCGTCGTCGCCGTGCTGGAGGACCCGGTCCCGGCCCCGGTGCGGTCCGGGCCGCTGGGGCCCGTCCTGGAGCAGCTCCTCGTACGGGACCTGGCCGTGCGGCCCGACGCGGCCCGGCTGGAACAGCTGCTCCGGGACGCGAGCGCTGCTCTCGGCGCTTCCGCGTCGCCGCAGACGCCGCCGGCGGGCCTCGGCCGGTACGGTCCGCCGAGCACCCAGCTCTCCGCGCCGCAGCCGGCCACGGCCCCGCCCGGCGCGATGGCCCCCGCCGGGCCGTACGCACCGCCGCCGCCGTTCACTCCCGGCGGCGGATCCCCGTACGGGTCCACCGCGCCCGTGCCCGCGCCGGGCCCCACCCTGCGGCGCCGCCCGGCCCTGATCGGCGGCCTCCTCGCGGTGGCCCTGGCCGGCGGCGCGATCGCCCTCGTCAACGGGTTCCCCGGAGGCAAGGCCCAGGACGGCGCCAAGGGCGGCAGCGGCTCGGGCGGCTCGGGCGGCTCCAGCGCCTCCGCGCCCGCCACCCCGGCCGTGACCGGGGGCGCCAAGCCGGCCGCGCCCAGCGGCAAGGGCGGCCCCGCCGCCCCCAAGGGCAGCCTGCTCACCCCCGCCAACGTCCGCACCGCGATCGAGGCGCTCAAGCAGAAGACGGGCACCACCACCTTCGCGGAGATGACGGTCTACGAGGAGTACGTCATCGCCTCGATCCCCACCGGCCCCGGCGCCAAGACGTACGACCGCTGGGACTACCGCGACGGCGAGGCCAAGCGCAGCGGCCCCGGCGGCACCCTCAAGCCGGACGAGCCGCCGATCGACATGAGCACCGTCAACTGGGACGCGCTGCCCGGCCTGCTCGACACGGCCACGCAGGAGCTCGGCGTCGCCAACCCGACCTCGCGCTACGTCATCATCGAGCCCTGGCTCTTCGACGGGAGCCCCTCGATGCGCCCCTACCTCAGCGACGAGTACGGGCAGGGCGGGTACATCCACGCCGACACCCAGGGCAAGGTGAAGAAGGTCTACCGCCTTTGAGATCGTGTACCCGTACGCATGTCGCACACGCGTGCGTACGGTCCGACACGGTTCGAGGAGCACGCCCACCATGCCCACCTGGCGCACCACCCTCACGGCGGCCGGCATACGCGACCCCCGGCTGCGCGACGACTACACCCGCGTCGCCCGCCGGGTCCTGCGCCGGGAACCGGCCCCGTACCTGACGCTGCGCCTGCTCGCCGCGCCGGGGCTGGTGCCGTGGATGACGGCCGGGATCTGCTTCATGAACCTGGTCGACGACGTGGCCGAGACCGGCACCCCGCAGCAGCGCCGCGACGGCCTGGCCGCACTGGCCGGGCGCGTCGACGCGGCGCTGCGGACCGGGGACGGCCCCGACCCGCTGCTGCGGGCCTACGCGCACGCGGTGGCCTCGCGCGGGCTGCCCGCGCAGTGGATCACCCGGTTCCTGGACGGCGCGGCCACCGCCGAGGCCGGCTTCGACGGCTTCGGCACCGAGGAGGACTTCCAGGCCTACCTCGACGCCTACGCCTGGCCGGGCCTGATGGCCTTCACCGGCCTGCAGTACGAGGGCGGCCCCGACGCGGAACAGGCCGCCGGCTGGCGGCGGTTCGTGGACGCCGCCCAGCGCGTCGACTTCCTCGCCGACCTGGCCGGAGACCTCGCCGACGGCCGCCTCTGCCTGCCGCGCGCCCTCCTCGCCGAGCACTCCGTGACCCGGGCCGACCTCGAACAGGCCCGGGACACCCCGGCCGTACGCGCCCTCCTCGACGCGTCGACACGGCGTGCCCGGACCGCCCTGGAGGCCACCGACGGCATCCTCGACGTCGTGGACCCGGGGCTCCGTCCGGTGGTCGCCGCCATGACCGAGCTGATGGGGCACCAGCTGGCGGCGGTGGAGCGGGCCGGCGCGGCCGCCCTGCGCCGCGACGTCGGCTACGGTCTGGCGGCACCCCTGCGCACCCTGGCCCGCGCCCGCGCGTCCCGGGCGGCCGCCGCCCGGTCCGGGCCCGTCAGTACGGGCCGTTGACGTTGTCGATGGAGCCGTAACGGGCGGCCGCGTAGTTGCAGGCGGCCGTGATGTTCGCGACGGGGTCGTACGAGTCGTTCGAGGTGCCGGGCACGTGGTAGGCCCGGAAGGTGGGGTCGATGACCTGGAGCAGGCCCTTGGAGGGAATGCCGGCCGCGGCGTTCGAGTCCCAGTTGTTGATGGCCAGCGGGTTTCCGGAGGACTCGCGCATCACATTGCGGTAAATGCCGTTGTAGGTGCCGGGGATTCCGTGCTTGGCCATGACGGCCAGGGACTCGCGGATCCACCCGTCGAGGTTGTTCGGGTAGGTGGCGGCGGCCGGCTTGACCGCGGCCTTCGCCTTGGCCACGGCCGCCTTCGCAGCGGCGCCGAGGCTCAGCTTGGTGCCGGGGCGGATGACCGACGGGTTGCTGCCGATGACGCTGCGGTTGGCCTCGTACAGGGCCTGCCAGCCGCCGCTCACCGCGTGCTGGGAGGCGATCTTCGAGAGGCTGTCGCCGGTGGTCACGGAGTAGGTCAGGGGCGCGGTCGTCTTGGCCGCGGGAGCCTTGGCGGGCGCCGCCGCAGGAGCCGCCGCGGGCAGCGACGCGGTCGTCACCGCCGGGGATACCGCCGGCTGTCCGACGGCCGCACCGGCCGTGGTCGCGCCGATCAGCGGGAGGGCCAGGGCCGCGCTGCCGGTGCCCGCGAAAGCCAGCTTGCGGGTGATCGGACGCTGCTTGGGGCGGCGGTGCTTGCCGTGTCCGGGCATGGCGGAATTCCTCACGTGCGGGTGCGGGGGGATCCCTGGCGGCGGCCTGATTCGGCAGCAGCCCGCCGGGAACGACGTGACCGTAAGCGAGTCCGCGGGAACGGAACAAGGCTCGAAATCACCCCGGTGATCGAATGGCGCGAGCGGGCCCGGGAAATGACCTTGTCGGACGCTTCGGGAAATGACGGAATTCCTTTACGGAAAAGGGGACAGAGTCTCCCGAATAAATGATGTTGATGCTGTCCGCGTGACCCATATCACGGGTTTCGGGCGGCAGGTGCAAAACGGACAACTGGCCCCTCTGTGTACCCGATTCGGGCATCCAGGCTTTTCTTTCCCAACCGCCCATGGCGGGCGCATTCCGGCGCGCCCGCCATGGTCCGGGGCATTCCGCGACGCCTCAGGCCCGCGCCGGCCGATCCGGCTGCGCCGACCGATCCGGCTGCTCCAGCCGATCCAGCCGATCCAGCCGCTCCAGGGCCTCCGACACCGCCCCCGCGCTCGCCGCCAGCAGGGGCAGCCGCACGTCCGGGGCCGGGATCCGGCCCTGGGCGTGGAGCACCCCCTTGACGACCGCCGGATTGGGTTCGGCGAAGGCCGCCGCGGACAGCGCGGCCAGGGCATGGCCCAGGGTCCGGGCCCGCGGCACGTCACCGGCCCGCCAGGCGGCCACCAGCTCCGCGTACCGCGCCGTCGCCAGGTGCGCCGAGGCGAGGATCCCGCCCGCCGCGCCCAGCGCCAGCAGCGGCGACAGGTACAGGTCGTCGCCCGCCAGCACCGTGAAGGAGTCCGGCAGGTCGCCGAGCAGTGCGACCGCGTCCTCGCCGATGCCGCCGGCCGCGTACTTCATCCCGGCCACCCCGGGCAGCTCCCCGAGCCGCCGCAGCGCCGCCGCGTCCAGCGGCTGCCCGGTCCGGTACGGGATGTGGTAGACGACCAGCGGTACGGGGCTGACCTCCGCCAGCCGCGCGAAGTGCGCCACCACCCCCTCCGCCCCGGGCCGGACGAACGGCGGCACGGTCACCAGTGCCGCCCGCACCTCGGGCCGGTGCGCGAGCCGGCGGAGCGAGGCCTCGGCGGCCCGGGTGCCGCTCGCCCCGGCGCCCACGGTCAGCACCGCCCCCCGCTCCCGGCAGACCCCGGCGCAGACGTCGGTGACGAGCTCCCGCTCGGCCTCGTCCAGCGCGGCGGTCTCGGCGGTGGTCCCGAGGGCGACGATGCCGGTGGCGCCCTCGTCGAGCACCTGGTGGGCGAGTGCCTCCAGCGCCTCGGCGGCGACGTCCCCGGCGTGTGTGAAGGGGGTGATCAGCGGTACGTGAATCCCGTGCAGGGAAGTGTTCTGGGTCATGCCGACGATCCTCCGACGCCCCGACCGTCGAATCCAGTTCGCGTTTCTTACCCGAACCATAAGATGATCCGATGCTCGACGTACGACGCCTGCGCCTGCTGCGCGAACTCGCCCGCCGCGGCACGATCGCCGCCGTGGCGGAGGCGCTTGCCTTCAGCCCTTCGGCGGTGTCCCAGCAACTGGCCGTCCTCGAACGCGAGGCCGGGCTCCCCCTCCTCGAACGCACCGGCCGCAGCGTCCGCCTCACCCCGGTCGGCCAGAACCTCGTCCGGCACGCGGAGGCCGTCCTGGAACGCCTGGAGGAGGCCGCGGCCGACCTCGCCGAGGCGCGCAGCGGACTGGCCGGCGCCCTGCGGATCGGCGCCTTCCCCACCGCCACCCGGGCCATCGTCCCGGCGGCCCTGGCCGCCCTCGCCCGGCGGCACCCGGGGCTGGAGCCGATGGTGTCGGAGACCGACCCGGCGGCCGTGGCGCACGCCCTGCGGGCCGGCGACCTGGACGTGGCCCTGGTGCACGAGTACGACTTCGTCCCCGCGGCGCCGGAGCCCGGCCTCGCCACCGAGCCCCTCTACCGGGAGGCGATGTACCTGGCCGCACCGGCAGCCGCGCCCGTCCCCGCCCCCGTACCCCCGACCGGGTCAGGGCCGGGGCACGACCAGGGGGCCGCCCTGCGGGCCCACGCCGACGCCCCCTGGATCACCGCCACCCCCGGCACCCTCTGCCACGCCATGACCGTACGGGCCTGCCAGGCCGCCGGATTCACCCCGCGGGTGCGCCACCGGGTGGACGAGTTCGCCACCGTGCTCGCCCTCGTCGCGGCAGGCCAGGGCGTCGCCGTCGTACCGCAGCTCGGCATCCCGGAGCACGGCGCCCCGGCCGTGGCCCTCACCCGGCTGCTCATGGAGCGCCGCACCCAGGTGGCCTTCCGCAGCGGCGCCGCCGCCCACCCGGCGGTGGCCGCTTTCGGGGCGGCACTCCGCGCCGCCGTACCGCCGGAACTCGCCGCCACGGAAGCGAAGGGGTGACACAACTCCCGTACCCCGTCCCGCCCGTGTACGTTCGTTGATCCAGACAGATCCGAACAGAGCGGGGTATGACGTGACGCATCGCGTACGCGGGGTCATCGCACGGAGCAAGGGCGCACCGGTGGAGACGACGACGATCCTCGTACCGGACCCGGGGCCCGGAGAGGCGCTGGTCCGCGTCCAGGCCTGCGGTGTCTGCCACACCGACCTGCACTACCGTGAGGGCGGCATCAACGACGAGTTCCCCTTCCTCCTCGGCCACGAGGCCGCCGGCGTCGTCGAGGCGGTGGGCCCGGACGTCACCTCCGTCGCCCCCGGCGACTTCGTCGTCCTCAACTGGCGTGCGGTGTGCGGCACCTGCCGGGCCTGCAAGCGGGGCCGCCCCTGGTACTGCTTCGCCACGCACAACGCCACCCAGCCCATGACGCTGGAGGACGGCACCCGGCTGTCCCCGGCGCTCGGCATCGGCGCGTTCGCCGAGAAGACCCTGGTCGCCGCCGGCCAGTGCACCAAGGTCGACCCGGCCGCCTCGCCGGCCGCGGCCGGCCTCCTCGGCTGCGGGGTCATGGCCGGCCTCGGCGCCGCCCTGAACACCGGCGGCGTCGGGCGGGGCGACTCGGTCGCCGTCATCGGCTGCGGGGGAGTGGGCAACGCGGCCGTGGCCGGCGCCCGGCTGGCCGGCGCGTCCCGCATCATCGCCGTCGACCTCGACGACCGGAAGCTGGAGTGGGCCCGCGGGCTCGGCGCCACCCACACCGTCAACGGCCGCACCGAGGACGTGGTCAAGGCGATCCAGGAGCTCACCGGCGGGAACGGCGCGGACGTCGTCATCGAGGCGGTCGGCCGCCCCGAGACCTACCGGCAGGCCTTCTACGCCCGGGACCTGGCCGGCACCGTGGTCCTGGTCGGCGTCCCCACTCCGGAGATGCAGCTCGAACTGCCGCTGCTGGACGTCTTCGGCCGCGGCGGCGCCCTGAAGTCCTCCTGGTACGGGGACTGCCTGCCCGAGCGGGACTTCCCGCTGCTGGTCGACCTCTACCTGCAGGGCCGCCTCGACCTGGACGCCTTCGTCTCCGAGACCATCTCCCTCGACGGGATCGAGGACGCCTTCGCCCGGATGGAGCGCGGCGAGGTCCTCCGCTCGGTCGTCGTCCTCTAGATCCGTTCCGCCCGGCGCACACCCGCCCGGCGCACACCACCTGCCCGGCGCACCCCCGCCCGACCGCTGCACCGTCCGGTCATGTCTCGCCTATGGTTGCGAGACATGACCGGACATCAGGAACAGCCCGCGCAGCTCGAACCCATGCCCACCGACTGGCAGCGCGCCCTCGCGGTCGTGGCCCACCCCGACGACCTGGAGTACGGCGGCGCCGCGGCCATCGCCGACTGGACCGACGGCGGCCGCGAGGTGGCCTACCTGCTGGCCACGCGCGGCGAGGCCGGCATCGACACCATCCCCCCGGAGGAGTGCGCCCCGCTCCGCGAGGCCGAGCAGCGGGCCAGTGCGGCCGTCGTCGGGGTCTCCGCCGTGGAGTTCCTCGACCACCGCGACGGCGTCCTGGAGTACGGCCTCGACCTGCGCCGGGACATCGCGGCCGCCATCCGCCGGCACCGCCCCGAGCTGCTGATCACCCTCAACCACCGCGACAGCTGGGGCGGAGAGCGCGGCGGCTTCTGGAACACCCCCGACCACAAGGCCGTCGGCCGGGCCGTGCTGGACGCCGCCGCCGACGCCGGCAACCGGTGGATCTTCCCGGAGCTCCTGACCGAGCAGGGCCTCGAACCGTGGAACGGCGTGCGCTGGATCGCCGTCGCCGGCTCCCCGGCCCCGACGCACGCGGCGGACGCCACCGCCGGACTGGAGCGCTCGATCCGGTCGCTGATGGAGCACAAGACGTACATAGAGGTCCTCACCGACCAGGATCCGCACGAGTACTGCCGGAACTTCCTGACCGGGTTCGCCGAGCAGGCAGCGGCCCGCTTCGGGGGCCGCCCGGCCGTGACGTTCGAACTGTTCTCGCGCTGATCCACCCTCCCGGGCCCCGGCCCCGTCACACCGTTCCCAAGAGGGCAAGCAACCGCTTAGTATGCCCGCGGAGCGTGGTTCCCGACGGCGGCTGGAGGCCCCGGATGCAGGCATGGCGAGTTCACACCACCGGCGAACCCCGCGAGGCCATGCGCCTCGAAGAGGTTCCCGAACCCGTGCCCGGCGAGGGAGAGGTACGGCTGCGCGTCCTCGCCGCGAACGTCAACTTCCCCGACGCACTCCTCGTCCGCGGCCAGTACCAGATCCGCCCGCCCCTGCCCTTCACCCCCGGCGTCGAGGTCTGCGGCGAGACCGAGGACGGCCGCCGCGTCATCGCCAACCCCAGCCTGCCGCACGGCGGTTTCGCCGAGTACACCACCTCCCCCGCCAGCGCCCTGCTGCCCGCCCCCGAGGCCCTCGACGACGCCCAGGCCGCCGCCCTGCACATCGGCTACCAGACCGGCTGGTTCGGCCTGCACCGCCGCGCCCGCCTCCGGGCGGGCGAGACCCTGCTCGTGCACGCCGCCGCCGGCGGGGTCGGCAGCGCCGCCGTCCAGCTCGGCAAGGCCGCCGGAGCCACCGTCATCGGGGTCGTCGGCGGCAAGGCCAAGGCCCGCACCGCCGAGGAGCTCGGCTGCGACCTCGTCATCGACCGCACCGCCGAGGACATCGCCGCCCGGGTCAAGGAGTTCACCGGCGGCCGCGGCGCCGACGTCGTCTACGACCCCGTCGGCGGCGACGCCTACACCGCCTCCGCCAAGTGCGTGGCCTTCGAGGGCCGGATCGTCGTCGTCGGCTTCGCCGGCGGCACCGTCCCCGCCCCCGCCCTGAACCACGCCCTGGTCAAGAACTACTCCATCCTCGGGCTGCACTGGGGGCTGTACGCCGCCAAGGACCCGGCCGCGGTCCTCGCCTGCCACACCGAACTCACCCGGCTCGCCGCCGAGGGCGCCGTCACACCCCTGGTCAGCGAACGGGTCCCGCTCGCCGGAGCCGCCGACGCCGTGCAGCGCCTCGCCGACGGCACCACCACCGGCAGGCTCGTCGTCGTACCCGGCGCGGACGGAGGTGCCCGACGGTGACCACCGCCGAGGAACTCGCCCGGCGGGTCCGGGACCTGCTCGCCGCGCACCCGCCCGCCACCACCGACCGCACCGCCTTCCTGCGGGCCCGCTTCGACGCCGGCCTCGCCTGGGTCCACTACCCCGAGGGGCTCGGCGGGCTCGGCGCGCCCCGCACCCTCCAGGCTGCCGTGGACGCCGCGCTGGAGGCCGCCGGAGCCCCCGGCAACGACCCGCGCCGCATCGGCATCGGCCTCGGCATGGCCGCCCCGACGATCCTGGCGTACGGCACCGAGGAGCAGAAGCAGCGCTTCCTGCGCCCTCTGTGGGTCGGCGAGGAAGTCTGGTGCCAGCTCTTCAGCGAGCCCGGCGCCGGCTCCGACCTCGCCGCCCTCGGCACCCGGGCCGTCCTCGACGAGGCCGCGGGGGAATGGGTGGTGAACGGCCAGAAGGTGTGGACCTCCAGCGCCCACACCGCCCGCTGGGCCATCCTGATCGCCCGCACCGACCCGGCCCTGCCCAAGCACCGGGGCACCACCTACTTCCTGTGCGACATGCACGCCCCCGGCGTCGAGGTCAGGCCGCTGCGCCAGATCACCGGCGAGGCCGAGTTCAACGAGGTCTTCCTCACCGGCGTCCGCATCCCCGACTCCCACCGGCTCGGCGCCGTCGGCCAGGGCTGGGAGGTCGCCCGCACCACCCTGATGAACGAGCGGGTCTCCATCGGCGGCATGACCATCCCCCGCGAGGGCGGCATGATCGCCCCCGTCGCCGCCGCCTGGCGCGAACGGCCCGCCCTGCGCACCCACGCCCTGCACCAGCGCCTGCTGCAGCTGTGGGTCGAGGCCGAGGTCGCCCGGCTGACCGGCGAGCGGCTGCGCCAGCAGCTGGCCGCCGGCCGGCCCGGACCGGAGGGCTCCGGCATGAAGTACACCTTCGCCCGGCTCAACCAGGAGATCAGCGGCCTGGAGGTGGAACTCCTCGGCGAGGACGGCCTGGTGTACGAGGACTGGACGATGCGCCGGCCCGAGACCGTCGACTTCACCGGCCGCGACGCCGGATACCGGTACCTGCGCGCCAAGGGCAACAGCATCGAGGGCGGCACCAGCGAGATCCTCCTCAACATCATCGCCGAGCGCGTCCTCGGACTGCCCGCCGAGCCGCGCGACGACAAGGACCTCCCCTGGAAGGACCTCTCCCGATGACGACCTTCCCCGCGGCAGGGCTCGACCTGCTCTACTCCGACACCGAGGACGCCCTCCGCGCCGCCGTACGGGCCCTGCTCGCCGACCGCTGCACCCCCGCCGGCCTGCTCGCCCGCATCGAGACCGGCCGCCCCCACGACCCCGCCCTGTGGCACACCCTCGCCGCGGAGATCGGCACCGCCGGGCTGCTCGTCCCCGAGAAGCTCGGCGGCCAGGGCGCCGGCCACCGCGAGGCCGCCGTCGTCCTGGAGGAACTCGGCCGCGCCGTGGCCCCCGCCCCGTACCTGACCAGCGCGGTCCTCGCGACGGAGATCCTGCTGGGCTGCGACCGGGCCGAGGCACTGCCGCTGCTGCGCGAACTCGCCGCCGGCCGGCGGGTCTGCGTACCGGCACTGCCGCTGACCCTCGCCCCGGGAGCACCCCTGCCGGCCCCCGTCCGGGACACCGGGGGCGGGATCCTGACCGGGCGGGCGACGACGGTGGCGGACGCGGCCGCCGCCGACGTGCTGCTGGTCCTCGCGGACACCGGGCTGTACGCGGTCGAGGCGGCCGCCGCCACGCTCGTACCGCAGGTCCCGCTGGACCTGACCCGGCCGCCCGCCCACGTCACCCTGGACCGGGCGCCCGGCACCCTGCTCGCCGACCCGGGGGCGGCCCGCGCCGCCGTGGCGGGGGCCCTGCTGTCCGGGGCGGGCCTGCTCGCCTCGGAGCAGGTCGGGATCGCCGAATGGTGCCTGACGCAGACCGTGGCCCACCTGAGGACCCGGCACCAGTTCAACCGGCCCCTCGGCTCCTTCCAGGCCCTCAAGCACCGCCTCGCCCGGCTCTGGCTGGACGTCGCCTCCGCCCGCGCCGCGGCCCGGGCGGCCGCCGACGCCCTGGCCACCGCTTCCCCGGACGCGCCGCTCACCGTGGCCGTCGCCCAGGCCCACTGCTCCGGCGTCGCGGTACGGGCCGCCGAGGAGTGCGTCCAGCTGCACGGCGGCATCGGCATGACGTGGGAGCACCCGGCCCACCTCTACCTCAAGCGGGCCAAGGCCGACGCCCTGGCCCTCGGCACGGCAGGCCACCACCACGGCCTGGTCGCGGACTTCACGGAACTGCCCGCCCCGTAGCCCGCGGATCCTCCCGGCAGCCCGGGTGTCTTCCGGGCGGCCCAGGTGACCTCCCCCGCCGCGCCGCGTTAGACCCCGTAGCGCGAACCACCGAGCGAGGGAGAGAACGTATGCACGCCGCACCCGCCTGGGCACGACCGACCCGCCGTGCGGTCCTGCGCACGGTCTTCACCGCGGCGGTGCTCGCCGGCACCGCCGCGGCCCTGGCCCCCGTCCTGCGCGCCCGCCGGCCCCGGCAGACCCTCACCCCGGCCCCGCTGGCCGAGGAGACGGAGACCTACCGCGGCCGACACATCGCGGTGACCGAGGCCGGGGTCAGCATCGACGGCCGCCCCCTGCACGTGATGCGCCGCGCCGACGGCAGCTACCTCAGCGGGATCAACCACTTCCAGTCCTTCGCGACCCCGCTGGAGCTCGCCCGCGCGGCCGTCGACGAACTCGGCACCACGCAGCTGGCCCTCGCCGCCCCGCAGCACGGCTGACCACGGATCGGGAGGAGCCCGCGGTGTACACCCGGCAGAACCAGCGCAACCTGACCAGCGCCCAGAAGAAGCGGTTCACGACCGCCGTCCTGGAGCTCAAGCGCACCGGCGCGTACGACGACCTGGTGCGCACGCACGACACGTACTTCGTGGCCGACCGGGACACCAAGCTGCGGGTGGGGCACATGTCCCCCTCGTTCTTCCCGTGGCACCGGCGCTACCTGCTGGAGTTCGAGCAGCTGCTCCGGGGCGTCGACCCGGGCGTGAGCATCCCGTACTGGGACTGGACCACCGACACCAGCCCGGCCTCCTCGCTGTGGGCCGAGGACTTCCTCGGCGGCACCGGCCGCGCGAGCGACCGCCAGGTCATGACCGGCCCGTTCGCCCACGGGCGGGGCCACTGGGAGATCACGGTCGGCTTCTCGGAGGCCCGCTTCCTCACCCGCAACCTGGGCCGGCCGCAGAACCCCATCACCCTGCCCGGCCGCGCCGAGCTGCAGTGGGCGCTGGACGACCCGGTGTACGACACCTCGCCCTGGAACTCCACGGCGCGCGACGGCGGGTTCCGCAACAAGCTGGAGGGCTGGGCCGCCCCGAAGAGCGAGCGCTGGCGCAACCACAACAAGGTCCACCAGTGGATCGGGGGCCACATGACCGGCGGCACGGCCCCCAACGACCCGGCCTTCTGGCTGCACCACGCCTTCGTCGACCTGCTCTGGGACCGCTGGCAGCAGCAGCACCCCGGCTCCGGCTACCTGCCCGCCGCCCCCCTGAAGGCCGGCGACCTCCAGCGCGGCCGGGTGATCTCCCTGGACGAGCCGATGCCGCCGTGGGACGTCACACCGCGCGAGATGCTCGGCCACCAGGGCCTCTACCGCTACGAGTGATCCGCCGCCCGCCGCCCGCCGCCCGCCGCCCGCGGCGCGCGCAGCGGGCGGGCACGCGGAAGGGCCCCCGCCCGGCGGCGGGGGCCCTTGCCGGCGTTCAGCCGGGGCGGTGGCCGGTCAGCCGCCGTAACCCTCGGTGTGGTGCTCGGTGTGGTGCTTCTTCTCGCCCGACGCGTTGATGCAGGTGTTGCCGAACGCGGGGTTCAGCAGGGCGATCACGTTCACGGTGTTCCCGCACAGGTTGATCGGGACGTGCACCGGGACCTGGACGACGTTGCCCGACAGAACACCGGGCGAGCCGATCGCCGCACCGTGCGCTCCGGCATCGGCGACGGCCAGACCCGCACCGGCGGCCAGGGCGCTACCGGCGGCAGCGGTGACGGCGACTGCCTTCGCGATACGCGACATCAAGAACTCCTCCTGAGATGGGCGCCGCACGATCTGCGGCATTGGACATGGCATACAACGCGGCGGGAGCCCGGGGGTCACGGCCGCTGGGCCGTCGTGGTGATCTCGAACCGGACGGACGCGAACCGGGGGGTGATCTGGCCGCCCGCACCGGGCCGGAGCACCGCGACCGCCTTGCCCCTGCAGCCCGGCTCCGCGTGGAGCACGGCGGTGGCGGGCGTGTCGTTGACGACCCCGCGGGCACCGCCGCCCCGGGCCTCCCGGCAGCCCTCCGGCGTGCGCACCCGGTCGATCCGGTCGCGGTCGTTGACGTACTGGAAGTCGCCGGGGCCCGCCTGGGCGGTGCCGGCGGCCGCGAGCAGGAGCAGGGGCACCGCGCCGGTCAGGGCGAGGGAGCGGGCCCGCAGGGTACGGGGGATGCGTGTGGATGGCATGCCGGTCCAACCAGGGCGCCCCCGGCCCGGGTACGCCCTGTCACCCGTGGGGCGCCTGTGCGAAACGCGCGCGGCGTTTTGACTGCACACTGGAAGACCGCGCCGGACGTGCCGGACGCAACGGTTCCACGGAGGACGCGATGAGCACAGCGGGCGTCGGCGGCCGGCCCCGGGCCACAACCCGGCACGGTGTGGTCGAGGGCCGGACCGGACCCGGCGGGATCGCCGTCTTCCGCGGCATCCCGTACGCCGCCCCGCCCGTAGGGCCCCTGCGGTTCGCCGCCCCCGGGCCCCCGGCCGCCTGGGAGGGCGTCCGCGACGCCGGAGCGTACGGGCCCACCGCCCCCAAGGTGCCCTACCCGCCGCGGTTCGCCGCCCTGCTGGCCGACCCGGACATCCCCGGGGACGGCTGCCTCAACCTCAACGTCTGGACCCCGGACCCGGACCCCGCGGCGCGGCTCCCGGTCATGGTGTGGCTCCACGGAGGGGCGCTCACCCGCGGCTCCTCGGCCGTCCCCGTCTACGACGGCTCCGCCTTCGCCCGCGACGGGGTGGTCCTCGTCTCGGCCAACTACCGGCTGGGAATCCTCGGGTACGGGCTGTTCCCCGACGCTCCCGCCAACCGGGGGCTGCTCGACCAGATCGCCGCCATGACCTGGGTGCAGGAGAACATCCGGGCCTTCGGCGGGGACCCGGGCCGCGTCACGGTCTTCGGTGAGTCCGCCGGCGCGATCAGCGTCGGCGCCCTGCTCGCCGCCCCGCGGGCCGCCGGGCTGTTCGCGCAGGCCGCCCTGCAGAGCGGCGCCCCCGAGGTGCTGCCGCGCGACCGGGTGCGGGCCATGGTCCGGCGGATGGCCGCCCTGCTGAGGGTGCCGGCGACCGCCGCGGACTTCGCCGCGGTCCCGACGGCGGACCTGCTCGCCGCCCAGGGCGCCGCCTCGCGCCGTTCGAGCCCCCTCGCCGCCGGGCCCGCCTTCGGGCTGGTCACCGATCCCGGCACGCTGCCCGGCGACCCGCTGCGGGAGGCCGCCGCCCGGTCCGCGGACGTGCCGCTGCTGCTCGGCTGGACGAGCGAGGAGTACCGGCTTTGGCTCGCCCCCACCGGCGCCATGCGGCTGCTGGACCGGCTCGGCCCGCTCGCCGTGGCGCTGGCCCGGGCCCGCAGCGGCAAGGACCGCGCCGCCGTCCAGGCCCTGCGCGAGGCGCTGCCCGCGGCGAGCCCGGCCGAGATCGCGGGCCAGCTGCTCACGGACCGGCTGCTGCGGGACCCGCTGCGCCGGCTCGCCGGGTCGCGCGCCGCGGACCCGGCGGCGGCCCCGAGCTTCCTGTACGAGTTCGCGTGGCCGTCCGGCATCCCGGGGCTGGGCGCCTGCCACGCCCTGGAGCTGGGCTTCGTCTTCGACACCCTCGGCGTGCCGGAGGGGGAGCACCTGGCCGGGCCGGGCGCCCCGCAGGAGCTGGCCGACCTGATGCACGCGGCCTGGGTGCGGTTCGCCGTGTCCGGCAGCCCCGGCTGGGCGGCCTGGGACGGCGACGGCCCGCCGATGGTGTTCGGCGGGCCGCGGAGCGAGGAGGCGGAGGAGTCCGTGCCGGCGGTTACTCCACCGGTCCTTCCATGACCTTGCTGATGAACTGGATCGGGCCCTCGCCCATGCCGGGCACGTAGGTCTTGGCGTTGTGCTGGCCGCCCGGGATCACCCTCATGCTGGTGTGGACGGGGCCCTTGCCGTAGGTCGCGATCCACTTCTGCACGTCGGGCAGGGTCTTCTTGTTGTTCTCGTTGTCGCCGACCTGGAAGGCGAGGTAGACCTCGGGGCCCTTCTTGTCGATCAGGGCCTTCGCGAGCGTGCCCGGGTCGTTCTCGGACTTCTCCTTCTCGTGGCCCTTCCACAGCGGGGAGTCGGGCACCACGTCCGGGCCGGAGCAGATGGCGGCCTTGAACTTGTCCGGGTGCTTGAGCACGGACTTCAGGCTCGCGAAGCCGCCGGTGGAGGAGCCCATGAAGGCCCAGCCGTCACGGGACTTGATGGTGCGGAAGTTCGCCTTCATCAGGTCCGGCACGTCCTCCGTCAGCCAGGTCCCCATCTTGGGCTGCTCGGGGATGTCGGAGCCGTCCCAGTAGATGCCCTTCTCGTCACCGGACGGGTTGAGGACCGGCATGGCCAGCAGGAACGGCTTGCTCTTGCCCTCGGCGTACCACTTGCTGATGCTGGTCTGGAGGCCCAGGTCGGTGCCCATCCAGTAGTTGCTGGGGTAGCCTGCGCCGCCCGGCAGGGCGATCAGGACCGGGAAGCCGCTCTTGGCGAACTTCGGGTCGTTGTACTCCTTGGGGGCCCACACCCAGACCTTGCCCTTGAAGCCGGACTTCTTGCCGTCCAGCACGGTGACGGCCACGTGGGTGCCGTCGTTCAGGGTCATCGAGTTCTTGAAGTCGGCCTTCGGGCCGGTCGGCATCAGCGCCTTGGCGTTCGGGTTCTGCTTGGCCTCGGCCCCGTCCTTGCCGCCCGCGGCGGGCTTCCCGAAGGAGACGTCCTTGCCCTTGTCGGTGAACGGGGGTATCTCGAAGTGCCACATCACGCCGGCGGCTATACCGGCGAGGGCGAGGAAGGACACGCCCGCCACCAGCCAGCGGCGGCCGCGCCGCGGCCGCCGGGTCTCCTCGGGCTCCTGCTCCTCGTAGTGCGGCTGCTGGGGTGCGTACGGCTGTGCGTACGAGGTGCCGTAGGGCTGCTGACGGTACTGCCCTTCCGGCCGGTACGGCTGGTGCTGTCCGTCGGGTGAGTACGACATGTGCGGTTGCTCTCCGGCTGGTGCTGCCCCATCGGGGGTCGGTCTCTTCCGTTGGAAGGATGAGCCTACGTGTGCCCCGGTTCCGTTTTTTTCCAGCTCTTGGGTTGCTCTGGGGGTGCTCGTTGCCGAAGGCCTGACGGATCGACGGAGCTCCGCGCCCGTCCCGGCCGAGGTTCCCGCGGGGCCGCACGCCCCCCGGTGACCGATCCTTCCGATTCCGCTTCTGCCGCCGGACGGCAGCGGCCCCCGCCCCGGACCCTGCCCCGGCGGAAGCCGGGCAGACGTCGGGGCGGGGGCCGCGGGGCCGGAGCAGGACCGTTACGCCGGGACGAGTGTCTTGCGCCGGCGCTTGCGCGGGGTCCGGGCCGACATCCTCAGCTCGATGATCGACCGGACGGTCGGCCACTCCTCGTCGAGGATCGAGTAGAAGGCAGTGCTGCGCACGACGCCGTCCAGCCCCCGCGAATGGGCCCGGCGCACCCCCTCCGGGGTGAACCCGAGACGCTCCATCGCGGCGCGCGAGCGGACGTTGCGGGCGTCCGCGCGCAGGGAGATCCGCCGCACACCCCAGGTCTCGAACGCATGGCGCAGCATGAGCAGCTTCGCCTCCGTGTTGATCCCGGTGCCCTGGGCGCTCGGGGACAGCCAGGTGTTCCCGATCTCGGCGGCATCCGGGATCGCCGCCAGCGGATCACCGAAGGGGACGCCCGGCACGGCAGGCCACACCAGCGGCCCCTGCCAGTAGTCCAGCTCCAGGAACCGGGTGGAACCGACAACCAGTCCGTCCGCGGCTCTCACCACGGCGAACGGGAGCGACCGGCCCGCCGCCTGATCGGCGAGGGCGCGTTCGATGTACTCGTGGGACGCCTGCACCCCGTGGGGTACGGGGGTGAAGGCGTAGGTCGTACGATCCTCGGCCCCGGCCATGGCCAAGGCCTCGGCGTGGTGCGGGGCGAGGGGCTCCAGCCGCACGGTGCGGCCGGCGAGGAGTACGGGTACGGGCACGGAGCCTTCGGTCCTTCTGGGCGGTGGGGTGGTTGTACAGTCTGCGCTCCTGACGTCACCCCCCACGCAAAACGTGGGTGAAAGGCAACGCGATGTCAGGTGAACGCGAGTGGCTCAATGTAGCCCGATAACGGGCTCGCATGAACCCCCAAAATGGCAACGGCACGGCCATGTTTTCCGACGGCCCCCCGGACGGCCGCCCCGGAGATCGCCGAAGACCGCTTTCATCGCCTCTGACCTGCGACGATGCGCACGGGCCGAGGTGGCGCCGGACACCCGCCCGACGCGGCCCGGCCGACGGCCGTCAACCGGACGTTGCCGGACATCCCGCCGGGGGTGCCGGCAGGGGGCCGAAGGGGTCGCGGCGCGCGTGAAATGGCCCGGCAGACCGGGGGCCGATTGGACCAAGCCCATGGGCCACTCCGCCGGTGGAATGAAGGGGTGACGACACGGATACTCCCCGCGCCCGGAGCCCCCCGCCGGCTCGCCGCCGCCCAGCTGGCCAACTCGGTCGGCGACGGCGCCTACTACGTCTGCTCGGCCCTCTACTTCACCCGCGTGGTGGGCCTCTCACCCGCGCAGATCGGCCTCGGCCTCACCCTCGCCTGGGCCGTCGGCTCGGTCGCCGGGGTCCCGCTGGGGGCGCTCGCCGACCGGCGCGGCCCCCGCGGCACCTCCGTGCTGCTGGCGCTGGCCACCGCCGCCTGCGTCGCCTCGTTCCTGCTGATCCGGTCGTACGGGGCCTTCCTCGTCGCCGTCACCGCCTACGCCACCGCCCAGTGCGGGCTCGCCGCGGCCCGCCAGGCCCTGCTGGCCGGGCTCGTGCCCGCGCAGGAGCGCACGGGCGTGCTGGCCCACCTCCAGGCCGTGCTCAACGCCGGTCTGGCGCTCGGCGCGGCGCTCGGCGGCCTCGCCCTCGGCATCGGCACCGAGCGGGCCTACCTGGCGGTGCTCGCCCTCGACGCGGCCGCCTTCCTCGTCTGCGCCGCCGTCCTGCTCCGGCTGCCCCGGGTGGCCCCCGCGCCCGGGCCGGCGGCGGGGGAGCCGCGGCCGGAGGTACTCCGGGACCGGCCCTACGCCCTGGTGACCCTGCTGAACGCGGTCCTGCTGCTGCGGATGCCGCTGCTCAGCCTCGCGATACCGCTGTGGATCGCGGAGCGCACCACCGCCCCCGGCTGGCTCGTCTCGGCGCTGTTCGTGCTCAACACGGTGGCCGTGATGCTGTTCCAGGTGCGCATCGCGCGGCCGGTGACCGACCTGGACGCCGCCCGCCGCGCGGTGCGGGTCTCCGGGCTGGTCATGGCGGCCTCCTGCACGGTGTTCGCCCTCTCCGCGCTGCCCGGTTCCGGCTGGGCGGCCGCGGCGCTGCTCGTCGCGGGCGCGGTGCTCCAGGCCGACGGGGAGATGCGGCAGTCCGCCGGGTCCTGGCAGATCGGCTTCGCGCTGGCCCCGGCCGAGCGGATCGGCCAGTACCAGGGGTTCTTCGGGACCGGCGTGCCGATCGCCCGCACCCTGGGCCCCACCGTGCTGACCGCCCTGCTCCTGCTGTGGGGGATCCCCGGCTGGCTGCTGCTCGGCGCCGTCCTGCTGGCCGCCTCGTACGCCATGGGCCCGGCGGTCCGGTGGGCGCAGGCCGGCCGGAGCGGCGCCGGACCGGCCCGCGGCGGCGTACCGGCGGGGGAGCCGGTGCGGCAGGGGGCGGACGCGGGGGCGGGGCCCGTCGGCGGTGCGCCCGCCGCCTGAGATCATCCTCGGCATGGACATGGACGACGTACTGCGCCGCCTGGCGGCCGTCGGGCCGTTCTTCGCCGTGCCGTGCGGGACGGAGCCGCCCGGGGCCGGCTTCCGGCCCCTGACCGGGCTGTACGGGGAGCACCTCGGCCCGTACGTGGCCGAGGTGGGCCGGCGGATCGGCACCGGCCCCGGCCGGGTGGCGGCGTCGACCGCGCAGTTCGGGATCGCCTCGCGGCTGTGGTCCCTGGGCCTCGGCTGCGCCGCGCTGGGCGGGCGGGTGCCGGACCTGGCGCCGGACCGGGTGTGGTGGCGGCTGCCCGCCGCGGGGTCGCTGGAGCTGTGGCTGCCTGGGCCCGGCGAGGGGGCGCGGCCGGCCGCGGAGCTCGGTGCGACCGTCCTCGGGAACCTGGAACTCCTCGACGCGGGTCTGCGGGAGCGCTACGGGGTCTCGCCGCAGGTGCTGCGGGGGAACGCGGCGTCCGGGCTGGTGGGGGCGCTGCGGGTGCTGCTCGACCGGGTGCCGGGCGGCACGGCGGTCGCCCTGGCGGCCGGTCTGCTGGCCGACGGCGGGGCGCTCGGCGGGACCGGCACCTTCCTCCACGAGGAGGGCCTCGGGATGGCCTTCGTACGGCGCAGCTGCTGCCTGTACTACAAGGTGCCCGGCGGCGGCCTGTGCGGGGACTGCGTCCTGCGGACCCGGTGAGGTACCGCGCCCCGCAAGGGCGCGGGGAACGGCGCAGGTCACCGGGGGCGGAACGCCGCTCCCGGTGGCCTGCGTACGTGCGTGCGGTAACGTCTGTGACGCCCGTGGTGTCCTGCGTCAGAAGGTGAGGTTCCAGGCGTCGATGCGGCCGGTGTCGCCACCCGCGTTGTCGTTCACCCGGAGCTTCCACGTGCCGTTCGCCACCTCGGAGGAGGCGTTGACCGTGTAGACCTGGTTGATGTTGTCGGTGCTGCCGCCGGACCGGTTGTGCAGCGTGTAGACGGTGCCGTCCGGGGCGACGAGGTCCACCTTCAGGTCGCCGATGTAGGTGTGCACGACCTTCACGCCCACCTTCAGGGTGGCCGGCGCGTTGCCGGTGACGCCGCTGACGGTGACCGGGCTCTCCACGGTGGTGTTGTCGCCGATGGCGAAGTCACCGAGGTTCTCGAAGTACTTGCCGGGCGGCGGCGTGCTGCCGACCGCCTTCAGGGCGTCGACCTGGCCCTCGCCGAAGAACCCGTTGTTGGCGGTGGTGCCGGTGCAGCGGCCGTCCGCAGGGCAGGGGATGTCGTTGGCCTGGGTGGCCAGCTTCTCGCGGATCTGCGCCGGGGTGATGCCCGGGTTGGTGCTCGCGATCAGCGCGGCGACGCCCGCCACGTGCGGGGAGGCCATCGAGGTGCCGCTCATGGTGTCGTACTTGCCGCCGGGGACGGTCGAGTAGACGTTGCCGCCCGGGGCGGAGACGTCGATGACGCCGCGGCCGAAGTTGGAGAAGGAGGCCTTGGTGACGCCGTCGCCGTTGGCGGCGACCGTCACCACGCCCGGCAGCTCGGTCGGGATGTCCATGCAGGCGTTGGTGATGGTGCGGGTGACCGGCGTCGAGTCGTTCGGGCTGGCGCTGTCGGTCGTCTTGTTGGCGAGGTCGTAGTTCTCGTTGCCCGCCGCGGCGACCTGGAGCGAGCCCTTGCCCTCGGCGTACTCCTGGGCGCGCCGGACGCCCTCGATGATGGCGGCCTGGTCGGCGTTGTCCGGGCAGTTGAACTGCCACGGGTCCGTGTAGTAGCTGTTGTTGGTGACCTTGAAGCCGTGGTCGCCGGCCCACACGAAGCCGCAGATGGTGTTCTCGGCGAAGAAGAGCGAGGTGTTCGGCTCGGCGATGCGGACCGAGGAGATCTTCACGCCCGGGGCCACGCCGACGACGCCCTTGCCGTTCTTGGCGGCCGCCACCGTGCCGGCGACGTGCGTGCCGTGTTCGCCGACGTCCCGCCAGGCGCCGGCGCGCGCGTCGGGCTTGCCGTAGGCGCAGGAGACCGAGTCGGCGGCGTTGAAGTTCGGGGCCAGGTCCTGGTGCTGGTCGTCCACACCGGTGTCGAGGATGCCGACCTTGACCGCGGACGAGCCGGTGGTCACGGCCCAGGCCTGGTCGGCCTTGATCTGGCTCATGTCCGCGCGGACGGGCTCGCCGGCCGGGGTCGTCGACTGCGCCGGGTTGGCCGGAAGCGCCGGGTTGTAGGCGTCGGCCGGAACGTCCGAGGTGCGGGTCGCGCCCACCTGCTGCACGCCGCTGACGCCGCGCATGGCGGTCGCGAAGTTGGCGGAGGAGGAGTGGGCGACGATCACGCCGATGGCGTTGAACGCCGAGAAGACGGTGCCGCCGTTGGCGGTGATGGCCGAGCGCACGGCCGGGTTGTCACCGGGGGCGGTGATCACGAGGTAGGCGCGGGTGCCGGCAGCCCAGGTCGCACTCTGGGAAGTCGGCGCCGCGGCCGGGGCCTTGGCCGGAGCCTTGGCGGCGGCGGACGGGGACGGCACCACGGGGGTGCCGGCGAACGCCGCGGGCGCTCCGAGGGTGAGGGCCGCGCCGAGCGTCGCGGCCAGAACGAGGGTGCGTCGGGGTCGGCCGGATATGTGGGGTATCAATGCGTCCTCCGATGACCCGGTGTGCGCAAGGCAGTTACCGGGCCGTACGAAACGAGTGGTGGACGCAAGATGTCAGACGCGTGCCCCTCGGGGGAAGTACCTTTTAGCGCAGCCGAACTGAAGATCGAATGGCTGAAAACGATCGCTGAAATCGGCGGGCCGGCCGGGCTGGGCACCGTGGGGGCGAGCCCGGCCCGGCCGGCCCGCGGCCGGCGTACCGATCAGGCCGGTACGCCGTCCTTGGCGGCGGCCGACTGGCCGGGTACGGAGGGGGGTTCCGTACCGTGCCCGTCGTCGACCAGCGTGGCCTCGTCGAACTCCAGTCGTCCCGCGAGGACTTCGGCGGCCCGCTCGCGGTCGAACTCCTTGGTCCAGGTGCCGATGAGCACCGTGGCCACCGCGTTGCCCGCGAAGTTCGTCAGGGCGCGGGCCTCGCTCATGAAGCGGTCGATGCCCACGATCAGCCCGACGCCCTCGACCAGCTCCGGCCGGTGCGTCTGCAGCCCGCCGGCCAGGGTGGCCAGACCCGCACCGGTCACGCCCGCGGCGCCCTTCGACGCGATGATCATGAAGAGCAGCAGCGAGATCTGCTCGCCCAGGGCGAGCGGCTTGCCCATGGCCTCCGCGACGAACAGCGAGGACATCGTCAGGTAGATCGCGGTCCCGTCCAGGTTGAAGGAGTAGCCCGTCGGCACGGTGATGCCGACCACCGGCTTGGAGACGCCCAGGTGCTCCATCTTCGCGATCAGCCGCGGAAGGGCAGATTCGGACGAGGAGGTCGACAGGATGAGCAGGAACTCCCGGCCGAGGTAGCGCAGCAGCGTGAGGATGCCGATTCCGGCACACAGCCGCAGCAGGGCGCCGAGCACGACGAACACGAACAGCAGGCAGGTCACGTAGAAGCCGATCATGATGACCGCCAGCGACTTCAGCGCGTCGATCCCGGTCGCCCCGACCACCGCCGCGATCGCGCCGAACGCGCCCACCGGCGCCGCCCACATGATCATCGCCAGTACCCGGAACACCAGCTTCTGCACGTGCCCGACCCCGCGCAGCACCGGCTCGCCCGCCCGGCCCATGGCCTGGAGCGCGAAGCCGCACAGCAGCGCCACCAGCAGGGTCTGCAGCACCTGGCCGCCGGTGAAGGCGGACACCAGCGTCGTCGGGATGATCCCGAGCAGGAACTCCTGCGTGGTCTGTGCCTCGCCCGCCTTGGCCTGGGCCTCGCCCGCGTGCTTGGCCGCCTCGGTCAGGTGCAGGCCGCTGCCCGGCTCCAGCAGGTTCCCGACCACGAGGCCGATGGCCAGCGCCACCGTCGACATGATCATGAAGTAGCCGAGGGCGAGACCGCCCACGGCGCCCACTTTCGCCGCCTTGCGGACCGAGCCGATGCCGAGCACGATCGTGCAGAAGATCACCGGCGAGATCATCATCTTGATGAGGTTGACGAAGCCGGTGCCCAGCGGTTTGAGCTCCACGGCCACGCCGGGGGCGGCGAAACCGACGGTGATGCCGAGCACCACCGCGGCGATCACCGCGATGTACAGGTAATGGGTTTTGTCGCGTCTGGCGGCCACGTTCGCCTCCTGGTGGTGAAAATCGTCCCGCCAGACCATCGCCCAGCACTGTGACCCCGGTCACCGTTGCGTTCATTGAGTTCACACCCCGTGCACACTGAGCGCCATGCTCCGCTTCCCCTGTCCGCCGCGCAGCCTCGCCGGCCAGCTCTTCGCCATGCAGGTGCTGCTCGTCGCCGTGGTCGTCGCCGGCTGCGCGGTCTTCGCGTACGCCACCGCCCGCGGGCAGGCCGAGGACGCCGCCCGGCGCCAGGCCGGGGCCGTCGCCCGCGCCGTCGCCGACTCGCCCGCCGTCCTCGACGCCGTGCGGGGGGCGGCGCGCGGCACCGATCCGACGGCCGAGCTCCAGCCCTACGCCGAGCGCGTCCGCGTCGACTCGGAAGTGGACTTCGTGACGATCATGGCCCCGGACGGGCGGCGCTGGACCCACCCCGACCCGCGGCGCATCGGCGAGCCCTTCCTCGGCAACACCGCCCCCGCCCTGCGCGGCGAGACCTTCAGCGAGACCTACACCGGCACCCTCGGCCCGTCCATCCGCGTGGTCACCCCGCTCCTCGACGACGGCCGCGTCATCGGCATGGTCAGCTCCGGCATCACGGTCCGCGCGATCAGCGCCCGCCTCGCCGCGCAGCTCTCGGCCCTCGTCTGGGTCGCGGTGGGGGCGCTCGCCCTCGGCGCGGTGGGCACGTACGTCGTCAACGCCCGGCTGCGCCGCCACACGCACGGCATGAACGCGACCGAGCTGAGCCGCGTGTACGACTACCACCAGGCGGCCCTGCACGCCGTCCGCGAGGGGCTGCTGATGCTCGACGGGCAGCGCAGGATCACCCTCATCAACGACGCCGGCCGCGAACTGCTCGGCCTGCACGGGGACCTGAAGGGCAGCTCGGTCGCCGACCTCGGGCTGCCCCCGCCGCTGACGGGGGCCCTCCTCGCCGACCGGCCCCGGGTGGACGAGGTACACCTGACCGCGGAGCGGGTGCTCGTCCTCAGCAGCGCGCCCGTGGCCGGCGGCGGCCGCCGCGGCACCGTGGTCACCCTGCGCGACCACACCGAACTGCAGTCCCTCACCGGGGAGCTGGACCACGAACGCGGGTTCACCCAGGCGCTGCGGTCCCAGGCCCACGAGGCCGCCAACCGGCTGCACACCGTGGTCTCGCTCATCGAACTCGGCCGCGCGGACGAGGCGGTGGACTTCGCCACCGCCGAACTCCAGCTGGCCCAGGCCCTCACGGACGAGGTGGTCACCGCCGTCGGCGAGCCGGTGCTGGTCGCGCTGCTGCTGGGCAAGGCCGCCCAGGCGCACGAGCGCGGGGTCGAACTGGTCGTGACCCGGGACGACCGCGGGGTGGAATCCGGGCGCGGCACCTCCGGGGTTCAGGTCCTGCCGGCCCGCGACCTCGTCACCGTCCTCGGCAACCTCCTCGACAACGCCGTGGACGCGCTGACGGGCGTTCCCGGGGCCCGGATCGAGGTCACGGTGCGCCCCGAGGAGGACGGTCTGCTGATCCGCGTGGCCGACAACGGGCCCGGCCTGCCCGAGGGGGCCGCGGCCGAGGTGTTCCGGCGGGGCTGGTCGGGAAAGGGGGAGGGGCGTGGGCTCGGCCTCGCGCTCGTCCGGCAGGTGGCCCTGCGGCACGGCGGCAGCGCGGATGCCGCCGAAGTGCCGGGCGGGGGCGCCGAGTTCACCGTACGACTGCCCATCGGGAAAGGGGTGCCGGCATGACCGGGACGGGTGCGGGCGCAGGGCCCGCGGTGCGCGTGCTGGTGGTCGAGGACGACCCCGTCGCCGCCGACGCGCACGCGCTGTACGTCGGCCGGGTGCCCGGCTTCACCGCGGTCGGCGTGGTCCACTCGCTGGCGGAGGCCACCCGGGTCCTGGAGCGGACCCGGGTCGACCTGCTGCTGCTCGATCTGGGACTGCCCGACGGCCACGGGCTGCGCTTCGCGCGCGGGCTGCGGGCCGCCGGGCATCCGGTCGACGTGATCGTGGTGACCTCGGCGCGGGACCTGGCCGTGGTCCGCGAGAGCGTCTCGCTCGGCGTGGTCCAGTACGTACTGAAGCCCTTCGCCTTCCCGACGCTGCGCGAACGGCTGCTGCGCTACGCCGAGTTCCGCTCCACGGCGGGGGAGGCGGCGGGCCAGGACGACGTGGACCGGGCGCTGGCCGCCCTGCGAACCCCGCTGCCCGCCGAGCTCCCGAAGGGGCTCAGCGCGCCGACCCTGGACCGGGTCGCCGCGCTGCTGCGGTCGACGCCCGACGGGCTGACCGCGGCCGGGGCGGCGGAGGCGGCCGGGATCTCGCGGATCACCGCCCGCCGCTACCTGGAGCACCTGGTGGACACCGGTCGCGCGGACCGCACCCCCCGGTACGGCCAGGTGGGCCGCCCCGAGCTGCACTACCGGTGGCTGGCGGCGGCCGCGGCCGGCTCGGTGTCGAAGGTGTAGAACTTGCGGTGGTCCAGCATGTCGGCCGGGGTGACGTCGTTCCACGGCCGCATGGTGTCGTTCAGGTCCACCACGTTCGCCGTGCCGGCGGCGGGCAGGTACGGCGACTGCGGGTGGCGGGCCTGCCACTCGGCCCACAGCTTGTCGACGTAGGCGTGGTGCATCCAGAACACCGGGTCGTTGGGGGAGACGCCGGTGGCCATCTGCCCGCCGACCCAGACGTGCACCCGGTTGTGCAGGTTGGCGCCGCGCCAGCCCTCCAGGTGGTTGCGGAAGCCGTTCGAGGAGCTGTTCCAGGGGGCCATGTCGTAGACCGGCATGTTCAGGACGGCGTCGACCTCGGCCTTGGTCGGCAGCTCGGCCACGCTCGACCCGAGCGAGCGCCGCAGGTAGGCGCGGCCGTCCACCCGGACGTTGACCGGGAACTTCCCGCCCGCGTACGCGAACGGGCCGTCCATCACCTGGCCGTCGCGGGCCCGGCCCGTGCCGCCCAGGAAGTCGGGGGACCAGATCGAGGCGCGTGAGGTGCGGTCCGCGGTCCAGTCCCAGTAGGGGAGGGCGACCTTCGGGTCCACCTTCTGCAGCTCGGCCTCGAATTCGAGGAGGAAGCGGCGGTGCCACGGGAGGAAGGAGGGGGAGCGGTGGCCGACCCGGTCGCCGGAGTCGGTGTCGCCCATGATGAAGCCGTTGTGCGTGGTGACGAACCGGTCGTAGACGCCGGTGCGCTTGAGCTCGATCACCGCGTTGGTGAAGGCGCGCTTCTCCTCGGCGGTGAGGGTGGCCTGGTTCTTGCGGACGGTCATGCCGGGCCTCCCATGGGCGCGAACGGGGCGAGGACGGCGCCCTGCAGCTCGCGCACGGCGGCGCGGGCGAGCGTGCGGGGATCGGTGAAGGTCTCGTAGTGGTTGACCACACTGATCCAGGTGCCGTCGGCGTTGCGCATCACGTGGAGCTCGCGTCCGTCTATGAGGACCGTGGGCAGTCCGGCGGAGTGGCCGCCGCCGTGGCCGCCCCCGTGGTGGCCGCCGTGGTGGCCGCCTCCGGCGGGGGTGATCTGGATGCGGCGGCCCTGGTACACCTCGTCGACCGTGCCGACGGGTTGCGTCGCGCGGGAGTCGGTGGCGGCTGCGTGCGCGGTGGCGCCGGCGATGCCGAGAGCGGTGAGTGCGCCGGCGGTGGTGCCCAAGGCCTGCCGGCGGGTGATCGTGTTCATGACCCGAAGAGTTATCAGGCCGTCACAGAGAGTTGACCGCTATCCGGACATGGGTGGATAAGTTGCCCATAGAACAAAGTGGTCGATCTTCCCGTTCCGGCCGGTTCGAACGCCCGGAACGGGAAGATCATTGGAAATCATCTTACTGGACAGTAATTTCTTCTGCTGCGCCCGGCCGGGTATGTGCGGGGTCACATTGCGGAGACGGCCGGAACTCGAAGCGGTGATATGGGGGTTATGTCGCCTATAGTCCGAATATGGCTCTTCATCAGACGAAAGACGCCGGTGACGCCGACACCGAAACGGACGTGTTCACGTCCGTCCTGAGCGGCCAGGTCCTCCCCAAGTACCGGATGCCCGACGAACATTCACCCTCCGAGGTGGTCTACCAACTCCTCCACAACGAGCTCCTCCTCGACGGCAACGCCGCCCAGAACTTCGCGACCTTCTGCACCACCTGGTCCGACGACGGCGTGCACAAGCTGATGAACGAGTGCCTCGACAAGAACATGATCGACAAGGACGAGTACCCGCAGACCGCGGAGATCGAGGCCCGCTGCATCAACATCCTGGCCGACCTGTGGCACTCCCCGGCCGGGGCCGGCCCCGGCACCGGCTGCTCCACCACCGGCTCCAGCGAGGCCGCCATGCTCGGCGGACTCGCCCTCAAATGGCGCTGGCGCGCCCGCCGCCGCGCCGAGGGCAAGTCCACCGACCGGCCCAACCTGGTGTGCGGGCCCGTCCAGGTCTGCTGGGAGAAGTTCGCCCGCTACTTCGACGTCGAACTGCGCCAGGTCCCGGTGGAGGAGGGCGCGACCGGCCTCCGGGCGCACCAGCTCGCCGAGTACGTCGACGAGAACACCATCGGCGTGGTCGCCATCCTCGGCGTCACCTACACCTGCACCTACGAGCCCGTCGCCGAGATCGCCGCCGAACTCGACCGGATCCAGCGCGAGTCCGGCTGGGACGTGCCGATCCACGTGGACGGGGCCAGCGGCGGCTTCGTCGCCCCGTTCCTCCACCCCGACGTCGTCTGGGACTTCCGGCTGCCGCGCGTCGCGTCCATCAACACGTCCGGCCACAAGTACGGGCTCGCGCCGCTCGGCGTCGGCTGGATCGTGTGGCGCACCGCCGACCTGCTGCCGTCCGAGCTCGTCTTCGACGTGGACTACCTCGGCGGCGACATGCCGACCTTCGCCCTCAACTTCTCCCGCCCCGGCGGCGAGGTCATCGCCCAGTACTACCTGTTCCTGCGGCTCGGCCGCGGCGGCTACCGGCGGGTCCACCAGGTGTGCGCCGACACCGCCGCCTACCTCGCGGGCGAGGTCGAGGCCATGGGCCCCTTCACCCTGCTCTACGACGGCCAGGGCGCCCTGCCCGCCGTCTCCTACCGGCTCACCGACCCCGCGTCGGCGGGCTTCACCCTCTACGACCTCTCCGACCGGCTGCGCATGCGGGGCTGGCAGGTGCCCTCGTACCCGCTGCCGGCCGACCGCGACGACACCGTCATCCAGCGCGTCCTGATCCGGCACGGGGTGACCCGCGATCAGATCGCCCTGCTCGTAGAGGACCTGCGCCGCGCGGTCGAACACCTCAAGGCCGCGCCCCCGCCGAAGCCGGCCGTCGCCCCCCGCTCGGGCTTCCACCACTGAGCGGCCGCCGGGCGGCCGTCACTGCGTGGCGCCGCTCCGGGTCCGGGCCCGGCCCCGGACCTGTGCCCGGTCCCGACGGGTCCTGCGGGTGGCGGTGCGGCGGGCGACGAACGCCGTCAGGCCGGCCAGGGTCAGGCAGAGCGGCGAGTACAGGACCAGGTCCCAGTGCCGGAAGGCCTCGGTCGACGAGCCCAGGCCCAGCCCCGAGGTGACGAGGCCGCCCGCCCCGCGGGCGGCCAGCACTCCGGCGAGCGTCCACAGCCCGGCCCGGTTGAGCTTCTCCGGCCCGAGGGTCCGGGCTATCCCGCCGTTGCTGAGGACGAGGTAGCCGGCCGCGCCGAGGGCGGCGGCGACGGCCAGCGTCAGCGGAACGGAGGGCAGCTGGTCCTCGGGCACCCCGACGACCGTTTCGGCGAATGCGGCCGCGGACCCCAGCGGCCACGGGTCGACGGTCCACAGTGCGTGCAGCGCGCCCGCGGCGGTCAGGCCGGTGGCGGCGACCCCTGCGGCCGCCTTGACCCCGGCTTCCGTGCGCTCGTTCTGGCTGGCGGGCATGGCGAGTCCCCTTCCCCGAAAGGCGTTCCATACAGTGCTGTATGGATAATCCATACAGTAGCGTATGGACCATGGCGAAGGGGAAGGTCACCAGGGACGACTGGACGATGGCAGCGCTCGCGGCGCTCGCCCGGGGCGGTGTCGCCGCGGTCGCGGTCGACGTGCTCGCCAAGGAACTGGCCGTCAGCCGCGGCAGCTTCTACTGGCACTTCAAGAACCGCGACGCGCTGCTCGTCGCCGCACTGGAGGCGTGGGAGCGGCTGGCCACCGGCGAGGTCATCGAAGAGGTCAACGCGGAACCCGACCCGCTGAAACGGGCCCGCGCGCTCTTCGCCGTGGCCCTCGGGGACGAGGAGATCGCCGGCCTGGAGCCGGCCATCGTCGCCCAGGTCGACCACCCGGCCGTCGCCGCGGTGCTCCAGCGGGTCACCCGGACCCGGCTGGACTACCTCACCGCCCTCTTCTCCGACCTCGGGCTGCCGCCCCGGAGCGCCCGGCAGCGCGCGGTGGCCGCCTACGCCGCCTACCTCGGCTGGATCGAGCTCCGCCGGGCCGTGCCCCACACCGCCCCGGAGACCGTGGCCGACGGGGAGGGTGCGGCCGAGGCCCTGGACCACCTGGTGGACATGATCACTGCGGGCATCCCCCGGGCGGCGGAGGCGGGCCGACGCCCGAGTGCCGCCGGTCAGCCGAAGCGGAGGTAGCTCTCGCCGTCGAGGTACAGGGTGCGGCCGTCCTGGGTGACGGCCCACCGGAAGGTGAGGGGCCCGCCCCCGGCGTCCGGGTACATCGCCAGCCCGCTCCCGCTGACGGTGAAGCGGCCGGTGAGCACGCCGCCGCCGATGTTCTGACGGTACGAGCCGTCCGCGCGGAAACCCCACACGGAGGACCGGAAGCCGTCGGTGGTTCCACCGCTCCAGTCCCCGACGAGGACGGGCGGGATCTGCGGGGCGCGCTGCCCCCACCCGGGCGCACTGCCGCTCCGGTCGCCCGTCGTCGCCGGGTCCTCGCACCCGCCGAGGGCGAGCGCGGCGCACAGGGCGGCTGTGAGGACGACACTGCGTCGGGCTGATGTCACCAGGCCTCCCGGGCCTCGCGGACCGCACGCTGACAGCGGTGTACTGCTCCGAATACCGGCTGATCACACGACACGTCGCAGATCTGCCGCGAACCGATCGATTCCGATCGCCCGGTGTGCGGATGCGGGCGGTCCGGGTGGTTCGGGTGGCGGTTTCGTGGCCCGGTCGGTCGAGGTCGGTCCGGTCCGTCGAGGCTGGTTCGGGTGGTCGGCCGGAGGCCGGCCGACGCATGCCGAGGGCGTTCAGGGCGGCGACGCGCTCCGGCGTGCGGGCGGCCGCGCGGGAGCACTGGTCGGCGACCCGCGCTCCCGGGCGCAACTCCCGCCCGCCGACGCGCTCCCATGCTCGAGGGGACCCGCAGGTGCTGCTCCCGCGCGTGGAACGGCCGGGCCGCGGCCGGGTGGTCGGCCCATGGCCCGCCCCGGCTGCGCCGCGGCCGGGGCGGCTCGGCCCCCGCCCGCCGCGGTCACGCCCGGCGTGTGCTCCGGCAGTCGGCGCCGGGCCCGGGTCGGCCGCTCCCGCCCGCCCCTTGGGTCAGGCGGAAGGCCCGCTGCCGGGGGACCTCCCGGGCCCGGCCCCTGTGATCCGCTCGCCGTTCTGCCCGCCGGTCTGCCCGTTCCGCTCCCGGTCCTCTCCTGCCCGGAAGCCGAAGCAGCCGGAGGGGCGGCGGTCGGGGCGGCGCGGCGTCACCGGGCGCCGAAGTTCTGCGTCCACCAGGGGCCGCCGGAACCCCGGTGGATTCCGACGCCTATGTCCTTGAACGAGCAGTTCAGTATGTTCGCGCGGTGGCCGGGGCTGTTCATCCAGGAGTCCATCACCGACTCGGGCGTCTGCTGCCCCTTGGCGATGTTCTCCCCGTACGTCGACCAGCGGTAGCCGGCGGCCGTCGTGCGGTCGCCCGGGTCGCTGCCGTCGGGGCTGGTGTGGGCGAAGAAGTCCCGGCCCGCCATGTCGTCGGAGTGCCGCTGAGCGGCCGTGCGGAGCTGGGAGTCGTCCTTGAGCGGGCCGCAGCCGGTCTTCGCCCGTTCGGCGTTGACCAGGGCCACGACCTGGCCCGCGGGCCCCTGGGGCGCGGGCGCCGGGTCCGGGGCCGAGGTGCGGGGAGCCGGCTTGGACGGGGTCGGCTTGGGGCTCGGGCTCGACCCGTCGGCGGACGGGCTCGGCGAGGCGGACGCCGACGGGGAGGGGGACGCCGAAGCGGAGGCGGACGGCGAGGCCGACTGCGGAGCCGAAGCGGCCGCCGACTCCGGGGCGGAGAGCGCGTTCACCGGGGCCGCGGTGTCCCGGCCGTCCTTGTCGCCCGAGCCGGGGAAGCCGCCGAGGTAGGCGAGCCCGCCGCCCGCGACGCACGCGGCGAGCACCGCACCGCCGACCGCCCGGCGGCGGCTGCGCCGGCGCTTGCGCAGCCGGCTGCGGCCGCCGGCCGTGGCCGGGTCGGGGTCCGGGAAGCCGTCCTGCGCGGAGACGGCGGGGGTCAGCTGTGTGACCGCGTCGGCGAGGTCGGCGTCGCCGGGGCCCGGGCGTCCGGGGCCCGGGTCGCCGAAGCCGGCGCCGCCGGGGCCCGTACCGCCGTCGCCGCCCGGGTAGGCACCGTTGTTCGGGTAGGCGCCGCTGCCCGAGGAGACGGCCTCGCCGGAGTGGCCGGAGTGGCCGGAGTGGCCGGGGTTGCCCGGGTAGGCCGCGGCCGCGGGGGCGAAGCCGCCCGTCGCCGCCACCGCCGAACGGACGCCGTCCAGCAGGACCACCGAGACCGGCACCAGCGCCAGGCCCGCCAGCAGCCCCTCGGCCGGGAGCAGCCCGCCCCACAGCCCCGCGCACCGCAGGCACTCCCGCGCGTGCCGGGCTATTCGCTTGCGCCACAGCGTGGACGGCTGTCCGTCCCAGCCGGCCGTCACCGACTGCAGCATGTCGCACGGCGGCTGCGCCTCCAGTGCCCGTTCCACCACCCGGGCCGACTCCAGCTGCGCCTTCATCCGCTGCACCCGCACCGCCGTGTGCTGCGGGGACAGCTCCAGCGCCGTGGCCACCTCGGCCCGGGTCAGCTCACCCGCACACTCCAGCCACCAGAGCGACAGCAGCGCCCGGTCGTCCGGCTCCAGCCAGCGGGTGGCGCGGGCCGTCTCGCGCCGCTGGCCCTCCAGCTGGAGCCGTACGACGGTCAGGTCCACGAAGTCGGCGCCGGGGTCGGCGAGTTCCCAGGCGGCCTCCAGGCCGCTCTCGCCGGGCGCGGTGCGCCGGGCCTGCCAGTACGCCCGTACGCGGTTCATCGCGATCGCCACCAGCCAGGACCGGAAGCTCTCGTCCGCACGGAGGGTGCCGAGACCGTCGAGCGCGCGCAGCATCGTGTCCTGCACGACATCGTCCACGTCGACCGACCCGTTCAGGGCACGCCCGACGACGTTGTAGACGAGCGGCAGATAGGTGCCGACCAGCTCGTCCTGCGCGCGGGGATCGCCCGCGCGGGCGGCCGCGACCAGCTCTGCCGTGTGCTGTGTAGTCATATGAGGTTTCCCTGTCCGTACCGGCGGTCGATGATGCCCGATATCTGGGAGACCGGCGAGCGCAGGCCGGATAACAATTTTCGGGGAAAGGTTTCGAAAACAGGTCCGGGGGGCGGGCGAGGGGACGGCCTCCGGCTTCTGCGGAACCCGGCGACAGGGGCGGGTGCGGCCGCTAGGGTCTGCGCAAGGAGTTCCGTCGTGGTTCCGTCGTGGGGAACGACCGGGGAGTCGCCTCGTGTCCTGCCATCCGTACGCGGCCCTGGCCGCCCAGCGACTGCTGCCGGTGCTGCGCACTCCCGGCGCGGACGACGCCGTCCGCCGCACCGAAGCCCTGCTGGCCGCCGGCTGTCGCGTGGTCGAGCTGACCACCACGACGCCCGGCTGGGCCGAGGCCGTCGCCCGGACCGCACCCCTCGCCGACGCGCACGGCCGCCCCGCGCTGATCGGGGTCGGCACGGTCACCACCGCCGGTCAGGCGGAGACCGCCCTGGACGCGGGCGCCGCCTTCCTCGTCTCCCCGTATCCGGCTCCCGAGGCCCGGGCGGCCGCCGGCCGGCGCGGCGCGGTCTTCATCGAGGGCGGCTTCACCCCGGGCGAGATCGCCGCCGCGGTGCGCAGCGCGGGCGCCGCCAAGGTGTTCCCGGCGCACGTCGGCGGCCCCGGTTTCCTCCGCTCCCTCACGGCCGTGCTCCCCGGGGCGGTGCTCCTCCCGACCGGCGGCATCCGGCCCGCCGAGGTCCGGGACTGGCTCGACGCCGGGGCCGCCGCCGTCGGCATCGGCAGCGGCCTGCCGGACGATCCCGCGGAACTGGCCGCCGTCTTCGCGGAGCCGGCGGGCCCCTGCTGCCCGGCCTGCGGCGGGACGGGCCGCTGACATGCCGGCCGGGCACGCGAACGGGGCGGAGAGAGAGGACGGAGAGGACATGAACGACCCCGGGTACGACGTGGTGGTCCTCGGCGAGGTCCTGGTCGAGATCCACACCGACACCGCCCTGCGGACGGCCGCCGACGGCACCCCGGCGCGCATCTCCTTCTCCGGCGACGCCCTGAACGCCGCCGCCGCGGCGGCCGCGGCGGGCGCCCGGACGGCCCTGCTCGCCGTCGTCGGGGACGACGAGCTGAGCGTTCCGCTGCTGCGCCGGGTCGCCGAACTCGGCGTGGACACCGCGCACATACGCCGGGCACCCCGCCCCAACGGCGCCTACCTGCTCGCAGCCGACACCGGGGGCGACCGCGAGTTCGTCTACTGGCGCACGCACAGCGCCGGTTCCACCCTCTCGCCCGGGCACGTGGAGGCCTGGCGGGACGTGCTCACCGGAGCCAAGGCCCTGATCGGCAGCGGGATCACCGGCGCCCTGTCGGCGGGCAGCGGCGAGGCCGTGGTGGCGGCCGCCGAGACCGTGCACCGGGCCGGCGGGCACGTCTCGTACGACCCGAACTTCCGGCCCCGGCTGACCGGCCGGGCCGCGGCCCGGCAACTGCTGGCGCGGGTCGCCCCGCTGACCGGGCTGCTCAAGACCTCCTGCCCCGCCGACGCGCTCGCCCTCGTGGGCACCGCGGACCCGGCCGCCGCCGCGGCCCGCTACCGCGCCCTCGGCGCCCGTACCGTCGCGGTCACCGCGGGCGCCGACCGGCTGCTCCTGGACGACGGGACACGCGCGGAGTACCACCCCGTACCCGTCAACCCGGCTCCGGTCGACGCCACCGGAGCCGGGGACTGCTTCACCGGCACCGCCACGGCCCGGATCGCCCTCGGCGACAGCCTCGCCGATGCCGTGGCCCACGGCATCGCGGCCGCCTCCCTGTCGGTGTCGGGACGCGGCGGGACCGGCGGCATCCCCCCGTTCGCCCGGACCGCGGCCCTGGCCGCCGTCCACCGCCGCCGAAGCGCCTCGGCGGACACGCGCCCTTAATCGAGTGGATCTTCTCGCCGTGTCATGGCATGGTTGTCCTCGTCGAAGGGGTGTAGCTCAGCTGGCCAGAGCGTCGGTCTCCAAAACCGAATGCCGCAGGTTCGAATCCTGTCGCCCCTGCCACGGTGAACCGGCGGTTCACGATCGAAGGCCCAGGTCCGGGTTGGCGGACCTGGGCCTTCGGCGCTCACGGGCGGCTGCTTTCCGGGGGGCCGTGCCGGTCTGGCAGACTGGTGTGGACCAACTCGGCGCTGCAGGACAGGAAACCGGTGCGACTCCGGTGCGGTCCCGCCACTGTGACCGGCCCCTCCGCGGAGCCGGAAGCCAGATACTGACGCGCCGCCTCTTCACGTCGGCCAGGGGACGAGGATCCCCCGGAGAGGCTTCGCCATGTCGCGTTCCCGCGCTCTGCTGCGCGCACTCGCCCCGCTTCCCCTCCTGATACCGCTCGCCGCGTGCGGCGGCCCCGGCGCGCCGGGCGGGGCGGCCCGGGACACGGCCGCGGGGGCGGCCGCCGCGCCCGGGTTCCCGTACACCGCCACCAACTGCGGTGTCACCACCACCTACCAGGCACCGCCGCAACGGGCCGTCAGCATGAACCAGCACGCCACCGAACTGCTGCTCGCCCTCGGCCTGCAGGACCGGATGGCGGGCACCGCCTACCTCGACGACGCCGTGCTGCCCGCCTACCGGCCCGCGTACGACGGGATCAAGGTGCTGGCCGAGGAGTACCCGTCCAAGGAGGTGCTCCTCGGCGCCGATCCGGACTTCGTGTACGGCGGTTACACCAGCGCGTTCGACAAGGCGCAGGGCCGCGACCGCGCGACGCTCGCCAAGGCGGGCATCAACACCCGGCTCAGCATCGAGTACTGCACCGGCGGGCCCGTCGGCCTGGACCAGCTGAAGACCGAGATCACCGAGGTCGCCCGCACCTTCGGCGTGCCCGAGCGGGGCGAACGGCTCATCGCGGAGGAGCAGCGCCGCGTCGACGCCGTCACCGCCCGGGTCAAGGACAAGGCCCGGCCGTCGGTGTTCGTCTACGACTCCGGCGAGGACAGCGCCTTCACCTCGGGCGGCCACGGCATCGGCAACGAGATCGTCTCCCTGGCGGGCGGGACGAACACCTTCGCCGACCTCAAGGACACCTTCGGCGACGTGTCGTGGGAGAAGGTCATCGAGCGCAAGCCCGAGGTCATCCTCATCTACGACTACGGCAGCACCACCGTCGAGACCAAGAAGCAGCGCCTGTTGAACGACCCGGCGCTCGCGGAGGTTCCCGCGGTCAAGAACCGCAGGTTCGCCGTGCTGCCGCTGTCCTCGGCCGTCCTCGGCGTGCGCGTCGCCGACGCCGTCGAGGCGCTGGGCCGCCAGCTCCACCCCGACGCCCCGTGACCCGGCCCGTGTCCCGACCCGTGGCACGCCGGGTGGGACGCCGGGTGGCACGGACCGCCGCGCGGACCGTCCCGCGGTCCCGTCCGCCCGTCGCCCTGGTCCTGCTCCTCCTCACCACGGCACTCGTCGCGTCCGCCGTGGCGGGGCTCGCCCTGGGCCCGGTCCGGATCGCCCCCGGGCAGGTGCTCGACCTGGTGCTCCGCGGACCCGGACCGGGCGGCGGGGCGTTCGCCTCCATCGTGTGGGACGTGCGGATGCCGCGGGTGCTCCTCGGCGCCGTCGTCGGAGCCGGCCTCGCCGTGGCCGGCACCGTCCTCCAGGCCCTCGTACGCAACCAGCTCGCCGACCCCTTCCTCCTCGGCGCCTCCTCGGGGGCCTCGGCCGGAGCCGTCCTCGTCATCGTCCTCGGAGCGGGAGCGGGAGCGGGAGCCGGAACCGCGGGCATCGCCGGCGGAGCCGGAGTGCCCGCGGCCGCGTTCGCCGGGTCGATGTGCGCGCTCGTCGCCGTGTACGCGATGGCCCGGCGCGGCGGAACCATGACCACCGGGCGGCTGATCCTCGCCGGCGTCGCCGTCCAGTACGTCCTGTCCGCGCTGACCAGCCTGGTGCTGGTGCTCGCCGCCCGCCCCGACCAGGTACGGTCCGTCCTCTTCTGGACCCTCGGCGGCCTCGGCGGCGCCCGCCCGGACGAACTGGCCCTGCCCGCCGCGGTGCTGCTCGCCGGCACCGTCCTGCTGATCGCCCTCGCCCGGCCGCTCGACCTGCTCCTGGCGGGGGAGGAGGGCGCACACACCCTCGGGCTGGACGCGGGCCGCTTCCGTGCCGCTGCCTTCGTCCTCGTCTCCCTCGTCACGGGGGTGCTCGTGGCGTACAGCGGGGCCATCGGCTTCGTCGGCCTGATGGTTCCGCACGCCGCCCGCATGGCCGTCGGGGCGGGGCATCGGGCCCTGCTGCCGGTCGCCGCACTGGGCGGGGCGGTGTTCCTGCTCCTGGCCGACCTGATCGCGCGTACGGCCGCGGCGCCCGAGGAGATACCGGTCGGCGTGGTCACCGCGCTCGCCGGCGGGCCGTTCTTCCTGTGGATGCTGAGGCGCTCCACGCGCACCGAGGGGGTGGCGGCATGACCGTGGGAAAGCACGCGCACCCACTGGAACTCACGGTCGAGGGCGTGCGTTACACGACCGGCGGACACACCCTGCTCCACGGAGTCGACCTCACCGCCCGGCCCGGCGAAACGGTCGGCGTGGTCGGCCCCAACGGCAGCGGCAAGACGACCCTGCTGCGCTGCGTGTACGGCACCCTGCGGCCCACGGGCGGCCGCATCCTGCTGGACGGCACGGACGCGGCGACCCTCGGAGTCAAGGACCGGGCCCGGCGCACGGCGGTCGTCCCGCAGGACGCGACCGGCATGCTCGGGCTGACCGTCCGCGAGGTCGTCGCCATGGGGCGCAGCCCGCACAAGCGGTTCTGGGAGCAGGACGGCCCGGACGACGCCCGGCGCGTCGCCGAGGCCCTGGAGACCGTCGGCGCGGCCGCCTTCGCGGACCGCCGCTTCGACGAACTCTCCGGCGGCGAACGCCAGCGCGCCCTCGTGGCCCGCGCCCTGACCCAGGACCCCGGCCTCCTCGCCCTCGACGAGCCGACGAACCACCTCGACATCCGCTACCAGCTGGAGATCCTGGCCCTGGTGCGGGCCCTCCCCACCACGGCCCTCCTCGTCCTGCACGACCTCAACCTGGCCGCAGCGTTCTGCGACCGCCTGTACGTCCTGGCGGCAGGCCGCACCGCCGCCGCAGGTCCCCCGACGGAGGTCCTCACGGAGCGACTCCTGACCAAGGTCTACGGCGTCCGCACCCGGATCGCTCCCCACCCCACCACGGCCGCCCCGAACATCGTCTACCTCCCCCCGAACACGCCCCGAGCCGACCACTGAGCGGCTGCGGGAGTGCCTGCGGGTGTGGCTGCGGGTGTGGCGAAGGGCGTCCGCGGGCCGGGGCGGGAGCCTTGGCCCACGGACGCCCTTCCCGGGCGCTACGGGGTGGGGGGCTGGTAGCCGTAGGGGCGGGTGATGATCTCCAGGGCGTGGCCGGACGGGTCCAGGAAGTAGACGCCGCGGCCGCCGTCGTTGTGGTTGATCTCGCCCGGGTGCTTCTGCCGGGGGTCGGCCCAGTAGTCGATTCCGGCCGCGCGGATCTTCCCGAACGAGACGTCGAACTCCGCTTCGGAGATCAGGAAGGCGTAGTGCTGGAGGGTGATGGATTCGGCCGGGACGGTCGCGAAGTCCAGGGTGACGCCGTTGGCGGTTTCGACGGGGACGAACGGTCCCCACTCCGTGCCGACCTCAAGGCCGAGGACGTCGGCGAGGAATTCGGCGGACTCCCGGTTGTTCCGGGAGTGGACGATCGTGTGGTTCAGCATGACTGACATGTGTGAATGCCTCCGCAAGGCACATCACGGGCACCTCCATGCCTCACCCGGTCGGTGACCGACACGCGATGCCGTGGTCGTGATCCTAGGCGTCCCTTCCGGGGGGAGTCCACCGCTCAAGATCCGTAAACGGCCTTGACGTTGTCCTGCGCCGGGTGTGCGCGGCCCGCCGGGCCCGCCGCGAAGGCGCGGAGGAGGTTTTCCGTCACCCGGGTCGTCAGGGCGCCTGCGCGTGCGTCCAGGCTGTGGTTGGCGCCGCTGCTGCCGTCGCCCGTGGCATCCAGGGCCTCCACCCAGCGCATGGTCCCGGTGGCGAACACGCCCGCGCCGCTCGGCACCGTGTGGTACGCCGTGTCCGCGTGGCTGGGCCGGCCCTCGCACACCACGGGGGAGTGCGCCAGGATCTCGATCGGGCGGGGTGTGGGGAAGCCGGTGTCGACCTTGTCGTACTCCACGCCCACCAGGTGCGCGAAGCGGTCGCCCGCCTTCACCCCCGTGCCCTCGAAGAGCCAGTGCCCCGGGTTGGTCACCACGTACGGGGCGTCCACCGGGTAGCCGTCGTAGATCACGCCGAGCAGCGAGCTCTCCGGGTCGGCGCCCGGCGCCGAACGGAAGTCGGTGGTCGCCGGGTGGCCCCGCTTGTGCCCGGGGTCCTGGTCGTAGGAGGTCTTGTAGCAGACCAGGGTGCGCTCCGGCCCCAGCTCGGACGGCTCCAGTCGGATCCGGCGGAAGCAGCAGTTCGCGCCCAGGACCGCGATGTTGGTGCCGGCGTCGCGGGCCGCGGTGAAGTGGGCCCGCTGCTCCGGCGACCAGTACTCGTCGTGCCCGAGGGACAGGACCGCCGCGGCCCCCTCCAGCAGCCGCTTCTCGCGCGCGACGTCGCTGGTCGTCGCGTAGGCCAGCGGTATGCCGAGCCGCTCGGCCAGGGCGAGCAGCGGGGCCTCGTACACGAGGAACAGGCCGGCGCCGTCGTCGTACTCGTACGGCCGGTCGAAGGTGACGGCCAGCGAGCGGGAGGAGTATCCGCCGCTCGGGCCGTCGTAGCTGCTGTGGCCGCCCCACCGGTTGTACGCCTGCCAGGTCGCCACGGCGTTGACGACGACCGTGCGCCCGGCGGTGGCCGCCGACCGCACCGTGACCGGCACGAAGCGCTGGCCGCCCTCGCCGCCCTGTGCGTCGAGCCGCAGCAGGTAGCAGCCCTCGGGCCAGCCCTTGGTGTCGACGGTGGCGGTACGGGGCCACCGGGCGCGGACCATCCGGGTCGCGGCATCCAGGGTGTGCTCCGGCTGCCGCACCCCGGGCAGGGCCTCGGAGCGCCACACGAGCCGGGCCCGGGCGCCGCCGTACCAGCCCATCCGGTAGGCGGAGACGGTGAACCGGGGCGCGGTGGTCGACACGTGCAGCCCGAAGGACTCGCCGGGCAGCACGCTCACCTTGTCGGCGAAGCCCTCGACGGCCCGGGCCGGTCCGGCCTTGGTGACGTGCCAGTCGGCGTTCCCGGGCTTGGCGTTCTCCGCCGTGACGTCGAAGCCGCCCGGTGCGGACGGACCTCCTGCGGGCGCTCCCCCGCCTGCGCCCCCTCCCTTCGCCCCGCCGGCGTCGCCGGTGTCGCCGGTCCCGCAGCCGGCCACGGCCCCGAGGCCGGCCGCGGTGGCCGCCCCCGTCGCGAGGGTGAGGAACCGCCGCCGGGCCGCGCCTTCGCCCTGTCCTCCGGTCGTATCATCCTGATGCATGCAGGGCACGCTATGTCACCGCCCGCGGCCTTCCGCCACCGGACCGGCCCCCACCGGCCCGGTCCCCGCCGCCGTCCGCCCGTGACCCTGCCGCCGCCCGTCCGGCCGTGCCTAGACTGGGCCGTCGATCAACGATCATGAACCGGTACACGGTGGAGGGAACCCCTCATGCGCTACCTGCCCCTGGGCAGTTCAGGCCTCCAGGTCTCCGCAGTAGGCCTCGGTTGCAACAACTTCGGCGGCCGCCTCGACGCCCGGGCCACCCGGTCCGTCGTGGACGCCGCCCTCGACGCGGGCATCACCCTCCTCGACACCGCCGACATCTACGGCGGCCGCGGAGGCTCCGAATCCCACCTCGGCCAAGCCCTCAAGGGCCGTCGCGACCAGGTCGTCCTCGCCACCAAGTTCGGCTACGCCGGCGTGGACATGGGCTACGGCCCCGCCGCCGGATCCCGCGGCGGCCGCGCCTACATCCGGCGCGCCGTCGAGGAGTCACTGCGCCGCCTGGACACCGACCACATCGACCTGTACCAGCTGCACAGCCCCGACCCCGCCGTCCCCGTGGCCGAAACCCTGGCCGCGCTCACCGAGCTCGTCGCCGAGGGCAAGGTCCGCTACATCGGCCACTCCAACCTCAGCGGCTGGCAGCTCGCCGAAGCCGCCCACGTCGCACGCGAAACGGGCGCGGTGCCGTTCGTATCGGCGCAGAACGAGTGGTCGCTGCTGCAGCGCTCGGCGGAGGCGGAACTCGTCCCGGCCGCCCGGCACTACGGCCTCGGCGTCCTCCCGTACTTCCCGCTCGCCAACGGCCTGCTCACCGGAAAGATCCGCCGGGGCGCGCCCGTCCCGGCCGGCTCCCGGCTGGAGGGCCGCGACGCCTACCTGACCGAGGCGCGGCTCGACACCGTCGAGGCGCTGGCCGCGATCGCCGACAAGCACGGCCGCAGCATCCTCGAACTCGCCATCGGCTGGCTGTCCGCCCAGCCCGGCTGCGCCTCCGTCATCGCGGGCGCCACCTCCGCCGAGCAGGTACGCGCCAACGCCGCGGTCGCCGACCGCCCCCTGGAGCCGGAGCTCCTCGCCGAGATCGACGCGGTCGCGGGAACCGCCGGGCACGCGGTGTGAGACGCCGCCGGCCCGGGACCCCGCTGCGGGTCCCGGGCCGGCTCCGGCTCCGTCTGCGGTTCCAACGGGGGGCGGTTCAGGAGACGATGTCCTTGCGGGCGAAGCCGCGGAAGGCGAGCGCGACCAGGACGATCGCACAGGACACCGACACGGCCGTCCCCTTCACCATGCCCGCCCACTCCAGGTTCGGCTGGAGGGCGTCCGCCCAGGCGAACTGCCAGTGCGCAGGCAGGAACTCCCGCCAGGACCCCAGCGCCGTCACCGCGTCCAGCACGTTGCCGACGATCGTCAGGCCGACCGCCCCGCCCACCGCGCCCAGCGGCGCGTCCGTCCGCGTCGACAGCCAGAACGCCAGTCCGGCCGTGACCAGCTGGGACACGAAGACGTACGCCACCACGAGCGCGAGCCGCGGCAGCGCGTCCCCGGCCGCCAGGACCCCGCCCGTCGGCAGCTTCAGGGGCCCCCACCCGTACGCGGCCGTGCCCGCCGCCAGCGCCACCGCCGGCAGCAGCACGATGCCCGCCAGGCTGAAGCCCAGCGCCACCACCAGCTTGCTCCACAGCAGCCGCGCCCGGGGCACGGGCGAGGCCAGCAGGTAGCGGAGCGACGACCAGTTCGCCTCCGACGCCACCGTGTCCCCGCAGAACAGCGCCACCGGCACCACCAGCAGGAACCCGGCCGACACGAACAGGCAGGTGGCCGCGAAGTTCGCGCCCGAGGCCGTCGCGGTGTCGATGAACGTGATCCGGTTGTTCCGGCCGCCGCCCTCCCGCCCGCCGCCCACCGCGAACGCGATGATCATCACGAAGGGCAGTGCGGCCAGCACCCCGCCCATCACCAGCGTCCGGCGCCGGCGCCACTGCCGCAGCGCCTCCACGCGCAGCGGCAGCGTACGGGCCGGGCGGTAGCCGGGAGCCCCCTCCGCCGCGGCGGCGGTCCCCGTGCTCTGCACACTGCTCACGCTGCTCGCGGCGCTCACGCCGTACCTCCGATCAGGGTCAGGAAAGCGTCCTCCAGGCGCCGGTGCGGGCCCACCCCGCTCACCGGCACCTCCAGCCGCACCAGTTCGGCCACCAGTTCCGCGGCCGTCGCACCGCCGAGCCGCACGAGCAGCCCCTCCTCGCAGGCCCTGGCGGACCCCACGCCCTCCAGGGCCGCCACCTTCGCGACGGTGATCTCGTCCACCGGCCCGTCGACCACGACCAGCAGCGTGTCCCCGCCACCGGTGATCTCGCCGACCTCGCCGGCCCGCACCAGCCGCCCGCGGTCCATGACCACGAGGTGCGTACAGGACTGCTCGACCTCCGACAGCAGATGGCTGGAGACGATCACCGTGCGGCCCCCGGCGGCGTACCGGATCATCACGTCCCGCATCTCGCGGATCTGCGGCGGGTCCAGACCGTTCGTCGGCTCGTCGAGGATCAGCAGGTCCGGCAGCCCGAGCATGGCCTGCGCGATCGCGAGCCGCTGCCGCATGCCCTGGGAGTACGTGCGCACCGCGCGCTCCAGTGCGTCGCCGAGCCCGGCGATCTCCAGGGCCTCCGCCATGTGCGCGTCCGTGGCGGGCCGTCCGGTGGCCTGCCAGTACAGCTCCAGATTGGCCCGCCCCGACAGGTGCGGCAGGAATCCGGCGCCCTCGACGAAGGCCCCGACCCGCGACAGCACCGGGGCTCCCGGCCGCACCGGGTGCCCGAACACCCGGATCTCCCCGGCGTCCGGCGTGATCAGCCCCATCAGCATCCGCAGGGTGGTGGTCTTGCCGGCGCCGTTGGGCCCGAGCAGGCCCAGCACCTGGCCCCGCTCCACCCGGAACGACAGGTCCCGCACCGCGTACCGGTCCTGTCCCTTCGCATACCGCTTCGTCAGGCCCCTGATGTCCAGCGGTACGCCGTCGCCCGGCCCGGGCACGGGAAGCGGCGCAGCGCCCCCCGCCGGAGCACCCGGCTGCGGCCGGTCCTGCGGCTGCGCGTGCGCCGTCGCCGCCCCGGTCCGGCCGGACCGGCGGATCCCCAGCAGTGCCGCCGCCACCAGTACCGCGCCCACCGGCAGGCCCCAGGTCCAGGCGGGCAGCCCCGCCGCGGCCGTCCGCACCCCGTCCGCCACGGGCACCGCCAGCGGGCCCTGCACCGCCACCGTGTACGAGGCCGGGGCCGCCGGGGACGCATAGCCCAGGTCGGTGGCCGCCACGACGAGCCGCAGCCGGTGCCCGGCCTGCACAGCGTGGTCGACGGCGGGCAGCCGCAGCTCCACGGTCCGGCCCTGCCCCGCGTCCTCCACCCGCAGCGGGGCGACCAGCTGATGCGGCAGCACCTGCTGCCGCCCGTCGGGCCCGACGTCGTACACCTTGCCGAACAGGACCGCCGCCCCGTCCGCCGCCGTCGACCGCACGGTCAGCGTGACCGTCGGCGTACCGGTGATCCGCACCTCCTCGGGCAGCGGCTCCGTGTCGAACCGGGCGTGCTGCCCGGGGAAGTCCAGGGCCAGCCCGGCCCCGAAGGCGGCCAGCTGCCCCCCGATCCCGGGGACGGAGGACATCGCGGACGGCGTGCCGCCCGCCGGGTTGGCGAAGGTTTGCTCCCGGGCCTGGCCGCGGCCCCCGCCGCCGTTCGCCAGGGCGAACTCGCGGCGGCTCGCGGTCAGCCCGGGATAGCCCTCGCCGGTCGCGCCGCGCAGCCGTACCGCGCCGTCGGTGGAGTCGATGCCCCCGGAGCGGGAGACGCGGAACGCGGGACCGGTGTCCGCCCCCGCCTCACCCTTGAGGTGCCGGTCGAACCAGGCCGCCACCCGTGCCTCGACCCGGCCTGCCTCGCGCACGCCGCCGTCGTGCCCGCCGGCCGCCCAGTCGACGGCCACGGGCGCGCCGTTCGCGGCGACCGCCCGGGCCATCGCGTCGGCCTGGTCCAGCGGGAAGAGGGAGTCGTCCTGCCCCTGCACGATGAGCGCCGGCACCTTGATCCGGTCCGCGACCGCCGACGGGCTGCGCCGCTCCAGCAGCGCGCGAGCCTCGGCGTCGGGCATACCGGAGGCCGCGACCCGCTCGTACATGGCGCACAGCTCCGGCCGGAACCGCCCGCACGCCGTGGCCGCGGCCACGGTCGCGGGGGCACCGGGTCCGGCGGCCGTCGACGGCCGGTCCGCGGACGCCTCCGCAGGGCCGCCCGGCTGCATGCCGCCCGCCGAACCGGTGGTGAAGAACAGCCCCGCCCACAGCTTCTTGAACACCCCCTGCGGGAAGAGGGAGTCCGCGAGGCTCCAGTACGTGATCTGCGGGGCGATCGCGTCCACCCGGCTGTCGTACCCGGCGGCGAGCAGCGCGACCGCCCCGCCGTACGACGCCCCGGCGACACCGACCCGCGGATCACCGGCGGCGTCGAGCCGCACCTCGGGGCGCGTCGCCAGCCAGTCGAGGAGCCGGGAGACGTCCTTGACCTCGTACTCGGGGTCGTTCAGCCCGATCTGCCCGCCCGAGCGGCCGAAGCCCCGCGCCGACCAGGTCAGCACCGCGTACCCGTCCCGGGCCAGCCGCTCCGCCTGCGCGCGGACGTCGTCCTTGCTGCCGCCGAAGCCGTGGCCCAGCAGCACCGCCGGACGCTTCTCCGGGCCCGGGGCGGTGAAGTACGAGGTGTCGATCCCGGCGCCCGGCATGTCGAGCACCCGGTCCTCGCGGCGTACGGGCGGCTGCCCGCCGGATGCGGCGGCCGTCCAGGTTCCGGCGCCCGCGACGACGGCGAGCGCGGCCGCGCCCGCGAGGAAGCGGCTTCGGCGGTGCCGGGGGAGCGGCCGGGGGAGCGGGAGCCTCGGCTTCGGCAGTCGGAGCGTCATACCGGCACCCTAGACGGATCATCGGGGCGCGCTGAGCGCCTCCGGGTGGAGCCGCGCACCTCCTTGGGGAGTACGCGGGCGCCTGCCGGTGTACCGCGTCCGCGGTACGTTGCGGGCTCCGGCCCCCCTGGGCGTGCCGCAGGCTCCGGCCCGGGGGCGCCCCGCTGTGTGCTTTCCCCCACCCCGCCCCTTCCCGAAACCGGGGATTGCGACCCCGGCCTCCGCCCGGCGGGCGCTGCGCGCCCGACCTCCCGGGGCTCCGCCCCGGACCCCGCTCCTCAAACGCCGGAGAGGCTGGATCGGCGCCGGAGGGGTGGGGTGGCGGTGGAGGGGGTGGGGTGGCGGGCTGCGGGGTTGCTTGGGTGGCGGGAGGATGGCGGCATGCTGCTTGCCGAGGTTGCGCGTGTGTCCCGGGCGGTTGCCGAGACCTCCGCCCGGTCCCGCAAGACCGCCCTGCTCGCGGAGCTGTTCGCGGCCGTGCCCGCGGACGAGGCCGCCCTGGTCATCTCGTACCTCGCCGGGCGGCTCCCGCAGGGCCGGCCCGGCCTGGGCTGGCGTACCCTCGGCCGGCCCGTCGCACCCGCCGACCGGCCCGGCCTGGGCGTCGCCGAGGTGGACGCGGCCGTCACCGAGCTCGCCGCCTTGGCCGGGCCCGGTTCCCAGGCCGGGCGGAACCGGATCGTCGACGCCCTGTTCGCCGCCGCCACCGAGCCCGAGCAGCGGTTCCTGCGCAGCCTGCTGTCCGGCGAGGTGCGCCAGGGCGCCCTGGACGCCGTGGCCCTGGAGGGCGTGGCCGCGGCCGCCGGGGTGCCGGCCGCCGAGCTGCGCCGGGCCGTGATGCTCGACGGCTCCCTGCCCCGGGTGGGCGCCGCGGTCCTCGCCGGGGGCCGGGCCGTGCTGCGCGAGATCACCCTCCGCGTCGGGCAGCCCGTCCAGCCGATGCTGGCGAACACCGCCGGGTCGGTGGCCGAGGCCCTGGCCGCGCTGGGGCCCTGCGCGGTGGAGGAGAAGCTCGACGGGATCCGGGTGCAGGTGCACCGCGACGGGGACGCCGTCCACGTCTACACCCGCTCCCTCGACGAGATCACCGACCGCCTGCCGGAGGTGGTGCAGGCGGCGCGGGGGTTCGCGGGGGAGCGGTTCATCCTGGACGGCGAGGTCATCGGCCGGGGCCCGGACGGCCGCCCGGTGCCGTTCCAGGACATCGCGAGCCGGGTCGGGTCCCGGATCGACGTCGAGACCGCCCGCCGGACGCTGCCCGTCGCCCCGTACTTCTTCGACGTGCTGGCCGCCGGCGGCGACGTCCTCCTCGACCTGCCCGTCCGCGAGCGGTACGCCGTCCTCGCCGCGCTCGTGCCGGAGGGCTTCCGGGTCCGCCGGCTCGCCGTCGAGGACCCGGCGGCGCAGGCGGCCGAGGCCGAGGAGTTCTGGGCCCAGACGCTGCGCCGCGGCCACGAGGGCGTCATGGCCAAGGCCCTCGACTCCGCGTACGCTGCCGGCCGGCGCGGCCGGCACTGGCTCAAGGTCAAACCCGTGCACACCCTGGACCTCGTCGTGCTCGCCGCCGAATGGGGCCACGGCCGGCGTACCGGGACCCTGTCGAACCTGCACCTCGGCGCCCGGGCCGGCGGCGGCTCGTACGCCATGCTCGGCAAGACCTTCAAGGGGCTGACCGACGAGATGCTGCACTGGCAGACCGGCCGGCTGCGGGAACTGGCCGTGGAGGACGACGGGCACACCGTGCGGGTCCGGCCGGAGCTGGTCGTCGAGATCGCCTACGACGGCCTGCAGCGCTCCCCCCGCTACCCGGCCGGGGTGGCGCTGCGCTTCGCGCGGGTGCTGCGCCACCGGCCGGACAAGCGCGCGGACGAGGCGGACACGGTGGAGACGGTGCTCGGCCGGGACCGGACTTTGCCTCAGAGGTAAGACGGATTGCCAGTCAGGCAAGGTTCTGGCTCAATCGGAGCATGACACCTGGTCCCCCCGGTCCGGCCGGCCCCGAAGGAGCCGACCCCGGCACCGAAGCCGACGCGCTGCCCGCGGTGGCCCCGCAGCTGCGCGAGCTGCGCCGCCGCGCCGGACTCACCCTCGAGGCCGCCGCCGCCCGGGCCCGACTCTCGCCCGCCCACCTCTCCCGCCTGGAGACGGGGCGCCGCCAGCCCTCGCTGCCGCTGCTGCTCGGGCTCGCCCGCACCTACGGCACGACGGTCTCCGAGCTGCTCGGCGAGACCCCCGCCGAGGCCGATCCCATCGTACGCGCGGGCGGTCCGGGCGCCCGCGAGGCCGACGGCTGGACGTACTGGCAGGCGGGCGGCTCCGGCCGCGGCATGCAGGCGCTGCGCGTGCACGTCCCGTACGGCGACCGCAGCCAGGGCGAGCTGGTCCGCGTCCATCCCGGCGAGGAGTGGCTGTATGTCCTCAAGGGGCGGCTGCGGCTGCACCTGGGCGAGGCCGAGTACCTGCTGGAGCCCGGCGACAGCGCCCACTTCGACTCGCTCACCCCGCACCGGATCGCCGCGGCCTCCCGCACGGGAGCCGACCTGCTGTTCGTCCACACGCTGCTGCAGAGCAGCCTCTCCGGCCTGTGCCTCGGAGGCACGGGCACGGGTACCGGCCCCGGCCGCCCGACCACCCACCACTGAACTCCAAGGAGCACCACCACCATGCGCATGCAGATGAAGTTCCCGCGCGGACTGGTGATCCGGCTGATCGCCTACCTGTTCGTCGGCCACCTCTTCGCCTTCTTCGTCTACCTCCTGTTCCTCCTCGGCGGGCAGAACCAGTAGCAGAACCAGTAACGGCGGCCCGCGGAGTTTTCCCCGCGCGACTCTGGGAACCTCGGGATCCTGTCGCTACCCTCCGCGCATGATTCCCACGGTTGTCTGGGGCACCGGCAACGTCGGCCGTCTGGCCATCCGTGCCGTGGAAGCCCATCCGGCGCTGGAACTGGCCGCCGTCATCGTCCACCATCCCGACAAGGTCGGCCGCGACGCGGGCCGCCTCGCCGGCCTCGGCCACGACACCGGGGTCACGGCCACCGACGACGCCGAGGCGGTCCTCGCGACCCGGCCGCGGGCCGTCGTCTACGCCGCCACCGGCGACATCCGCCCCGACGGCGCGCTCGCCGACATCACCCGGGCGATCCGGGCCGGAGCGGTCGTCGTCAGCCCCGCCCTCTACCCGCTGTACGACCACCGCAGCGCCCCGCCGGAGTTCCGCGATCCGGTGGCGGCCGCCGTCGCGGAGGGCGGCGGCTCGCTGTTCGCCTCCGGCGTCGACCCCGGCTGGGGCAACGACGTGCTCCCACTCCTGGTCAGCGGACTGGGCACCGCGATCGACGCCATCCGCTGCCAGGAGATCTTCGACTACTCCACCTACGACCAGCCCGACTCCGTGCGCGACCTGGTCGGCATGGGCCGGCCCATGGACTTCGAGCCGATGATGCTCATGCCGTCCGTCCCGACCATGGTGTGGGGCGGGCAGATACGCATGATGGCCCGCGCCCTCGGCGTCGAACTCGACGGGATCCGCGAGACGGTGGACCGCCGCGCCCTCGACACCACCGTCACCACCCGCACCATGGGCGTCTTCGAGGCCGGCACCCAGGGCGCGATCCGCTTCGAGGTCCAAGGCATCGTCGACGGCGAACCCCGCCTCGTCATCGAACACGTCACCCGCATCCACCCCTCCTGCGCCCCCGACTGGCCGGCGCCGCCCGACGGCGGCGACGGCGCCCACCGCGTGGTCATCGAGGGCCGCCCCCGCATCGAGGTCACCGTCGAGGCCACCGACGAGGACGAGAACCGCTCGGCCGGCGGCAACGCCACCGCCGTCGGCCGCCTGGTCGGCGCCATCGACTGGCTGGTGGAAGCCGAACCGGGCCTCTACGACGCCCTGGACATCCCGCTGCGCCCCGCCGTCGGCAGACTCGGAAGGAAACGGCCATGACCGCCATGAGGATCGACGTCCCCGAAGGGCAGCACCCGATCGAGTACGTGTGGGGCGACATGGTCCCCGGGATCGGGCCGGCCGCCGCGAACTTCTCGCTGTCGGTGTACGCCCACACCACCCTCGGGCTGCGCGAGTTCGAGGCCGCGCGGCTGCGCGTCGCACAGATCAACGGCTGTTCCTTCTGCCTGGACTGGCGGACCGAGCGCGACGGGGAGAAGGTCGAGGAGGAGTTCGCCGACGCGGTCACCGAGTGGCGCACCACGGACCGCTTCGACGAGCGGACCCGGCTCGCCGCCGAGTACGCCGAGCGGTACACCCTCGACCACCACCGCCTCGACGACGCGTTCTGGGAGCGGATGACCGCGCACTACAGCCAGCTGGAGATCGTGGAGCTGACCATGAGCATCGGGTCCTGGCTGGCCTTCGGCCGCCTCAACCACGTCCTCGGCCTCGACACCGTCTGCGTCCTGCCGGGCCACTGAGGGACGGGGGAGCCGGGGGAATCCGGGGTTCGAGCCCCTGTGGTTTCGAGTTCCCGGAGTTCGAGGCTCCGGGGCCGGCCGACGCATCGGGCCGCCCGGGGCCGGTCTTGGAGGCCCGTGTCTACACCGAACTGCGGCGCCCGCTACGGGCCGTGTCGCTGCTGACGGACGTGCTCGGACGATACGACGCCAGCCACGCCCGGGAGCTGGCGCTGTACCTTTCCTGGCTGGCGGTGGCCTACGCCGACGCCAACGAGCCCGAGGCCGCAGCGGGAACAGCGGGTCGGATGCTCGCCCTCGGGCAAAGCGGCAGCGAACGCACGGCGGAACGCACGAGGATCGTGCTCGATCGACTCGGGCCTATCGTGACGTGCCCGAAGTCGCCGAAGTACTGGCGTCCTGAGCGCCCTCGGAGTTGGCTGCCTGCCGGCCGGAGTCAGCCTCCGGCGGATTCGGGGCCTGAGTGGGAGGGGTCCCTCGTCGCCCGGGCAGCTTCGCCGTGCCCGGGGCTTCCTGGTATGCCTCCGGTGCCCGGGCGAGGAGGGACCCCCTCCCGCGACCGCGAGCCCGACACCACGACGAAGCCGCACTCGCACACGACCCCCTGCCCCTCGGAGGGAGGGCCGGGATCTGTGGCGGAGCCCCGGAAAGGGTTGGCTGTGCTGGTTGTCGCGCGCCCGGGCCGTTGCCAGCGGGCCGCCTTGATCAAGTAAAGAAACTCTGAACAGCTCAGCGCACGGCACCGGGCCCGAGGGCATTCTTCATGGCAGTCAGGTGCCATATCCAACGTCGCCGACACAGGTCCGGCTCTGTTTTCAGCCGCTGTGGCCCCTCGGTGACCGGTGACCACCGTCGAACCCGACGACGGGCGTCCAGCGTTCTGTGCAGCACCCGTCCGCTGACGTTGACGCTGAGGTTGAAAGGGTGGGGTGACAGCGGGCGTTGGCGGTGCTACATCCTCGTCATGAGGTACGCGGATGGCGGCGGACTGACCGCCGCGGGGCGGGCGAAGCGTGAAGCGGTGCGCTTCGAGGTCGTGGAGATGTTCGAGCAGGGGGTGCGGCCGCCGGAGGTGGCCCGCGGGTTACGGGTGTCGCGGAAGTCGGCGTACGCCTGGCACGCGGCCTGGCGGGACGGCAGCAGGCCGGCCCTGGCCTCCCAGAGGCCCGGTGGCTTTCCGTGTCAGCTCAGCGATGCCCACGCAGAACGCCTGCAGGTCGAGTTGGAGGCCGGCCCTGCGGTGCACGGCTGGGTGGAGGACCAGCGGTGGACCCTTGCCAGGGTCGCGGAGCTGATCCACCGGCTGTTCGGGCACCGGTACACCCAGCGTGGGGTGTCGTATCTGCTGCACCGGCTGGGCTGGTCGCCGCAGGTCCCCGCGCACCGGGCCGTCGAGCGCGACGAGCAGGCCGTGGCCAGGTGGCGGGAGGAGCAGTGGTCGCGGGTAAGAGGACGGCCCAGCTCCTGGGCGCGTGGACAGCCTTCGAGGACGAGGCCGGACAGGACCTGAAGCCCGGCAAGGGCCTGACCTGGTCGCGGCGGGGCAGGACGCCGCTGGTCAAGGTGACGGGCAAGGGTTCGGGCCGGGTCCTGAT
>NZ_JBIVXV010000021.1:0-121799 GCF_044769385.1 Streptomyces sp. NPDC090445 | reverse complement strand
CGCGCCGTCAGCTTGCCCTTCGCGTGCTGGGCCTCGGTCGCCCGGTCACTCGGTCCACGCCGCGCCTGCTCGCGCAGGGAGTGCAGCTCGGCCACGCGCCCGCGGGCGTCCGTCGGCTCGCTCGGAGTCTGGTCCACAACGGTCATGTACCGACCTTACGAAGCCGACCATGAAAAACCTCCGTTGGTTCCACACAGTCTCGGCCGTGTTCCGCTGTCCGGCCCGCACAGAACCGCGGAGCGGGGCGCGAAGACCACCAGGCGAGACGGTCGCCGGTTGTGGGGGTCCCACAAAACAGCCTGACACCCCGACCGGATGTTGAAATTTGAACGGAATGGGTCTACGGTCGTTCTCGTTGAAGGTTAAACAACTTCGACAGCACCACCCCCACCGAGGAGAGAGTCATGGGTCTGTTCACCCGCCGCAGCCAGCAGGACACCGCCACCGCCGTCGCCACCCTCGACGCGGACCCGGCCCTGGCCGCCCTCACCGGCGACTACGTCATCGACACCGCCCACAGCAGCATCGGCTTCACCGTCCGCCACGCGATGGTGACCAACGTCCGCGGCAGCTTCGGCGACTACTCCGGCTCGCTGCACCTGGACGGCGGCACCCCCGCCCGCTCCACCGCCACCATCGACGTGAAGATCGCCTCCGTGGACACGGGCATCGCCGACCGCGACGCCCACCTGCGCAGCGAGGACTTCTTCGCGGCCGACGCCTTCCCGCTGATGACCTTCCGCTCCACCGGGGCGGCCAGGGTCGGCGCGGACACCTACCGCATCACCGGTGACCTGACGATCAAGGACGTCACCCGGCCGCTCTCCATCGACCTGGAGTTCAACGGCTCCGCCACGGACGTCTACGGCAGCGAGCGCGTCGGCTTCGAGGGCTCCGCCGAGATCCTGCGCTCGGACTGGGGCCTGACCTGGAACGCCGCACTGGAGGCCGGCGGTGTCATGGTCAGCGACAAGGTGAGGCTGACCTTCGACATCTCGGCCGTCCGGCAGGGCTGAGCACCGCCACCACCGCCGGATCCGGGGGCGGCTCTAGAAGCCGCCCCCGCCGTCGAAGCCCCCGCCGCCGCCGAAGTCCCCTCCCCCGAAGCCGGAGGGGTCGAAGTCGGCACCGGAGAAGTCCCCGCCCTCGAAACCGCCGCCGAAGTCGGAGGCGTAGGCGTGGCCGGACGACATCATCGAGCCCAGCAGGGTGCCCACCAGCAGGCCGGGGAGCACGCCCCCGCCGAAGTACCCGCCGGCCCACGGGCCGTACACGGGGCCGGCGTCGTAGTAGGGGCGCGGCCCGTACTCGGTGTCCACCGTCCGGACCATCGGGTCCCGGCCCTCGCGCAGCCGGACGGCGTCCGCCGCGCACACGGGCACGCCGCGGGCGGCCCCGCCCGCGGGCGCCCAGTCGGCGTCCTCGGTGCTGGGCCCGTGCCGCGGGTCGAAGAAGCAGGGCGGACGCCGCTCGGGCAGCGCCCTGCCCCGGCGCCGCGCGTCCAGGGAGGCCAGGGCGAAACGCCCGTCCTCCAGGGCCTGGGTGACTCCCGTGACCTCCTGCGGATGCTGCACCGCGGCCATGATGTCCTTGGCCTTCTCGTACGAGTCGAGGGCCCGGGAGTAGTCCGCCCGCATGGCGTCGTCGGCGCCGGGCTCCGCGGGGTGGAAGTCCAGCCGGTCGAGCTCCTCGCCGAAGGCCGTGATGTCCTCGTCGACGACCGTGCGGAGCTTCTCCACCGCCTCGCGCTCCGCTTCCTCCTTCTTCCTGCGGTTGCGGCGGACCAGCGCGTACGCACCGCCGCCGCCGATCAGCGCGACCGCGCCGAGGGTGACGAGCCCGCCGACCGGGACGCCGCCGCCGGTGCCGGCGCCGCCGCTCCAGGAGGCCGGGGCCGAGCCCCTGGCCTGGGGGAGGGCCTGGTCGACGAAGTTGTTCAGCTGCGTGGCCGCGTCCACCGGCCCGCCCGCCTTCACCGCGTCGGTGAGGTTGCGCACGGCGTTGGGCGGCATGACCGCGGGGTCGGCGCCGGCGTTGAACCCGTCGCCGAGCCGGATCGCGTACAGCCCGGTGATGCCCGTCTCGGTGCGGATCGTGCGCAGCACGCTGTCGGCCGGGAACTCCGCGGAGTTCGGCAGCACGGCGACGAAGACGGGCTTGTCGGCGTCCTTGATCTTCTTCGCCAGCGCGTCCGCCTCGTCCTTCGGCAGCTGCGCGGCGGCGCGCGGGTCGACGTGGACGGGACCCTGCTTGAGGGCCTCCGCGACGGCTTCGGGCCCGGTCGCCGCCGACGCCTGCGGGGCGGTCGCGAGGACGCCGGCAGACAGGGCGAGCAGGAGCCCGGGAAGTACGGATATCAGCCTGCTCCTCATACTCCCGACGCTACCGGAACCACCGGTTTTCCGTGTGAGTCGGACATAAGAGACGGCTCCCGGCGGCGGCGCGTACCGCGGCGCGTGCTGCGGCACGGCCCACCGGGCGGCCGGTCACTCTGCGGGCTCGACGCCCGCGCGCAGGAGGCCGTAGGTGATGGCGTCCTCCAGCGCCTGCCAGGAGGCCGCGATCACGTTCGGGGCGACGCCGACGGTGGACCACTCGCGGGTGCCGTCCGTGGTGGAGATCAGGACGCGGGTCGTGGACTCCGTGCCGTGGGTGCCCTCCAGGATGCGGACCTTGTAGTCGGTCAGCTCGAACTTGGCCAGCTGCGGGTAGAAGCGTTCGAGGGCCACCCGCAGGGCCCGGTCCAGCGCGTTGACCGGTCCGTTGCCCTCCGCCGTGGCGACGATCCGCTCACCCTTGGCCCACAGTTTGACCGTGGCCTCGTTGGCGTGGGTGCCGTCCGGGCGGTCCTCGACGATGGCCCGCCAGGACTCCGTGCGGAAGTACTTGCGGGCGCGGCCCTCCGCCTCGGCGCGCAGCAGCAGCTCGAAGGAGGCGTCGGCGGCCTCGTACGTGTAGCCCGCGAGCTCCCGCTCCTTGACCCGCTCGACGACCCGGGCGATCAGGGCGCGGTCCCCGCCGAGGTCGACGCCGAGCTCCTTGCCCTTGAGCTCGATCGAGGCGCGGCCGGCCATGTCGGAGACCAGCATCCGCATGGTGTTGCCGACGAGCTCGGGGTCGATGTGCTGGTAGAGGTCCGGGTCGACCTTGATGGCCGAGGCGTGCAGGCCCGCCTTGTGCGCGAAGGCGGAGACGCCGACGTAGGGCTGGTGCGTGGACGGGGTCAGGTTGACGACCTCGGCGATGGCGTGCGAGGTGCGGGTCATCTCGGCGAGCGCGCCGTCGGGCAGCACCCGGCGGCCGTACTTGATCTCCAGGGCGGCGACGACCGGGAAGAGGTTGGCGTTGCCGACGCGTTCGCCGTAGCCGTTCGCGGTGCACTGGACGTGCGTGGCGCCCGCATCGACGGCGGCGAGGGTGTTGGCGACCGCGCAGCCGGTGTCGTCCTGGGCGTGGATGCCGAGGCGGGCCCCGGTGTCGGCGAGCACGGTGGAGACGGTGGCACCGATCTGCGCGGGCAGCATGCCGCCGTTGGTGTCGCAGAGGATGACCACGTCGGCGCCGGCCTCGTGGGCGGTGCGGACCACGGACTTGGCGTACTCGGGGTTGGCGCGGTAGCCGTCGAAGAAGTGCTCGCAGTCGACGAAGACGCGCCGCCCCTGGGCGACCAGGTGGGCGACGGTGTCGCGGACCATCTCCAGGTTCTCGTCGAGGGTGGTGCGCAGGGCGAGCTCGACGTGGCGGTCGTGGGACTTGGCGACCAGGGTGATCACCGGGGCGCCGGACTCCAGCAGGGCCCGCACCTGCGGGTCCGCGGCGGCCGAGCCGCCCGCCCGCCGGGTCGCGCCGAAGGCGACGAGCTGGGCGTGCTTGAACCGGATCTCGGCGCGGGCGCGGGCGAAGAACTCGGTGTCGCGGGGGTTGGCGCCCGGCCAGCCGCCCTCGATGAAGCCCACTCCGAACTCGTCCAGGTGCCGGGCGATCGTCAGCTTGTCCGCGACGGTGAGGTTGATGCCCTCACGCTGGGCGCCGTCGCGCAGCGTGGTGTCGAAGACGTGGAAGGCATCGTCGGGTCCCCGGGCCGCTTCCGGCGCTGTCGCCTCTGTCGTCGTCATGCTGGTCTGACTCCTGTCGGATGAGTGGTTCCGGATGCCCGGGTTCCACTGCCCCCATCATCGCGCGCATCGCCTTCCCGGCAGGATGCGAGCCGGTAAACGAAAAGACCCCTCGCGGGTGCGAGAGGTCTGCGCGCGGGTCTGGGGCACGGTGGCCGCCCCCGCGAAGGTCTTCCACGGTTCAGCGGCCACTGCGGACCGGCGCGCTGCTGCCGATAATCACGAACTGAGCAAGCACGTTCGCAGTGTGTCACACGGCGCCGCCCGACGCCGGGGGCGTCTCACGATACGAGAGACTCGTCCAGGAATTCCGAGACGTGGGCCAGGATGCCCTCCCGCCCGATCCCGGGCAGGCCGACCGCGACCTGGATGCTGAACCCGTCCAGCAGGGCCCGCAGCCGGGCCGCGAAGCGGTCGGGGTCCAGCGGCCGGAACTCGCCGCGCGAGACGCCCTCGGCGAGCAGCGCCACCAGGTCGCGGTGCCAGGCGCCCTCGATGGCGGCCTGCCGGTCGCGTTCGCCGGAGCCGGCGTTCTGCGAGCGGTTCCAGACCTCCAGCCACAGCGTCCAGTGCGGGTCCCGGGCCTCATCGGGCACGTACAGGTCCACGTACGCGTCCAGGCGCTCGCGCGCCGGCCCGCGGCGGGCGAGCAGGGCCCGCCGCTCGGCGCCGAGCGCGGCCTCGCTCCACTCCAGGGTCTGCAGCAGGAGCTCGTCCTTGCTGCCGAAGTAGTAGAGGAGGTGGCCGCTGCTCATGCCGACCTCGCGGCCCAGGCCCGCCATGGTGAGGCCGTCCAGGCCGCGCGCGGCGATCGTGGCCATGGCGGCGGCGAGGACGTCCTCGCGCGGCGGCGCGTTCTTCCGTGCCGCGCGTGCTCCGTCCGCCGCCATGGGCTGCTCCTCGTCGTTCCGCCGTCGTTGCGCTGTCGTTGCGCTGCCGGTCCGCCTCCGGTCAGACCTTCGGCTGCTGCTGGGTGATGCAGTGGATGCCGCCGCCCCCGGCGAAAATCGTACGTGCGTCGACGAGGGTGACGGTCCGCTCCGGGAACAGGCCCCGGAAGATCTCGGCCGCCTCCTCGTCGCGCGGGTCGTCGAAGGCGCACAGCACCACGCCGCCGTTGCACAGGTAGTGGTTGATGTAGGAGTAGTCGACCCATTCCCCGTCCTCCTCCAGCACCGTCGGCGCCGGGATCTCCACGACCTCCAGCCGGCGGCCCCGGGCGTCGGTGGCCGCGCGCAGGAGGTCGGCGATCGTCTTGCAGCGCTCGTGGTCCGGGTGGGCCGGATCGGGCTGCGTGTGCACCATCACCACGCCCGGCCGGGCGAAGGCCGCCACGATGTCGACGTGGCCCTGGGTGCCGTAGGTGCCGTAGTCCCCGGCCAGGCCGTACGGCAGCCAGATCGCCTGGGTGGTGCCGAGGTGGGCGTGGATCTCGGCCTCGACCTGCTCGCGGGTCCAGCCGGGGTTGCGGCCCCGGCCGAGCTGGACGGTGTCGGTGAGCAGCACGGTGCCCTCGCCGTCGACGTGGACGGCGCCGCCCTCGTTGACGAGCGGGGTGCTGAAGGTGCGGGCGCCGGCGAGGTCCGAGACGTGCCGGGCGATCTTCGAGTCGTGCTCCCAGCGGGCCCATTCCTGGGCGCCCCAGCCGTTGAAGGTCCAGTCGACGGCCGCCAGCCCGCCGCTCCCGTCGGTGACGAAGGTGGGGCCGATGTCGCGCATCCAGGCGTCGTCGAGCTCGCGCTCGACCACCGTGAGCGGGTGGCCCTCGCCGGCGCCGGCGACCGCGCGGGCCCCCTCGGCGTCGCCCGGGGACACCACGAGGGTCACGGGCTCGTACGCGCGCACCGCGCGGGCGACGGCGCCCCAGGCCGCGCGGGCCCCGGCGAGCTCCCGCTCGTCGGTGAAGGTCGGGTTGGGGCTCGGCCAAGCCATCCAGGTGCGCTCGTGGGGCGTCCACTCGGCGGGCATCCGGAATCCGTCGGCGGCGGGCTTGGTCATGGCAGGGGTGTCCTTAAGGGGCTGTGCCGGTCAGGGGCTGGGCCGGTCAGGGGCTGGGCCGGTCAGAGGCTGTGCCGGTCAGAGGAAGTAGAGGCGGTTGAGGCAGACCGAGTCGGCCGCCGGGGAGCGCAGCGGCTCGCCGTCGAGGGTGACGAGCCCGCTGCGCGCGTCCACGTCGACCGCGCCCACCCGGGAGTTGAGCAGGAGGTCCCCGGGGCCGATGCCGCGGGTGCCGCGCACGGCGACGCGGCGTCGGCGGGTGGGCATGGCGTCGGAGCCGAGGGCGGCAGCGGCCGCGGAGACGAAGGCCACCGAGATGTCGGCGGCGGTGGCCCCGTACGAGCCGAACTGCGGTCCGAGGACGAGCGGTTCGCAGGTGTCGGTGGCCGCGTTGGGGTCGCCGGTGACCCCGTACGCGGGGAAGCCGGACTTGAGGACGAGCTGGGGCTTGGCGCCGAAGAACTGCGGGCGCCACAGCACGATGTCGGCGAGCTTGCCGACCTCGATGGAGCCGATCTCGTGCGCGAGTCCGTGCGCGATGGCCGGGTTGATGGTGAGCTTGGCCATGTAGCGCAGGACGCGGGCGTTGTCGTCGCCCTCGCCGTCGCCGGCCAGCGGCCCGAGTTCGGCCTTCATCTTGGCGGCCATGGCGAAGGTGCGGCGGACGGTCTCGCCGGCCCGGCCCATGCCCTGGGCGTCGGAGGAGGTGATGCCGATCGCGCCCAGGTCGTGCAGGACGTCCTCGGCGCCCATGGTTCCGGCGCGGATCCGGTCGCGGGCCATGGCGGCGTCGCCGGGGAGGTCCGGTTTGAGGTCGTGGACGGAGACGATCATTCCGTAGTGCTCGGCGACCGCGTCCCGGCCGAAGGGCAGGGTGGGGTTGGTGGAGGAGCCGATGACGTTCGGCACGCCCGCCATCTTCAGCACGTTGGGGACGTGCCCGCCGCCGCAGCCCTCGATGTGGAAGGCGTGGATGGTGCGGCCGTCCAGGACGCGCAGGGTGTCCTCGACGGAGAGGCACTCGTTGAGGCCGTCCGAGTGCAGGGCGACCTGGACGTCGTGCTCCTCGGCGACGCGCAGCGCGGTGTCCAGGGCCCGGGTGTGGGCGCCCATGTCCTCGTGCACCTTGAAGCCGGAGGCGCCGCCCTCGGCGAGGGCCTCGACCAGCGGGGCCGCGTCGGAGGACGAACCGCGGGCGAGGAAGCCGATGTTGACGGGCCACGCGTCGAATGCGTTGAAGGCGTGCTTCAGCGCCCACGGGGAGTTGACGCCGACGCCCCAGACGGGGCCGAACTCCTGGCCGATGACGGTGGTGACGCCGGCGGCCAGCGAGGCCTCCATGATGCGCGGGGAGAGCAGGTGGACGTGGGTGTCCACGGCGCCGGCGGTGGCGATCAGGCCCTCGCCGGAGACGATGCTCGTGCCGGTGCCGACGACGACGTCCACACCGTCGAGGGTGTCGGGGTTGCCGGCCCGGCCGATCGCGTGGATGCGGCCCTCGCGGATGCCGACGGAGACCTTGCGGATCCCGAGGACGGCGTCGATGACCAGCACGTTGCTGATGACGACGTCGCAGGTCTCCCGGACGGCGGCGGCCTTGAGGTGCAGGCCGTCGCGGGCGGTCTTGCCGAAGCCGGCCAGGAACTCGTCGCCCGGGGCCTGCGCGTCGTGTTCGACGCGGACGGTGAGCCCGGAGTCGCCGAGCCGGACCCGGTCCCCGGCGCGGGGGCCGAAGACGGCGGCGTACTCGTGCGGGTCGATGTGCCGGCTGCCCGGCGCGCAGTGGTCGCTGTGCCGGTCGGGCCTGCTCATGGGGTGGCTCCTTCCGGGCCGTTCGGGTCTCCGTCGGCGGGGTCGCCTTGGTCGCTGTGACCGCCTTCGCCGTCGTGGGCGCCGAGGTAGCCGCAGGCCCGTGCCCTGGCCAGGGCCTGCGCCTTGGCTCCGGGGGCGTCCAGGGGGCCGTCGACCAGCCCGGCGAAGCCGACGGCGATGCGGTCGCCGCCGATGGGGACGAGGCCGACGTCGGCCTCCCCGTGCGGATCGAACCGGACGGACGAGCCGGCGGGGACGCACAGGCGCATGCCGTAGGCGGCGGCGCGGTCGAAGTCGAGGCGGGGGTTGGCCTCGAAGAAGTGGAAGTGGGAGGTGACGCTCACCGGGACGGAGGCGGTGTTGCGCACGCGCAGGCGCACCGCCGGCTCCGGCTGCGGGGTCCCGGGGCCGGGCACGACCGCCCCGGGGGCGTCGTCGCCGAGGGGGACCGCGCCCCGGATCGGCGCCGGGACCACCGCGAGGCGGGAGCCGTCGTCGAAGACGGCCTCCACGTGCACCTCGGTGACCACGTCGGCCACGCCGGGCAGGACGTCGGCGGCGCCCAGCACGCCGCGGGCCTCCTCGACGGCCTCCGCCAGGCGCTTGCCGTCGCGTGCGGCCTCGCAGACCGTGTCCGCGACGATCGCGGTGGCCTCGGGGACGTTGAGCCTGAGGCCCCGGGCCCGCCGGGCCCGGGCCAGTTCCGCGGCGCTGCGCAGCAGCAGCCGGTCGCGCTCCGTAGGAGTCAGCCGCACGCCGATCCACCACCTTTGCCGTCGACGAGTTAGAGCATCACTCTAACTCTTCGATCGCTGTCCGGGAATGATTGACCTCAGGGAAAGGGCTAGGCCACATTGAGCAGCGCTCAAATACAGTGCCACCACAGCCCGCCCTGCCAACCGTGGTCGCGACCGTCTTCGGATACCGGCTGCTGCTGCGCATGAGCGAGCTGCTCTCCCTCGGCATGGTGGTGCTGCTGACCGCGATCGGCGCGCCCTGGGCGGCCATCACGCCGATCGGCCACCGTCGCTGCCGCGGCCGGTACGACGCCGAATCCCTCCAGGTGTTCAACCGCCCGGCCCGCAGCGGCGTCTACTGGTACAGCGGCGGGTGGAACCTCCGCGCCACCGCCTCCTGGGCGGCGGGTGCGGCGGTCGGCCCGGCCGCGGTGTCGACCCCGCTGTACGAGGGCCCACTGTGGGCCCTCACCGGCGGGGTGGACTGCAGACGTGCAAGGCGGAAGGAAAGCGGGGAGGCGTCGTGGAAGAGCTCGTGTACGTGGCGGGGAAGATCGTCAGGGGTGTGGCCGGCCTGGCCTACGTGCTGGGCGAGTCGCTGATACCCCTCGGCCCGGACGGGGCGGGCGACGACCGCAAGAAGAAGCGGCGCGAGGGCGAGGCGGACGAGGAGCGCTGACCGCGCTCCCCGCCCTCCCCTGCCGGCGGATGACGACCGGAGGCCCCCGCGCATCGCGCAGGGGCCTCCGGTTCGTTCGAGCGGGGACGGCTAGCCGAGCGGGTGCATCCAGCCGTGGGTGTCCTCGGTGCGGCCGGTCTGGAGGTCGAGCAGCGCCTTGCGGAGCTTCATCGTGACCTCGCCGGGCTCGCCGTTGCCCTGGGTCCAGTCGGCGCGCTCGGACTTGACGGAGCCGACGGGGGTGATGACGGCGGCGGTGCCGCAGGCGAACACCTCGGTCAGGGTGCCGTTCTCGTTGTCGCGCTTCCAGTCCTCGGTGGAGATGCGTCCCTCCTCGGCCGTGTAGCCGAGGTCGCGGGCGATGGTGAGGAGCGAGTCGCGGGTGATGCCCGGCAGGAGCGAGCCGGTCAGCTCCGGGGTGACGATGCGGTCCCCGTACACGAAGTACAGGTTCATGCCGCCCATCTCCTCGATCCAGCGGTGCTCGACGGCGTCGAGCCAGACCACCTGGTCGCAGCCGTGCGAGGCGGCCTGCGCCTGGGCGACGAGGGACGCGGCGTAATTGCCGCCGGTCTTGGCGGCGCCGGTGCCGCCCTTGACGGCGCGCACGTACTCCTCGGAGAGCCAGACGGAGACGGGCTTGACGCCGCCGGCGAAGTAGGCGCCCGCCGGGGAGGCGATGACCATGAAGAGGAACTCGTTGGCCGGGCGGACGCCGAGGCCGACCTCGGTGGCGAACATGAACGGCCGCAGGTAGAGGGAGGCCTCACCGGAGGAGGGCACCCAGGCGCTGTCCTGCTTGATGAGCGCGTCGCAGGCCTCGATGAACAGCTCGGTCGGCAGCTCCGGCATCGCCATGCGGCGGGCGGAGGCCTGGAAGCGCTCGGCGTTGGCCTCCGGGCGGAAGGTGGCGACGCTGCCGTCGGGCTGGCGGTAGGCCTTGAGCCCCTCGAAGATCGTCTGCGCGTAGTGCAGGGTCATGTTCGCCGGGTCCATCGACAGCGGCGCGTACGGGACCAGCTCCGCGTCGTGCCAGCCGCGGCCCTCGGTCCACTTGATCGTCACCATGTGGTCGGTGAAGTGGCGGCCGAAGCCGGGGCTGGCCAGGATCGCCTCGCGCTCCGTGTCGGACAGCGGGTTCGAGGAGGGCTTGAGCTCGATCGTGGGCATCGTCATGAGTGCATGTCCTTCACCGGTTGTGTATGGCGGACCGCGCTCACGGCGTACAGGACGTCCGAGCTTCCCCGCATTCCGCGGTCTCGCGTTCGATTATCGCGCGCGAGCCGTCCGCGGAGAAGCGGGGAGTGCGGCCCAGGGGAGATGGTGGCACCCGGGACCGCACAGGAAAAGCCGCCGGGTGCGTCAGTCGCGCGACCCGGCGGCTTCCTGGGTGGGGCTGCCGGGTCAGCCGGCTACTCGTGCGGCGATCGCGTCGCCGATCCGGTCGGTCGTGCGGAAGGTGCCGTCACGCTCCGCGAGGTCGGCGGAGACGGCGTCCTCGATGCGGGCGGCGCGGTCCTCGTGGCCGAGGTGGCGCAGCAGGAGGGCGACGGACAGGATCGCCGCGGTCGGGTCGGCCTTGCCGGTGCCGGCGATGTCCGGGGCCGAGCCGTGGACGGGCTCGAACATGGACGGGAAGGCGCCGGTCGGGTTGATGTTCCCGGAGGCGGCGAGGCCGATCCCGCCGGTCACGGCGGCGGCCAGGTCGGTGAGGATGTCGCCGAAGAGGTTGTCCGTGACGATCACGTCGAAGCGCTCGGGCTGGGTGACGAAGAAGATCGTCGCGGCGTCGACGTGCAGGTAGTCGGTGGTGACCTCGGGGTACTCCCGGCCGACCTTGTCGAAGATGCCCTTCCACAGGTGGCCCGCGTACACGAGGACGTTGTTCTTGTGGACCAGCGTCAGCTTCTTGCGCGGGCGGGCGTTGGCCCGCTCGTACGCGTCGCGGACGACGCGCTCGACGCCGTACGCGGTGTTGACGCTGACCTCGGTGGCCACCTCGGCGGGCGTGCCGGTGCGCAGGCTGCCGCCGTTGCCGGTGTACGGGCCCTCGGTGCCCTCGCGGACCACGACGAAGTCGATCTCCGGACGGCCGGCGAGCGGGGTCGCCGTGTTCGGGAAGAGCTTCGAGGGGCGCAGGTTGATGAAGTGGTCGAAGGCGAAGCGCAGTTTGAGCAGCAGCCCGCGCTCCAGGACGCCGGACGGGACCGACGGGTCGCCGATGGCGCCGAGCAGGATCGCGTCGTGCTGCTTGAGCGCCTCCAGCTCCGCGTCCGGGAGGGTCTCACCGGTGCGGTGCCAGCGGCGGGCGCCGAGGTCGTACTCCTTGGTCTCCAGCTTCACATCCTGGGGCAGGACCGCGGTAAGGACCTTGAGGCCCTGAGCCACGACTTCCTGGCCGATGCCATCACCGGGGATCACTGCGAGATTGATGCTGGTCGACATGTCGGAACCGTACTCCCTGTCCCAAGCTTCAGACATATTGCGTCCACCATGCGGACGCAATATGTCCCGCCCGGGTGGGGTGCGACGGGGTCAGTGGCCGGCCGAGCCGCCGTTGTCGCGGCGGTCGAGGGCGCGCTGCAGGGCGGCGGCGGCGTTCTTGCGGTCGGCGTCGGCCGTGGCGGAGCGGCGGACGCGGCGGGCGGAGGCGGGGGAGGTCTTCGTCATGGTGATCGACTCCTTGAGAGCGCGGCACGAGGGGCCGCATGAGGGAATCCTTCAAGGCGCCGGAAAGGGCGGGAGCGCTGCGCCGCAGGGGTTGCCTGCCGGGGGCGCGCGTCGTCGGCCGCCATTCGCCTGATCAGCGAGACGTTCGGCTCCTACAAAGCTAGGGCAGGTCCCGCTGTATGTCTCCGCAATTACTCGGACTTCCTACTATCTGAGACGCGCACGCCCTCGGAAGGATCTCCCCGGGCATCCGTTTTCAGGCCGTGGCGGAGCGAAGTTCCCTGATCAGAGCCCTGACGGCGAGAGTGGCAGCGGATTCCGGGGCAGTGACGTATCCCACGCGTCTCACCGGCCCCGACGGGCCCAGACCGGTGATGCCGACGGAGTCGTCCGCCTCGCGCAGCGACAGCTCGGGCATGATCGCCATCCCGATCCCGCGCCCGACCATGGTGAGCACCATCCCGTCGTCCTCCGCCTTGACCGTGGCGCAGGGGATCCAGTCCTGGGCCCGCCACCAGGCGCGGGTGTACGAGCCGCAGTTCTCGTCCCAGTCCAGCAGCGGCAGCGACCTCGGGTCGGCGTGTCCCGCCGGGTGGACCAGGGCGTACGCCTCCTCCACCAGCACCCCGCTCAGCAGGCCCGGCGGCAGCCCGGAGCCGTCCGCGTTCAGGGTGGCGACGGCCAGGTCGGCGCGGCCGGCGGCCACCTCCCCCGCCGTGCCGGCGCCGATCTCGCGCACCACCCGCACCTCCGGTCGGATGCCGGGGTACCGGGCCGCGAGCCGGTCCAGGGCGGGCGGCAGCAGGTGCAGGGCCGCGCTGCGGAAGGCCGCGATGCGCAGCACGCCCCGGAGGGCGTCGCGGTCGCCGCCGCCGGCCGCGGCCCCGGCTGCGCGCACCTCGGAGCCGAGGGTCTCGTACAGCCGGAGGATCCGCCGGGCGAGGGCCACGGCCCGCTCCCCCGCGGCGGTGGGCGAGGCACCGGCGCGGCCGCGGTCGAAGAGGACCGCGCCGATCTTGGCCTCGCTGCCGCGCACCGAGTGGGAGACGGCCGACTGGGTGAGGCCGAGGCGGACGGCGGCGGCGGAGAAGCCGCCGGTCTCGGCGACGGCGACCAGGATCCGCAGTTCGCGCGGGGCGAGTTCGGCCGGTCCGGGTGCGGTCATGGGGTCTCCCACCTCGTCCTGTGAGCAGGTTTCATGGAACTGCGACTTCCATGATCGCAACCCTCTGCCCGGCCCGCCGATTCCTTCCTACGGTCCTTCCCATGACCGCGAACACCGCTTACGCCGTGCACCAGACCGCCCGCCCCACCGGCTTCCCCGCCGCCTCCGACTTCGCCCTCGTGCGCACCGCCGTCCCGGAGCCGGCCCCGGGCACCGCCCTGGTGCAGAACCTGCTGCTCTCCGTGGACCCGTACCACCGCGGGCTGATGGACGGCGGCGAGGACGGCTTCGAGCTGGGCACCCCGCTGGAGGGCCGCTCGGTGGGCCGCGTGCTCGCCTCCCGCGACCCGGGGCTGCGCGAGGGCGACCTGGTCTTCCACCGCGAGGGCTGGCGCACCCACGCCCTCGTCACCCTCGGGGTGGAGGGCACCCGCCTCCTGCGGCCGTACGAGGGGGTCCCGCTGGAGGCGTACCTGAGCATCCTCGGCGGCACCGGCCTGACCGCGTACGCGGCCCTCACCCGGACCGCGGCCCTGCGCGAGGGCGAGGACCTCTTCGTCTCTGCCGCGGCGGGCGGCGTCGGCACCGCCGTCGGACACCTCGCCCGGCTGATGGGCGCCCGCCGGATCATCGGCAGCGCGGGCTCCGCGGCGAAGGTCCGGCACCTGACCGGGGTGCTCGGCTTCGACGCCGCCTTCGACTACCACGACGGGCCGGTCGGCGAGCAGCTGGCGCAGGCGGCTCCCGACGGCATCGACGTCTACGTGGACAACGTGGGCGGGGACCACCTGGAGGGCGCGATCGGCTCGCTGCGCGAGTTCGGGCGGATCGCCTGGGTCGGCGGCATCTCCATGTACAACGGCGACCGTTCGCCCGCCGCGCCGCGCAACCTCTTCGAGGTGGTGCACAAGTCACTGCGCCTGGAAGGGGTGCTGGTCCGCCACCACACCGATCTGCAGGAGGAGCTGGAGGAGTTCGTCGTCCCGCACCTGCGCAGCGGCCGCGTCGGCACCGACACCACCGTCGTCCAGGGGATCGACCGCACGGTGGAGGCCTTCCTCGGCGTGCTCCGCGGGGACAACACGGGCAAAATGCTGGTCCGTCTCGACGACTGAGACCGGCAGTCCGCAGCGGAGTCGACGGCGGTGCGGTACCGCGCCCCGCAAGGGGCGCGGGGAGCTGCGCGACCGGCCCCCACCGGCCCGCGGTTGTATGCCCGGACCACCGGCATGACCGGACCACCGGCGGAGCGTCAGAGCACGTCCCCGTCCCGCCAGTCGAACCACAGCCCCTCGGCGGGGTCCGGCAGGGCCGCGCCCTTGGGCACCCACACGTACGTCGTCCCCTCCTCCTCGGCGAGGCGGACCGGCCCGTCGGGCGAGAGCGCCCCGATCCGCCCGCCCCACACCGTCCAGCCGCGGCTCTCGTACAGCGCGGCCCCCTCGTCGGAGGCGGAGAGGGCGCCGAGCACGTACGCCCGGGCCGCGACCTCCTCCAGCTCCGCCATGACGGCGCCGCCCAGGCCCCGCCGCCGCGCCCCGGGGCGTACGGCCACGGCCTCGACGTAGCCGCAGCGCAGCGCCCGCCCGGCGTGCAGCACCCGCCGCTGGACGATGCTGCCGTGCGCGAGCAGTTCCCCGCCCGGCCCGTACGCCAGGGCGTGCATGCCGCCGAGGGCGTGCTCGAAGTCCTCCTCGCCGAAGTCCCCGTCGAAGGCCTCGTCGAGCAGCTGCCTGATCCCGTCGAGCTCGTCCTCCCCCAACTGCGAGGTGTGGGCGAGCCGTATCACCGGCGTATCGCTCATCCCCCCAGTCTCCGGCACAACCGCAGCAGCACCGGCGTGCTCAGGCCACCCGCGCGCAGGTACGGCCCGGGGTCCAGCCACCGCGCGGTGTCGCGGGCGAGCCGGTGCACGGTGGTTCCGAGCCCGGCGACGTACTCCTCGATCTCGGTGCTGTCGTACGCGCGCCCCCGCGCGGCGTACATCGCGCGGACCCGGGGCTCGCTCAGCCCGTGGTCGTCGGCGATCTCCCCGGGGTCCGCGCCCATCAGGCGCAGCAGCACGAGGGCGATGATGCCGGTGCGGTCGCGGCCCAGGCCGCAGTGGAAGGCCACGCCTCCGGGCGGGGCGTCGGCGACGGCCTCGGCGACGGCGGCGACACGCTCGGGGAAGCGGGAGAGGAAAGGCCGGAAATAGGCGGGGGTGCCGAAACCCGGACGCCCCCACCACTCGTCCCAGAACTCCCGGTCCTCGATCCCGTCGAGCGGGATGCGGACGGTCCTCAGCCCGGCCGGGCGGGGTGCGCGGTCCGCTTCCGCCTCGCCGTCGTTGCGCAGGTCGACGACGGTGCGCACCCCGTGGTCGGCCAGCGCGGTCCAGCCGCGGGCGGTGAGCCGGTCGAGGGCGTCGGCCCGGACCGCCCGGCCCGGCGCCACCTTCCCCAGGCCGCCCAGCTCGCGGACGTTGAAGCAGCCTTCCCAGTCCAGGAAACGGCCGGTGCTCGTCATCGCCAATACCCCCCTGTCGTCACACAACGGACAGACGTTCGGGACGCGGTCCTGGCCCGTGCGGTTCCCCCTCGGCACACTCGCCCCATGTCACCTAGCGCCCAGCACTGGACCCCGACCCACGGCGAGCCGTACCGGCCCGTCGCCTACCGGCCCGAGCGGATGCCGAGCAGCGAATCCCTGGTGCGCGCCGCCGAGTTGCGTACGCGGATGGACGAGCGGCGCACCGTACGCCACTTCTCCTCCGACCCGGTACCCGAGCAGGTCGTCCGCGATGCCGTCGCGTGCGCGGCGACCGCGCCGTCCGGGGCGCACCAGCAGCCGTGGACCTTCGTCCTGGTCAAGGACCCGGCCGTGCGCCGGCGGATCCGCGCCGCGGCCGAGCAGGAGGAGGAGATCTCCTACGACGGCCGGCTCGGCGACGAGTGGCTGGCGGCGCTGCGCCCCCTCGGCACGGACGCGGTCAAGACCCACCTCACCGATGCCCCGGCCCTGATCGTCGTCTTCCAACAGCGCTACTGGCTGGGCGCCGACGGCGAGAAGCGCAAGCACTACTACGTGGACGAGTCGGTCGGCATCGCGGTCGGGATGCTCCTGACGGCCCTGCACCTGTCGGGCCTGGCCGCCATGGTCCACACGCCGAGCCCGATGCGCTTCCTCTCCCACGTGCTGGGCCGCCCGGAGAACGAGAAGGCCTTCGCCGTGATCCCGGTCGGCTACCCGGCCGACGACTGCGAGGTCCCCGGCCTGGTCCGCAAGTCCCTGGACCAGGTCCTGTTCGAGGTCTGAGCCGCACCACGGCGGGGTGGGCGGGCCCGGAAATGGATACCGCCCCCGCTCCGGGCTTGGGGGTACCGGAGCGGGGGCGGGGTTCGGCGGGGCGGTCGGCCCTGCCGAGGACGGTCAGCCCATGTGGGGGTAGCCGTACTCGGTCGGCGGGACCAGGGTCTCCTTGATGGAGCGGGTGGAGACCCAGCGCTGCAGGTTGCTCGCGGCGCCCGCCTTGTCGTTGGTGCCGGAGGCGCGGCCGCCGCCGAAGGGCTGCTGGCCGACGACGGCGCCGGTGGACTTGTCGTTGATGTAGAAGTTGCCCGCGGCGAAGCGGAGCTTCTCCATCGCGTCGGCGGCGGCGTGGCGGTCGCCGGCGATGATCGAGCCGGTCAGCGCGTAGGCGGACACCGACTCCATCTGGGCCAGCATCTCGTCGAACGTGTCGTCCTCGTAGACGTGCACGGCGAGGATCGGGCCGAAGTACTCGGTCGTGAAGACCTCGTTCTCCGGGTCGGTGCACTCGATGACGGTCGGGCGGACGAAGTAGCCCTCGGAGTCGTCGTACGTGCCGCCGGCGACGATCGTGCAGGTCGGGTCGGCCTTGGCGCGGTCGATCGCGGCCTTGTTCTTCGCGAAGGAGCGGTCGTCGATGACGGCGCCGATGAAGTTGGTCAGGTCGCGGACGTCACCCATGGAGATGCCGTCGACCTCGGCCGCGAAGGCCTCCTTGAAGCCGTCGTTCCAGATGGAGGCCGGGACGTAGGCGCGCGAGGACGCCGAGCACTTCTGGCCCTGGAACTCGAAGGAGCCGCGGGTCAGGGCGGTCTTCAGGACGGCGCGGTCCGCGGAGGGGTGCGCGACGACGAAGTCCTTGCCGCCGGTCTCGCCGACCAGGCGCGGGTAGGACCGGTAGTTCTCGATGTTGTTGCCGACCGTCTTCCACAGGTACTGGAAGGTCTTGGTCGAGCCGGTGAAGTGGATGCCGGCGAGCTCGGGGTGGTTCAGGGCCACCTCGGAGACGGCGATGCCGTCGCCCGTCACCAGGTTGATGACGCCCTTGGGCAGGCCGGCCTCCTCCAGGAGCTCCATCAGGAGGACCGCGGAGTGGGTCTGCGTCGGGGACGGCTTCCAGACGACCACGTTGCCCATGAGGGCGGGGGCGGTCGGCAGGTTGCCGGCGATGGCGGTGAAGTTGAACGGGGTGATCGCGTACACGAAGCCCTCGAGCGGGCGGTGGTCGCTGCGGTTCCACACGCCGGCGGAGTTCGCGACCGGCTGCTCGGCCAGGATCTGGCGGGCGAAGTGGACGTTGAAGCGCCAGAAGTCGACGAGCTCGCAGGGGGTGTCGATCTCGGCCTGCTGGGCGGTCTTCGACTGGCCCAGCATGGTGGACGCGGCCAGCTTCTCGCGCCACGGGCCGGCCAGCAGCTCGGCGGCGCGGAGGATGATCGCGGCGCGGTCGTCGAAGGACAGCGCACGCCAGGACGGGGCGGCCGCGAGGGCGGCGTCGATGGCCTCCTGGGCGTCGGCCCGGTTGGCGTTGCCGTAGGTGCCGATCACCGACTTGTGGTCGTGCGGCTGGACCACGTCGAAGCGCTCGCCGCCGCCCATCCGCTTGATGCCGTTGATCGTCATCGGCAGGTCGATCGGGTTCTCGGACAGCTGCTTGAGCTGCGCTTCGAGACGCGTGCGCTCGGCGCTGCCGGGGGCGTACGAGTGGACCGGCTCGTTGACCGGCGCGGGGACCTGGGTCACAGCATCCATGGGTCGGGTAACTCCTTGACCTAGTTCTTGGTGATCATCGAGCGGAGGAAGAAGAGCAGGTTGGCGGGCTTTTCCGCCAGGCGGCGCATGAAGTAGCCGTACCAGTCCGTCCCGTACGCGGTGTAGACGCGCATGCGGTGGCCCTCGGCGGCGAGCCGCAGGTGCTCCTCGCTGCGGATGCCGTACAGCATCTGGAATTCGTACTCGTCCAGCTTGCGCCCGGCGGCCCGGGCGAGCTCCTGCCCGATGGCGATCAGGCGCGGGTCGTGCGACCCGATCATCGGGTAGCCCTCGCCGTCCATCAGGATCTTCAGGATGCGGACGTACGCCTTGTCGATCTCGCCCTTGTCCTGGTACGCGACCTCGGCGGGCTCCTTGTAGGCGCCCTTCACGATGCGGACGCGGCTGCCGTTGGCAGCCAGGCGGCGGGCGTCGGCCTCGGTGCGGAAGAGGTACGCCTGGATGACGCATCCGGTCTGCGGGAAGTCCTTCCGCAGCTCCTCGTGGATGGCGAACATCGAGTCGAGGGTCGTGTGGTCCTCGGCGTCGAGGGTGACGGTGGTGCCGATCGCGGCGGCGGCCTCGACGACCGGGCGGACGTTGGCGAGGGCGAGCTCGTGGCCGCCCTCCAGCGCCTGGCCGAACATGGAGAGCTTGACCGACATCTCGGCCCGCTCGCCCAGCTCCAGCTCCTTCAGCCGGCCGATGAGCTCCAGGTAGGCGTCACGGGCGGCGTAGGACTGCTCCACCGTGGTGATGTCCTCGCCGACCACGTCGAGGGTGACCTCCAGCCCCTTCTGCGCGAGGTCCTCGACGATCGGGATGACCTGGTCGACCGTCTCGCCGGGGATGAACCGGGTCACCACGGGCTTGGTCACCGGGGCGGCAGAGACGATTCGGCGCATCTTGTCGCTGCGCGAGGCGGCGAGGATCGCGGGACCCAGCACGGGGCACCTCCAACAGGTGGCAGAAGCGGCGTCCGGCACCCCGTCGGGGGTGGCGCGGAGGCCGTCAGGAAAACGCAAGCAAAACCACCGTGAAACCTAAGGATGGACCCGATCCTCGGCCATCGACAGCTGTCACGCATCCGTGGCCGCGATCTCATACATGTGTCTGAAGCCCCTGCTCCGCGGTGGGAGAATGTCCGGGTGAAGGGCGATTACCAGGATCTGGTGGACGAGATTTCGGCGCTGCTCGGCGCCCCGGCGACGCTGGAGAACCGGGACTTCCGCCTGATCGCCTTCGGCGCGCACGACAGCGACGACGACCTCGCCATGGACCCGGTGCGCACCCGCTCGATCCTGACCCGCCAGTCCACGGCGGCCGTGCGGTCCTGGTTCGAGGGCTTCGGCATCGCCCGGGCCACCGGCCCGGTGCGGATCCCGGCGGCGCCGGACGCCGGGGTCTTCCGGGGGCGGATCTGCCTGCCGGTGCGCTACCGCGGGATCGTCCAGGGCTACGTGTGGCTGCTCGACCGGGAACCCGGCCCGGGCCCGGAGGCGCTGGCCGCCGCCATGGAGGTGGCCGACCGGATCGGGGTCCTGCTCGCGCAGGAGGCGAAGGCCGGGGCCGACCTGTCCCGGGAGTTCCTGGCCGTCATCACGGCCGGGCGGGGCTGGCAGCAGGACATGGCCGTGGCCGCGCTGCGGGCCGCCCTGGGCCCCGCTGCGGCGGACGGGCTGCACGCGGTGGTGTGCGTGGCCCCCTGGTCCGGCGAGGCCCCGGCGTCGGTGCCGGGCGCGGCCGCGGTGTGCGTGGTTCCGGGGCGGGGGCGCGGCGAGGGCGCCGCCGCCGCGGTGGGCGGCCCCGAGCAGGCGCTGGCGGTGCTGGTCCGGCTGCGCTCGGCGGACGTCCTCACCCCGGCCGAGGCGGTCGCGGCCCGGCTGCTCCCGCCCGGCACCGGCCCGGGAGCCGCGGGCGGCGCCCGTACCGCCGCGGCCCCGGCCGCCCGGGCGGCAGCGGCGGCGCACGCGGCCGCCCCCGGCAGCCCGGCCGGAGCCCCGGCCCGTACGCCGGCCCCGGAGCGGGCGGCGGGGGCCGCGGGCACGTCCCCGGCCGGAACCGGGCCGGCGGCCGGGATCGCCGAGCCGTCGGCGGGGCTGGCGCGGCTGGCCGACGCCTGGGAGCAGGCCGCGGCGGCGGCCCGGGCGGCCGCTGCCCAGCCGCGGCTCGGGCCGGTGGCCCGCTGGTCGCAGATCGGCCCGTACCGGATGCTGTCCGCGCTGGCGGCCGCGGAACCGGCGGACGACCCGGCGGTCCGCACCCTGCTCTCCCCCGCCCACGGGGAACTGGTCCGCACCGCCGAGGTGTTCCTGGACTGCGCCGGCCAGGCGGGCCGCGCGGCGGCTGCGCTGGGCATCCACCGCCAGACCCTGTACTACCGGCTGTCCCGCGTGGAGCAGCTGACCGGGCTCGACCTGGACGAGGGCGAGGACCGCCTGCTGCTCCACATGTCCCTCAAGACGTCCCGCCTGCACGGCCACCAAAACCCGCAGCCACGCCAACGCTGAACCGGCAGCACCCCTCAGGGGCGCGGGGAACTGCGCGCCCAGCCCCCACCGGCCCGCAGTGTCATGACCGGACTCCCCGCGGAGCGCACAGACCGACGGCCCGTCAGCCCTCAACGCCCCCCTCACCCTTGGCGCCCACGGCTCCCTCGGCTCCCTTGGCCCCCTCGACACCCACCACGCCTTCCGCCACCCGCCGCATCGCCTCGGTCAGCTCCTCCGCGGTGACCGCGCTCTCGGGGTCGTACAGCCACTGCGCCATGACGCCGGTCAGCAGGGCCTGGTACAGCCCGCCGAGCGTGCGCACGTCCCGCTCTTCGAGCTCGTCCTCCGGAATCCCGGTGAACATCGAGGCCAGCCCCCTGCGGCCCTCCGGCTCCGCCGCCAGGAGCATCTCGCGCAGTTCCGGCAGCGCGTCGCGGCTGAGCGCGATCTCCATGCTGGCCGCCCACATGGGGGCCGCCTGCTCGCGCCGGCCGAGGATGCCGTCCCAGACGGACCGGAAGCGCTCCAGCGATCCGCCCTCACCCGTGACGTCCGGCGTGAAGGCGTCGCCCCATTCCTGGGCGAGCTCGACGAACGCCTGCGTCAGCAGGGCGTCCTTGGAGCCGTAGTGGTAGCCGATCGACGCGAGGTTCGCGCCCGACGCATTGACGATGTCCCGCGCGGTCGTCCGCACGAAACCCTTCTCGGCCAGGCATTTCTTGGCGCCTTCAAGGAGGTCTTCGCGGTGTCCCATGCGCCCACCGTAGCAAGACAAGCGTCCAAGACAAACGATCCACACAGACGTCCTAGACAAGCGTTTATGACGCTTGTACATTTCTCGTCATGACGAACTCCGCCGTACGCCGCGCCGGCCGCCGGGAATGGACCGCGTTCACCGTCCTCCTGCTGCCCCTGCTCCTGGTTTCGATGGACGCCTCCGTCCTCTACTTCGCCATCCCGGCCATCACCCGGGAGCTCGACCCGAGCGCCACCCAGCAGCTCTGGATCTTCGACAGCTACGCCTTCGCCCTGTCCGGACTGCTCATCACCATGGGCTCGCTCGGCGACCGGATCGGCCGCCGCAGGCTGCTGCTGATCGGCGCGGCCGCCTTCGGCCTCGCCTCCGTGCTCGCCGCCTACGCGCCCAGCGCCGAACTCCTCATCGCCGCCCGCATCCTGCTCGGCATCGGCGGTGCGACCCTGATGCCCTCCACGCTCGGCCTCGTCCGGAACCTCTTCCCCGACGACCGGCAGCGCGCCCAGGCCATCGGCATCTGGTCCGCGGCCATGACCGGCGGCATCGCGCTCGGCTCGGTCATGAGCGGCGTCATGCTGAACCACTTCTGGTGGGGCTCGATCTTCCTCGTCAACGTGCCCGCGATGCTGCTCCTGCTGACGCTCGCCCCTGTCCTGGTGCCCGAGTTCAAGGACCCGGCGCCCGGCCGGTTCGACCTGCTGAGCGTGCCGCTGTCCATGGGCGCCGTCCTGCCCGTCGTGTACGGCCTCAAGGAGATCGCCGCCGAGGGCTTCACCGCGGCCCGGGGCCTGTGCATCGGCGCCGGCCTGGTCGTCGGGTACGCCTTCCTGCGCCGCCAGCGCAGCCGCGAGGACGCCATGATCAACCGGTCGCTGTTCCGCAGCCGGGTCTTCGGCACGGGCATCGCACTCAACGCCGTCGCCGCGTTCGCCGCCCTGGGCTCGGCCTACTTCACCACCCAGTACCTGCAGTCGGTGCTCGGCATGGGCACCCTGGAGGCCGCGCTCTGGAGCCTCGCGCCGTCGGTCGCCATCGGCGCCGCCGCACCCGTCGCCGGCGTCCTCGCCCGGAAGACCGACCGGGCGTACGTCATCGCCGGCGGCTTCGTCCTCGCCGCCGCCGGCTTCGCCATGATCAGCCTGGTCGGCACCGACTCCCTGTGGCTGCTGCTCACCGCCGCCGGAGTGCTGTCCTCCGGCATCGTCACGGTGATGTCCCTGGTCTCGGACCTGGCCCTGGGCGCGGCCCCGGCCGAGAAGGCCGGCTCGGCCGCCTCCCTGCTGGAGACCGGCACGGAGTTCGGCGGCGCCCTGGGCATGGCCCTCCTGGGCAGCATCGGCACCGCCGTCTACCGGGCCGACCTGGCCGGCGCCGACCCTGCCGCACGGGAGACCCTCGGCGGTGCGGTCGCCACCGCCCAGCGGCTCGGCGGTCCCGCCGGCGAGCGGGTACTGGCCCTGGCCCGCGAGGCCTTCGTGCACGGGATGGCGTACGCGGCCCTGGGCGGAGCGGCCCTGCTGCTGGTGACGGCCGTGCTCGCGGCGGCGCTGCTGCGCCGGTCCGCCGGTCCCGCCGCGGCTGCCGAAGGCCACGCCGCAGGGATGCCCGCCGCCGAGGCCCCCGCCGCCGGAGCGCCCGGCCTCGCGGAGGCCGCCCGCTGACCGGCCACGGCGAGCAGGCCGCGGCGAGCGCGTACACGCGGGAAGGGCCCGGGGACACTCCCCGGGCCCTTCCCGTATGCCGATGCCGATCGATACCGCCCGCGGCGGGCCGCGGTCGGCGCGCCGTCAGGCGACCAGGTTCACCGACCGGGCCGAGGTGGCGCCGATCTCCTCCGCGATCTCCGTGAGCACGGCCTGCGGAACGGTGTCGTCCACGGTGAGGACGGCGAGCGCCTCGCCGTGCTCCTCCGCACGGGCCACCTGCATGCCCGCGATGTTCAGCCCGCCCTCGCCGAGGATCCGGCCGACGGTGCCGACGACGCCCGGGCGGTCGGTGTAGCGCAGGACGACCATGTGGTCGGCGAGCGCGAGGTCCACGTCGTAGTCGCCGACGCCGACGATCTTCTGCAGGTGCTTGGGGCCGGCCAGGGTGCCGGAGACCGAGACTTCCTGACCGTCCGACAGGGTGCCGCGCACGGTCACCACGTTGCGGTGGTCCGGGGACTCCGAGCTGGTGGTCAGGCGGACCTCGACGCCGCGCTCCTGTGCGAACAGCGGGGCGTTGACGTACGAGACGGTCTCGTCGACGACGTCCTCGAACACACCCTTGAGGGCGGAGAGTTCCAGCACCTTGACGTCGTGCTGGGTGATCTCGCCGCGGACCTCCACGTCCAGGCGGACCGAGACCTCGCCCGCGAGGGCCGTGAAGATGCGGCCGAGCTTCTCGGCGAGCGGCAGGCCCGGGCGGACGTCCTCGGCGATGACACCGCCCTGGACGTTGACCGCGTCCGGCACGAGCTCGCCGGCGAGCGCGAGGCGCACCGACTTGGCGACCGAGATGCCGGCCTTCTCCTGGGCCTCGTCCGTGGACGCGCCGAGGTGCGGGGTGCAGACGACCTGGTCGAGCTCGAAGAGCGGGGAGTCCGTGCAGGGCTCCTTCGCGTACACGTCGAGGCCGGCGCCGGCGACGCGGCCCTCCTTCAGCGCCGCGTACAGGGCGGCCTCGTCCACGATCCCGCCGCGCGCGGCGTTCACGATGCGGACGGACGGCTTCACCTTGTGCAGGGCCTCGTCCCCGATGAGACCGATGGTCTCGGGGGTCTTGGGCAGGTGCACCGTGATGAAGTCGGCGACCTCCAGCAGCTCGTCCAGCGTCAGCATCTTGACGCCCATCTGGGCGGCGCGCGCGGGCTGCACGTACGGGTCGTAGGCGACGACCTTCATGCCGAAGGCGGACATGCGCTGGGCGACCAGCACGCCGATGCGGCCGAGGCCGACGACGCCGAGGGTCTTCTCGCTGAGCTCGACGCCGGTGTACTTGCTGCGCTTCCACTCGCCGTTCTTCAGGGCCGTGTTGGCCTGCGGGATGTGGCGGGCAGAGGCGACGAGCAGGCCGCAGGCGAGCTCGGCGGCGGTGACGATGTTGGAGGTCGGGGCGTTCACGACCATCACGCCGGCCTTGGTGGCGGCGGAGACGTCGACGTTGTCGAGGCCGACGCCGGCGCGGGCGACCACCTTCAGCTTCCGCGCGACGGCGATGGCCTCCGCGTCGACCTTGGTGGCCGAGCGCACGAGGATGGCGTCGACGTCGGCGATCGCCGGGATCAGCTCGGCGCGGTCGGCGCCGTTGCAGTGTCGGATCTCGAAGTCCGGGCCGAGCGCCTCGACGGTGGCGGGCGACAGCTCTTCGGCGATGAGTACGACAGGTTTCGAGCTCACGTGGGTCCTCACAAGTCCAGTGCGGACGGCCGTCCCGACGGCCGCAGGCGGTGGAGGGGGTAGCCGCGTGGAAGACGCACGACACTGTGGGCCTGACGCGTTGTGTTGAGCAGTGTAGTAGCGGATCCCGACCGGATTTCCGCCTGTGCGGAAGGATCACCCGTCCGAGCTTGGCCGGGGTGGACAAGCCGCACTACAGGATGTCCATGTTCTCGGCGTGTCGGCGTAGTGGCGCGGCGGCGCAGCGGCATGTCCGCGCGTCAGCGTGTCGGCGCGCCGGAATGCGGCGCGGGGCCGGGACGGCAGGCGTCCCGGCCCCGCGGGCGATCAGCTCTCCTCGCTGTCGACCCAGCTCATCAGCTTGCGCAGCTTCTTGCCGGTGGTCTCCAGCAGGTGCTCCTCGTCGGCCTTCTTGTACTCGTTGTACTTCGGCAGACCGGCCTTGTACTCGGCCATCCAGGTGTTGGCGAACTCGCCGTTCTGGATCTCGGCGAGGACCTTCTTCATCTCGGCCTTGGTGGCGTCGGTGATGATGCGGGGGCCGGTGACGTAGTCGCCCCACTCGGCGGTCTCGGAGACCGACCAGCGCATCTTCTCCAGGCCGCCCTCGTACATGAGGTCCACGATGAGCTTCAGCTCGTGCAGGCACTCGAAGTAGGCGATCTCCGGCTGGTAGCCGGCCTCGGTCAGGGTCTCGAAACCGGCCTTGACCAGGGCGGAGGCGCCACCGCAGAGGACGGCCTGCTCACCGAACAGGTCGGTCTCGGTCTCCTCCTTGAAGGTGGTCTTGATGACGCCGGCGCGGGTGCCGCCGATGCCGGCCGCGTAGGAGAGCGCGAGGTCGAAGGCCTTGCCCGTGGCGTCCTGCTCGACGGCGGCGATGCACGGAACGCCGCGGCCCTCCTCGTACTGGCGGCGGACCAGGTGGCCCGGGCCCTTCGGGGCGACCAGGGCGACGTCCACGTTGGACGGGGGCTTGATGAAGCCGTAGCGGACGTTGAAGCCGTGGCCGAAGAAGAGCGCGTCGCCCTCCTTCAGGTGGTCCTTGACGGACTCCTCGTAGATCTCGGCCTGGAGCGGGTCCGGCGTCAGGATCATGATGACGTTCGCCCACTCGGCGGCCTCCGCCACGGGCAGGACCTTCAGGCCCTGCTCCTCGGCCTTGGCCTTGGACTTCGAGCCCTCCTTCAGGCCGACGACGACATCGACGCCGGAGTCGCGCAGCGACAGCGCGTGGGCGTGGCCCTGGCTGCCGTAGCCGATGACCGCGACCTTGCGGCCCTGAATGATGGACAGGTCGGCGTCGTTCTCGTAGAACAGCTCGGCCACTGGGATATCTCCTTGGTGCGCTGGTGTTGCTCCCACCGTACGGCGGGGAACGTGGACGAAGTTTCCTGGTCTCGCCATGCGAGAGGCAAAGAGGCGCGGGCCTCCGGACGGACGGTCAGGCGCTGCGGTCGAGGGCGCGCAGGCTGCGGTCCGTGATGGACCGTCCGCCGCGCCCGATGGCGATCGTGCCCGACTGGACGAGTTCCTTGATGCCGAACGGCTCCAGCATCTTGAGCATGGCGCCCAGCTTGTCGGCGCCGCCGGTGGCCTCGATGGTGACCGCCTCAGGCGAGACGTCGACCGTCTTGGCGCGGAACAGCTGGACGATCTCGATGATCTGGGACCGGGTCTCGTTGTCGGCCCGGACCTTCACCAGCACGAGTTCGCGCTCGATGGCACCGGACGGCTCCAGCTCCACGATCTTGAGCACGTTGACCAGCTTGTTCAGCTGCTTGGTCACCTGCTCCAGCGGGAGGTCCTCGACGTTCACGACGATGGTGATGCGCGAGATGTCGGGGTGTTCGGTGACGCCGACCGCGAGGGAGTCGATGTTGAACCCGCGGCGGGAGAACAGGGCGGCGATCCGGGCGAGGATGCCGGGTGTGTTCTCGACCAGGACGGAGAGCGTGTGCTTGGACATGTGAGGCGTTCTCTCTCTCGGCTCTCTCGGCTCAGTCGTCTTCGTTGTCGCCGAAGTCGGGACGGACGCCCCGGGCGGCCATGACCTCGTCGTTGGAGGTGCCGGCGGCGACCATCGGCCACACCATGGCGTCCTCGTGGACGATGAAGTCGATCACGACGGGCCGGTCGTTGATCGCGTTGGCCTCGGCGATGACCTTGTCCAGGTCCGCCGGGTCCTCGCAGCGCAGCGCCACGCAGCCCATGGCCTCGGACAGCTTGACGAAGTCCGGGACGCGGGTGCCCTTGCGGGGGGCGGTGGACTCGCCGACCTGGGAGCCGACCGTGTCGTGGCCGGTCTCGTCGGCGTGCAGCACCGTGTTGGAGTAACGCTGGTTGTAGAACAGGGTCTGCCACTGACGGACCATGCCCAGCGCGCCGTTGTTGATGATCGCGACCTTGATCGGGATGTCGTTCAGCGCGCAGGTGACCAGTTCCTGATTGGTCATCTGGAAGCAGCCGTCGCCGTCGATCGCCCAGACGGTGCGCTCCGGCATGCCGACCTTGGCGCCCATCGCGGCGGGGACCGCGTAGCCCATGGTGCCGGCGCCGCCGGAGTTCAGCCAGGTGCGGGGCTCCTCGTAGTCGATGAAGTGCGAGGCCCACATCTGGTGCTGGCCGACGCCCGCCGCGAAGACGGTGTGCTCCGGGGCGAGTTCGCCGATGCGCTGGATGACCTGCTGCGGGGAGAGCATGCCGTCGTCGGGGGTCTCGTAGCCCAGCGGGTAGGTCTCGCGCCAGCGGTTGAGGTCCTTCCACCAGGCAGAGTAGTCACCGGCGTTGCCCTCGGTGTGCTCGGCCTGGAGCGCCTGGATCAGGTCGGCGATGACCTCGCGGGCGTCGCCGACGATCGGGACGTCGACCTCGCGGTTCTTGCCGATCTCGGCGGGGTCGATGTCCGCGTGGATGACCTTGGCGTAGGGCGCGAAGCTGTCGAGCTTGCCGGTGACGCGGTCGTCGAAGCGGGTGCCGAGCGCGATCAGCAGGTCGGACTTCTGCAGGGCGGTGACGGCGGTGACCGAGCCGTGCATGCCGGGCATGCCGATGTGCAGCGGGTGGCTGTCGGGGAACGAGCCCAGGGCCATCAGGGTGGTGGTGACCGGGACACCGGACAGCTCGGCGAGGACCTTCAGCTCGGCGGTCGCGCCGGACTTCATCACGCCGCCGCCGACGTACAGGACGGGGCGCTTGGACTGGCAGATGAGCTTGGCGGCCTCGCGGATCTGCTTGGCGTGCGGCTTGGTGACCGGCCGGTAGCCGGGCAGGTCCTGGCTCGGCGGCCAGGAGAAGGTGGTCTTCGCCTGCAGCGCGTCCTTGGCGATGTCGACGAGGACGGGGCCGGGGCGGCCGGTGGAGGCGATGTGGAACGCCTCGGCGATCGTCCTCGGGATGTCCTCGGCCTTGGTGACCAGGAAGTTGTGCTTGGTGATCGGCATGGTGATGCCGACGATGTCCGCCTCCTGGAAGGCGTCGGTGCCGATCGCCTTGGAGGAGACCTGGCCGGTGATGGCGACGAGCGGGACGGAGTCCATGTGGGCGTCGGCGATCGGGGTGACCAGGTTGGTGGCGCCCGGGCCGGAGGTCGCCATGCAGACGCCGACCTTGCCGGTGGCCTGGGCGTAGCCGGTCGCGGCGTGGCCGGCGCCCTGCTCGTGCCGGACCAGGATGTGGCGGACCTTGGTGCTGTCCATCATCGGGTCGTACGCCGGGAGGATCGCTCCGCCCGGAATGCCGAAAACGGTGTCGCACCCCACCTCTTCGAGAGAGCGGATGAGGGACTGGGCACCCGTGACGTGCTCAACTGCGGCGGGCTGTGCTCCGCCGGAACGGGGCCGCGGCTGCGGATGCTGGGCCCCGGAGGCCTGCTCGGTCATCGGCATTCTCTTCTCGAAGCTGAGGGTTTTACGACGGTTCGAAGGTGTGCCAGTGCAACAAAAAACCCCTCGTGCCGGATGGCAAGCGAGGGGAGCGCGTCGGGTGCACGGAGCGGGGATGTAGGGGTCCCGGCTTCAGCCGACGCGCTTTCCAAGTACGAGAATTCGGGTGCGCATGGCACTGACCCTCCCTCCGGCGGGAGGGCGATGTCAAGTGGGTGGGACGGGCGTCTCATTATGTGAGCCTCTCCGGATGGCCATCGAGCCCCCGGACGAACCACCGGCCAAGGCGGGCTGGACCGCCCCGCCCGGTACTGGGAACGTACCGCGCACGAGCGCCCGGCGCAGCCTGTACTCGTCGAGGGGGCCGGAAAACGCCAGTCCCTGGCCGTGTGTGCACCCCATGGCGCGCAGGGCCAGGACCTGCTCGGGCAGGTCCACCCCCTCGGCCACCGACTGCATGCCCAGGTCATTTGCGATGCGCAACAGGCCTGCGGTGATCTTGCGGAGGCGGGCGGACTCGACCACGCCCTCGACCAGGCCCCGGTCGAGCTTCAGGACGTCCACCGGCAGCCGCCGCAGGGCGCTGACGGCGGCATAGCCGCTGCCGAAGCCGTCCAGGGCCACCAGGACGCCGAGGCGGCGCAGGGCCGCGAGGCGGCGCTCCAGCTCATCGAAGGGGACTCTGGGGTCGCTGTCGGCGAGTTCGATCACCAGGGCGCCGGGGGGCAGCCCGTGCCGGCCCAGCAGCGCTTCCACGAAGCCCGGGGACATCGCCACGTCGGCCGCGCCCGGCGGTGTCCCCGGGTCGAGCAGCCGCTGGGCGCTCGTCCGGACGGCCACCTGTACGCCGTGTCCGGCGCGGTGCCGTTCGGCGGCCTGGGCGACGGCCTGCTCCAGTACCCAGCGCCCGAGCTCCTCGGCGCGGGCGGGGGCGGGGGACCCGGCCGCGGGGCCCGCGGGGCCGGGTGGGCCCGGTGGGCCGTCCGGGCGGGCCGCCGCCGGGGCCCCCCGGTGGTCGGCGATCCGGAAGAACTCGGCCGGGGTGAAGAGGATGCCGCGGGTGGAGCGCCAGCGGGCCACTGCCGCCGCGGCCGTGACCTCGCCGGTCTCCAGCGAGACCACGGGCTGGTGCAGCAGGGCGAACTCGCCGTCGTGGAGTGCGGTGCGCAGCCGGCCCGCCCGCTCCGCCTTGCGTACGACCTCGTCCTGCATCTGGGGGACGTACAGCTCGACCCGGTCCTTGCCGCCGGCCTTGGCCCGGTACATCGCGAGATCCGCGTTGCGCATCAGGTCCGAAGGGGTGATGCCGGGGTCGGCGAAGGCCACGCCGATGCTGGCGGCGACCCGGACCTCGCTCCCGCCGATCCGGTACGGCCGGGCGAGCGTGGCGCGCAGCCGGTCCGCGATCTCGTGGACCTGGTACTCGCGGGCGCTGCGGTCGCGGCTGCCGTCGCCGAGGATGAGCGCCGCGAACTCGTCGCCGCCGAGGCGGGCGGCCGTGTCCCCGGCGCGGACGGAGTCCTGGAGCCGGCGCGCGGCCTCGACCAGGAGTTCGTCGCCGGCCTGGTGGCCGATGGTGTCGTTGACCGCCTTGAACCCGTCGAGGTCGATGAAGAGCACGGCGGTGCTGTGGTCGCCCGCGCGGCGGCCGCTCAGCGCCTGGCGGACCCGGCGGGTGAACAGGGCCCGGTTGGGCAGGTCGGTCAGCGGGTCGTGCTCGGCGCTGTGCTGGAGCTGCGCCTGGAGGCGGACCCGCTCGGTGACGTCACGGCTGTTGAGGATGAGGCCGCCCTGGTGGCGGTTGACGGTGGACTCCACGTTGAGCCACTCGCCGCTGCCGGACTTGAAGCGGCACTCGATCCGGGTGGTGGGTTCCTCGGTGGGCGGCGAGGCGAGGAAGCGGCGCACCTCGTGGACGACGCGGCCGAGGTCGTGCGGGTGGATGAGGCTGGCGAGCTCGGTGCCGACGAGTTCCTCGGCGTCGCGGCCGTACACCCCGGCGGCGGCGGGGCTGACGTAGTGCAGGGTCCCGGTGGGGGCGGCGATCATGATGACGTCGCTGGATCCCTGGACCAGGGAGCGGAAGTGGTTCTCCTTCTGGGCCAGTTCCTGGGTCAGCGCGATGTTGTCGAGGAGCATGATGCCCTGCCGGATGACGAGGGCGAGCACGACGGTGCAGCCGGTGAGGACGACCACCCGGTCGACCTTCCGGCCGTCGACGACGTTGTACAGGATCCCCAGGGTGCAGACGGCGGCCGCGAGGTAGGGAGTGAGGGCGGGCAGCGAGCCGGTGATGGGACGGCTGACGGACCGCTCGGCGCGCGGGGGGCCGGGGGTGCCGGCGGCCGCGGGCAGGCGCCGGGCGCCCCAGGGCGCGTAGGCGAGGAGCAGCGAGCCGGCGAACCAGCCGGCGTCGAGCAGCTGCCCCGACTGGTAGCCGGCGCTGAGCAGCGGCGAGGTGAACAGGGCGTCGCTGAGCACGGTCAGCGCGAGGGCGGCGATGGCGGTGTTGACGGCGGAGCGGTTGATCTCCGAGCGCCGGAAGTGCAGGACGAGCACCATCGAGACGAGGGCGATGTCGAGCAGCGGGTAGGCGAGGGAGAAGGCGGCCTGCGGGACGCTGCCGGAGGTGCCGGACTGGGCGGTCCGCGCGGCGTTCGCGAGGGCCAGGCTCCAGGACAGGGTGAGCAGGGACCCGCCGATGAGCCAGGAGTCGAGCGCGAGGCAGACCCAGCCGGCCCGGGTGACGGGCCGCTTGGCGAGGACGAGCAGGCCGACGATGGCGGGCGGGGCGAAGCAGAGGAAGGCGACGTCGGCGAGGGAGGGTTTGGGCATGGGCACGCCGAGGATCACCTCGTACCAGCCCCAGACGGCGTTGCCGCAGGCGCCCATGAGGGAGGAGAAGGCGAACAGCAGCCAGGCCGGGCGCTCGCGGCTGTCGATGGTCCGCGCGTAGGTGTAGCAGGAGACGGCGGCGAGCAGCGCGGCCGCACTGAGCCCGAAGTCGCCCATGATCTCGGCGAGTTCCTCGGAGCCCCAGCCCAGGGCGGCGCCGACGGCGTATGCGGCGCTGACGACGGCGAGGAGCAGCTGCATCGCCAGGCTTCTGCCCCCGTTCGAGGCGGCCTGCCGGACCGGCAGGGCCGCCCCTTGTGCACTCACCGGTCCCCCTCGCCGGCTGGTTCCGGCGCACCCCATCGTCGCCCCCGGCGGCTGTACCGCAGCGGATCCTTCGTCCATTGGCCGTGCATCGCCCGTCGCCCCCCAAAGTGTCCGATCATCCCAGCGCCAGACGTTCGTGGCGCAGCCCCTTGTTCCCGGACGATACACCACTTTCGTCACTCAGGGACATAGATGGCCTACTCTCCGTGACCACATGGGGAGTTGATGCCACTGTGCGCATCCGGACGGATGCGGAGCGTGTCGGTCGGTGGGTCAGTCGGTGATCAGGACCGTGTTCTCCAGGGGCTCCCCCGCGGCGAACCGGGTGAGCTGGCGGGCCACCAGGCGCTTGGCCCGCGGCTCGAACGCCGAGCTGCTGCCGCCGACATGGGGCGTGATCAGGACGTTCGGAGCATGCCACAGAGGGTGGCCGGCGGGCAGCGGTTCCGGGTCGGTGACGTCGAGCGCGGCGCGCAGCCGGCCCGACTCCAGTTCGGCCAGCAGGGCGGCGGTGTCCACGACGGGGCCGCGCGCCACGTTCACGAGCAGGGCGCCGTCCTTCATGCGCTGCAGGAAGTCGGAGCCGGCCAGGCCGCGGGTCTCGTCGGTCAGCGGCGTGGACAGGATCACCACGTCGGCCTCCAGGAGGAGCCGGGGCAGGTCGGCGAGTCCCTCGACCGGGCCGCGCACGGTGGTGCGCGCCGAGCGTGCGACCCGCGTGATCCGCGCGCACTCGAAGGGCGCGAGCCGGTCCTCGACGGCCGCGCCGATGGATCCGTAGCCGACGATGAGGACGGACTTGTCGGCGAGGGCGTCGTAGAAGCCGGAGAGCCACTGCTCGCCGTCCTGGCCGCGCACCATGCCGGGGATGCCGCGCAGGGAGGCGAGGGTCAGGGTGAGCGCCAGCTCGGCGGTGCTCGCCTCGTGGACGCCGCGGGCGTTGCACAGCCGTACGCCGGGACGCAGCAGGTCGAGGCCGCCGAGGACGTGGTCGACGCCGGCGGTGAGGGTCTGCACGACCTCCAGGTCGGGCATGGCCGCCAGCGGGCGCAGGGTGACCTCGTCGGACTTCATGTAGGGGGTGACGTAGAAGGTGCAGGCGGCCGGGTCGGCCGGGAAGGTCTCCTCGCCGTCCCAGTGGTGGTAGCGGAAGGAGTCGGGGAGTCCTTCGACCTGCTCCGCGGGGAACGGGAGCCACACGTCCGGGGTCTTTGCAGTCATGATCACGAGGCTATGCCAAGGGATCCTGATCAACCCGTTACTTTGATGGCCGGATGTGAGGGGGACACACGGGTGGAGCGCAGGTCGATCGGGGCGGGGGCGCTGGCGGTGGGCGCCGTCGGGCTCGGGTGCATGCCGATGAGCTGGGCGTACGCGCCCTCCCGGCGGCGCGGCGAGGAGTCGCTGGCCGCGGTGCACACGGCCCTGGACCTGGGGGCCAGCCTGCTCGACACGGCGGACCTGTACGGGCCCTTCACCAACGAGCTGCTGCTGGGGCGCGTGCTGCGGGAGCGCAGGGCCGAGGCCTTCGTGTCGGCCAAGGTGGGGCTGCGGGCGGGCGAGCAGCACGTGGTGGCCTGCGGGCGGCCCGAGTACCTGCGGCGGGCCTGCGACGCGTCGCTGCGGCGGCTGCGGACGGACGTGATCGACCTCTACCAGCTGCACCGGGTGGACCCCGAGGTCCCGGTGGAGGAGACCTGGGGGGCCATGGCGGAACTGGTGGGCGCCGGGAAGGTGCGGGCGCTGGGGTTCTGTGCGCTGGGTGCGGGGGCCGGGCCGGGAGCGGGGCGGCGGGGAGACCGGGAGTACCGGACGACGCTGCGCCACCTGGAGCGCGTGCAGCAGGTGTTCCCGGTCAGCGCCGTGCAGGCGGAGCTGTCGGTGTGGTCGCCGGAGGCGGCGCGGCAGCTGCTGCCGTGGTGCGCGGCGCGCGGGGTGGGGTTCCTGGCGGCGATGCCGCTGGGCAGCGGGTTCCTGACCGGGACGCTCACCCCGGGGGAGGGCTTCGAGTGGGAGGACGTCCGGGCCCGGCACCCGCGGTTCACGGCGGAGGCGATGGCGACGAACCAGGTGCTGATCGCGGGGCTGCGGCGGGTGGCCCGGCGGCACGGGCCCGCGGCGACGGCGGCGCAGGTGGCGCTGGCGTGGGTGCTGGCGCAGGGGCCGCAGGTGGTGCCGGTGCCGGGGGCGGACCGGGCGACCTGGGCTGCGGAGAACGCGGCCGCCGCCGAGGTGCGGCTGACGGCCGGGGACCTGGCCGAGATCGCCGCGCTGCCGGCGGCGGTGGGGGCCTGGGACTGAACCCACAACCACTCGATCGGGTGTACGAGTGGCGGAACTTCGGGGGCCGCGCTGTCTGTTGAGACGGATGACGGGCACGATCGCGGAGGGCGGTCGCGCGGACCGGAGGGGAGCAGGGCGATGCGACAGCGGCGGTGGGACGGACACCGGTTCGGCCGGGCGTACGGCGGCGGGGCCGGTGGCGGGGCGTACGGCGGTGGGCTCGACGGCGGGGCCGGCCGTGGGGCGTTGGGGCGGGGCCGCGGGGGTCCGGCCGGCGCGCTGCTGGCGGGGTGTGCGGTCCTGCTGGCGGCGGGGTGCAGTCCGGCGGGCGGCCCCGGGGCCGCGCCGGGGAGCTCGCCACCGCGGGGCGCGCCCAGCGCGTCGGCTTCGGGCTCGACGGGCGGCGCGTCCGGTGCGGCGCAGAGCCCGGGGCCGCCGGCCAAGGGCTCGGTGACGGTGACGGGGGAGATCGCCAAGGACCTCGCCTCCCCGTGGGGGGTGGCCCCGCTGCCCGACGGGGACCTGCTGGTCGCCTCGCGGGACAAGGGCACGATCAGCAGGGTCGCCCCGGAATCGGGGAAGGTGACGCAGATCGGAGAGGTGCCGGGGGTGGACCCCGGCGGCGAGGGCGGCCTGCTGGGCCTGGCGGTGTCCCCGTCGTTCGCCTCGGACCGGATGGTGTACGCCTACTTCACGACGGCGTCGGACAACCGCATCGCCCGCATGCGGTACGACGAGCACCGGGACCCCGGGCAGCAGCTGGGCGCGCCGGACACCGTGCTGCGCGGCATCCCCAAGGGCGTCTTCCACAACGGCGGCCGGATCGCCTTCGGCCCGGACCGGATGCTGTACGCGGGGACGGGGGAGACCGGTGACCCCGGGCTCGCGCAGGACAGGAAGTCGCTGGGCGGCAAGATCCTGCGGATGACGCCGGACGGGAAGCCGGTGCACGGCAACCCCGAGGCCGACTCGGTCGTCTACTCGTACGGGCACCGCAATGTGCAGGGCCTCGCCTGGGACCAGGACAAGCGGCTGTGGGCCTCCGAGTTCGGCCAGCACACCTGGGACGAGCTGAACCTGATCGAGCCCGGCGGGAACTACGGCTGGCCCGAGGCGGAGGGCAAGGCGGGCAGACCTGGCCTGCGCGACCCGGTGGCGGTGTGGAGACCGGACGAGGCCTCGCCGAGCGGGATCGCCTGGGCGCAGGGCTCGGTGTGGATGGCCGGGCTGAAGGGCGAGCGGCTGTGGCGGATCCCGATGGCGGGGGCTGTGCCGGCGGCCGCGCCGGAAGCCTTCCTGGAGGGGAAGTACGGCCGGCTGCGCTCGGTGATCGCCCTCGGCGGGGACAGGCTGCTGCTGGTGACGAGCGAGACGGACGGACGCGGATCGCCGCAGGCCGGCGACGACAGGATCCTGACACTGACGGTGCGGTGACGGCACGCCCTGCGGGGAGGGGCGGCAGGAGGGGTGGGCACGTGTTCAACATGTTCGAGGAGCTCTTCAACCCGGGACGCAAGCACACGGACGAGGAGCGCAAGCGGCTGGAGCTGTCCCGGACCGACGTGAGCGACGGCGATCCGGGACGGGGTCCCATAGACCTGGACTCCGGGAAGGTGCTCATACGCGTCGAGGAGGAGCCCCCGCCGCAGCCGTGACGGACCCCAACAGGCGCAGCCGGTGCGCGAGGACGGCCGCCTCGCCCCGGCCGGCGACGCCCAGCTTGGCCAGGATGTTCGACACGTGCACGCTGGCCGTCTTCGGGGAGATGAAGAGCTCCTCGGCGATCTGGCGGTTGCTGTGGCCCGCCGCGACCAGCCGCAGGACGTCGCGTTCGCGGCTGGTCAGGCCCAGGGCCTCGACCGGGTCGGCGTCCGGGGCAGGTGTGGTCGCGGGGGTGCCGGCCGCGGGGGTGTCGGTCGCGGTGAGCGGGAGTCGTGCGCGCTGGGCGAGCAGGGACAGGTCCTCGCGCAGCCGGCGTGCGCCGAGTTGCCCGGCGGTAGCGTAGGCCTCGCGGAGCAGGGTGGTCGCGGGCTCCCGGTCGCCGCCGGCGGCCAGCGTCGCCTCGGCGAGCCGGTGGCGGACGCGGGCCAGCAGGTACGGACGCTCCAGCGGGCGGACGGCCTCCTCCACCTCGGCCCAGTGGGCGACGGTGTCCCCGGCCTCGGCGCGCAGCAGCTCGGCGCGGAAGAACTCGGCGTGCGCGACCCACACGGGCACGGGGGTGGCCAGGGTGCGGGCGACCGCGCGCAGGGCGGCCAGGGCGGCTTCGCGTCCGGCGTCGGCGACGGGCAGTCCCCGGGCGTCCGCCTCGGCGGAGGCGGCGGCGAGCAGCAGCGGCCAGGCGTAGCGGTGCTGCCCGAGCGGGAAGCCGTAGTCGATCGCGGCGGCGGTCTCCGTGCGGACGTCGGCGATGCGGCCCTCCCCCGCGTCGATGCCGATGGCGAGGCGGAAGAGCGGTATGCGGTGCTGGGGCTGGCAGCGGGTGGCGGCGGTGGACGTCGTCCGCGCGGTAGGTGGCGACGAGGACCAGCCAGCCGCTGGTGAGTGTGCGGAACAGGTAGGACAGCAGGTGCCGGGTGGAAGTGTCGGCCCAGTGCAGGTCCTCCAGGACGAGGACGACGGTGCGGTCGGCGGCGAGTCTTTCCAGCATCCGCGCCGTCAACTCGAAGAGCCGGGCGGTGCTTTCCTCGTCGGGGGGCCGCGCGGCGTGTCGCCGAGTTCGGGCAGGATCCGGGCGAGTTCGTCCTCCTGGCCGGCGCCCGCGGCCGCCAACTCCCCTGGGAGCAGCCGGTGCAGGGTGCGCAGGGCGGTCGAGAACGGGGCGAAGGGCAGCCCCTCCGTCCCGATTTCCACGCAGCCTCCGACGGCGACCACGGCACCACTGCGGGCCGCCTCGCCGAGGAACTCCTCGGTGAGGCGGGTCCTTCCGACTCCGGCCCCTCTCCCCCGATGAGCAGCGCCTGGGGCTCCCGGTCGGCGGCGCGCCCCAATGCGTCGGCGAGGACGCCCAGTTCGCCGGCCCGGCCGACCGACACCGGGCTGACAGTCCTGCTCTCCACGCCGCCGAGCATCGCACAGGACTCCTGGCCGGCGGCACCCGATATCGCCGTGTCGCGGCCGGTGCGCCGGTCACCTCGGAGGGCGGCGCCGTTCACGCGGCGCGGACGAAGCGGCTCCGGTTTCTGCTCACCGGCCCTTCATGGTCCTGGCCGCGCGAAGAGGCGCGGTGCGCCTCCTCGGCCTCGCGGATCCGGCGGTACCGGTCGGCCTCGCGGATGAGGTCGGCGCGGCGGGCGGCGGCCATCTCCTACTCGAACGTACTGTTCTCCCGGGCTGCGGATTCTCGGTCACCTCGTTCGGTGTGGTCCGAGTCTCGCCCGCCGGGTGGTGCCAGCACATCGGGAGGATGCCGCATCCATGAGGGGCGCGGGTCCTTGGGTCCGGCCGGACGGATCCCGAGGCCGCGCTCACCGCAGACCGGCCAGCCCGGCGGATGGCGTGCGCCTAAGCCATGGCGTAGGGCTCGTTCTCCGTGAGGACCGACTGCTTTTCCCACGCCTCCCTGTCCCTCAGGTAGCGAGGGTCGTCGGCCACGATCGCGCGGGTCTCCGCCGTGCCGGGCGTCAGCTTCCAGCGCACCGTGCCGGTAACCCGCAGGGCGCAGGTGTCCATGAAGCACTGGAGGGCGCCGCGCAGCTCGCCGAACCAGCGGCCTTCCAGGGCTTCGCGCACCCAGAGCTGCTCCAGGTGCATCTTCTCCCGGATCGTTTCCGCGCCGAGGACGGCGGTCTCCAGGTGGCGGTAGGAACGCAGCAGCAGCCATGCCGCCGGCATCTCGCGGATCTCCAGCACCTTCTCGCCGTTGTCGAGGTGTTCGAGGCCGCTGTAGCGGCCGAGCCCGAACGCCCCCACCCGCCCGTTCAGGTGTTCGATCACGTCGAGGAGAGGCATCTCCACACCGTCGACGGCCGTGGGAACGCCTTCCCGGAAGCGCACCTCGACCGTGTCGGAGGCGTCGGGCGCACCCACTGCGCTCCAGCGGTACATGTACTCCGGGACGGCGTGGTCCTCGGGATCGTCGAGGATGCCGGACTCGAACTCGCGGCACCACAGGTTCGAGTCCCCGCTGACGATGCGCTCGCTCATCCGATCCAGGCCGGCTTCCTTGAGCTCCTGGATCTTCTCGTCGCGGTCGACGGGGTCGAGGTCGTACGGGCTGCCGTACCGGCCGTCGAAGCCCAGGAGGGCGAGGGCTCCGTTCAGGCGGCGCAGGGTGTTCTGTGACCGGTTCGCGGTGTGCAGAATGGCTGCCGCGCCCAGGTTCCGTGCCAGGTCCACGGCGAAGCGGGCGATGAGCGGGCGGCTCAGGGTCGAGCTGACCGGGTGGGTGCCGAGGTAGACGGCCTGCGCGCTGATGGCGGCGCGGACGAACTCGCCGGCGAAGGCCTGGCGCCCGTCGATGATGTGGAGCGTCGCACCCAGCGCGTCGGCGATCTGCTGCTTCTCCTGGCTGCTTTCGTCCTCACCGAGGTCGACGCTGACGGCGTGGATGTTGCGGAAGCCGGCGTTCTTGAGCCTGAGCAACAGATAGCTGCTGTCGAGGCCGCCGCTGAACAGGGTGACGATGGGCAAGTCCGGTGCCAGGACGTCGGTCCTGAGCTGGCGGAACGAACGGATGAGTTTTCCTTGATGGCGCACGGGACACTTTCCGGGTCGGCGTCGGAACGGATGAACAGGGTGGTTACGTCCGTGTGGTGACGCGGGCATCACGCTGCGTACGGGTGAGCAGCAGCGTGAACAGGCAGAAGGAGAGGATCAGTCCGAGACAGGCGCACGCGATGGACGTCCGCAGGGAGAGCGCTTCGGCCAGGACGCCGGCGAACCCGGCGCCCAGGGCCACCGAGGAGAAGGCGCTGGTACGGAAGACGGCGGCGAGACGGCCCTGCAGCTCCCGCGGGGCGAGCTCGTGGCGGATCGTGTTCGAGTGGACGTTGAAGACGGTGAGCCCGAATCCGTAGAAGCAGAACGTGATGCTGCTCATGACCATGGCGAGCACGGTCGAACCTTGCGGGATGAGGGGCAGGAGGACCGGGGTGACGGAGGCGAGTCCGATCGACAGGATCAGGATCTGAGTCACTCCCTTCGCGGTCTTGAACCTGGGGGCGACGGCGGCGCCGACGACGGAACCGACGGCCCCCGCTCCGAGCACCAGGCCGACCTGTGCCGAGGTCAGCCCCAGGTCGCGCAGGGCGAACAGCATGAAGAGGGTGATCACCGCCTGTTCGAAGAAGTTGAACAGGGTCATCTGCAGCAGCAGCACCCACAGGGTCGTGGTCTGCCGGACGAAGCGTGCTCCTGCCGCGAACGACCGGAGCCACGGCTCCCTCGTCCGGTCCGTGTCCGCTACCCGGGGCACACGGGTACGCATGATCATCACCGCGGCCAAGGCGAAGGCCGCGGCGATGGCGAACAGCACCAGGTCGCCCGAGAAGGCGAGCAGAAGGCCCGCGAGGGAGGGCCCGATCACCTGGGTGACCGACATGGACAGCTGGAGCCTGCTGTTGGCCTTCGCCACTCCCCCCTCGGGGGCAAGGTCGGGAACGAGCGCCATGGTGCCCACGCTGGCCAGGGCGTTGAGCGCGCCGGCGAGCAGCACGGTGCCCCAGAGCACGGGCGCGGTGAGGTGGCCGGCCCCTGCCAGCAGTCCCGCCCCCAACAGGAGCAGTCCGCGGACCGCGTGGGACAGCTGTACCAGCCTGACCCGGTGGACCCGGTCGACGATCAGGCCGGCGATCGGGGTGATGACGAGGTACGGGATGAACTGGAGCGCTGTCGTGGCGGCGACCTCCGACGGCCGCAGCTTCAGGAATTCGGCCGCCAGCAACGGGAAGCCGACATTGAGCACCTGCCCCGCGGCCTGGGCGAATGACTGGCTCACCCAGTAGCGGTTGAATGCTCCCCAGCCAACGGGCGTCTCCGGGGCCGTGGTGGTGCTAGTCATGGTCGACCGCCCAATGTGAGATCGATTCCGCAGAGAGCTTGGGAATCGTCGCGCTGATGTCCGCGAGGCGTGCGCGGTCACCGCCCGGCACCCGCTCCACCGGGAGGCCGTCGGGGAGCCTCACGAGGCTGTACAGCGGCACGGCCCGGGCTCCGCGCAGCAGCTTGGCGAAGAGAGCGCCGGTGCCGAGGTCGATGACGCCCACGCCCGACCGCATGGCGTACAGCAGCGGCTCGTACATCAGCAGCCGGGGATACTCCTTCGGCCGCTCGCCGAGGCTCTCGTAGTCGAAGCCGGTGACCCGCACCGACATGAGGTTTTCGTCCTGGACGGCCAGTGAGAAGGCCTTCGGCCGTGTCGTCCCGCCGGTGAGGAACAGCTGCGGCTGGAGGCCGGAGTGGGCGGTCGCCCGGATGTAGGAGGCCATGCTCGCCTCGTCGGCCGGCTGTCCGTGCCGCCGGTGGAGGTTTGCCAGGAGGGGGGCCAGGACCGGGGCCAGCCGCTCGATGGCCGCGGCGTCCTCGATCCTGTCGACGGGGTCGTCCTCGACGCCGCGCAGTTCGGCGCGGATGCGCCCCCGGGCGCGGCTGTCGGCAACGGTGGACAGGAAGGACCCGATGCCCGACCCCGCGGCCGGGACGGCCAGTTCGCCCGCCGCGTCGACGAAGTAGCCGTCCCAGTCCGGGAGCTCGGCGGTCAGCGCCCGCATCAGTTCGCGGTCCAGGTACAGCATGCCCACCACACTCGAGCGGTGGGCGTCCGCGATGGCGGTCAGCAGCTTGCCTGCTGCCCCGTCGCAGGGACGGCCCGAGGACACGAAGCCGTTGTGCTGGCCGTTGCGCGTACCGATGAGCACGTGCGGGCGGGACCGGTGGTCGCTCCCGGCAGCCGGGACGAGGTCGCGCCGGTGCAGTGACCACACATCGTACGTGTAGCGGGCGGGGGCCTCGGGGTAGATGTGCACCGGGATGCCGAGCAGGCAGCCGCCGGCATCCCGGACGGCCCAGAACTCCACGGGCACACGGTCGTTCGAGCTCCGCAGCGTCAGACTCCAGCCGCGCGAGGTGAACAGGGAGCGGCTGTGCGAGAGGTCGGCCCACACCTGGGCCGGGACCTCTTCGATCCGCTCGAACCTCAGAATTTCTAGATCGTTCACTGGGGTACCTCTTCGGCGGCGGGTCAGCTGCGCGGGGAGAGACGCATCTTGTGATTCGCGTCCAGAACCGCCTCGGTGAACCGGACGGCCGAGGGAACTGCGTGTCCGGGCAGTTGGGCGGAGAGGTGCCGGCGGAGCTCCGGTGCGGTGACCGCCTCCGGTTCGCCCGCCACCACCTGGAGCGCGAGGACGTCTCCGAGTGGTCCCGTGCGGAAGGTCGCCTCGGCGTGTGCGACCGCCGGGTGCCGCAGGGCAGCGGCCTCGACCTCCTCCAGGGCGACCCGGTGGCCGTTGACCGACACCTGCCGGTCGGCCCGGCCGGCGACGTACAGCTCCCCGTCGGCGCCGCGCGTGCCGAGGTCCCCGGTGCGGTAGACGCGATAGCCGGGTTCGCCCGCCGGGTCCGGCATGAACCGGTCGTTCGACCGCTCTGTGCCGACATAGCCGACGGCAAGGCTCCTGCTGCGTACGACGATCTCGTCGGCTGCGGCCGCGGTACCGGGCAGTTCGCGTCCGAGGACGACCGATGCGCCCGCGACACCGGTGCCGATGGGAAGCAGATCCCCGTCCGTCCCCTCGGCACAGACCGGTGGACGCACCTCGTGGGCCGCTGCGATCTGCGGTGTCTCGGTTGCCCCGTACACGTTGAGCAGCCTGGCTGACGGCCAGCGGAGCAGGACCCGGGCCGCGAGTCCGCGGGAGAGCGGCGCGCCGCCGGACAGGATGAGGCGCGGCCCTGCCGTGCCGGCGTCCGGTTCCGGGCCGCTCAGGAGTCCGAACTCGATGAGTGCGGGGGTGGCGTGGAGGATCGTGGGACGGGTCGCGGCCGACCACTGGGCCAGCCGTCCGGGGACCTGGAGCACGGCCTGCTCGGGAATGACGAGTGTGGCTGCGCCCATGAGGGCGGCCGTCACGTCCCGCAGCAGCGGATCGTGGCCCAGGCCGCCCAGCAGCGCGACCCGGTCGTCGTGCCGCGGGGCGAACTTGCTCCCGTACCAGTGGGCCATGGAGCGGAGCGGCCCGTCGGTGACCGCCACGGCGGCCGGCCGGCCCGTAGTCCCGGAAGTGAACAGGATGTGGCTCAGCGGATCCGGGGTGCTGTCTTCCGGCCCTTCCGCGCGGTCCTGTTCCGGGCAGTCCCCATCGTGCCGTTGCAGGTCCGGTCCGGTGCTGCCGTCTGCGCCGAGGTCGGAGGAAGCGGTCCACCGGGCCTGCGCCGCGGTCTCGTACGCGCGGATCCTGGCAGGGGGATGCCCGCCGTCGACCGGGGCCGGAACGGCCCCTGCCCGCCACGCCGCGAGCAGGGTGATGACGAACACGGCCGTCCGCTCGCCCTTCAGGACGATCCGGTCCCCCGGCCGGACGCCCGATGCGGTCAGCCGGGCGGCTGTGCGCTCGACCCTGGCTGCGAGTTCGCGATACGTGATGCCGTCGGCGGACGTCTCGATGGCCGGCCGGTCCGGATGGGCGGCGACGGCTGCGTCGAGATGGCCGAGAACGGAATGTCCGCCGGATGACGGTACGCGCTGGTGCGCGGTCAAGTGGATCCCCCGTTGCGCTCGTGGGACGGGTACCTGTCGGTCGGTGGTACCCGTCGGTCGGTCGTACCTGCCGGTCAGAGGACGCGGGCGCCCAGTTCTGTCAGGGCGGCGGCCATGCCGCGCGGCGTCGGGTTGTCGAAGACCACCCCGATGCTCGGCTCGACCCCGAAGCGGTCGGCGATCACGGGCAGCAGACGGATCGCCGTGATGGAGCTGCCTCCGAGGTTGAAGAAGTCCTCGTCGGCACCCACGCTGTCGAGCCCGAGGGACTCGGCCCACAGCTCCGCGATTTCCTTCTCGATGATGTCCAGGTCGGATGCCATGCGTGCTCTCCTTGTTCGGCCTGCCGCGGCGGGCAGGCAAGTGTGGTTCGGGTGCGTTCAGTCGGTGACGGCGAGGGCGGCGAGCGCTTCGAGGCGCTGCCCGAAGCCGTCGACGAGGCGGGCCGCCTGCTCCTCGCCGAGGGCGTCGGAGCGGACGATCACGGTGGCGGTCACCGCGTCGTCGTCGTAGGAGCCGATGAAGTTGACCGGCCGGCGTGCGGACAGGCTCTTCTTCGCCGGGCTGACCTTCCGGGTCTGCAGTCCGGGCAGCTTGAGCTGCCGTTCGGTCAGCTCGGCTGGCTGGAAGGCGAACTTCACGGGGTAGAGGTCTTCCGCCCCGTATCGGGCCAGGTGGTCTTCCCACTGGATGCGCGGCGCGTTGTACCAGCGGCGGAGTCCGCCGCTGACGGCTGCGATCAGATCCTCGACGTGCTCGTGGGCATCGAGGTCCTCGCCCACGAACAGCGTCGTCGAGTAGTAGCCGACGGCCCCGGTGGCGGCCGCCGTGGTACGGCCCGCGTAGGCGGAGCCGAACATCGTCTGGGAGTCCCCGAAGGTGTCCCCGAGTGCCTGGAGCATCGCGACGGACGCAATGGCGAAGGGGGTGACGGAGAAATGCCTGGCCGCCGCCGCGACCCCCGCGGACAGTCCTGCCCAGCTCCGGCGGTGCACAGCGCCTGGGCCCTTCGGCGATTCGGCGGCGGCGTCCAGTGCACGGATGGCCCGGTAGCCGCGGTCGAAAAGTTCTCCCCAGCCTTCGAGGGCGGCCGGGTCCGGGGCGGCCTGTGCCTCGGCGTACTGGCGCGGGCGGGTCCGCACGCTGCCGCCTGCCCGTACGCCGCGGTACTCCGCAGCCAGGTCCTCGTAGAACAGCATGAACGTCCATGCGTCGAACACCAGGTGGTGTCCGCAGACGATCACGGCGGTCGTGTCCTCGTCGAGGGAGCTCAGCCAGACGCGGAGCGGCGGCTCCTTGTCGAGCCGCATCGGCCGCGCCGCTTCCTCCAGGCCGGCCGCGAATGCTTCGTCGGCCGAGGTGTACGCGCGGTCGCGGGCCTCGGTCCAGACAGTGCCGATCAGCTCCGCACCCGTGCCGGCGACGGCGTAGCCATCGCGGTCCGGCGGGTACACCGCACGGAGCACATCGTGCCGGTCCAGGACGTTGCCCAGTGCGGCCCGCAGGGCAGCGACGTCGAGTTCGCCGGTGAGCACGAACGCTTCCGTCATGAGGTAGTACGAGTCCACCCGGCCGCCGATGAATTCGAGCATCGTCCGCTGCTGCGTCGTGAGCGGGTGCAGGGGGACCGCGGCCTCCTGGGTGTGATCGGCGGTCATCAGAACTCCTTGGGTGACGGCACGGCCGCGACCGCCTCGTCGAAGAGGGCCTTGTTCCTGGCGAGGTGGACCGTGTTCGTGGTGCCGGTCAGGACGACCCCACGGCGGAACGTGTCCGCGTGGAACCGGAACGGGTTGGGCGAGTCCGCGAGTGCTCCGGATGCCATCGGCCGGTTCAGGAGCGGCAAACAGCCGGTGCTCTCCTGGGCATAGGCTTCGGAAAGCACCGTGCCGGACTGGTTCGCCGGGAACTGGACCGTGTCGAAGACCTCCGTTGCCACCGCAGCACGCAGTGCCTCCGGAGTGGAGACGCTGACGCCGATGGCGCCCACCCGCCCGGCAGCTCTCAGCGAGGTGAACCATGCGAGGAGGGAGTCGTCCCGCATGTCGTCCACGGTGCACTTGTGCAGCTGCAGCAGATCGATCCGGCCCAGCAGCCCGGCCGACCGGTCGAAGCTGGCCTCCAGGGCACCGATCGAGTGGTCGACGGCGTCGGCCTCGGCTTTGGGCCACACCTCACCGCATTTCGTGGCGATCAGCAGTTCCGCGCGCTGTTCCCCGGGGATGGTGCGGAGGTATTCGCCGAGGACGCGCTCACTGCTTCCGTAGGCTGCTGCCGTGTCGAAGAAGCGGATGCCCAGTCCGATGGCCTGATCGAGCAGTGTCCACGCCTGCTCGACGGAGCAGACGGCGTCCTCGTCGCGGGGCCAGGGCCGGCCTATGCCGATGAGCCCGAGTCCCAGCTCGAGCCGGGGGGTGTCTTCCGGGTGCGGCACGGTGTCCGGCACGTTCATCCTGTGGCCCTCGGGTGGTAGGAAAGCTGGCGTTCGACGGGTGCCGCGGCGAAGTCCCCGGCTCCGTTGGCGACATCGCCCACGCCGAGGCGAATGCCCCGGGCGAGGCCGAAGCCCTTGAGCACGGCGCCGCGGGTGTCCGGGTCCGGCCCCTCGAAGTCGTCGCCCCCGGCGAGCGACACGCTCTGCGCCGCTACGGCGCCGATGATCTGGGAACCGCTGCCGAGCGTGCTGGAGCCGACGACCTCGGCTCCGTTGAGCACGCGGACACGGTCGCCGACCTGCAGATCGGTCCCGGGCCGGTTGGCCTTGAACTGCACACCGCCCGGTCCGAACGTGCATCCGTCACCGATGGTGATCCGGCCGCCGGCTTCCGCGAGGAGCAGGGTCGACGGGAAGAAGGTGTTGTCCCGTCCGATGGTGCAGGCGCCGCCGTCGCAGCGGACGATGACACCGGGGTAGAAGGTGTTGCCCGGCCCGATCTCGGCTTCCTTGGCGATCAAGGTCGAGCCGAGGTCGAAGAAGGTGTTCGTCTCCGCGAGTTCCGCCATTTCGGCGACGGTGCGGAATCCGTGGCGGCGGCGGTGCTCGTCGATCCGTTCGTGTGCCGTGGCATTCATCGGACGGCTGCCTGCCCGACGAGTTCGTACGAGTCCATGGGCCGCCCGGTCACGCTGCCCTGGCCCAGCATGTCGAAGACGTGGCTGGCGACGACGTTCGCGCTGAAGGGCGCCTCCGTCATCTTGCCCGGCAGGACGACCACGGCGTCGCCCGTCACCGGCAGCATCCGGACGTTCAGCGACCGGGCGCTGTTCGCGTCGGGCGCGTAGTCCACCTTGACGCAGGCGGTGCGCCGCGTCGCTTTCATGTCGGCCGCGGGGAAGCGCCGGCGGACGGCTTCCTCCAACCGGTCGGCCACGGCGGGGTCGACCTCGAACGTCGGTGCGTCGACGACGGTCGCGTCCTCGTTGAAGCCGATGATGCTCCATGCGCCGTGGTTGATCATCGCTGCCTGCTGCGCGGCCACCCCGAACACGGAGAGCGGGGCGACCCGGGGCAGCGTGACGAGGTGGCTGCGCCAGAGGCGGACCGGTGTCGGCGGCAGGCCGAGCTGGGCGCAGGCGCGCTCCGTCGAGTAGCCGGCGGCGCACACGACGAACCGGTGCTCCAGTGCGTGCGTCTCGCCGTGTGCGTGGAGGCGCAGCAAGCCGTCGGCCCGTCCGAGGATCTCGGCGCCGAGGAAGACCCGGACACCGCGGGTGCGCAGCTCGGACAACAGGCTGGCGGCCAGCATCCGCGTGTTGATCCCCGTGTCGTCGACCGAGAACGCGGCCTCGTCCCGTCCGATACTGACGTATCCGTCCAGCTGCTCGTACTGGGTCGGCGTCAGGGGGGTGTGCCCCACTTGCGCTTCCTCCCAGCGGCTCAGCGACTCGGCCAGCGAGGACTCCGGGACGATGGCGACGGCCTTGCCCTTCTCCACCTCCACGCACTCGGGGAACCGCCTCTGGATCTCCTCCCAGCCGAGGCGGCAGCGCTTCGCCACTGCCATGGCCTCACGGCGCTGGGGGATCGAGAGGGCGTGGTACGTGCCGGCGTGCAGCCATCCCTCGTTCCGGCTGCTCGTGCCCGCCAATGTCGCTTCGGCCTTCTCCACGATCGCCACCCGGTACCCGAGCCGCGACAGCCTGTCCGCGCACATCAGACCAGCAAACCCGGCACCGACCACGACGACGTCGAAGCGGAGCGTGGAATGCATATGGATTCCCCCAATGAATAGTCACAGAAGTCGATGCGGGCGCCACGGCCACTGGTCAGGCGGCAGGCGGCATCCACCACCGCGGAACGGCGGGAATTGAGCCAGGAAAACTTGGCACCGGAGCGCGCAGCCCGGGAAACCGTCATCGACGACATGATGAACAGAAGTTAACGTACAGGAAAGATCAAGGTTTCCAAACGATGAACGGCACATGCTGACCTCGACCTTCTCCGCAACCGCGCAGCAGCGGCCGGCCACCCGTCACATCACACGAGCAATCCCCACCCACAGGTCAGAACCGGCCGGAGAGCGTGGTAGCTTCACCATCCACACCGGCCCGTTCACCTCAATAAACGGAATTGGCAATTCAACTTTCTGGCTTGGATGGCGAATTCGCATAGGGCTGGCTTGAAGTGTCCGGACGGCGCGCACTCCGACCTTTTCGGGCGCCCCTGAGCCGGGACAGAATGAAGCGATTCAGGACATCAGTCGTTGTTGTCCGAATTTCGACAGGGGGAACTCATCCATGTCCGCTGACGGACACCTGCTCATCATCGGCAGCGGCACACGGGAATACCGGGAGCAGTTGTTCGAGTCGCTCGCAGACGACAACATCTGGCTCATATCGGACCAGGAGCCCACCTGGCAGAAGCAGTACACGGCCGGCCACACCACACTGCCCCGGCTGAACGCCGCCCAGGTGAGCACCAACCTCTCGTTCCTCCACGACTGCGTGCGCAGCCTCGCCTCCTCCGTCAGGATCCGCGGAGTCCTGACGTTCGAGGAGATGTTCCTGCCCGCCGCGAACCAGGTCGCGGAGATGCTGGGCCTGCCCTCGCTCGGCCGGGGAGTCGCGGAGAACTGCCGTGACAAGGAGCGGTCGCGGCGCCTGCTGACCGACGCGGGCCTGCGGCAGCCGCGCTTCGCCTTCGCCCCGACCGCGGACGCGGCGGAGGCGATCGGCGCGGACTTCGGCTATCCCGTGGTGCTCAAGCCGCGCGGCCTCGCGGGCAGTGTCGGCGTGGTTCTCGTCCGCAGCGCGCAGGAGATGGCGGCGGGATTCTCCGTGGCGGCCTCCGCCGCCCGCGACGGCGCGCAGCGGCACGGCGGCGGGGCCCTGGTGGAGGAGTTCCTCGTCGGTCCCGAGGTCGCGGTGGACAGCGCCATCGTGGACGGCGTGATCACGCCGCTGTTCCTCGTGCGCAAGCGCTTCGGCCCGGAACCCTTCTTCGAGGAGACCGGCCAGAGCATGGACGCGGCCGACCCTCTGCCGGCCGACGAAGCGCTCGTCTCCATGCTGCAGGCGGCACACAGCGCTCTCGGCATCCGCAACGGGATGACCCACACGGAGGTCCGGCTCACCGCGGACGGGCCTGTGATCGTCGAGGTCAACGGCCGTCTGGCGGGCGACTTCGTACCCCACCTCGCCAAGCTGGCCATGGGTCTGGACGCGGCGCGGATCGCCGCCGCGGTCGCCTGTGGAGAGCCTCTGCCGCTGGAGAGGACGCGCCGCCGCGCCGCCGCGCACCAGATCGCGTACGCCGACCGCGACGGGGTGTTCAACGGAATCTCACTGCCGATCCGGGCGGCGCACCCGAACCTCGTCGACACCGGCACCCTGCTCGCCCCCGGCACGGCCGTCGCGCTCCCACCCCGCGGTTACATGGCCCGCTGCGGTTACGTGCTCGTCTCCGCCGGGACGATGGAGGAGTGCGAACGGTCCCTGACGGCCGCCGTTGCCGACATGGCCGTGGACATCACTCCGGCCGACGGCCCCGAGGGCGGCCGGTAGGTTCGGCGCCCTTGCGGATCCCCCGCCCGCGGTGGCGGCGCGGGTCAGGCCGTCGGGGCCGGGGGCCATTCGTGGGCCAGGACCGCCCAGACCTCGGTGTCCTGGCGGATCCCGTGGTGGGGCTGGTTCTGCCGCAGGACGCCCTCGCGGGTCATGCCGAGGCGCTCGGCGACGGCGAGGCTCTTCTTGTTGGCGGAGGAGGCATACCACTCGGCGCGGTGCATGCCGCGCTCGTGGAAGGCCCAGTCGAGCAGCACGCGGCAGGCCTTGGTCACCAGGCCCCGGCCGGCGGAGGTCGGCTCCAGCCAGCAGCCGACCTCGCAGGTCCCGGTCCGGGCGTCGAAGGTGCGGAACAGGACGCCGCCGACGAGGGTGCCGCCGTCGCGGATGCCGTAGATGCGTCCGCCGTCGGCGGCCGTCTTCTGCGCGTAGTCGGACAGGAATCCGCGCGCCGTGTCGAGGTCCGTGACGACGTCCGCCAGGGCGATGTGCTCGCCGATGTACTCCCGGCCGCGGTCCATGTGGGCCAGGAACTCCTCCGCGTGCCAGGCCTCCAGGGAAAAGAGGTGGGCATCGTCGGCGAGGGGTATCGAGAACATGCGGCTACGTCCTTGGGTCTCGTGCGGCGGGTTGCCGGATCACCGGGAGGGCGCAGCGGGCTCGACGCCGTCCTCGCTCGTGGCGGCTTCCGCGCCGGTCCGCTGCGCGGGAAGTGTCGCATGCGGGAGGGAATCCGGCGGCTCAATACTGATCTTGGGCAGCACGCGGTCCAGCCAGGCGGGCAGCCACCAGTTGGCGCCGCCGAGCATGTGCATCAGCGCGGGGACGAGGAGGGTGCGCAGGACGAACGCGTCGAGTGCCACGGCAGCGGCGAGGGCGATGCCGAACATCGCGATGATCCGGTCGCCGCTGAGCACGAAGGCGAGGAAGACGGAGATCATGATGACCGCGGCCGAGTTGATGACCCGGCTGGTCTCGGCGAGGCCGACGCGGACGGCCCGCCGGTTGTCGCCGGTCTCCAGCCACTCCTCGTACATCCGGCTGACCAGGAAGACCTGGTAGTCCATGGAGAGTCCGAAGAGGACCGACACCATGATCACCGGCAGGAAGGGCTCGATGGGGCCGGCGCTGCCCAGGCCCATCGGCTCGCTCCCCCAGCCCCACTGGAAGATCGCGACGACGACGCCGAAGGAGGAGGCGACGGCGGCGACGTTCATGGCCGCGGCCTTGAGGGGGATCCCGATGGACCGGAAGGCCAGCAGGAGCAGGATGCAGCCGAGGGCGATGACCACCCCGACGAAGAGGGGCAGTTTGCCGACGATGACGTCGGCGAAGTCGTCGTAGCCGGCGGTCACGCCGCCGACGTGGACCTCCATGGTGCTGCCGTGCGCGGCGCGCGGGATGACGTCCTCGCGCAGCTCGGTGACGAGGTCGCTGGTGTCCCGGGACTGCGGGGACGAGTCGGGTATGACGGTCACCACGGCGGTGTCGCCGCTGCGGTTGAAGACCGCCGGTCCGGCGGAGGCGACGCCTTCGGCCGAGCGGAGCGACTCGGCCAGCTTCTCCACGGCGAGCCGGTCGCCGGCCCCGTCGAGGCGGGCGACGACCGAGAGCGGGCCGTTCACGCCGGGGCCGAAGCCTTCGGCGAGCAGGTCGTAGGCCTGCCGGGTGGTGGAGGTCTCCGGGTTGTTGCCCTGGTCGGAGGTGCCCAGGTGGAGCGAGAGGGTGGGCAGCGCCAGCCCTGCCATGACCAGGACGGCCACCAGGCCGAGGAGCTTGGGGTGCCGTTCGACGAAGGCGGACCAGCGGGCGGCGAACCCGGTGGGCAGCTCGGGCTGCGGGCCGTGCTCGGCGAGCCGGCGGCGCTCGCGGCGCGAGAGGGCGCGCATGCCGATGTACGACAGCAGGGAGGGCAGCAGTGTCACCGAGGCGGCGACGGTGAGGACCACGGTGAGGGAGGCGGCTATCGCGACGCCGCCCAGGAAGTTCAGCCGCAGGACCAGCATGCCGAGCAGGGCGATGCAGACGGTCGCGCCGGCGAAGACGACGGCCCGGCCGGTGGTGGCGACCGCCTGTTCGGCCGCCTCGTGGACGGCAACGCCCCGTTTGAGGGACTTGCGGTGCCGGGTGACGATGAACAGCGCGTAGTCGATGCCGACGCCGAGTCCGACGAGGGTGCCGAGCATGGGGGCGAAGTCGGCGACCGCCATGGCGTGCCCGAGCAGGGTGATGCCGAAGTAGGCGGTGCCGACGCTGACCAGGGCGGTCGCGATGGGAAGCGTGCTCGCGGCGAGCGAGCCGAAGGCGAGGAAGAGGACCAGGGCGGCGACGGCCACGCCGATGGCCTCGGCGAGGTGGGCCGTGGGCGCCTCGGTCAGGCCTATGGCCCGGCCGCCGAGCTCGACCCGCATGCCGTCCGCCTCGGTGGCCGCGTTCTTGGCGGCGTCGACGACGGCCTTGGCCTGCGCCTTGGGCACGGCGTCGGCCGGCCGGTCGAAGGACACCACGGCGTACGCGGTGCGCCCGTCGGCGCTGATCCGGGCGGCGTTCTCGGGGCCGGGGCCGTACGGGCCGGCGACCGATCCGACGCCGGGCAGCTCGGCGATGGCGGCGAGGGCCCGGGTCATGCGTTCCTCGACGGCGGGGGTGCGGGCCGTCTGGTGCGCGGGGGTCCGCCAGACCACGGTGTCGGTGTCGCCGCCCTGGCCGGGGAAGCCTTCGCGCAGGAGTGCGTGGGCCCGGCTGGACTCGGTGCCGGGGACCTCGTAGTCGTTGGAGAACGCCGTTCCGGCGGTGACGGCTGCCGTGGCGGTCCCGCCGAGGGCGAGCAGCCAGATCAGGACGGCCACCAGTCGGTGCCGCATGCACCACCGTGCGATTGCTGCCAAGGGACGTGCTCCCTGAGGGTTCGGATCTTTACCGGGAGGCCGCCCGACGCAAAGAACGCCGGAACTCGTGAAGGCACGGCCGAGGGCCCGGGAGGGTCGCTCCGGGCTCGGGCCGAGATGTTCTGCCACGTCACGATCGCAGCGTTTCGTGATCGTTGGCCCGTTTCGTGTGCATCGTCACAGCGCCGGCGGGAACCGGGCGGAGGTGCGCGGTGCGCGGTGCGGGTCAGCCGGCGGGCGGGCCGCCCGGTTCGTCGACGCGGTAGCCGGGGACGGAGGGCCAGCGGACCGTGAGGACCACCGACTCCTCCTCCGCGTACCAGGAATGGTCGACGCCCCGGCCCCAGACCACGTAGTCCCCCTGCTCGTCGAGGACGACGCTGCGGCCGGGGAAGTCCATCCGGAAGCGCCCGCTGATGAGGACCAGGAGGGCGGTGCGCTGCTCCCCGGCCGTCCATTGGGCCCGCTCGTCGCCCTTGGGGTGGACGCCCCACTTGATCTCCACGTCCTTGCTGTGGCGGGGGTCGGCGGGGTCCTTGAAGTGGCCGAGGAGCCAGCCTCGGTCGGCGGCGGCGTCGGGGGTGGCCTTGCCGGTGTGGATGTAGACGTCGGTCACGGGGTGAGGTTAATGCAGTTGCGCGGGCCTCCGGCCCGGTGGTCGGCTGCACCCGTGACGATGGATCATGGCGAACTGGTGCGGGTGCGGGCGGAGTACGACCGGGAGCTGCGGCGCGACGCGGCCCCGGACACGGCGCGGGCCCGGGTGGATCGGGCGGGTGCCGTCGTGCGGCAGACCGCGCCGGGGCGGGGATGGAACGGCGTGCTCTGGTCGGACCTCGACGAGGACACCGCGGACGCGGAGATCGCGGCGCAGGTGGCGTACTTCGCGGGTCGCGGGTCCGGGTTCGAGTGGAAGCTGTACGGCCATGACCGGCCGGCGGACCTCGGGGCGCGGCTGCGGGCGGCGGGCTTCGTGCCGGAGCCGGCCGAGACCGTGCTGGTGGGCCGGGTGGACGAGCTGGCCGCGCTGCCGGTCGAGCCGCCGGAGGGGATCACCCTGCGCGCGGTGGAGGACGAGGCCGGCGTGGAGCTGATGGTGGACGTCCACGCGAAGGCGTTCGGAACGCACCGGCCCGGCATCCGGGAGCTGCTGCTCACGCTGGTGCGGGACGAGCCAGAGACGGTGGCGGCGGTCGTGGCGATGGCCGGGGACACCCCGGTGAGCGCGGCCCGGATGGAGATGCGCCCCGGCTGCTCGTTCGCGGGCCTGTGGGGCGGCGGCACCCTCCCCGAGTGGCGGGGCAGGGGCCTCTACCGCCTGCTGGTCGCCCACCGGGCCCGGATCGCCGCGGAGCGCGGGATCCGCCGGCTCCACGTGGACGCGTCGGAGGACAGCCGCCCGATCCTCCAGCGCCTGGGCTTCGAGGTACTGGGCCGGACCGTCCCCTACACGTGGGAGCCCGGCGCCGCCCCCGCACAGCCCTGATCCCGCAGTCCCCGGGCACGCCCCCCTGGGCCCGCACAGCCCGCGGCCCGGCACGGCTCCCTGCCCGCGCAGCCGAGCACTCTGCGGAGGTGCGGCGACCGGGCCCGGCGATCGCCTGCGGACCGGTGGCGGCCGGTCGCGCAGTTCCCCGCGCCCCTGCGGGGCGTTGCCCGCAGCCACCGCGGTGCGAAAGGATCACGGCATGGAACGGATCTCCCCACCCCTGACCGGCGGCGAGCGCGAGACCCTGCGCGCCTACCTCGACTACCACCGCGCCACCCTCGCCTGGAAGTGCGAGGGGCTGACGGACGAGGAGCTGCGCCGCCCCTCGATGCCGCCGTCCACGCTGTCCCTGCTGGGCCTGGTCCGGCACATGGCCGAGGTCGAGCGGCAGTGGTTCCGGCGCACCCTGGCCGGCGAGGACCTCCCCCACGTCTGGTCCGACCGGCACGACTTCCAGGCCGCCTACGACGCCTCCGGCGCCACCCGCGAGGAGGCCTTCGCCGCCTGGGAGGCGGAGGTGGCGCACGCCCGGCGCATCGAGGCCGCCGCGGAGTCCCTCGATGTGACGGCGTACGTGAAGAGCTGGCAGAAGGAGGCTTCGCTGCGCCTGGTCATGCTGCACCTGATCCACGAGTACGCCCGGCACAACGGCCACGCCGACTTCCTGCGGGAGGCCGTCGACGGGGCGACCGGCGCCTGACGCCCCGTCCGGCCCGGTCCACCCACCCCAACCCCTATAGTTAGGGCAGCCTAACCTAATCGCCTTGGGGAAGAGTGTGAGCCTGTGACCGACGCGGACGACTTCGAGCTGTACCGGGACGACTGGGGCATCCCCCACCTGCGCGCCCCCGACGCCCTCCGCCTCGCCTACGCCCAGGGCCGAGCCACCGCCCTGGACCGGGCCTGGCAGCTGGAGGTCGAGCGCCACCGCTCCCAGGGCTCCAGCGCCGCGTTCCTCGGCCCGGAGTCCGTCGCCTGGGACCGGTTCGCCCGGCAGAGCCGCCTCGACGACACGGCCCGCCGCTGCCACGAGGCACTCGACCCGGAGACCGCCGCCTGGGTCGGGGCGTACGTCGACGGCGTCAACGACGGCCTGGCCGCCGGGGCCGCCCGCGACGAGCGCTTCGCCCGCACCGGCCACACCCCCGCGCCCTGGGAGCCGTGGGTCCCGCTCGGCATCTGGATCGCCACCCACATCCTGTTCGCCGGCTTCGCCACCAAGCTGTGGCGCGAGCGCGCGGCGAGCGCCCTGGGGCCGGAGGCGGCCACCCTCTTCGCCACCGACGGCCCCGGCACCGCCGGCAGCAACGGCTGGCTCGTCCCGGGCGACCGCACGGCCACCGGCGCGGCGATCATCGCGGGCGACCCGCACCGCTTCATCGAGGACCCGGGCGTCTACCAGCAGATCCGCCTGTCCTGCCCCGAGTACGACGTCCTCGGCCTCGCGGTCCCCGGCATCCCCGGCCTGGCCCACTTCGGCCACACCGGAAGCGCCGCCTGGGCGATCACCAACGCCATGGCCGACTACCAGGACCTGTACGTCGAGCGGCTGCGCACCGCCGCGGACGGCGTGTCCGTGGAGGCGCTGGGCCCCGACGGCGCCTGGGAGCCCGTCCACCGGCACACCGAGACCATCGCCGTCGCCGGAGCCGATCCCGTCGAGGTGGAGGTCCTGGAGACCGCCCGCGGCCCGGTCGTCACCCGCGAGGAGACCGCGGACCGGACGCTCTCGCTGCGCTACCCGCCGCGGGTCCGCCGCGACCTCGGCTTCGCCGTCCTGCCGGCCCTGCTGCGCGCCCGTACCGTCGCCGACATCGACCGGGCCCTCGACGGCTGGGCCGAGCCCGTGAACGTCGTCCACGCCGCCGACACCGGGGGCGGCCTGCTGCACCGCGTCGCCGGCGCGGTCCCGCTGCGCGACCCGGCCAACCGGCTGCGCCCCGTGCCCGCCTGGGACGCCCGGTACGCCTGGCAGGGCTGGGCCGAGACCCCGGCCGAGCCGGTGGAGGGCTTCGCCGTCATGGCGAACGCCCGCGGCATCGCCTCGCCGCTCGGCGTGGAGTTCGCGCCCCCGCACCGCGCCGACCGGATCCGCGCGCTGCTGTCCGGCTCGGCGGACTGGTCCCCGAAGGCGATGGCGGACGTGCACCGCGACACCTACCTGGGCTCGGCCGGGCCGCTGCTCGCCCTGCTGCCCGCCCTGGAGGGGCTGTCCCCGGCCGCGGAGGCGCTGCGTACCCGGCTGCTGGCCTGGGACCGGCATATGGAGGCGGAGAGCACGGACGCGACCGTCTTCTCCGCGCTGCGGACGGCCACCGTGCGCCGCTTCGCCGCCGACCCCGCCCTCACCGCCCTGGCGGGCGCCCCGACCGGCCCCGAGGTGTTCCACCCCTGGCTGTACCTGGTCCCCCGGGTCGGCTACGCCCTCGAAGGCCTGCTGGCCACGGAGCTGCTGCCGGACCTGGACCGGGCGGCGCACGTACGGGCCGCCCTGGAGGAGACGGCCGCGGCCGGCGCCCCCGACGTCCCGTGGTCGCAGGTGCACCGCCTCGCGCCCTGGTCGGCGCTGCCGGACCCGGACGCCGAGTGGCCGGGCCTCGGCGGCGACCACGACTGCGTGAACGCCACCTCCTCCGTCCCCGGCTTCACCGACCTGACCGCCCGCGCGTCCGCGGCACGCTACGTGTGGGACCTCGGCCGCCGCGAGGACAGCCTCTGGGCGGTCCCGCTCGGCGCGGACGGCGTCGCCGGCAGCGCCCACCACCGCGACCAGCTCGCGCTGTGGGCGCGGTGCGAACTCGTCCCCGTCGTCACCGACTGGGCCCGGCTCACCAAGGAGTCCGTATGACCGGCCCCGCCGCCGGCCCCCGGCAGCCCGTGTTCACCCGTGCCGTCGAGGGCTTCGGCACGGTGACCTTCACGCCGGTCGACCCGGCCGCCGACGCCGCGCTGATCCACGGCTGGGTGAGCCAGGAGCGGGCCCGCTTCTGGGGCATGACCGAGGCGGGCCCGGACCTCGTCCGGGAGATCTACGAGGACGTCGACCGCCGCACCACGCACCACGCGTTCATCGCGCGCCGCGACGGGGTGCCGGCCGCACTCTTCCAGTCGTACGCGTGCGCGGCGGACCGGGTCTCCGAGTGCTACGAGGTGCAGCCCGGCGACACCGGCGTGCACATGCTGCTGGCCCCGGCGCAGGCCGGGGCCGAGCGCGGCTTCAGCGCCCGGCTCATCGACGTCTTCCTGGACTTCCTCCGCTCGGACGGCACCACGCGCCGGATCGTCGCCGAGCCGGACGCCCGCAACGCCAAGGCGATCGCCCGGCTGGAGCGCAGCGGCTTCGTCCTCGGCCCGGAGGTGGAGCTGCCGGAGATCGACCTGCCCGAGGTCTTCATCCCGGCGAAGCACGCCCGGCTGGCCTTCCTCGGCGGCGGGCCCGTACCGGGAGGCCGGTGACCGGGAGGAAAGAACCGAACGGCCCGCTCCCCTTCCGGGGTGCGGGCCGTTCGTGTGCTGCGGAGCCGTACGGCGCCGGGCAGCCGGGCCGGCTCTCGGAGACCGGGCCTACTCGGAGACGCCCAGCTTCTCCAGGATGAGCTCCTTGACGCGGGCCGCGTCGGCCTGGCCGCGGGTGGCCTTCATGACCGCGCCGACCAGGGCGCCGACGGCGGCGACCTTGCCGCCGCGGATCTTGTCGGCGATGGCCGCGTTGCCGGCGATGGCCTCGTCCACGGCCGTGCCGAGCGCGCCCTCGTCGGAGACGACCTTCAGGCCGCGCTTCTCGACGACCTCGTCCGGGGTGCCCTCGCCGGCGAGGACGCCCTCGATGACCTGGCGGGCCAGCTTGTCGTTGAGCGAGCCGTCCGCGACGAGCGCGGCCACCCGCGCCACCTGGGCCGGGGTGATCGGCAGCTCGTCGACGGAGATGCCCTGCTCGTTGGCGTTGCGGGCCAGCTCGCCCATCCACCACTTGCGGGCGGCGGCCGAGTCGGCGCCCTCCTCGATGGTGGCGACGATGGAGTCCACCGCGCCCGCGTTGAGGATGGACTGCATGTCGTGCTCGTTGACGCCCCACTCCTCGCGGAGGCGGTTGCGGCGCACGCGCGGCATCTCGGGCAGGGTCGCGCGCAGTTCCTCGACCCATGCGCGGGCCGGGGCCACGGGGACGAGGTCGGGCTCCGGGAAGTACCGGTAGTCCTCGGCGTTGTCCTTGATGCGGCCGGAGGTGGTGGAGCCGTCCTCCTCGTGGAAGTGACGGGTCTCCTGCACGATGGCGCCGCCGGACGACAGGACGGCCGCGTGCCGCTGGATCTCGAAGCGCGCCGCGCGCTCGACGGAGCGCAGCGAGTTGACGTTCTTCGTCTCCGAGCGGGTGCCGAACTCCTTCGTCCCGTTCGGGCGCAGCGACAGGTTCACGTCGCAGCGCATCTGGCCCTTGTCCATGCGGGCCTCGGAGACGCCGAGGGCCTTGATGACCTCGCGGAGCTCGGCCACGTACGCCTTGGCGACCTCGGGGGCCCGGGCGCCGGCGCCCTCGATCGGCTTGGTGACGATCTCGATGAGCGGGATGCCGGCGCGGTTGTAGTCCAGCAGGGAGTGGGAGGCGCCGTGGATACGGCCGGTGGCACCGCCGACGTGCAGCGACTTGCCGGTGTCCTCCTCCATGTGGGCGCGCTCGATCTCCACGCGGAAGACCTCGCCGTCCTCCAGCTGGACGTCCAGGTAGCCGTTGAAGGCGATCGGCTCGTCGTACTGAGAGGTCTGGAAGTTCTTCGGCATGTCCGGATAGAAGTAGTTCTTCCGGGCGAAGCGGCACCATTCGGCGATCTCGCAGTTCAGCGCGAGGCCGATCTTGATCGCGGACTCGACGCCGGTCGCGTTGACCACCGGGAGCGAGCCGGGCAGGCCGAGACAGGTCGGGCAGGTCTGCGAGTTGGGCTCGGCGCCCAGCTCGGTGGAGCAGCCGCAGAACATCTTGGTCCTGGTGCCGAGCTCGACATGGACCTCCAGGCCCATGACGGGGTCGTACGACGCGAGGGCGTCCTCGTACGACAGCAGTTCGGTGACGGTCACAGTGAAAACTTCCCTCTCAGCCCAGCAGGACGTCGTCGTCGCCGAAGCGCTTCAGCTCGCGGTACAGGATCGCGAGACCGGTGACGATGGCGGCGGCGGACACAACGGCGTCGACCAGCTGGAGCGTGTCCTGCTCCGTGCGGGCCCTCTTGGCCTGCTTGATCACGCTGATGGCACCGAAAGCGGTGGTCGCGATCGACAGGTACGTACCGGACTTCGACTTCTTGAAGCCCTTGGCCTTGGACAGTGCGCTCACAGGGACGGAGCCTCCTCAAGCAGGGGGTGGCCCCAGCGCTCGACGAAGGCGGCCTCGACGGCGGCACCGACCTTGTACAGGCGGTCGTCCTTCATCGCAGGGGCGATGATCTGCAGTCCGACCGGGAGGCCGTCCTCCGGCGCCAGGCCGCACGGGAGCGACATGGCGGCGTTGCCGGCCAGGTTGGTCGGGATGGTGCACAGGTCCGCGAGGTACATCGCGAGCGGGTCGTCGCTGCGCTCGCCGATCGCGAAGGCGGTGGTCGGGGTCGTCGGGGAGACGATCACGTCGACCTGCTCGAAGGACTTCTCGAAGTCCCGGGTGATCAGCGTGCGGACCTTCTGGGCCGAGCCGTAGTAGGCGTCGTAGTAGCCGGAGCTGAGGGCGTACGTGCCGAGGATGACGCGGCGCTTGACCTCGTCGCCGAAGCCGGCGTCGCGGGTGAGCGCGGTGACCTCCTCGGCGGACTTCGTGCCGTCGTCGCCGACGCGCAGGCCGTAGCGCATGGCGTCGAAGCGGGCCAGGTTCGAGGAGCACTCGGACGGCGCGATCAGGTAGTACGCGGCCATCGCGAGGTCGAAGGACGGGCAGTCCAGCTCGACGATCTCGGCACCGAGCTCCTTGAGCAGCTCGACGGACTCGTCGAAGCGCTGCACGACGCCGGCCTGGTAGCCCTCGCCGCGGAACTGCTTGACAACGCCGATGCGCAGGCCGGCGACGGAGCCGTTGCGGGCCGCCTCGACGACCGGCGGGACCGGGGCGTCGATGGAGGTGGAGTCCAGCGGGTCGTGGCCGGCGATGACCTCGTGCAGCAGGGCCGCGTCCAGGACCGTACGGGCGCACGGGCCACCCTGGTCGAGGGAGGAGGAGAAGGCGACCATGCCGTAGCGGGAGACGCCGCCGTACGTGGGCTTCACGCCGACGGTGCCGGTGACGGAGGCGGGCTGGCGGATGGAGCCGCCGGTGTCCGTGCCGATCGCCAGCGGCGCCTGGAAGGCGGCCAGCGCGGCCGCGGAGCCGCCGCCGGAGCCGCCCGGGATGCGGGTGAGGTCCCACGGGTTGGAGGTGGGGCCGTAGGCGCTGTTCTCGGTGGAGGAGCCCATGGCGAACTCGTCCATGTTGGTCTTGCCGAGGATGACGACGTCGGCTTCCTTCAGCTTGCGCGTCAGGGTGGCGTCGTACGGCGGGATCCAGCCTTCGAGGATCTTCGAACCGACGGTGGTCGGGACCCCGACGGTGGTGAAGATGTCCTTGAGGGCCAGCGGGACGCCGGCCAGCGGGCCGAGCTTCTCGCCGCGCTCGCGCTTGGCGTCGACGGCACGGGCCTGGGCCAGGGCGCCCTCGCGGTCGACGTGCAGGAAGGCGTGGACCTTCTCGTCGGTCGCGTCGATGCGGGCCAGGTGGGCCTCGGTGACCTCGACGGCCGTGAGCTCGCCGGAGGCGATCTTCTCGGCGGTCTCGGCGGCCGTCAGCTTGATGATGTTGGTGTCAGCCATGGTGATTAGTCCTCCCCCAGGATCTGCGGCACCTTGAAACGCTGCTGCTCCTGGGCGGGGGCGCCGGAGAGCGCCTGCGCGGGGGTGAGCGACGGTCGGACCTCGTCCGCGCGCATGACGTTGGTCAGCGGCAGCGGGTGCGAGGTCGGCGGGACGTCTTGGTCGGCGACCTCGGACACGCGGGCGACCGCGCCGATGATGTCGTCGAGCTGTCCGGCGAAGTGAACGAGCTCTTCGTCGGACAGTTCCATACGTGCCAGCCGAGCGAGGTGGGCGACCTCCTCGCGCGAAATGCCAGGCATGCAGCGATCCTCTGGGGGTGGTGAGTGAGTGGTTTCGTGCCCAATCCTATGGGGCCGGGCCCCTGAGCCACGAAACCCTTTCCCGCCCGGGACGGCCGCGAGCCCCCGGCGGCGTGGTTCCGCCACCGGGGGCCAAGGGATCGGAGCCGCGCGGCCGGGCCTGCGGGGCCGGGGCTGCGGGGCTACGGGGCCGGGGACTCCGCCTTGGCCGGGGCCGACGAGAGCTCCCGCGTGATGTCCGCGGGGCGTCGCCAGCCGCGCTCGCCGCGGGCCAGCAGCCAGGCCGTGGCCTCCTGCGGGGGCATGGCCGCCGCGACCAGCCAGCCCTGGACGGCGTCGCAGCCCAGGTCGCGCAGCCGCTCCCAGGTCTCGTCGTCCTCGACGCCCTCGGCGACCACGAGCAGGCCCAGGGAGTGGGCGAGGTCCACGGTGCAGCGCACGATCTCCGCGTCCTGGGCGTCGACCGCGAGCCGCGCCACGAAGGAGCGGTCGATCTTCAGCTCGCTGACCGGGAGCCGGCGCAGGTGGACCAGGGAGGAGTAGCCGGTGCCGAAGTCGTCCAGGGACATCTTCACGCCGTGGCCGGTCAGGCCCGCCATGGTGTCCGCGGCCCGCTGCGGGTCCTCCAGCAGCACGTGCTCCGTTATCTCCAGCTGCAGGCCGCTCGCCGGCACGCCGTGCCGGGCGAGCCGGGCCGCGACGGCGCCCGCGAAGCCGGGGGTGTGGACGTCGCGGGGCGAGACGTTGACCGCCACCGGGACCTTCAGGCCCTGCTTCCGCCACCGGGCCACCTGGGCGAGGGCGGTCTCCAGCACGTACTCGGTGAGGTGGGGCATCAGCCCCGAGGTCTCGGCGATCGCGATGAACTCGTCCGGGGAGACCCGCCCGCGCTCCGGGTGCACCCAGCGGACCAGCGCCTCCAGCCCGGCCACCTGCCCGTCGAAGCGGACCTTGGGCTGGTAGTGGAGCTCCACCTCGCCGGCGTCGAGGGCGCGGCGCAGGTCGCCGAGGAGGCCGAGCCGGTCGGGGGTGTTGCTGTCGCGCTTGGACTCGTACACCTCGACGCCCGTGCGGTCCCGCTTCGCCTGGTACATGGCCACGTCGGCGCGGCGCAGCAGCCCCTCCGCGTCCAGCGCGTGGTCGGGGAAGACGGCGAGGCCGGCGCTGGCCTCCAGGACGAGGGTGAGGCCGTCCAGGTCGAGCGGGGAGCTGAGCTCGGCGACCAGGTGGCGGGCGACCCGCTGGGCGCTGGTGGTGGAGTCGGCGACGGGCAGGAGGACGGCGAACTCGTCGCCGCCGAGCCGCGCGGCCTCGGCCTCCTCGGGCAGGGCCTGCCGCAGCCGGTCGGCGATCTGGAGCAGCAGCCGGTCGCCCGCGAGGTGGCCGAGGGTGTCGTTGACCGCCCGGAACCGGTCCAGGTCGATCAGGACGAGGGCCGACCGCGTGCCCAGGCGTTCGGCCTCGTCCAGTGCGGACCAGGCCCGCTCCAGCAGCCACTGCCGGTTCGGCAGCCCGGTCAGCGGGTCCCGCAGCTGCTCCTCGGCGCGGGCCCGGGCGATCCACAGGGTGGAGTCCAAGGCGATCAGCGGTACGGCGAACAGCGGCAGCAGCACCGGCTGTGCGACGGCCACCACGCAGATCAGCGGGGCGATGCCGAGCAGTGCGACGGCGACTAAGGCCTGCCGGAGCAGCGCCGCACGGGCCGCGGTGCGCAGGCCCCCGGCACGCGGCGCCTGCGCGAGCCACAGCAGCAGCCGGCTGGCCAGCAGGTAGGACACGGCGACCAGGGCGACCTCGGGGGCGGCCTCCAGCCCCCAGCCGGTGGGCCGCCAGGGCGATTCGACGGTGGGCGCCTCCCCGAAGGCGGCGAGGACGAGGGCCCCCGCGCCGATGCCGAGGATGTCGGCGGCGCCGTGCAGCAGCCCCTGTCGCCAGCGGTGCCGGCGCGCGGCCCCGACCAGGGTGACCACGGCGAGGGAGACGAGCCCGGCGGGCACCCAGCCGTAGAGGAGGAGCACGCCGAGGGTGAGGGCCGCGCCGGATCCGGTGCCGCCCCACCAGCGGTCCCGGCCGAGGGCGACCAGGTGGCCGACGATGATGCCGGTCAGCAGGGCGAGCGCCCAGCCGACCGTGCCGCCGGGGAACAGGGCGTGACGGCCGGTCAGGGTGGAGGCGATGCCCGCCACGAGGACCGCGGCGGCCAGGCCCACGACGGTGAAGGGCAGCACGGTGCGCTGCTTCGCCCCGCCCGGACCCGGTCCGGTGTCGAGCGGGTGCCGGTCCCGTGTCCCGGCACGCGGGACCCCGGGCCGGCCCGTCCGCATGGGCGGGATCTCCCCGCCGGAATCAGGTGACGGGTCGGCGCTTTCGGTGGGTTTCATGCCCGTCCCTCTCACAGCCGGCACTGCCGATGCCACGCGATGGCCCCGATGACATGCCATCACGGCTGGATTCGCATCACGCAGCCGTGCGCGACAGGCGCACCCCTCAACAGTAGGACGCGAGAGGCTCCCAGGGGCACCGGTCGGCGGCGGTTGCCCGAATGCGACCCAGCCATCCTCATCAGTACGGTATCCGCCGAACAGGTGAGTTGGGACCAGGACCCCCGGGCCACCCATCCGATGATCCGACAGCCGACTGTCCTGGGAACAGCCTTGTACCGGCCGTTTACCACCGCCTGTCGCGCCGGGCGTGCGCCCGCCCGTACGGCCGCACGCCACGCATCGGTTCGCGTTCTCCGGTTCCCGGGTCGGGCTTGTCCGGCCGTGCTATTCCGCCGCGGCGCCGCCGTCCGGCGGGAGCGCCGCCTCGCGCGCCGCGTCGGGGCCCTGCTCCAGCAGCACGGCGAAACCCGCCTCGTCGAGAATGGCCAGCTTCAGCTGCACCGCCTTGTCGTACTTGGAGCCGGGGTTGTCGCCGACCACGACGAAGGAGGTCTTCTTGGAGACCGATCCGGTCACCTTGGCGCCCCGGCTCTGCAGGGCGTCCTTCGCACCGTCCCGGGTGTGGTTCTGCAGGGTGCCGGTGACGACGACGGTGAGGCCTTCCAGGGGGCGCGGGCCCTCCTCCTCGCCGGAGCCCTCCTCCTCCAGCCGGACGCCGGCGGCCCGCCACTTGCGCAGGATCTCCCGGTGCCAGTCGACGGCGAACCACTCCTTGAGGGAGGCGGCGATGATCGAGCCGACCCCCTCGGTCGCGGCGAGCTCCTCCTCGGTGGCCTGCTCGATCCGCTCGACGGAGCGGAACTCGCGGGCCAGCGCCTCGGCGGCCACCGGGCCCACGTGACGGATCGACAGGCCGTTGATGACGCGGGCGAGCGGCCGCTCCTTGGCCGCGGCGATGTTCTCCAGCATCGCCAGGGTGTTCTTCTTCGGCTCGCCCTTCTGGTTGGCGAAGACCGTGACGATCTTCTCCTCGCCGGTCTTCGGGTCGCGCTTGGGCAGCCCGCTGTCGGCGTCGAGGACGTACGCCTTGATGGGCAGCAGCTGCTCGATGGTGAGGTCGAACAGGTCGCCCTCGTCGCGCAGCGGCGGTTCGGCCGGCTCCAGCGGGTCGGTGAGCGCGGCCGCGGCCACCGCGCCGAAGTTCTCGATGTCCAGGCACTGCCGGCCGCCCAGGTAGAACAGCCGCTCGCGCAGCTGCGCCGGGCAGGTCTGCCCGTTCGGGCAGCGGAGGTCGATGTCGCCCTCCTTCATCGGGCGCAGCGGGGTGCCGCACTCGGGGCACTCGGCCGGCATCACGAACTCCCGCTCGGTGCCGTCGCGCAGGTCGACGACGGGGCCGAGGATCTCCGGGATGACGTCGCCCGCCTTGCGCAGCACGACCGTGTCGCCGATGAGGACGCCCTTGGCCTTGACGACCTCCTGGTTGTGCAGGGTGGCGAACTCCACCTCGGACCCGGCCACCGTCACCGGCTCCACCTGCGCGTACGGGGTCACGCGCCCGGTGCGGCCGACGCCGACCTTGATGTCCACCAGCTTGGTGTTGACCTCTTCCGGCGCGTACTTCCAGGCGATGGCCCAGCGCGGGGCGCGCGCGGTGGAGCCCAGCCGCCCCTGGAGCGGGATCTCGTCGAGCTTGACGACGACACCGTCGATCTCGTGCTCCACGGAGTGCCGGTTCTCGCCGAACCGGTCGATGAACGCCCGGACTTCCTCCAGGCTGCCCACGACCTCGTTGTGCCGGGCGGTGGGCAGCCCCCACGCGTGCAGCAGCGCGTACGCCTCGGACAGGCGGCCGATCTCGAAGCCCTCGCGGGCGCCGAGGCCGTGCACCACCATGTGCAGCGGGCGGGTGGCGGTGACCTTCGGGTCCTTCTGGCGCAGCGAACCGGCGGCCGCGTTGCGCGGGTTGGCGAAGGGCTTGTCCCCGGCCGCGACCAGCCGGGCGTTGAGCTCCTCGAACTTCTCCATCGGGAAGAAGACTTCGCCGCGGATCTCCACCAGCGCCGGGATCCGGTCGCCCGCCAGCCGGTCCGGGATGTCCGCGATGGTGCGCACGTTCGGGGTGATGTCCTCGCCGGTGCGGCCGTCGCCGCGGGTGGCGGCCCGGGTGAGCCGCCCGTTCTCGTACGTGAGGTTGACGGCGAGGCCGTCGACCTTGAGCTCGCACAGGTAGTGGTACGCCGAGGAGCCCACGTCCCGGGCGACCCGGTCGGCCCAGGCCGAGAGCTCCTCGTCGTCGAAGGCGTTGTCGAGGGACATCATGCGCTGGCGGTGCTCGACGGAGGCGAAGTCCGTCTCGTACGACCCGGCCACCTTCTGGGTGGGCGAGTCGGGCGTGCGCAGCTCCGGGTACTGCTCCTCCAGCGCCTCCAGGGAGCGCAGCAGCTGGTCGAACTCGGCGTCGCTGACGACCGGCTGGTCCTTCACGTAGTACCGGAAGCGGTGCTCCTCGACCTGCTCGGCCAGCAGCTGGTGCTGCTCGCGCACCTCCACCGGTACCGCCGTGTCCTGCTGTTCGGCTGCCATGCCGTGTCCTCCCGTGCCCCGTCTCGGTCCGTCACTCAGGGTTGTCGGCGAGCGATCGCGCCGCCCTGGCGCAGTGCGCCTGCACCGCGCGGGCGTAGGCGGGCGAGGCGCCCGCCAGACCGCATGCCGGGGTGACCACGACGGACTCCGCCAGAGTCCCCGGAGCCAGCCCCAGCCTGCGCCAAAGCTTCCTGACACCCATGACGCTACCGCCCGGGTCCGACAGCGGGGCATCGGTGCCCGGCACCACTCCGGCGAAGAGTTTCATGCCGCTCTCGACGGCTTCGCCGAGGGCGTCGTCCTCGCGCTCCGTGAGCAGGGAGAAATCGAACGACACCCCCGCGGCGCCGGCGCGCCGCAGCATGCCGAAGGGGACCTCGGGCGCGCAGGAGTGCACGACCACCTCCCCGTCGTGCACGGCGAACAGCTCGCGCAGGGCACCCTCGACCACCTGCCGGTCCACGGCCCGGTAGGTCTGGTACCCGCTGGCGGTCCGCACCCGTCCGCGCAGGACGGAGGTCAGCGACGGCTCGTCGAACTGGAGGACGATCTCGGCGCCGGGGATCCGCTTGCGGACGTCGGCGAGGTGGGCGCGCAGCCCCTCGGCGAGCGAGGCGGCGAGGTCGCGGCAGGCGCCGGCGTCCCGGAGCACGGCCTCGCCGCTGTGCAGCTCCAGGGCGGCGGCCAGGGTCCACGGGCCGACGGCCTGGACCTTGAGCTTCCCCTGGTACCCCTGGGTGAACTCCTCCAGGGCGTCGAGGTCCTCGCCGAGCCAGGACCGGGAGCGGCGGGTGTCGCGGCCGGGCCGGTCGCTGATCCGCCAGCCGCTGGGCTCGACGTGCGCGTACAGGTCGACGAGCAGCCCGAGGGAGCGGCCGATCATGTCGGCGCCGGGCCCGCGGGCGGGCAGCTCGGGCAGGTACGGGAAGTCCTCGAAGGACCCGGTGGCGGTCTTGGCGGCCTCGCGGGCGTCGCCGCCGGGCAGGGAGCCGACGCCGGTGGCGCTGGCGGTCACCGGCCGGGCCTCACGGTCAGGTCGTTGACCTCGGCGTCGCGGGGCAGGTCGACGGCCATCAGGATCGTGGTCGCCACGGACTCCGGGTCGATCCAGGCGGACGGGTCGTACTCCTTGCCCTCCTGGGAGTGGACCTTGGCCTGCATCGCGGTGGCGGTGCGGCCCGGGTAGACGGAGGTGACGCGGATGCCGTTGGCCCGCTCCTCGGCGCGCAGCGAGTCGGCGAGCGCCTTGAGGCCGTGCTTGGAGGCGGCGTACGCGCTCCAGTCGGCGTGGGCGTTCAGGCCGGCGCCGGAGTTCACGAAGACGACGGTGGCCTTGGAGGCGCGCAGGGTCGGCAGGAGCAGCCGGGTGACCTCGGCGGGGGCGACCAGGTTCACGTTGAGCTGCTCGTGCCAGGTCTTGGGGCCCAGCTCCCCGACCGGCCCGAGTTCGACGATCCCGGCGATGTGCAGCAGGGAGTCGATGCGGTCGGGGACGGCCTGGTGGGAGAAGGCCCAGGACAGCCGGTCGGGGTCGGCGAGGTCCCCGACGAGCGTGCGGGCGCCGGGGTAGCGCTCGACGAGCTGCCGGGCGCGGGCGGCGTCGCGGGCGAGCAGGATCAGGTCGTCGCCGCGGGCGTGCAGCCGGTTCGCGACGGCGGCGCCGATGCCGGCCCCGGCACCGGTGATCAGATGAGTAGCCATACCGCCCATGCTCGCACCTCGGCGCCCGTGCCCCGGGCCCCGGTCCGCCGCACCCGGCCCGGGCGCGGCGGCAGCGTCACAGGCCTGCTCTCCTGGTAGGCGTCGGAGGCGTACCAGGCGCGGGCGCGCTCCATGGTGACCTGTCGGGTCATGCCGCCGCGGGCGGCCGGCTGCCCGGGCTGAAGGTGCGGCGGTAGGCGATCGGGGAGATGCCGAGCGAGCTGCGCATGTGCTGGCGCAGGGAGTTGGCGGAGCCGAAGCCGGAGCGGTGGGCGACGAGGTCCACGGGCAGGTCGCTGGATTCCAGCAGGTGGCGCGCCAGGTCGAGGCGTTGGGCGGTCAGCCACTGCACGGGGGTCATGCCGACCTCGTCGCGGAAGCGCCGGGTGAAAGTGCGCAGGCTCATCCGGGCCTGCGCGGCGAGCTGGCCCAGGGTGAGCGGTTCGTCGAGGTGTTCCAGGGCCCAGGCGCGGGCCTCGGTGGTGGTGGCGACGGTGGGCTCGGGGACGGGCCGGTCGATGTACTGGGCCTGCCCGCCGTCGCGCCACGGCGGTACGACGCACAGCCGGGCGGCGCGGTTGGCGACGGCGGTGCCGTGGTCGGCGCGCACCAGGTAGAGGCAGAGGTCGATGCCGGCGGCGACGCCGGCGGAGGTGAGGATGTCGCCGTCGTCGACGAAGAGGACGTCCTCGTCGACCTTGACCCGCGGGAAGGCCCGCTGGAACTCCAGCGCCTTGAGCCAGTGGGTGGTCGCGGGCCGGCCGTCGAGCATCCCGGCGGCAGCGAGCACGTACGAGCCGGTACAGATCGACACGATCCGGGTGCCGGGGCGGATTCGGGCGAGGGCGTCGACATGCGCCTGCGACAGGGGCGCGCCCTGGAGGAGCTCGCCCAGGGCGTGCGTGGGCGGGATGACCACGGTGTCGGCGACCGCGAGCGCCTCGGGGCCGGCCGAGACGCCGATCGTGAACCCGGCGTCGCTGGCCACGGGCTGCCCGTCGGCGGTGCAGACGGTGACCTCGTAGAGCGGGTTCCCGGAGTCGTCGTAGGCGTTGCCGAAGACCCGGGAGGGCATTCCGAGCTCAAACGGAGGGACGCCTTCGAGGGCGAGTACGGCGACACGGTGCATGGCCAGATTCTGTCACATAGTGGCTGTCCGGCCAGTACTGCGCGGGCCCGGCGGCGCCGAAGCTGGTGCCGTCACCGGGAAAACCGGTGTGGAACAGACATAAGGAGACATCCATGCGCGCCGTCGTCGTCAGCCAGTGGGGCGGTCCCGAGGTCCTCACCGAGACCGAGGTGGACCGGCCCGAGCCGGGACTGGGCGAGATCCTCGTACGGGTGCACGCGGCCGGCGTGAACCCCGTGGACTGGAAGACCCGCGCCAGCGGCGCCTTCATCGGCTGGGGCCCGGTCCCGACGGTCGGCTGGGATGTCTCCGGCACCGTCGAGGCGGTCGGACCGGGTGTGACCCTGTACCGTCCGGGCGACGAGGTGTACGGGATGCCCCGCTTCCCGCAGCAGGCGGGCGGTTACGCCGAGTATGTGACGGCCCCGGCGCGGCATTTCGCGCGCAAGCCTGCTTCCCTCGACCATGTGCAGGCGGCCGCGCTGCCGCTGGCGGCGCTGACCGCCTGGCAGGCGCTGGTCGACACGGCCGGGGTCGCGGCCGGGCAGCGGGTGCTGGTCCACGCGGCAGCCGGCGGTGTCGGCCACTTGGCCGTGCAGATCGCCAAGGCCCGCGGCGCGTACGTCATCGGCACCGCCAGCGCGGCCAAGCACGAGGTGCTGCGCGAGCTCGGCGCCGACGAACTGATCGACTACCGCGCCGGGGACTTCGCCGAGGCTGTCTCGGACGTGGACGTGGTGCTGGACGCGCTCGGCGGGGAGGTCGCGCAGCGCTCCCTGAAGGTGCTGAAGCCCGGCGGCCACCTGGTGACACTGCTCGGACCGGATGTCCCGGCCGGGGCGGACGGGGTGCACGCTTCCTTCGTCATGGTGGAGCCCGACCTCAAGGGCCTGGAGGAGATCGCCGCCCTGGTGGAACAGGGGCTGCTCAGGCCGCTGGTCGAGACGGTGCTGCCGCTGGAGCAGGCGGCGAGGGCCCACGAGATCGGCGAGCGGGGCCGCACCACCGGCAAGATCGTCCTGACGGTGGCCTGACCAGGCCCGGGGGCTGCGCTGGTACCGGTCCCGGTCCCTGGACCGGTCCCTGGACCGGTCCCTGGACCGGCCCGGTCAGACGGACGCGGCGGTGGCGCGGGTGGTCGTGGCGATCGTGGCGGAGCCGACCACGCGGGTGTCGTCGTAGAGGACGATCGCCTGGCCCGGGGCGACGCCGCGGACCGGCTCGGTGAAGCGCACCCGCAGCTCGCCGTCCACGACCTCGGCGAAGACCTCGGTCTCGCCGCCGTGGGCACGCAGCTGCGCCGTGTACGTGCCCGGGGCGGCGGGCGTGGAGCCGCACCAGCGGGGGCGGATCGCGGTGAGGGCGCTGACGTCGAGGGCCTCGGCGGGGCCGACGGTGACCGTGTTGTTCACCGGCGAGATATCGAGGACGTAGCGCGGCTTGCCGTCGGGCGCGGGGTGGCCGATGCGCAGGCCCTTGCGCTGGCCGATGGTGAAACCGTACGCGCCGTCGTGGCTGCCGACCTTGGTGCCGGACTCGTCGACGATGTCGCCCTCGGCCTTGCCGAGGCGCTTCGCGAGGAAGCCCTGGGTGTCGCCGTCGGCGATGAAGCAGATGTCGTGGCTGTCGGGCTTCTTCGCGACGGCGAGGCCGCGGCGCTCCGCCTCGGCGCGGATCTCGTCCTTGGTGGTGACCGTGTCGCCGAGCGGGAAGAGCGCGTGGGCGAGCTGCTTCTCGTCGAGGACGCCGAGGACGTACGACTGGTCCTTGGCCATGTCGGAGGCGCGGTGCAGCTCGCGGGTGCCGTCCTCGTTGACCACGACCGTCGCGTAGTGGCCGGTGCAGACGGCGTCGAAGCCGAGGGCGAGGGCCTTGTCGAGCAGCGCCGCGAACTTGATCTTCTCGTTGCAGCGCAGGCAGGGGTTCGGGGTGCGCCCGGCCTCGTACTCGGCGACGAAGTCCTCGACGACGTCCTCGCGGAAGCGCTCGGCGAGGTCCCAGCAGTAGAAGGGGATGCCGATGACGTCGGCGGCGCGGCGGGCGTCGCGGGAGTCCTCGATGGTGCAGCAGCCGCGCGCGCCGGTCCGGAAGGACTGGGGGTTCGCGGAGAGCGCCAGGTGGACCCCGGTCACGTCGTGCCCGGCTTCGACCGCGCGGGCTGCTGCGACGGCGGAGTCCACGCCGCCGGACATGGCGGCCAGGACGCGGAGGGGGCGGGCGGTGCGCTGCGGGTTCTCAGTCATAGCGCCTTCCAGAGTACGGGGGAACTGCCCGGGGTCACAGCGCGTTGTCGAGTGCAGGGGGTGGATCACGTGGCGGACAAGGGAACGGCGACGGGGGCTGCGGCCGGGGCGGGCAGGAGCAGGACGCGCCGGGCGGTGCTGTTCGGAGGTCTCGGCGTCCTCACGGTCGCGGGGGTGGCCGGGGCAGACGAGGTGCGGCGGCTGTGGTGGCTGCTGCCCGGGGTGTCCAAGCCGCGCAAGGAGGGCGAGCTGGACTACGCGGGCGCGGGCTGGACGGCGGCCTCGCCGGCGAACTGGCGGCTGGCGGACCGGCCGGACGACTACCGGGTGGACCGCATCGTGGTGCATGTGACACAGGGCGGCTTCGCGTCCTCGGTGGACGCCTTCAAGAACCCGTGGCACAGGGCGTCCGCGCACTACATCGTCCGCCAGGACGGCCATGTCGAGCAGATGGTGCGGGAGCTCGACGTCGCCTTCCACTCCGGGAACCGCTCGATGAACGAGCGGAGCATCGGCATCGAGCACGTGGGCTTCGTGGAGCGGCCGCAGGACTTCACGGACGCGATGTACGCGTCCTCGGCGCGGCTGGCCGCCGACATCTGCCGGAGGTACCGCATACCCGTCGACCGGAAGCACTTCCTGGCGCACTCCGAGGTGCCGGGCACCGACCACACGGACCCGGGGCGGCACTGGGACTGGGACAGGTACCTGCGCCTGGTGCAGGCCGAGCTGGACGGGCCCCGCACCGGCTGAGGCGCCCCGGGCCGGGCGCCGGGCCCGGGCTGCGGAGCCCGCCCGCCCGGCCTACGCTGATCTTGCGGCGTGCCCCGCGTCGGAGGTGAGGCCATGGCCGTGTCCAGGCTCGCGGTGGCCGTGGCGGCGGCCGGCACCCTGCTGGTGGGGACGGCGGCGCCCGGCGGGAACGGCATCGAGGACGAGCCCGCCCATGTGATCGCGGAGAAGGGGCGGCAGTCGCTCCTCACTGCCCGGTCCCTGCACTGGGAGGGGCAGACCAAGGACGCGACGGGGACCTACGCCGTGGACTTCCGCCTCGACGCCGGCGGCAACTGCGTCGGCAGCGTCGCGGTGGTTCCCAAGGGGGGCCGTATGAAGATCATCAAGCGCGGGCAGGACGTCTGGATGAAGCCGGATGAGGCGTTCATGAAAGCGCAGGTCCCGGGGCCGGCCGGGCAGGAGACGGCCGAGCTGCTGCGCGGGCGGTGGATGCACGGCCGCGCCGACGACCCCTCGCTGCGCGAGTTCTCCGCCTCCTGCGACGTGTCCCACCTCCAGCAGGCGTACCTGCCGGTGCCGTTCGCCGAGGACGACGTGGAGAAGGGCGCGAAGGCCCTCGTCAAGGGCGTGCCCGCGATCACGGTCACCGGCCGCTCCGGGGCCGACTGGGTCACGCTCTACGTCGCCACCGAGGGCAAGCCCCACCTGCTCCGGGTCCAGGGGCAGATCGACGGCGTCCGGGGCGAGGCCGACTTCTCCGAGTACGGCAAGCCCGTCCCGTCGCGGACGCCGCCGCCCGCCGAGAGCGTCGACGTGTCCGACCTGCAGCAGCAGGGCGGCGCGGCCTTGGGCACCGGCTAGCTGAGGCCTGCCGTGCGGGCGCGTTCCACCGCCGGGCCGATGGCCGCGGCCAGGGCGGCGACGTCCTCCGCGGTGGAGGTGTGGCCGAGGGAGAAGCGCAGGGTGCCGCGGGCGAGCTGCGGGTCGGTGCCGGTGGCCAGCAGGACGTGGCTGGGCTGGGCCACGCCCGCGGTGCAGGCGGAGCCGGTCGAGCACTCGATGCCCTGGGCGTCCAGCAGGAGCAGCAGGGAGTCGCCCTCGCAGCCGGGGAAGCTGAAGTGGGCGTTGGCGGGGAGCCGGTTGTCGGGGTCCCCGCCGAGGACGGCGTCGGGGACGGCCGCGAGCACGGCGCGGATCAGCTCGTCCCGCAGCCGCCCGACCTCGGCGGCGAACCGCTCGCGCCGCTCGGCGGCGAGGACGGCGGCCACCGCGAAGGCGGCGATCGCGGGCACGTCGAGGGTGCCGGAGCGCACGTGCCGCTCCTGGCCGCCGCCGTGCAGGACGGGTACGGGGGTCTGGTCGCGGCCGAGGAGCAGCGCGCCGATGCCGTACGGGCCGCCGATCTTGTGGCCGCTGACGGTCATCGCGGCGAGGCCGCTGTCGCCGAAGCGGACGTCGAGCTGGCCCACGGCCTGGACCGCGTCGGAGTGCAGCGGGACGCCGGACTCGCGTGCCACGGCGGCCAGTTCGCGGACCGGCATGACGGTGCCGATCTCGTTGTTGGCCCACATCACGGTGGCCAGGGCGACGTCGTCGGGGTTGCGGGCGATGGCCTCGCGCAGGTCCTCGGGGCCGACCCGGCCGTAGCGGTCCACGGGCAGGTACTCGACCTGCGCGCCCTCGTGCTCGGCGAGCCAGTGGACGGCGTCGAGGACGGCGTGGTGCTCGACGGGGCTGGCGAGCACCCGGGTGCGGGCGGGGTCCTGGCTGCGGCGGGCCCAGTACAGGCCCTTGACGGCGAGGTTGTCGGCCTCGGTGCCGCCGGCGGTGAAGACCACCTCGCTGGGGCGGGCGCCGAGTGCCTCGGCGAGTGCCTCGCGGGCCTCCTCGACGGTGCGGCGGGCGCGGCGGCCGGCGGCGTGCAGGGAGGACGCGTTACCCGTGACGGCGAACTGCGCGGTCATCGCCGCAGCGGCCTCCGGGAGCATCGGGGTGGTGGCGGCGTGGTCGAGGTAGGCCATGATCCCCCGATTCTACGAGCCCCCCGGCACCCGCAGCCCCCGGCACCCGCAGCCCTCGACCACCGCCCCCGGAACCGCCCCGGAACCGGCCCCGCGGGAACGGCCCGGCCCCGGCCCCGCACAGCGGGCCGGGGCCGGGAAGCCGCACGGACGACGGGGCCGGAAGCCGCACGGGGCCGGCGCCGGGAAGCCCCGCGGGCGGCGGGCCGGGGCACGGAGCCGCGCGGGCGGCGGGCCGGGGCACGGAGCCGCGCGGGCGGCGGGGCCGGAGGCCGTCGGGCTGCGTGGCGGGGCGCCGGGTCAGGGGCGGGGGGCGCGGGCCAGCTGGCGGGACTGCGCGACCAGGCGGTCCTCGGAGTCCCAGACCTCGGCGTCCTCCTCCAGGAAGCCGCCGGCCAGGTTCCGCGTGGTGATCGCGATCCGCAGCGGGCCGGGCGCCGGTCGGCGGCGGATGTGCGTGGTCAGTTCCACGGTCGGGCTCCAGCCCATCAGGCCCAGGTCGAAGCAGGTCGGCGGGAGCGCGTCGACGGCGAGCAGCAGGGAGAGCGGGTCCGCGTCCCGGCCGTCGGCCAGTTCGAACCAGGCCCGCATCTCGCCCTTGCCGGAGGGCGCGCCGAGCGCCCAGCCGGCGGTGGCCGGGTCCAGCCGCAGCCGGAGCCGGTCGACGATCGCGGTGCTGCCGGGGATGGGGGCCGGGCCGGCCTCCGGGCCGAGGCAGGCCTCGTACGGCGGGATCGCCGGCGGGTTGGCGGTGGTACGGACGTCGTCCGGCAGGGAGGCGAGGTCGCCGTAGGAGGCGACGACCCGGATCCGCTCGACCTCGGTGCCGTTCTCGTCGAACTGGAACAGGGAGGCCTGGCCGGTGGACAGGGTCCGGCCGACCCGGACGACCTCGGTGCGGATGACCGCGGGGCCGGGCTCGGAGGAGGTGAGGTAGTGGGCGGAGACGGTGAACGGGTCCGGGTGCGGCAGGGCCGCGGACAGGGCCCGGCCGACCAGGGCCAGCAGATAGCCGCCGTTGACGGCGGTGATGATCGTCCATCCGGCGGAGAGCTCCGCGTCGTACACCCCGGGTTCGCCCGCGCGCGCGGTGAGGGTGGTGTCGCGGTCGAACTCGCTGTCGCCGATGGAGGCCTGGGCCGCTGCGTATGCCATGGAATCGAGCCTACAACGCAAGGCTACTAAGCGGTAGCTTTCCGGGGTGACGTGCGGATCACGGCTCTTCGGAGACCGCGGAGCGGCGGTTCCAGGCCAACGGCGCCCGCCAGTGGAACTGCATGGCGAGCAGCCTCAGCACGAAGGTGGTGACGATCGCGATGGCCGTCGTCAGCGCGTTGAGGATGCCGAGGCCGATGGAGACGGCCACCATCGCGGCGCCGACGGTGGCGGGCACGGCGTACATCTCGCGGTCGCGCAGCAGCGAGGGCACCTCGTTGGCGAGGACGTCGCGCAGGACGCCGCCGCCGACGGCCGTGGCCAGGCCCAGCGCGGCGGACGCGGTCAGCCCGAGGCCGTACTCGTACGCCTTCGTCGTGCCGCTGACGCAGAAGAGGGCAAGGCCGGCGGCGTCGAAGACGTTGATGGCGCGGTTGATCCGCTGCACCTCGGGGTGCATGAAGAAGACGATGGCCGCGGCGATCAGCGGGGTGACGAAGAAGCTGAGCTCGCCGAAGGCGGCCGGCGGGACGGCGCCGATGACCAGGTCGCGGAAGAGGCCGCCGCCCAGGGCGGTGACCTCGGCGAGGACGGCGATGCCGAAGATGTCGAAGTTCTTGCGTACGGCGAGCAGGGCGCCGGCGGTGGCGAAGACGAAGATGCCCGCGAGGTCCAGCGCGTGCTGGATATCCGGGGTGAAGAGATCGTGGAGCACCGCCCCATTGTGAACGGGAAAGACCGGTGGCCCGGTCACCGACCGCTACTCGGTGACCGGACCACCGGACGTATCGTGCCCAGGCGGGCCCGCGCCTACTCCGAGACCTTGGCCAGAGCCTCCGCGGCCCCCGGCAGGGCGGGGTCGCCCGGCGCCTGGTCGGGTGCGTTCTCGGGATGGTGGCAGGCCACCTGGTGGCCGGCGGCCGGAGCGACCGTCGGCGGCTCCTGCACGGCGCAGATCTGCGTGGCCTTCCAGCAGCGCGTGTGGAAGCGGCAGCCGCTCGGCGGGGAGATCGGCGAGGGCACGTCGCCCGTGAGCAGGATGCGGCCGCTCTTCGCGCCGCGCCGGCGCGGGTCCGGCACCGGCACGGCCGACAGCAGCGCCTTGGTGTACGGGTGCATCGGGCTGGTGTAGAGCGAGGTCCGGTCGGCCAGCTCCACGATCTTGCCGAGGTACATCACCGCGATGCGGTCCGAGACGTGCCGGATGACCGACAGGTCGTGCGCGATGATCACGTACGTGAGGCCGAGCTCCGCCTGGAGGTCGTCCAGCAGGTTGACCACCTGGGCCTGGATCGACACGTCCAGCGCCGAGACCGGCTCGTCGGCGACGACCAGCTTCGGCTTCAGGGCCAGGGCCCGGGCGATGCCGATGCGCTGGCGCTGGCCGCCGGAGAACTCGTGCGGGTAGCGGTTGTAGTGCTCGGGGTTGAGGCCCACCAGCGACAGCAGCCGCTGCACCTCCGCCTTGAGCCCGCCCTCCGGCTCCACGCCCTGGAGCTTGAAGGGGGCGCTGACGATCGTGCCGACCGTGTGCCGCGGGTTCAGGGAGCCGTACGGGTCCTGGAAGATCATCTGGACGTCGCGGCGCAGCGGGCGCATCCCGGCGACCCCGAGGTGCGTGATGTCCCGCCCCTCGAACTCGACCGTGCCGCCCGTCGGCTCCAGCAGCCGGGTGATCAGCCGGCCCATGGTCGACTTGCCGCAGCCGGACTCGCCGACCACGCCGAGGGTCTCGCCGCGCCGGACCTCGAAGTCGATCCCGTCGACGGCCTTGACGGCCCCGACCTGGCGGCGCAGCAGCCCCTTGTTGATGGGGAAGTGCTTGACCAGGCCGGTCACCTTCAGCAGCGGCTCACCGGCCGGCGCCTGCGCGGCCGGCGCCGGCGCATCCGCCGCGGGCCCGTCCGCCTTCTTCTTCATGTCGGTCACAGCTTCGGCGCAATCTCTTCGGTCCAGATCCGGGTCCGCTCCTCCTGCGACATGTGGCAGGCGGACCAGTGCCCGCCGCCGTCCTCGGTCAGCTCGGGCCGCCGGGTGCGGGTGATGCCGCCCTTGGGGACGTCGGCGTACGGGCAGCGCGGGTTGAAGGCGCAGCCGCTCGGGATGTTGATGAGGCTGGGCGGCGAGCCCTTGACCGGGATGAGGCGCTCGGTCTGCTCGCGGTCGATGCGCGGCATGGAGCCGAGCAGCCCCCAGGTGTAGGGGTGGCGGGGCTCGTAGAAGACCTTCTCCGCGGTGCCGCGCTCGACGCACCGGCCGCCGTACATGACGAGGATGTCGTCGGCCATCTCGGCGACCACGCCCAGGTCGTGCGTGATCATGATGACGGCGGAGCCGAACTCTTTCTGCAGGTCGCGGATCAGGTCGAGGATCTGCGCTTGGACGGTGACGTCCAGGGCGGTGGTCGGCTCGTCCGCGATGAGCAGCTCGGGGTTGTTGACCAGCGCCATCGCGATCATCGCGCGCTGGCGCATGCCGCCGGAGAACTCGTGCGGGTAGGCGTCCACGCGCCGGTGGGGCTCGGGGATGCCGACCCGGTCGAGCATCTCGACGGCGCGCCGCCGGGCGGCCTTCCTGTCCGCGTCGTGGTGGGTGCGGTACGCCTCGACGATCTGCTTGCCGACCGTGTAGTACGGGTGCATCGCGGACAGCGGGTCCTGGAAGACCATCGCCATCTTGCGCCCGCGCAGCTTGCGCACGTGGTCGGCGTCGGCCTTGACGAGGTCCTCGCCGTCGAGGACGACCTCGCCGGAGATGTGCGGGCGGCTGCGCGCGTTGCCGGTGCGGTGCAGGCCCATGATGGCCAGCGAGGTCACCGACTTGCCGGAGCCGGACTCGCCGACGATGCCGAGGGTCTTGCCCCGCTCCAGGTCGAAGGAGAGCCCGTCGACGGACTTGACGAGGCCGTCGTCGGTCGGGAAGTGGACCTTGAGGTCGCGTACGGACAGGAAGGCGCCGCTGTCGCGGGGCCCGGACTGTTCGGGGACGAACGCGGGCCCGTCGGCGGGGGTCTCGCCCGCGCCGGCGCCGGCCGCGGAGCCGGAAGTGGGGTGGTTCTCGGTCACGTCAGCCTCACGCGCGGGTCGATGACGGCGTACAGCAGGTCCACGATCAGGTTGGCCATCACCACGAAGAGCGCGGCGAGCAGGGTGACGCCCATGATCACGGGGAGGTCGCCCTGGCCGATGGCGGCGACGGCCGCCGTCCCCAGACCCTGGAAGTTGAAGGTCGTCTCGGTGAGCACCGCGCCGCCGAGGAGTCCGCCGAGGTCGAGGCCGAACATCGTGACGATCGGGGTGAGGGTGGAGCGCAGGGCGTGCTTGCGGATGACCACGCCCTCCTTGAGGCCCTTGGCCCGGGCGGTGCGGATGTAGTCCTCGCCGAGCACCTCCAGCATCGTGGCGCGCGTGATGCGGGCGTAGGTGGCGGCGAAGAGGAAGGCCAGGGTGACCCACGGCAGGATCAGGGAGTTGAGCCAGGCCCCGGGATCCTCCGTGAGGGGTTTGTAGTTGGACACGTCCAGCCAGCCGAGGCTGTAGACGAAGATCGCGGGGGCCACCATGCCGGTGAAGAAGATCGGCAGGGAGACGCCGGCGAGGGCGCCGACCATGACGGTGCGGTCGATGGCGGTGCGGCGTTTGAGGGCCGAGACCACGCCGGTGGCCACACCGGCGAGCACCCAGATGACGGCCGCGCCGAGGGCGAGCGAGAGGGTGACCGGCATCCGGTCGGCCATGGTCTCCCAAACGGGCGCCTCGGTCTTGAACGAGTAGCCGAAGCAGGGCGCCTCGCAGTGGGTGACCTCGGTGCCGCCGTCGTAGTCGCGGCCGGCGAAGATGCCCTTGACGAAGGTCAGGTACTGCTCGGAGATGGGCTTGTCGAAGCCCATCTTCACGCGGATGCCCGCCAGGGCGGTCTCGTTGGTCTCGCGGCCGGCGTACATGAGGGCCGGATCGCTGCCCGTGAGCTTCGGGACCGCGAAGAAGATGCCGAAGGTGACCACGGAGACCACCAGCAGCGTGGCGACGACGTTGAACAGTCGCCGTATGAGGTAGACGAGCACTGCAGTCGGCCGCCCGGGGCGGGCGGCTGCCGTCCCTCGCGGGGACGGCAGCCGCCGCCTGCGGCCTTCACCTGCCCTTCGGACTAGCGCATGTGCGGTGAAGGCACTTGCCTGTTGTTACGTGACGACTCGACTACCGGATCACTTGCCGACGCCGATGACGGCGAGGTCGATCTTGCCGAGGGAGTCGTTGAAGTAGACGTTCGTCAGCCGCGGGTTGTGGTAGACGAAGGCCTTGTCGAAGTTGATGGGAAGGTAGAGCGCCTTCTCCATGACCTTCTTGTTGATGTCCGTGTAGAACGGGGCGGCGGCTTCCGGCGTGGCGGCGGCAGCGGCCTTGTCGAACAGCCCGTTGATCTCCGGGTCGTTCAGCTCGGTGTAGTTGTTGTTGCCGTTCGGCAGGATGAACGATCCGTCGACCAGCGGCTGCAGGAAGCCCGAGCCGGAGTTGTAGTCGGCGCCCCAGCCCATGACGATGATGCCGTAGTTCTTCTTCTTCACGTTCTCGGGCGAACCGATCGTGGAGGAGGAGAGCTTGCCGTCGTACTGGTCGATCGTGGCCTTGATGCCGACCTTGGCGAGCGAGGCCTGCAGGGACTCGGCCGTCTTCACCTCGGGGGCGCGGTTGTTGCGGACCGCGATGGTGGTCTCGAAGCCGTCCGGCTTGCCGCAGGCCTTGAGGGCCTCCTTGGCCTTGTCCTCCTGCGGCTGGCCCTTCGTCAGGCCGAACGGGTCGAAGGACTTGTCGGAGCCGGGGATGCCGGGCGGCAGCATGTTGGCGCCGAGGTCACCGCTGGTCGGGCCGCCGCGGGCGGTCTGCAGGGACTTCGGGTCGGCCGCGTAGATGACGGCCTTGCGGCACTCGATGTTGTCGAACGGCGCGACGGTCTGCGGGAAGGCGAAGTAGCGGATGTAGCCCGTGAACGGGTTGTCCGCGTTCTTCTTGAGCTTCTCGTCCTTGAGGATCTTGTTCTTCGCGGCCTGCTGCACACCGGTGCCGTCGACGGCGAGGTCGATGTCGCCGGACAGCAGGCGGGCGTCCATGTCGTCCGGGTTGGTCGTCACCGTGAAGGAGACCTTGTCCGGCAGACCCGTGCGGATGGTGTCCGTCTTCGGGTCCCAGTTCTCGTTGCGGACGAAGGTCGCACCCTTGCCGGCGGTGAAGCTCTCCACCTTGTACGGGCCGGTGGCGATCGGCTTGTTGGTGTACGTGGCGCCGGTGTCCTTGGCCGCCGGGACCGGCGAGGAGGACGGCATGGCCAGCAGGTAGCTGAAGTCGGAGTTGGCGCTCGCCAGGTTGAAGACGATCGTCTTGTCGTCCGGCGTCTCGACGGACTTCAGACCCATCTTGTTGGGGTCGGTGTCCTTGTACGGGCCGGGGTACTTCTGGCCCTGGTCGAGCAGGTCGATCAGGTAGGTGGGACCGCCGGACAGCACGTCCTGCGCGAAGACGCGCTCGATGCCGTACTTGATGTCCTTCGAGGTGATCGGCGTGCCGTCCTCGAACTTCACGCCGTCCTTGAGCTTGACGGTGTACGTCTTGCCGTCGTTGCTGAGGACGGGCAGGGCCTCGGCGAGGTCCGGGACCAGCTTGGTGCCCGCCTCGCCCGGCTTGCTGTCGTACGCCAGCAGCTGGCGGATGTAGAGGCGCTGCATGTTCCACACGAAGCCGTAGTAGGCACGCGCCGGGTCGAGGTAGTCGACGTCCTGCGGCGACCAGAGCCTGAGCTCGCCGCCCTTCTCGGTGGACGGGTTCACGACGCCGGTGGTGGCGGCGTTGAAGGCCGCGTTGCCGCCGCCCTTGCCCTCGGTCTTCTTCTCCCCGTCGTTGCCGCCGCACGCGGCGGTCAGCGACAGGGCGGCGATCACGGCGGTGATCGCGAGTGCCTGCTTTCTGCGGATCACGTTGGTCCAACCTCCAGAGGTGGGTGAATCGATGGAGCGGTTCAGCTGCCCTTGGGGTCGAGTGCGTCACGCAGCCCGTCCCCGAAGAGGTTGAACGCCAGGACGGTGATGAAGATCGTCATACCCGGGACCACCATGTACATGGGGTCGTCCTGGTAGATGGGGACGGCGTCGGAGAGCATCTTTCCCCAGGACGCGGTCGGCGGCTTGACGCCGGCGCCGAGGAAGCTGAGCGCCGCCTCCGTCAGGATGTTGGTCGGAATGATCAGCGTCGCGTAGACCAGGATCGGCGCGACCAGGTTGGGCAGCAGCTCCTTGATCAGGATGTAGCCGCGGCCGGCGCCGAGGCTGCGCGCCGCCTCCACGTACTCGCGCTCGCGCAGGGAGATCGTCTGGCCGCGGACGATGCGGCCGATGTACGGCCACCCGAAGAAGCCGATCACGACGATCAGCACGCCCATCCGGACACCCGAACCCTCGAACCCCCAGAGGGAGTTGGGGACGACCGACACCAGCGCGATGGTGAACAGCAGCTGCGGGAAGGCCAGCAGCAGGTCCATCAGGCGGCTGATGACGCCGTCCACCCAGCCGCCGAGGAACCCGGCGAGCGCGCCGAGCAGGCTGCCGATGGCGACCGAGACGAACGCGGCCAGGAAGGCGACGACCAGCGAGATGCGGGCGCCGTAGACGATCCGGCTGAACACGTCGCGCCCGTTGGTGGGTTCGACGCCCAGCAGGAAGTCGGAGCTGATGCCGCCCCAGGAGCCGATCGGCGTGCCGAGGTCCGGGTCGATCATGTCCTCGTGGAACTCGTTGGGCGGGTGGCCCAGCAGGCTCACGATCTGCGGCGCGAAGACCGCCACGAGGATCAGGAGGATCACGACCACGCCGCCGGTCAGCGCGACCTTGTCGCGCTTGAGCCGCATCCAGGCGATACGGCCGGGCGAGCGGCCTTCGATGGCCTTCGCAGGGACGTCGGCTACGGCCACGGGTGCGGCAGGTTCCGCGCTCGTGTCATGCAGTGGTGCCGTCATCGTGGTGGGGACCCCTCTCGGCCGACGGGTTGCCGGCCCATGCCCGCCGCTGTGGCGGCGTTGGTGCGGAGTGGCGCTCTTGTGCGTGGTGACACGCAGGACTGTGCCGAGGTGCGGGAAGTGCGGAGGTGCGGGTGGTGCTCGGTGCAGTGGTGCTCGGTGCAGTGGTGCTCGGTGCGTGTGCGGGCGTGCGCGGTGCGTGATCATGCGTGCCCGGGTGCGCTCGGTGCGGTGCTGATGCGGTGCGGGTGTCGGTGCGGTGCAGGTGCTGTGCTGGTGCCGTGCGGAAAGCCGTGCGGAAGTGCGCGAAAAGCGGTGCGGAACGACAAGCGACGTGCAGGGAGCCGAACCGTTTCCGCGGGGACCCAGCGGCTCTTGGGTGGGGAGTCTTCAACGGCGCTGCGATCAGCCGCCAGACCCGCAGATGAATGGATGCGCAACCGTGATGTGAGGGTCGGGTTCCCGTTATCCGGACTGCCGTGTCGGCTCAGCGGAGCAACACCGCCCGTTCGGTGCACAATCGGACAACGCGCCCAACTCGCGGTAGGAGTATGCCTTTTGGGCGCGCATCAGCGAAGAAATCCGGACAAGAAGAAGGCCGCGGGGAACGGTCTGTTCCCCGCGGCCTGAGCGTCGCGCGACGCGGTTGTCCCGACTGCCGGTCAGTAGGCCGGCGCCTGTCCCTCGCGGTCGTAGAAGGGCCGCGTCTGTGACCGGAGCCACATCGCGACGGGGTCGTGCTCGTCGGCCAGCGCCACCGTGCACACCGGCACGCCCTCGGGCACCGCGCCGACGGACTGGCGCATCATCTCCCGTACGGACTCCAGCGCGGGCGCGGAGGCGTCGTACAGGTCGAGCCCGACGGCGAGGTACGGCGACCCCAGCGCGGGCTGCACCCAGGCGCGGCGCAGCGAGCGCACGGCCGGCGTGCGGTGCGCGTGCTGGGTCAGCAGCCCGTAGAACTGCGGGAGCTCCAGGGCGGGCTCGGACAGCCGCAGCGGGCCCGCCGGCATCCGGTCCAGGCCGGTCGCGATCCGGCGCAGGTCGGCCCAGGGGATGCCGAGGCCGCCGCCCTGGGCGTGCGGATTGAGCCACAGGCCCCAGCGGTCGGGATAGAGGGCGCGCGCGATGTCCCGGCCGGTGACCACCTCGTAGCCGCGGTTCCAGCCGCTGGCGGCCAGCTCCTGCGGGGAGGTCACGCAGGGCGCGTACCCGAGGCCCTCCAGCTCCATGCCGCCGTACTGGGCGTCCGCCGAGCCCGGGCTGCCCTGCCAGAGCAGCATCCACAGCCGGCCCTCGGCGAGGGCGCGCAGAAGCGACTCGTAGCTCTCGTAGCGCCCGGGAGTCACCTGGCGCATGATGTGCTCGACCTGCCCGGCCGCGGCAGTGCCTGACGCACTCACCGGTACCCCTCCTCGTCCGCACGCGTGTCCAGGCCACCCGTGCGGCCAGGAGATGTCACCAGCTTAAGCGTCGCTAGGGCACGAAGAAGGGGCGTACGCGCGCAACGATGAAGTCGACCACCGGGTCTTCCACCGCGTCCAGCAGGACCAGCTGCACCGGCCAGGGCGCCGGAACCCGGGCCAGGGCCCGGGCGAGGGCCTCGCGCGGCGCGTTCTGCGCGGCGGGGTCCCGTCTCGACAGGCGGACACCGATGCACAGTTCCGGGTCGCCGCCCTCGACGCTGGCGAGGCAGCGGTGGGCGGCCACGACCAGGCCGGTCGTCCGGAACTCCTCGGCCGCGGCGGCCAGGAAGTCCACCGGGTCGTCCTGCCAGTCGGGCTCGAAGAGGCGGACGCGGCCGCCGGTGGCGGGCCCGTCGAGCTCGCTCCGGCCGATCCGGCACAGCTGGGCGACGGCGGGCGGGGGCAGCGGCACGCCGACGGCGCCGTCCGGGTTCACGGCGATGCCCAGCTGCGGGGGCAGGCCGCGGGCGAACTCGACGGCGGGGGCCACGGCGAAGTCCATGCCGGGGCCGGCGCAGGCGCGGAACTGGCCCTCGGAGCTGTAGACGGGGACGTACGGCGCCCCGCCGATCTCCATGGTGGGCAGGGTGAGGGAGGGGCTGTCGGGGCCGCCTCCGCCGGGCAGCGGCACCCACACGTGGCTCCGGCCCAGCACCTGGACGATCCTCGGGCCGGCATCGGCCGTGCCCAGGGCCGCCCCGAGCACCTGCTCCAGCTCGTTCTCCGGCCAGCCGCCGCCGTCCATCTCCGCCTCCGCTTGTCGCGCCGTATACGGGCTGAGGGTAGCCGCCCGCGCACCCCTCCCGGACCCGGCCGCCCGGCAGGGCCCACCGCCCGGACCCGGTCTCGCACCGCCCGGCCGCCCGCCGTCCGGCCCTCCCGACGCCCGCCGGGGCCCGCGAAGCCCACCCGCCGGGACCCGCGCCGACCAGCGCCCCGAAGGCACACCGCGGCCCCGGCCGCCCGCCGCGGCCCACCGCCCGGCCCTCCCCGCGCCCGCCAGGGCCCGCGAAGCCCGCCAGGGCCGCCTCCCGGACCCGGCCTTGCCGTCCGGCAGCCGCACCGCCCGGCGCGCGCCCTCCGGTCCTCCCCGCGCCCGCCAGGGCCCGCCGTGGCCCCGTCCGGCCCCGGTTCAGGCGGTGTCGGGTTCCGTGGGGCGGAAGGCTATGCGGGTCAGACGTGCGGCCGCGGCCCGGTCCAGCAGGACCACCGAGGTGCAGCCCGGCGGCAGCGGACCGGACTCCGCGGCCCGTACCAGCCGGCGCACCGCGGCCCGGTGCCGGGCGAAGGCGTAGGACGACACGCCGCGGCCCCGCGCCGCCTGCCCGGAGAGGGCCTCCTGCGGGGTGGCGTCCAGGATCAGCAGGTGCAGGGCCCGGCCGCGGCGCCGCGCCGTCGCCGCCAGCAGCCCGCGCACCCAGCGCTGCGTACCGCAGTCGTGGACGACGGCCGAGGCCCCGGAGCGCAGGATCCGCCACAGCCCCCAGTAGTGCGCGATCCGCACCAGCGGGCGGTAGACGGCGTACGGGAGCCCTGCGGGCATGCGCTGCTCCCAGCGCTCGCGCACGTCCTGGGAGTCGATGCCGCTGCCTTCGGCGGCCCGCTTGATCAGCGTGCTCTTGCCGCCGCCGGGCAGGCCGGAGACCACGACGATGTCGCCCTCGGCGAAGCCGAGCCAGCGCGGCCCGCGGTCCCCCCGGCCGCGCAGGTCGCGGACCGGTCCGTGGTGCTCGCGCGCCCGCTGCGCGGGCACGCCGTCCGCGGTCCCGGCGGTCGCCAGTACTCCGAATCTCCGCACAAGATCGCCTCCCCCGTGTCGGGCCTCGAAGACCCCATGCCCACTGAGTGTAAAGAGACGGTAATCCGACACCGCCGGTTCCGGCCCGGCCGTCCGCCCACCGGACACCGCCCGTCACCGACGGACACCGCCCGCCGACAGGACACCGCCCACCGGACCCTGCCCGCGGCTGAGCGAATGACACAGTCTTTCGGGCCCGCCCACCCGATCCGCGGTACGGCGTGCAATGATGTGCGCCATCTGGACCAACTGCATACCGGCCGCTTGAATCCGCGCGGGAGAGTCCCGGCAGGCCGCGAGGCCGCGTCCGGGCGCCGAAGGAGCAAGTACCTCCCTTGAATCTCTCAGGCCCCGTACCGCGTGGATGAGGCAGATCTGAAAAGCGAGCCGCGCCCCTCCCGTCCCCCGCGACGGACCGGGGTGTGCTCCACCCAAGGTGCAAGTCGGTGTTCCCGTTCCCGCGGGACTCTCGGCGAACCTCTCAGGTTCCGATGACAGATGGGGAGGATCGTCCTCGTCATGTCATGCCCTGGGACCCGGGAGCCACACCCATGAGCACTGCCCCCCGCCTGACCGCCCTCGATGCGCTGCACCGCTCGCTCGGTGCGACCATGACCGACTTCGCGGGCTGGGACATGCCGCTGCGGTACGGCAGCGAGCGCGACGAACACAACGCCGTGCGCACCAAGGCCGGCCTCTTCGACCTCTCCCACATGGGCGAGATCACCGTGACCGGTCCGGAGGCCGTGAAGCTCCTGGACTACGCCCTGGTCGGCAACATCTCCACCGTCGGCGTCGGCCGCGCCCGCTACACGCACATCTGCCGGGAGGACGGCGGGATCCTCGACGACCTGATCGTCTACCGCCTGGCCGAGACCGAGTACATGGTCGTCGCCAACGCCTCCAACGCCCAGGTCGTCCTCGACGCCCTCACCGAGCGCGCCGACGGCTTCGACGCCGAGGTCCGCGACGACCGCGACGCGTACGCGCTGATCGCCGTCCAGGGCCCGGAGTCCCCCGGCATCCTGGCCTCGCTCACCGACGCCGACCTGGACAACCTGAAGTACTACGCCGGCCTGCCGGGCACCGTCGCCGGCGTGCCCGCGCTGATCGCGCGTACGGGCTACACCGGCGAGGACGGCTTCGAGCTGTTCGTCTCCCCCGAGCACGCCGTGGAGCTGTGGCAGGCGCTGGCCAAGGCCGGCGAGGGCGCCGGCCTGGTGCCGTGCGGCCTGTCCTGCCGCGACACGCTGCGCCTGGAGGCGGGCATGCCGCTGTACGGGCACGAGCTGACCACCTCCCTCACCCCGTTCGACGCGGGTCTGGGCCGGGTCGTGAAGTTCGAGAAGGAGGGCGACTTCGTGGGCCGCGCCGCCCTGGAGGCCGCCGCCGAGCGTGCCGCCACGAACCCGCCGCGCAAGCTGGTCGGCCTGGTCGCCGAGGGCCGCCGCGTCCCGCGCGCCGGGTTCCAGGTCGTGGCGGGCGGCGAGGTGATCGGCGAGGTCACCTCCGGCGCCCCGTCCCCGACCCTGGGCAAGCCGATCGCGATGGCGTACGTGGACGCCGCCCACGCCGCGCCCGGCACCTCCGGCGTCGGCGTGGACATCCGCGGTACGCATGAGCCGTACGAGGTCGTCGCCCTGCCCTTCTACAAGCGGCAGAAGTAGCGCCCGCGCGGCGGCCCCGGCCGCCGACCGCCGGCCACAGGCCGAGGCGTCTCACCACGCAAGACCACTGTTCGTCCGCACTCCCCCGCATCCAGGAGAATCAGGTCATGAGCAACCCCCAGCAGCTGCGTTTCAGCAAGGAGCACGAGTGGCTGTCGGCCGCCGAGAACGGCGTCGCCACGGTCGGCATCACGGAGTTCGCGGCCACCGCGCTCGGTGACGTCGTCTACGCCCAGCTCCCCGAGGTCGGCGACACGGTGACTGCGGGCGAGACCTGTGGCGAGCTGGAGTCGACCAAGTCGGTCAGCGACCTGTACTCCCCCGTCACCGGCGAGGTCGTCGAGTCCAACCAGGACGTCGTGGACGACCCCAGCCTCGTGAACTCCGCTCCGTTCGAGGGCGGCTGGCTGTTCAAGGTCCGCGTCGCGGAGGAGCCGGCCGACCTGCTCTCCGCCGACGAGTACGCCCAGCTCACCGCCGGTAAGTAACTGACCACAGGGGATCCTGATGTCCGTTCTGAACACCCCTCTCCACGAGCTTGACCCGGACGTCGCCGCCGCCGTCGACGCCGAGCTCGTACGCCAGCAGTCCACCCTGGAGATGATCGCGTCGGAGAACTTCGCTCCGGTCGCCGTCATGGAGGCCCAGGGCTCGGTCCTGACCAACAAGTACGCCGAGGGCTACCCGGGCCGCCGCTACTACGGCGGCTGCGAGCACGTCGACGTCGTCGAGCAGATCGCGATCGACCGGATCAAGGCGCTCTTCGGCGCCGAGGCCGCGAACGTCCAGCCGCACTCGGGTGCGCAGGCCAACGCCGCCGCGATGTTCGCGCTGCTGAAGCCGGGCGACACCATCATGGGCCTGAACCTGGCCCACGGCGGCCACCTGACCCACGGCATGAAGATCAACTTCTCCGGCAAGCTCTACAACGTGGTCCCCTACCACGTCGGTGAGGACGGCCAGGTCGACATGGCCGAGGTCGAGCGCCTCGCCAAGGAGTCCAAGCCGCAGCTGATCGTCGCCGGCTGGTCGGCGTACCCGCGCCAGCTGGACTTCGCCGCCTTCCGCCGCATCGCGGACGAGGTCGGCGCGTACCTGATGGTCGACATGGCCCACTTCGCGGGCCTGGTCGCCGCGGGCCTGCACCCGAACCCGGTGCCGCACGCCCACGTCGTGACCACCACCACGCACAAGACCCTGGGCGGTCCGCGCGGCGGTGTCATCCTGTCGACACAGGAGCTCGCCAAGAAGATCAACTCCGCGGTCTTCCCCGGTCAGCAGGGCGGCCCGCTGGAGCACGTGATCGCCGCCAAGGCGGTCTCCTTCAAGGTGGCGGCCTCGCCCGAGTTCAAGGAGCGCCAGGAGCGCACCCTGGCGGGCGCGAGGATCATCGCCGAGCGCCTGGTCCAGGACGACGTCAAGGCCGTGGGCGTGGACGTGCTCACCGGCGGCACCGACGTGCACCTGGTCCTGGTGGACCTGCGCAACTCGGAGCTGGACGGCCAGCAGGCCGAGGACCGCCTCCACGAGATCGGCATCACGGTCAACCGCAACGCCATCCCGAACGACCCGCGGCCGCCGATGGTCACCTCGGGTCTGCGGATCGGCACGCCGGCCCTGGCCACCCGCGGTTTCGGCGCCGAGGACTTCACCGAGGTCGCCGACATCATCGCGGAGGCCCTGAAGCCGGCGTACGACGGCGAGGCCCTCAAGGCGCGCGTCTCGGCGCTCGCCGCGAAGTTCCCGCTGTACCCGTCGCTGTAGGCCATGGCTTGGGGGGCCCGGCCTTGTGTCACACAGGGCCGGGCCTTTCTCATGGCCCGGGGGCCGCGGTCCGGACGTCGGGACCGCGACAGCCCCCGTACAGGCCGGCGTAACCGGCACCCCCACGAACTGACGTACGCTGATGAACCGGGCATGGGCGCCCACGAGGTGATCTTTGCCCGCAATCCCCGCAAGATCCGCCCCCTCCGTCGGCCGCCTCGTCCCGCTGCGAGACCGGCAGGACGGTCCGCTCCCCGCCACCCGCGGGGGTGAATAACTCCCGGGAGTCCGCCACCGTGGCCATTTCGGTTTTCGATCTCTTCTCGATCGGCATCGGTCCCTCCAGCTCGCACACCGTGGGTCCGATGCGTGCCGCCCGCATGTTCGTCACGCGGCTGAAGAAGGACGGTGTGCTCGCGCAGACCGCCTCCGTCCGGGCCGAGCTGTACGGCTCGCTCGGCGCCACCGGCCACGGCCACGGCACCCCGAAGGCGGTGCTGCTCGGCCTGGAGGGCCACTCCCCGCGCACGGTGGACGTGGAGACCGCCGACGACGAGGTGGAGCGCATCCGGCAGACCGGCCGGCTGCGCCTGCTCGGCACGGAGATAGGGAGCGCGCACGAGATCGCGTTCGACGAGCCGAGCCAGCTGATCCTGCACCGCCGCCGGGCCCTGCCGTACCACGCGAACGGCATGACCCTCTTCGCGTACGACGCCTCGGGCGCCCCGCTGCTGGAGAAGACCTACTACTCGGTCGGCGGCGGCTTCGTCGTCGACGAGGACGCGGTCGGCGAGGACCGGATCAAGCTCGACGACACCGTGCTGAAGTACCCCTTCCGCTCCGGTGACGAGATGCTGCGCCTGGCCAAGGAGACGGGCCTGTCGATCTCCTCGCTGATGCTGGAGAACGAGAAGGCCTGGCGCACGGAGGAGGAGATCCGCGCGGGCCTGCTGGAGATCTGGCGGGTCATGCAGGCCTGCGTCGCGCGCGGCATGTCCCGCGAGGGCATCCTCCCGGGCGGCCTGCGGGTCAAGCGCCGCGCGGCGTCCACGGCGCGCCAGCTGCGCACCGAGGGCGACCCGATGCTGCACCGCAGCGAGTGGACGACGATCTACGCGATGGCGGTGAACGAGGAGAACGCGGCCGGCGGCCGCGTCGTCACGGCCCCGACGAACGGCGCGGCGGGTGTCCTCCCGGCCGTCCTGCACTACTACGTGAACTTCGTGCCCGGCGCGGACGAGGACGGCGTGGTCCGCTTCCTCCTCGCCGCGGGCGCGATCGGCATGCTGTTCAAGGAGAACGCCTCGATCTCCGGCGCCGAGGTCGGCTGCCAGGGCGAGGTCGGCTCCGCCTGCTCGATGGCGGCGGGCGCGCTGGCCGAGGTCCTGGGCGGCACCCCGGAGCAGGTCGAGAACGCGGCCGAGATCGGCATGGAGCACAACCTGGGCCTGACCTGCGACCCGGTCGGCGGCCTGGTCCAGATCCCGTGCATCGAGCGCAACGGCATGGCGGCGGTCAAGGCGGTCACGGCCGCGAAGATGGCGATGCGCGGCGACGGCAGCCACAAGGTCTCCCTGGACAAGGTCATCAAGACCATGAAGGAGACCGGCGCCGACATGAAGATCAAGTACAAGGAGACGGCGCGCGGCGGTCTCGCCGTCAACGTCATCGAATGCTGACCTGATCCGATCCGATCCGATCCGATCTGGTTTCTGCAGGGACGGGACCCCGGGCGCCGCGGCGCCCGGGGTCCCGTGCGTTCCCCTCCGGCCGCTCCCCCGACCTGCGGCAACCGTCCCGATTTTCCCGGGCGTTGAGGTTTGGCGTGGATTGGTCACGCTTCAGGGCGAACCGCGGGGGATGGGGGTGGTACGGGCGATCCCCGTGCGCAAGGGTGATCACGTGACGTCGCGGCCACACCCCCCGGCGGCCGGCCAACCGCCGCGGACCGCAGCCCTTTCCCCACGGAGGACTTCACCATGACAAGCACCCGCAGCGCCCGCGTGATCGCCGCTCTTGCCGCACTCCCCCTCGCCGCCCTGCTCTGCTCGGGCACCGCCCAGGCCGACAGCGGCGCCGGTGCGGGGATCTCGTCGAACGCGGCCGCCGCCGAGATCGTCGGCAGCGGCGTCTTCGGTGCCAACGCCGGCAACTCCTCCACCACCCAGCAGGTCGCCACCGGCTCCGGGTCGACGAACCAGAGCAACGGGGTGCAGCTCAACGGCACCGGCTCGGCCACCGTCGGACAGTCCAACGGGAACGTGCCGGTCTTCCCCGAGCCCGCCCCGTAGCCGCCCGCCGGCCCCGCGGGCCCGCCCTCCGGCCGGGGGGCGGGCCCACTCCCGTCGGCGATTTCAGATGATTGGGAAGTTTGGGCGGTTTTGCCGCAACCATGGGGGCGCGAGCAGTGTCTCCTGCAGTGACACCACCAGTCCCCGCCCCTCCAGAAACAGGGGGACGTCATGAACCATCTCCGCCGCCGGCAGACCGTGGCCCTGGCCACGGGGGCGCTCCTCACCGCCGGAATCGCCCTCGCCGCGCCCGCCTCCACCGCCCAGGCCCCGGCCGCGACCGCCGGGCGCACCGCCGTCCCGCACGTCGTGAACGCCCGCTGGGCCGGGCACTGCGCGTACGACCGGATCGTCATCGACCTCCGGGGCCGTGTCCCCGGCGTCGAGGTCACCCGCGTCCCGCGGCTGTACCGGGACGGCTCCGGCGAGCCCGTACCGCTCGCCGGGAAGTACTTCCTCCAGATCCGCCTGCACCCCGCCGACGCGCACCTGGGCTCCGGCGAGAGCACCTACCGCGGGCCGAAGCTCGCCCGGATCGACCTGCCCGCACTGAAGGGCTTCGCCATGACGGGCGACTTCGAGGGCTACGTCACCTTCGGCGCCGCCTTCGACAAGAAGCCGTCCTACACGTCGTTCACCCTGCGCTCGCCCGACCGGTTCGTGCTGGACGTCGCGCACCGGAACGTGTGCTGCGGCTGAGCGGCTGAGCGCCCGCACGGCCGGGCGGCCGGACGGCGGGCATCCGTCCGTCCGCCCGGCCCGGCCCGGACGCGTCAGCGGTGCTCGGGGTTGGGGAAGTCGAAGCGGCAGCCGGCGTCCCACCCGGAGCGCTGGTTGCCGTGGGCGGGGACGCCGCCGGAGCGCTTGAGCAGGGCGGCCAGATGCATGAGGTTCCACGACATGAAGGCCGTGTTCCGGTTGGTGAAGTCGTTCTCCGGCCCGCCCGACCCCGGGTCGAGGTACGAGGGGCCGGGCCCCGCCTCGCCGATCCAGCCGGCGTCGGCCTGCGGCGGGATGGTGTACCCGAGGTGCTGGAGGCTGTAGAGGATGTTCATGGCGCAGTGCTTCACGCCGTCCTCGTTGCCCGTGATCAGCGCCCCGCCGACGCGCCCGTAGTACGCGTACTGGCCCTGCTCGTTCAGGATCGAGGAGCAGGCGTAGAGCCGCTCGATAACCTGCTTCATCACGGAGCTGTTGTCGCCGAGCCAGATCGGCCCGCACAGCACGAGGATGTCGGCGGCCATGATCTCGCTGTACAGGACGGGCCACTGGTCGGTTTCCCAGCCGTGCTCGGTCATGTCCGGCCAGACGCCGGTGGCGATGTCGTGGTCGACGGCGCGGATCAGCGAGGTCCGGGCGCCTGCCGCCTCCATGACGGCGCGGCTCCGCGTGATCAGGCCCTCCGTGTTGCTGGTCTCGGGCGAGCGCTTGAGCGTGCAATTGACGTAGACGGCGGTCAGGTCGGAGTAGTCGAACGCCCCGGCGTTCGCCCCCGGCTGCGGTGTCGCGGTGTCGTGTTCGGCAGGCACCCTCCCAGTGTCTCTGATCAGCTGAGCGATCCCGTGCGAACCGTGGGGTTCGGCGTGGCTTCTGCCCACCTGGGTCGGGCGGCGTGAGCGTGGAGGTGGAATCCCGCGCCCAGTGCTGCTCCTCGCGGCCGGTGTCGGCGGGTGGTGGGTGTGCTGATCGTGTGCACGCCCTGGTGCCGGTGGGCTGCGCGGGGCAGCGTCCTCCGGCCCGTTGGTGCGTGTCCCTCCGGACGCTGGCCGGCACGGCCCGGAAGCCGGGCCGGGGAGGGAACCCCGCGTCGCCTGGGCGCGGGGCGGTTGGTGCGCGGCCGGGTGGGGCCGGTCTTGGACCGGTCCGTCCGGCTGGTCTTCGGATGGGCCGTGACGACGGCCTTGGCCTCCATCGTGTCCACCACGGCGCGGATCACCATGGTGCCGCTGGTGCGGTCCACCACGGTCCTGGCCTGGTGGGCGAGGCCGCGTGCGGCGATACGGCGCCAGGCACCCTGGTCCCGGTCGCCCTGCCAGCCGCACCCGGGGCTGGGGCAGACGGCCCACTTCCAGCCGGACACGGTGGGCCGGTCGGGGGCCTTGCGATGCCGCAGCGGCGTGAGGCACATGGGGCAGTGCCTGGAGGTGAAACACGTGAGCCTGCGGGGCACCGGACCCTACGGCGACCGGAAGGCGCCCGTCCGGGGGTGAGCACCCCCGGACGCCGTCCCCCGGCCGCCGCTCCCCGCGCACGCCCGGCGGCGCCGGTTGGAGCGCGGGAGCGGAAGAGCGCCGCAGCGCGCGCCGGACCGCCCGCGGCCGCGGCCGGACACCGGAACTTCCGTGGCCCCGCCACGGTTTCGATCCGCCCGCCCGGAGCGCGCCGGCCCGCAACCGCCCCGAAGCGGAATCCCCGGGCCCAACAGGCGGCCCACGTCCGGGTTGTTACGGGTCCACAAGGCGGATTAGGGTCATCAGGCCTTGGTGTACGGGAAACCGGTGGAAAACCGGTGCGGCCCTCGCCACTGTGAACGGGAAGTCCGGCTCCACTCCTGCGGGAAAGCCACTGGGCAGCGCGGGAGGGACCCGCACCGCCCGGGAAGGCGGAGCCAGGGCATCAGTACCCGTGAGCCAGGAGACCGGCCAGGGCGCGTTGTCCATCCACGAGGTGCTGGAGAGGTCTCCCACTCATGCATATAGCCGAGGGGTTTCTGCCCCCATGGCACGCGGTCGCCTGGGGCGCCGCGTCCGCTCCCTTCGTCGTCCACGGGGTGCGCGCCCTCACCCGCGAGGTGAAGGCCAACCCGGAGAGCACCCTGCTGCTCGGCGCGTCCGGTGCGTTCACGTTCGTCCTGTCCGCGCTGAAGATCCCGTCGGTGACGGGCAGCTGCTCGCACCCGACCGGGACCGGGCTCGGCGCGATCCTGTTCCGGCCGCCCGTCATGGCGGTGCTCGGCACGATCACCCTCCTCTTCCAGGCGCTGCTGCTCGCGCACGGCGGACTGACCACCCTCGGCGCCAACGTCTTCTCGATGGCCATCGCCGGACCGTGGTCGGGCTACTGCATCTACCTGCTGCTGCGGCGCTTCAACGCCCCGCTGATGGTGTCCGTGTTCTTCGGCGCCTTCTTCGCCGACCTCGTCACCTACTGCGTGACCTCCGTGCAGCTGGCGCTGGCCTTCCCGGACCAGGGCACGGGCTTCTTCGGCGCGCTCGCGAAGTTCGGCGGCATCTTCGCCGTCACCCAGATCCCGCTCGCCGTGAGCGAGGGCCTGCTGACGGTCCTGGTGATGCGGCTGCTGATGCAGTCCAGCAAGTCCGACCTGGTCCGGCTGGGCGTCGCGAAGCTCGCCGGCCGCTCCGCGCAGAAGGCGGCGGTGTGACGCGCATGAACCCGAGCCGGAACGCGAAGATCAACGGCCTGCTGCTGCTCCTGGTGGCGGCGCTGGCCGTACTGCCCCTGGCCCTGGGCCTAGGCGAGGGCAAGGAGGAGCCGTTCACGGGCGCCGACGCGCAGGCGGAGGCGGCCATCAGCGAGCTGAATCCGGACTACGAGCCCTGGTTCTCCCCGCTGTACGAGCCCCCGTCCGGGGAGATCGAGTCGGCCCTGTTCGCCCTCCAGGCGGCGCTGGGCGCGGGCGTGCTCGCGTACTACTTCGGCGTCCGCCGGGGCCGCCGCCAGGGCGCGGCTACGGCCGCCGCGGCGGCCGGTGCGGCCCCGGCCGAGGCGGCCGCCCCGGCCTCCGCATCCGCCTCCGCATCCGCAGCGGCGCCCGCCGCGGAGTCGTAGCCGGTGCTGCCGATCGACGTGGCCGCGCACAGCAGCCGCTGGCGGGGCCGCCATCCACTGGAGAAGGCGCTGCTCGGGCTCGGCCTGACGGTCAGCGCCCTGTGCCTGCCGCCCTGGCCCGGCGGACCGCTCGTCGCCGCCGCGACCCTCGCCGTGCTCCTCGGGCCGGCCGGGGTCGCCGGGCGGCAGCTGTGGCGGGCCTTCCGGATCCCGCTGGGGTTCTGCTTCACCGGGGCGCTGCCGCTGCTCGTCGCGGTCGGCGGCCCGGCCGGCCCGGTCTCCCTGGCCCCGGACGGGCCGCGGCTCGCCGTCGAACTGCTGCTGCGCACCTCGGCGGCCTCCCTCGGCCTGCTGCTGTTCGCGTTCACCACGCCGGTGTCGGACGTGCTGCCCCGGCTGGTCCGGGCCGGGGTGCCGGCGCCCGTGGTGGACGTGGCGCTGGTCATGTACCGGATCGGATTCCTGCTGCTCGACTCCCTGGCCCAGGTGCGGCGCGCGCAGGCGGCCCGCCTGGGGCACGCGGGCCGGGCGGCGGCCTGGCGCTCGGTGGCCGGGCTCGCCGCCACCTCGTTCGTACGGGCCTTCGACCGTGCGGCGCGGCTCCAGTCGGGCCTGGCCGGGCGCGGCTACGACGGCGCGCTGCGGGTCCTCGTCCCCGAGGCGACCCTGTCCTGGCGCTTCCTCGCGGCGTCGGCGGCCCTGCTCGCGGCCGTGGCCGCACTGACCCTCACCCTGAAGGGGCTCTACCTGTGAACCCGTTGGTGGAACTGGCCGGGGCCGGCTATGCGTACGAGGACGGCCCGGCAGTGCTGGCCGACGTGGACTTCGCCATCGCCGAGGGCCGGGCGCTGGTCCTGCTCGGCCGCAACGGCAGCGGCAAGACCACGCTGATGCGGCTGCTCAGCGGCGGCCTGCGGCCCGGCTCGGGCGAGCTGCGCCTGGACGGGACGCCGGTCGGGTACGACCGGGCGGGCCTGACCCGGCTGCGGACGGCCGTCCAGCTGGTGGTGCAGGACCCGGACGACCAGCTCTTCGCCGCCTCGGTGGAGCAGGACGTGTCCTTCGGCCCGATGAACCTCGGCCTGCCCGCGGACGAGGTGCGGGCCCGGGTGGAGTCCGCGCTCGCCGCGCTCGACATCACCCGGCTGCGGGACCGCCCGACGCACCTGCTCTCGTACGGGCAGCGCAAGCGCGCGGCGATCGCGGGCGCGGTGGCGATGGCCCCGCGGGTGCTGATCCTCGACGAGCCGACGGCCGGCCTCGACCCGGACGGGCAGGAGCGGCTGCTGGACACCCTGGCGGGGCTGCGCTCGCGCGGCACCACGGTGGTGATGGCCACGCACGACGTCGACCTGGCGGTGCGCTGGGCCGACGACGCGGCGGTCCTGACCCCGGCCGGGATCCGTTTCGGCCCGGCCGCGCAGCTGCTGGCCGACCCGGAACTGCTCGCCGAGGCGGGCCTGCGCCAGGCCTGGTCGCCGGCCGTGGCTGCCTTCCTGCGGGCCCGGGACCTGCTCGGCCCCGGCGCCCCGGGCCCGGGCACCCCCGAGGCGCTGGCCGCCTGGCACTGACCCGGACGGCGTGCGGCGAACCTAGGATGACGGCATGTCGCTGCCGCACGCCATCCTCACCGCCCTGCTCGAAAAGCCCTCGTCCGGGCTGGAGCTGACCCGGCGGTTCGACAGGTCGATCGGGTACTTCTGGTCCGCGACGCACCAGCAGATCTACCGCGAGCTGGGCCGGCTGGAGGAGGCCGGGCTGATCCGGGCCCTGCCGAGCGAGGTGCCCGTGCGGGGGCAGAAGAAGGAGTACGAGGTCCTGCCCGCCGGCAGTGCGGAGCTCGCGCGGTGGATCGGCGAGAGCCAGGACCCGAAGGCCATCCGGGACCCGCTGCTGCTGCGGATCCGGGCCGCGGGCGTGGTCGGCGTGCAGGGGCTGGCCGGGGAGCTGCGGCGGCACCTGGAGCTGCACCGGCGGCAGCTGGCGCTGTACGAGGCCATCGAGGAGAAGGACTTCCCCCCGGAGCGGGATTCCGACGAGGACCGGCTGCGCCGGCTCGTGCTGCACGGCGGCATCGGCCTGGAGACGTTCTGGCTGCGCTGGCTGGAGGAGGCCCTGGGCGAGGTCGGGGACATGACGGGGCCGGGCGGTGCTGCGGATACCGCCCCGGACGCCCCGGCCGGGGCCGACGGCGCGCCGTAGGGCGCGGTCCGCGGGAGGCGGGCACCCCGCACCGCACCGCGGGCGGGCAGGCCGAAGCCCCCGTACGGCCTGCGGGGCGGTACGGGGGGCTGCGCGCGCCTTACTTGTTCAGGGAGGCCCAGAACTCGTCGAAGCTCAGCAGGCCGTCGCCGTTCACGTCCTTGGCGGCGATCACGGAGTCCGCGACCGGGCCCGTGACGAACGGGTCGCCCATCTCCGCCATGGCCCGGCGGAACTCGTCTGCCGTGACGAAGCCGTCGCCGTCCGCGTCGAACCTGCCGAACGCCATCCGTGCGCTCTCGATGTCCGCCACTGGGATCCACCCCTTCTTGGTGCTCGTTGACCGGCTCAGGGTAGCGGCAGCCGGGAACGGCCGCCGCTACCGGGTCCCGTTCGGACGGCAGAAAGAAATTCAATGACCGTTCCGCAGCACGGAAGTCGTGATTCCGACCAAGAAATCCACCTCGGACTCGTCGCATTCCTGAGTCGCCGCATAACGTACCGGCATTGCCGCCACACCAGGAGCGCAGGGCCGCCAGGGACAAGCGGCAACAAGGGCGATCACACAGGTGACGATCACGGCAGACGCATCATTCGAAGTTCTGCCCTTCACCCGCGTGTGCCGCCCTATCCGGTATGAGGGGGACCCTGCGCCCATCGAAGTGAGTCCTCGGTCAAGGCGGTTCGGCGGCCGGTCCTCAAGGGTGTCGGGGAATCAGGGCACCCGTCTGCGGGGTCCGCGTACGGGCACTTTCGGAGTTCCAGTCCCATCCCGTTCACCGACTGCCGCACCGGCGGGTACTCCATTTCCCGGAAACCGACGACGAATTCCGCAAGGGATGCGAGGAGACGGCCCTCCATTTCGTCGGGTCGGAGTTGCCGGAAGGTGAATCCATCACGGCGGACCGGTTGCAGGTCTGTTTCGGCTACCTCGTCCTCGTCCTGCTGGAGGGGGCCGATGGTGAGGGCGCGGCGGCGTCCCGGGAGGCCGTGCGGGCTCCCGGGGCGCCGTGCGGTGCCGTGCGGTGCGGTGGAGTGCGGTGGGGCGGGCTCTAGCGGAAGACGCCGGTGTGGCCGAGGGAGTAGCGGCCGGGCTGCGGGTAGACGGCCAGGCCGTGCGGGCCGCCGCCCACCGGGATCCGGGCGAGCTGCCGGCCGGTGGCGGTGTCGATCGCGTAGACCTCGCCGTCGTAGCGGCCCGACAGCCACAGCACCTTGCCGTCGGCGGAGACGCCGCCCATGTCGGGGCTGCCGCCGTCCGGCAGCTGCCACTTCTTGGTGAGCCTGCCCTGCTGGAAGTCGTAGACCGAGATGCTGCCCTCGCCGCGGTTGGAGATGTACATCTCGCGGGAGTCGCGGCTGACGTACAGGCCGTGGCAGCCCTTGCCGGTGGGCAGCAGCTTGGGGGTGTCGAACTGCTCGCCGCTGAACACCCACATGCCGTGCGCCATCATGTCGGCGACGTAGAAGGTCTTGCCGTCCGGGGAGATCTTGACGTCCTGCGGCATGGCGCCCTCGTAGGGCAGCTTCTGCTGGGCGACGACCTCCATCTTCTCGGTGTCGACCTTGAGGAGTTCGCCGGAGAACTCGCACGAGACGATGAAGTAGCGGCCGTCCGCGGAGAAGTCGGCGTGGTTGACGCCGAAGCAGGTCACCGGGACGGTCTTGACCCGGTTCATGGTGCGCGGGTCGCGGAAGACGAGCTCCTTGTCCATCGAGGCCATGACCACCGCGTACTTGCCGTTCGGCGTGAAGTACAGGTTGTACGGGTCGTGCACCTCGACGGGCTCGCCGGCCTCGCCGGTCGCGGGGTTGATCGGGGTGAGGGTGTGTCCGCGGTTGTTGTTGACCCACAGGGTCTTCAAGTCCCAGGACGGGACCACGTGCTGGGGCTGGATGCCGACCGGGATGGTGTCGATGACCTTGTACGTGGCGGGGTCGATGACGGACACCGTGTTGGAGGTGGTGTTCGGCACGTAGACCCGGGACGGGAAGTCCTTGACCACCGGGGAGAGCTGGTTCGGCCGGTCGGCCGCGTACACGTCGTTCGGGTCGAGGAGCGGCGGCATGCCGGCGAGGCCGGGCGGGACCGCCGGGACGGCCTTGACGGGCGGCTGGGCCGCGGCTTCGGAGCCGAGCGCCTCGGCGGGGCCCTTGCCGCCGGCCGATCCGCAGCCGGCCAGGGCGGCGAGGACCAGACCGGCCAGGAGCACGGTGGCCTTCCGGGGAAGGCGGGTGGTCGTCATGGGGTCAGCAGCTCCGTGGTGGTCACCGCGCGCAGTTCGCGGCGCGCGAGTTCTTCGAGGAGGGGCGGCATCGCGTCGACCGTGTCCGCGTAGCCGAAGTGCAGGCTCACCACCGATCCGCTGCGGATCGTCCCGGTGACGGTGCGGATGACGGCCGCCGCGCCGGGCGAGGTGAAGTCGAGGGAGTCCACGTCGTACGAGAGGACGTGCGGGTAGCCCGCCCGCCGGGCCAGCCTCCGGACGAGCGGGGTGGCGTACTGCGTCCGCGAGGGGCGGAACCAGGTGCCGATGGAGCCGGTGAGGCGCTTCAGCCGCCGGGCGCAGCCGGTGATCTCGGCGTAGGCCTCGGCCTCGGCCATGTCGTTGATCGCAAGGTGGCGCTGGGTGTGGTTGCCGAGCTCGTGGCCGCCGTCCAGGACCCGGCGGGCGATGTCCGGGTACGTGTCGAGCCAGGCGCCGATCGCGAGGACGGTGACCCGGGCGCCCGCGCGTTCGGCCTCGGCGAGCACGGCCCGGGCGGTGGCGGGGTCTCCGTTGCCGTGGAAGGTGAGGGCGACCCGGGGGCGGTTGCGGGGGCCGTGCCCGATCTCCTCGGGCTGTCCGGGGAAGCGGCGCGGGGCCGGTGCCGGGGCGGGGGCGGCGCCCGGCGGGCGGGCGGGGACGGCCGGTGCGGGTTCGGCCTGCGGGGTGTGCGGGGCGGGGGCCGGGCCGCCCGCCGCGGCTCCGCACGCGGCGGCGAGGGCGGCGGTGGCGGCCGCCGTGCCGGCGCGGAGGGCGGATCGGCGGTCCGGGTAGCAGAGCACCCGCCCATTTAAGTGGGAAATTCCCCCAAAGATAACGATTGACCCATTTCGGGACTCCGGTCGAAGTGAACCCGTATGGCGGCCCACCCGCCACAGGATCAAGGAATCACACGGAGGAGTGGATACCTATTCACTGATTACGAGGTAGGCGGCCGGCCTCGCCTGGGATTTAGATGCAAACTCTTGGGATTTGCACACTTATGTCCAAGTTGGGACTTTTGGCATTCGGTCCCCCGTCTGCCATAGTCGGAAGCACGGCTTCCCCATTGACCCGAGCGAAGTCGCCCCGCCGAGGATCACACCCCCTTCGATCCTCGGCGCACCCATGGAGCCCCCACGCGCCGCACTACGGCGAACGGGGGCTTCAGGCGTTCACGGACCGGTTCAGCGGTCGGCCACCCGCATCTCGAACCAGGTGATCTTGCCGCGCGGCAGCAGGTCGGCGCCCCAGCGGTCGGAGAGCTTGTCGACGAGGAAGAGGCCCCGGCCGGTGGTGTCCAGCTCGTGGACCGGCATCAGACAGGGCAGCCCGCGCGAGGGGTCGCGCACCTCGACCCGGATCCAGCCGCGCCGCCGCTGCATCCGTAAGCCGAAGGAGCGGGCGCCGGTGTGCCGCACCGCGTTCCCGACGAGCTCGGAGACGAGCAGGACGGTGTGCTCGGACACCTGCGGCGAGAAACCCCAGAAGCGGATCACCACGTACTGGGTGAGCCGGCGGGCCGTGCCGGCCGACTCCGGCATGGACGGCAGCGTCACCTCCCCCTCGGCCGGATTCCCGTACAACTCCAGGGCCCTGAGGCCCTGTTCGTCCTCCAGAGCCGCCGTCGGCCGTGCGGCGGAAGCGCTGCTGCGCTGCCGCGGCTGTTCCACACCCTCCAGGCCCGCCATGAACCCATCATGGACGGCCGGTGCGCCCGTCCGGGCCGTTCCGCAGGAAAACACCCCCTGCGGCGACGGCCCCCAAAACACTGCCCCGGCATATGCGTTGGGCAATCGGACACCGGCACAACCACCCTGATCTGCGGTGACGCACCGCGCGGCGACGACCCCCCGGAGTGGACCGCCGGCCCTCCTTAACCCTGCTTTAAGGCGGGGCTAATCCACCCCCAGGGAGGACCGGCGAGAACCGGACACGTATCAGAGGAACTTGGCCTTGCCCGGGCCCTCCTCGACGAAGCTGCGCATGCCGCGCTCGCGGTCCTCGGTGGCGAACAGGCCCGCGAACCAGTTGCGTTCGATGGTCAGGCCCGTGTCGATGTCCGCCTCCAGGCCCGCGTCCACGCACTCCTTGGCGGCGCGCAGCGCGATGGCCGGGCCCTGGGCGAGCTTCGCGGCCCAGGCGTGCGCCTGCTCGTACACCTCGGCGGCGGGCACGACGCGGTCCACGAGGCCGAGGGCGAGCGCCTCGTCGGCCTTGACCATGCGGCCGGTGAAGATGAGGTCCTTGGCCTTGGAGGGGCCGATGAGCCGGGACAGCCGCTGGGTGCCGCCGGCGCCCGGGATCAGGCCGAGCAGGATCTCGGGCTGGCCGAGCTTCGCGTTGTCGGCGGCGATGCGGTAGTCGGCGCACAGGGCCAGCTCGCAGCCGCCGCCCAGGGCGTAGCCGGTGACGGCCGCGACGACCGGCTTGGGGATCCGGGCCACGGCGGTGAAGGCGTCCTGCAGCGCGCGGGACCGGGCGACCATCGCCGCGTGGTCCATCGTCTGCATCTCCTTGATGTCCGCGCCGGCCGCGAACACCTTCTCGCCGCCGTAGATGATGACGGCGCGGACGTCGGACCGGTCGGTCGCCTCCACCGCCAGCTCGCGCAGCCGGTCCTGGGTGGCGATGTCCAGGGCGTTCATGGGCGGCCGGTCCAGGCGGATGGTGCCGACACCTTCGGAGACTTCGAGAGAGAGGGTCATACGGGGAAGGTTAGCCCCGGTTAACACCGGTTAACAGAAGTGGCCCGGTGCTGTGGGTCACAGCACCGGGCCGCTTCGGGGCAGGTCCGACTACGCGGCGGCGGGGACTACTTGATCCACTCCGCCCAGTCCATGTTCCAGCCGTTGAGGCCGTTGTCGGGGGCGATCTGCTTGTCCTTCGAGTTCTTCACGACGACCACGTCGCCGATCAGCGACTCGTTGAAGAACCAGGCGGCGGGCTGGTTGCCGTCGCCGGCGCCGCGGACGTCCTTCAGGCCGATGCAGCCGTGGCTGACGTTCTCCGAGCCGAAGGTGCTCGACGAGGCCCAGTAGTTGCCGTGGACGAAGGTGCCCGAGTTCGACAGGCGCATCGCGTGCGGGACGTCGGAGATGTCGTACTCGCCGCCGAAGCCGACGGTCGCGCCGTTCATCCGGGTCACCTTGTACTTCTCGCTGATGACCATCTGCCCGTTGTAGGTGGTCGTCGCCGGGGCGCCCGCGGTGATCGGGATGTTCTTGATGACCTGGCCGTCGCGGACGACCTGCATGGTGTGCTCGGCCGCGTCGACCGTGGCGACCTGCGAGCGGCCGACGGTGAACGTGACCGTCCGGGTCTGCTTGCCGTAGACGCCGGGACGGCCCTCGACACCGTCGAGCGCGATCTTCACGGTGACCTTGGTGCCCGCGGCCCAGTACTTCTCCGGGCGGAAGTCGAGGCGGTCGTTGCCGAACCAGTGGCCCTCGATCGGGACCGACGGCTCGGCCGTGACCGTGATGGCCTTCTCGACGGCCTCGGGGTTGGTGATGCCGCGGGTGAAGTTGAACGACACCGGCATGCCCACGCCGACGGTCTGGCCGTCCTCCGGCATGTAGTGGCCGACGAAGGTGTTCTTCGGGGTGAGGGTGGTGAAGGTGGTGTCCTTGGCGGACTCCCGGCCCGCCTCGTCCTTGGCGACGGCGTGCACCTTGTACTCGGTGGCCGACGCCAGGTGGCGCGCCGGCTCCCAGCTCGTCCCGTCGGCGGCGAGCTTGCCCTCCACCGCATTGCCCTTGGTGTCGGCGACCGTCACCGTCGTGAGCTTGCCGCCCGTGCTCGTTATCTTCAGGACGCCGCTGGTCTCGACTTCCTTGGAGCCGTCGTCCGGCTTGACGCTGACGACGGCCTTCGACGCCTCGTTGCCGGCCTTGCCTCCCCCGGCGGCGCCGCCGTTGCCGGCCCCCGAACCGCCACCCGACCCGCCGCCGCTGCACGCGCTGGTGAACAGCAGCGCCGCTCCCAGCAGGAGGGCCGGCAGGCCGGTACGGCGGGCGCGGCCGCGTATCGGCTGCAGGTTCACTTTTCTCTTCTCCCCATGTCCCCCGCGCGCGGACGGTCGCGCGCATGCCGACAGCAAATCACAGGGAGATATCACGAAGAGAAACGGTCATGTCACCGTTCCGTCCCAAGACGTGCGGTATGGCGGGGCGGGGTGGTCAGGCGGGCCACTCCGGCCCCGGGAGGTCCGGGCCGGGCATCGGCTCCGTGCCGTTGTCCGGGTGCTCCCGCTCCTCTCCGTTGCCCTTGTCCTCCGCCTTGTCCTTGTCCTCCGCCTTGTCCTTGTCCTCGCTCTTTTCCTCGCCCTTGCCCTTTTCCTCTCCCCTGTCCTCGCCCTTGTCCTTGTCCTCGCCCTTGCCCTTGCCCTGGTGGTCGCGGTCGTTGTGCAGCGTCACATCGAGCGTTCCGCCCGGAGTGTTCGCGTCGAGCCGCAACGGGCCGGTGACCCGGTTCGGCGGAAGGGCGTAGTCCTCGGGGACGGCAGTCTCCCGCAGGTAGTACGAGCCCTCCTCCAGCCCGTCGAAGGCGCAGGCGCCCCCGGTGTCCGTCGCACAGCCCGGGTGGACGAGGAGGTCCGCGCTGCCGCCCTTGGTCTGCAGGCCCGCCGTGCCGTTCGCCTCCTTCCAGAGCTCGAACACGGCACCCCGCAGCGGCTGCCCCGTCGTGCGGTCCTTCTTCAGGACCCGGATCCCGCCCCCGGTCTCCTCGCGGGTGCCGGGGACGGTCACCGTGACCCCGACGGCCGCGTTCGCCTCGGTCAGGACGACGGTGACCACCGGCTGTTCGGGCAGCTCGTACCCGGTGGGCGGGGCGGTCTCGCGCCAGTGGTACGTGCCGACCGGGGCCACCCCTTGGCAGAGGCCGTCGGCGCCGGTCACGCAGGAGCCCCTGACGAGCTCGTCGCGGGCGGTGCCGTCCACCTGGAGGCCTTCGACGCCGTTCGCCTCCCGCCACAGCTGGAAGGTCGCGCCGGAGAGGGCGGTGCCCTCGGCGTCGACCTTGCGGACGGCGACCGTCCCGGTGGGGGCGGGCGGGGTGGCGGTGCCGGGTGCGGCCGCGAGGGCGCCGGCGGGCGCCGCCGCGGCCAGGACGGCTCCGATCGCGATCCCGAGGGCCCAGTTCCTTGCTGCCATGACGCTCCGTCTCCGTCGCCTGCGCTGATGTGCCCTGACAGGCTGGACGCAGGAGGCGGGCGGGGCGTGCGGGGACACTCGCCCGCTACGGCATTCCGATCACACGGATCACCCGTGCGGGCAGCGGCGGGGCCGGGCCGGCCGGTGCGCGCGGTGCCGGCCGATCCGGGTCAGGCGATGGCGGAGCCGGCCACCCAGTCGGCCCAGGACATGTTCCAGCCGCCGAGGCCGTTGTTCGGGGCCACCGTCTTGTCCGTCGAGTTGACGACCTCCACCACGTCCCCGACCAGGGTCCGGTCGAAGAACCAGCCGGCGGGGGTGTCCGAGCCGCCGCCCTTGTCGTCGCGGAGGCCGACGCAGCCGTGGCTGACGTTGGTGGAGCCGAAGCTGTCGGGGCTCGCCCAGTAGTTTCCGTGGAGGAAGGTCCCGGAGGTGGTCAGCCGCATCGCGTGGGGGACGTCGGGGATGTCGTACTCGCCGCCGAAGCCGACGGTCTGGCCGTTCATGCGGGTGACGTCGAACATCTCCATCACCACCATCTTCCCGTTGTAGGTGGTGTTCTCGGGCGCGCCGGCGGTGATCGGGACGGTGGAGACGAGCTGCCCGTCGCGGCGGACCTCCATGGTGTGCGCGGCCGCGTCCACGGTGGAGACCTGGGAGCGGCCGACGGTGAACCGGACGGTCTTGTCCTGGATGCCGTACGCGCCGGGGGCGCCCTGGACGTCGCGCAGCCGCATCCTGACGGAGACCTCGGTGCCCGGCTCCCAGTACTGCTTGGGCCGGAAGTCGAGGCGGTTGCGGCCGAACCAGTGGCCGGAGACCTCCACGGCCGGGTCGGCGGTGACGGTGATGGCCCGCTCCACTTCGGCCCGGTTCTCGATGGGGCGGCTGAAGTTGAACGAGACGATCATGCCGACGCCGACGGTGGAGCGGTTCTCGGGCTTGAAGTAGCCGATGAAGCGCTCCCCGGGCACGAAGGTGGTGAACGTGGTGTGCCGGGCCTGGCGGCGGTCGTGGCCGTCGCGGGCGACGGCGTCGACGGTGTACTTGGCGGCGAGGGCGAGCCTCCCGGCCTTCGGGTCGGGGCTCCAGCTCAGGCCGTCGGGGGCGATGCTGCCGGGGACGTGCTCCTCCTGGGCGTCCTCCACCTTGGTGACCACGACCCGCTCCAGACGCCCCTCGGGCACGCGGACGGTCAGCGGGCCGTCGGCGGGGACCCCCTTGGCGTTGTCCTCGGGAGTGATCCGGATGGCCTCCTCGGGCGCCCGGGGTTTGCCGGGCAGCTGGATCTCGACCGGTGAGCGGCCCTCCCCGGTGCATCCGGCCAGGCCGCCCAGCAGGCACGCCCATGCCGCCACGGCGGTCCAGCCCGCCCCTGCCCGCCTCGTCACAAGTCTCACGCCCCCTCCAACGACCGGGCCCCCCGGGGGAAACGTGGCCGCGGGCCACGTTCCGGGGGGAACTGTCCGGGCAGAACAGTGGGAAGGACCAGACGGGGGCGGGACCGGGCCGGGACGCCCGGGCCGCACAGCCCTGCCCCCGCCGGTACCCAGAGCCGTGGAGGCGGGCAGTGTCGAGCGCAGCCGAGCAAGAGGCGGTGGATGCCGCAGCCGTGGGGGCAGTCGGGGCCCCGGGCGTTGTCGCGCAGGGCCGGGAGCCGGTGCGGCGGGCCGCGCCGCCCGAGGGGCCCCCGGTGTGGCCGGGGTCCTCGCACCCGCTGGGGGCGCGGTTCCGGGCCGGGCCGGACGGGACGGCGGGCACCAACTTCGCGTTGTGGGCGCAGGGCGCGGAGGCCGTGGAGGTCTGCCTGTTCGACGCGGACGGGGCCGAGACGCGGTGTGCGCTGACCGAGCTGACGCACGAGATCTGGCACGGCTTCCTGCCGGGTGTGCGGCCCGGGCAGCGGTACGGCTTCCGGGTGCACGGCCGCTGGGACCCCTGGACGGGGGCCCGGTTCAATCCGGCGAAGCTGCTGCTGGACCCGTACGCGCGGGCCGTCGACGGCGGCAGGGGGAATGACTACGGCGTGCTGCCGCCGGAGGTGTACGGGCACGTCCGGGACTGGCCGCAGCAGTACATCGCGGACACGGTGCGCGACGACCGGGACTCGGCACCGTTCGTGCCCAAGGGGGTGGTGGTCCACGATGACGACGACTGGGCGGACGACGTCCGGCCGAAGACCCCGTGGGCCGACTCGGTCATCTACGAGCTGCACGTGCGCGGGTTCACGATGCGCCATCCGGGGATCCCGGAGGAGCTGCGCGGCACGTACGCGGGCCTGGCCCATCCGGCGGCGGTCGAGCACCTGACCCGGCTCGGGGTGACCGCGGTCGAGCTGCTGCCGGTGCACCAGTTCGCGCACGAGGACCACCTGCTGCGCCGGGGGCTGCGCAACTACTGGGGCTACAACTCGATCGGCTACTTCGCCCCGCACGCCGGCTACTCCGCGTCGGGTACGGCCGGGCAGCAGGTCGGCGAGTTCAAGCGGATGGTGAAGGCGCTGCACGCGGCGGGGATCGAGGTCATCCTCGACGTGGTCTACAACCACACGGCGGAGGCGGGCGAGCTGGGCCCGACCCTGTCGCTGCGCGGCATCGACAACCGCGGCTACTACCGGCTCCAGTCCGACCAGCGCCGCTACGCGGACTACACCGGCTGCGGGAACACCCTGCACGCGGGCCGCCCCCACGTCCTCCGCCTGATCACGGACTCCCTGCGCTACTGGGTGACGGAGATGGGGGTGGACGGCTTCCGCTTCGATCTGGCGGCGGCGCTGGCCCGGTCGATGCACGACGTGGACATGCTCTCGCCGTTCCTCGCGGTGATCGCCCAGGACCCGGTCCTCAGGCGGGTCAAGCTGATCGCCGAGCCGTGGGACGTCGGCTCGGGCGGCTACCAGGTGGGGGCCTTCCCGCCGCTGTGGACGGAGTGGAACGACCGCTACCGGGATGCGGTGCGGGACTTCTGGCGGGGCGCTCTGCCGGACGTACGGGACCTGGGGTACCGGCTGTCGGGGTCGAGCGACCTGTACGCGTGGGGCGGGCGGCGGCCGTACGCCTCGGTGAACTTCGTGACCGCCCACGACGGCTTCACCCTGCGCGACCTGGTGTCGTACGAGCGCAAGCACAACGAGGCCAACGGCGAGGCGGGCCGGGACGGCACGAACGACAACCGCTCGTGGAACTGCGGTGCGGAGGGCGAGACGGACGACGCCCGGATCCGCCGGCTGCGGCGGCGGCAGCTGCGCAACCTGCTGACCACGCTGCTGCTGTCCACGGGGGTGCCGATGCTGGTGGCGGGCGACGAGTTCGGGCGCACGCAGGACGGCAACAACAACGCGTACTGCCAGGACAACGAGACGGGCTGGGTGGACTGGTCGCTGCTGGACGATCCGGCCTGGCGGAAGCTGTGCACGCTGACCGCGCGGCTGGTGGAGCTGCGCCGGCGGCACCCGGTGCTGCGCCGGCGGGCGTTCTTCTCGGGCCGGGCGCAGGGCGCGGACGGGCTGCGGGACCTGGCCTGGTTCACTCCGGCGGGCGCCGAGATGACGGAGCGGGACTGGTACGCGCCGACCGCCGCCCTCGGCATGTACCTGTCCGGGCGGGACATTCCGGGGCGGGACGCGCAGGGCCGGCAGGTCGGCGACGACAGCTTCCTCGCGCTGCTGCACGCCGGGGACCGGCCGCTGCCGTGGGTGCTGCCGGGGCCGCCGTGGGCGCGGGAGTACGAGCTGCTGCTGGACACCGCGCGGGAGGACCAGGCGGAGCCGCCGGGCACCCGGCACCGCGGCGGGCAGACGCTCACGGTGCCGGCCCGGTCGGTGCTGCTGCTGCGGGTGGCGGACTGAGGGGGCGCGGGGTCAGGCGGCGGTGGCCGGCGGCTCGGCGGGGGCCCGGAGGCGGGCCACCCGCAGCCAGCCGGCCGCGGCCTTGAGCGCGGAGCCCGCCGCCAGCCCCCAGGCCGCCCCGGTGACGCCGAAGGCCGCGTAGCCGCCGAGCAGGAACACCACGGACAGCAGGGAGAAGACCACCTGGAGGGAGAGGGTGGCCTTCGGGGCGAGGACCCGCAGGGTGAGCAGGGCGCAGGTGCCCAGGCCCATGACCGCGTACTGCGCGCCGGTCGCGGGCAGCAGCGCGGCGGCCGCCCCCCAGGTGTCGCCGAGCAGCTGCCGGCCCGTCCGGTCGGGCAGCGCGTACAGCACGGCCGCCCAGCCGGCGCCGAGGACGGCGAGGGCGGCGCCCAAGAGCAGGGTCAGCCGGACCACGCCGCGCTTGCCGGAGGCCCGGCCCACCACGGGCGGGCCGAAGGCGTTCGCCGAGTTGAACAGGACGTTCAGCGGCCCGAAGAGGGTGGTGGCGCCGCGCAGCGCGCCGACCGCGAGCGGGGTCGCGAAGACGCCGAGGCCCAGCACCGCGAGCTGGCTGGAGCCGTTGCCGACGGCGAACTCCACCACGAACCGCTGCCCGAGGTGGCCGCGCCGCAGGTACGGGCGCAGGTCCGCCCGCGCCCCGCGCACGTACGGGCGGAGCAGCAGCAGGCCGAGCCCCAGCGCCGGGAGCGCGGACAGCCCCCACACCAGCACCAGCCGTCCGGGCGAGGCCCCTTCGGGCTGGGCGAGCAGGGCCCCGACGACGCACACCAGCCGCAGCGCGTCCGCGGCGAGGGCCCGCTCGGGGGTGCGCAGTGCGGAGAAGCAGTACCGCAGGCCGTCCTGGACGAGGACGATCGGCAGGACCAGGCCCAGGGCGAGGAAGGCCCGTCCGACGGCGCCGGGCAGGGCCAGGCCGGCGGCGGCGAGGACCGCGCCGGCGGCGGCCGCGGCGGCCGCGGTGAACCCGGCCGCCGAGCGGCACACGGCGCCGAGCCGGCCGCCGTCCTTCTCCAGGACCACCGTCTGGCCGACGTACGCCATGTTCAGCCCGAGGAGCACGCTGAACGCCACGTACACCATGGAGAAGTCGGCGAAGCCGGCCGCCGGGGACAGCCGGGCCGCCAGCACCAGCACGAGGATGTTGGTGGCGCTGGAGGCGGCCTGGTCGAGGACGGAGGAGACGGCGGCGAGGGCCCGCCGGCTCACCTGTTGCCCATGCGGACGGTACGCAGGGCGACGGTGTCGGTGCCGTCGCCCGGGATGTGCTGGTCGTGCCCGGCCGGCTGCCGGGTCAGCGGCTCGGGCCGGGGCTGCTGCCGGGGCGCGGGCGCCGGGGCCTGGGCCTGGGCCGGGGAGGCGCCCTTGGACTTGCCGCCGCGGCCGCGCTTCTCGACCGGCAGCGGGGCGTGCACGACGGCACCGAGCACGGTGCCTCCGGCGCCGGTGATCAGCTCGCGGATCCGGCTCAGGTCGCTGCGGTGGACGGCGCGCGGGTCGCAGACGACGAGGACGCCGTCGACGCGGTCGACGAGGGCGAGGGCGTCGGCGTACGACAGGACGGGCGGGGCGAGCACCACGACGGTGGAGTTGGGGGAGTCGGCCTCGGAGATCAGCCGGGTGGCGCGCGGGGAGGTCAGCGCGCGGGCCACGTTGCGGACGCGGTCGCCGGGGATCAGGTCGAAGGCGCCGGACTCGCCGGCGTCGACGACGAGCTGGCGGCCGTCGGGCCAGTCGGAGTCGCCCTGCGCGGGGGTGTCCGGCATCTGGCGCCGCCGGCCGCCGGCGTCGGTGGGCAGCTGGCTGGCCAGGACGGGGGTGCGCAGGTCGGCTTCGATGAGCAGGACGTCCTTGCCGGTCTCCGCGAAGGAGGCGGCCAGGTTCACGGCCACGGCGGCGGCGATCTCGCTGCTGCCGCGCGGGGCGACGACGAGCAGGCGGCGCCGGTCGGCGAAGCGGGAGTCGTAGGCGAGCCGGAAGGCGACCTGGCGGAACTCCTCCGCGAGGCGGGGGTCTTCCTCGCCGGCCGCGAGCAGCGGCCCGCCGGCGCTCTTGTCCCGCGGCAGGGAGCCCAGGACGGGGGCGCGCAGGGCGCGCGCGACGTCGCCCTCGGAGCGCGGCGCCGGGTCGAAGACGAGCCGGACCCAGGCGGCGAGGAGGCCGAGGGCGAGGCCCACGGCTGCGCCGAGGGCGAGGGACATGGGGATGCCGGGGCCGTCGCCGTCGCTGGGCGGGGTGGCGGCGCTGGTGACCCGGCCGGGGGTCATGTCCAGGGCCTGGAGCTTGGCGATGTTGCCGTTGAGGGTGTTGAGCTTGCTCTGCAGGTCGGTCTTGGAGGAGTAGGCGGTGTCGCGCGCCGGGCCGGCCGGCATGCCGTTGATCTGCTTGACGAGTTCGTCGAGCTGCTTGGCGACGGGGTCGCGCTGGTCCTGGTAGCCCTTGACCATCGTGTCGCGGGTGACGTCGAGCGATTCCTGCCGCTTGTGCAGGTAGGCGTCGGTCATCGCGTTGGCGCGCTTCGCGGCCTCCTTCGGGGAGGAGGCGGTGTAGGTGAAGCGCAGGACCATGGTCTGCGGCGGGTTGGTCACCTGGAGGCCGGCGCGCAGGGCGGCGAAGTCCTTGGCGGAGACGCCGAGTTTCTTGGCGGCCTCGTTGGCGATGGAGCTGGAGAGGGCGACCTGGCGCTCGGAGCCGATGTTGATCGCCTTGTCGGGGGCGAGGCTCGGGTTGAACGGGTCGTCGGTGGGCGCGCGCAGGACCACGTCCGTGGTCGCGACGTAGGTGTCGGCGGTGGAGATGCCGAGGTAGACACCGCCCAGCAGTCCGATGCCCATGCCCGCGCCGATGAGCCGTCGGTAGCGCAGGAGTTGGCGGAACTGGTCCCGGAGGAGGTCGGGTTCGTCCTCGGTGGGGACCGCTGCGGGGCGGTTCGTCTCGATCACTGCTGCGGACCCCCAAGTGCTTCGTCTATCAGTGCGTCGATGCGGGCCAGGCCCGCGTCACGGCTCAGGTGGGCCGCCACGTGGCGGGGCCCGGCCGCCCCCAGTGCGTCGGCGCCCTCGGGGTCCTCGGCGAGGACCCGTACGGCCTTCAGCAGGGCCCCGGGGTCCTCCGGCGGTACGAGCACCCCGGCGCCCGAACGTTCCACTTCCTGGGCGGTGCCGCCCTCCGCCGCCACGGAGGCGACGACGGGACGGCCGGCCTGGAAGTAGGAGGTCAGTTTGGACGGCACGCTCATGTCGAGCACGGCCGCATGCTGTGTGACGGCGAGTACGTCCGCCGCCGCGAGGATATCCGGGAACTCTCCGTCGGCGGCAGGGGGGATGATGTCCAGGTTGGGGACGTCGGCCGACAGGGCCTCCAGGGCGGGGCGCTGGCTGCCGTCGCCCATCAGGACGAAGCGGACGTCCGGGTCGAGGCGGGCGGCGCCGACGAGGACCTCCAGGCCTTGCTTGAGGCCCATGTTGCCGGAGTGCAGCACGACGGTCTGGCCGGGTGCCCAGCCGAGGTGGTGGCGGGTCTCGCCGCGCGGCTTGGTCGGCTGGGGCACGTGGGACCAGTTGGGCACGAGGCGGATCTTCTTCGGGTCCACGCCCATGCCGACGACGCGGTCGACGAAGGTCTCGTGGATGACGCCGACGAGGGTGGCCCGCTTCAGGGCGTAGGCCTCCGCGCGTCCGGCGAGGGCGGCCGCCTTGTCGCCGCCGCTGATGCCGCTCTGTGCGGCGGCGGCGCCCATCAGGTCCTGGACGACCGGGACGAAGGGCACCTTCCACTTCGCGGCGAGGCGGGCGGCGAGCACACCGCCGGCCAGGCTGGGCATCTGGGCCATGACCGCGTGCGGGCGGCGCATCCGGGGCGGGGCGGCGGCACCGTGGAGAAGAATCGATCCTTCGAACAGGGCGCGCTTCACGGCGGTTTGGACGGCGGGCACGGTGTGCGCACGCCGGTGCACGGTGACTCCCGCACGCCGTTCCGTGCGCCGCAGTGCGCCCTTGTACTCCGGTTCGAGCGACCACGACGGGTAGTGCGGCATGCCGGCGAGGACGTGCGCCTCGTGGCCGAGATCCGCCCAGTGCTCCGCGATCTGGGTGGCGTACGGGCCGATTCCCGCGTGCTCGGGAGCGTAGTTGGTGGAAACCAGCAGCAGGCGCCGGTGACCGGATGTGGACACGTGAGGTCCCCTTCTCCCCAGGATGATGCGCACGTCACCCTATGCGTTCACCCGCACGCCGCGGAACGTGCACGCTATTGTCTGCTAATCCACCACACCGGGGGGTGTGGTTGCTGGGGGGTCACTCATGACGGAGCGGGACATGTCCGAACTGGGCGCGGGGGCGCGCCGACCGTATCGAGTCGGCTACGCGCCGGGCGCGTACGACCTCTTCCACATCGGACACCTCAACATCCTTCGGCACGCCCGGAGTCAGTGCGACTACCTGGTGGCGGGCGTGGTCTCCGACGAGATGGCCGAACTGGCCAAGGGGCGGCGCCCGATGATCCCGCTGGTGGAGCGGCTGGAGATCGTCCGCAGTGTGAAGTACGTGGACGCCGCGTTCGTCGAGACCGTTCCCGACAAGGTGGAGACCTGGAAGCAGGTCCGCTTCGACGTGCTCTTCAAGGGCGACGACTGGCGGGGCACGGCCAAGGGCGACAAGCTGGAACGGGACTTCGCGGCCGTCGGCGTCGACGTCGTGTACTTCCCCTACACGGTGCACACGTCCAGCACCCAGCTGCGCCGGGCCCTGGACGCGCTCGCCGAGCCGCCCGCGGATTCCGTCACCGCGGAACGGCGTTGAGCTCCCGGTACCACTTCGCGAGGAACGCCAGCAGGAACAGCACCGCGACGGCGCCCAGTCCGGCGTACGCCCAGCGGAACAGCCCCCCGCCGCCCAGCAGCAGGAAGACCAGGCAGAACACCCCGTAGTCCACGGGCAGCAACGCCACCGCGCGCAGCGTCGAGGGTGCGGCGGCGGGGCTGCCGGGGGCGGGCTTGGGCTTGAGCTTCTCGGTCAGCAGCCCGCCGAAGAAGGTGACGACCGCGGCGAACTGGAAGCCCAGCGGCACCAGCAGCCAGCCGGCGCCGCCCGTCCCGTACGCATCGGGGAAGCGGTGGAAGGCGATGAGCACGCAGGTGTGCAGGGCCGTCAGTTTGGCGCAGTCCACGACGTGGTCGAGCCATTCGCCGGCCGCGCTGCCCCCGCCCCGCAGCCGGGCGAGCTGCCCGTCGGCGGAGTCGAAGGCGAAGCCGACGGCCAGGGCCGCCCACACGGCGACCCCCAGCCCCCAGGAGGGCGCGGCCAGGGCGACGGCGGCCACGGCGGCGAAGCTGAAGGCGGCGCTGACCAGGGTCACCTGATTCGGGGTCAGTCCGAGGACGTGGGAGGAGGCCGCCAGGTACCGCCCCGCGGGCCGGTTGACGAACCGCGAGTAGAGCGAGACCCCCTTCGCCGACTTCTGCGCCCCGCGCAGCTCCCGCAGCGCGGCTCCGAAACGTGACATGCGTACCCCTGATCCCGGCGTCGGCACACGTGCACGGGTGAGGCACGTGTGTACGAAGGCCACATCATCGCAGGGCGGAAACGGGCTCCCGCTCCGCCGGCCGCCGACGGATGTCCGGAAGCAGCAGGACCCCGAGGTTCGCGGCGGCGCTCAGCACGGCGGCGGCCAGCAGCGGCGCCGCGGTGCCGGTGACCCCCGCCAGCGGAGCGGCCACCGCCAGGCCCAACGGGCGGGCCGCGAACGAGATGAGGGTGTCGAAGGAGCCGACCCGGCCCAGCGCCTCCAGCGGGATGCGGCGCTGCAACTCGGTCTCCCACAGGGGGCTGAGCACCCCCAGCCCGAACATCGCGACGCAGAGGGCCGCCGCCGTCACGGGCACCGGCAGCCGCAGCGCGAAGGCGGCGAGCGGCAGGGCCTGGGCGGCGGCCCCGACGGCCACGCCGTGCAGCGGCCTGCGGATCGGGAGCCGGCCGGCCGCCCAGACCCCGGCGAGCATCCCGACCGTGCCCGCCTGGGCGATGACGACCCAGGAGCCGGCCCCGCCGAGGCTCTCCACGGCGATCAGCGGCCCGAGGGTGAGCAGCAGTCCGGCCGCGAGGTGCCAGACGCCGTGGGCGAGGACGTTGGCCAGGAACCAGGGGTGGCGCCGGGCCTCGGCCCAGCCGCCCCGCAGCTCGGCGGCGAAGCCGGCCCGGGCGGCGGGGGCAGCGGGGGCGGCGGGGGCAGCGGGGGCGGCTGCCGGGGTGGCGGCCGGGGCGGCGGACGCGGGGCCGCCGGCCGGGGCGGCAGCGGTCGGAGCGGGGGGCCGCAGTCCGCCGAGGGTGAGCGCGGAGGCGGTGAACAGGGCGGCGGTGAGGAGGGAGGACCAGCCGGCCCCGAGGGCCAGCATCATGCCGCCGGCCGCGGCGGGTCCGGCGATCTGGGCGAGCCCGCCGGCCACCGCCAGCCGGGAGTTGACGCGCAGCCGGTCCGGCGCCGGGACGACGGCGGCGACGAGCGTGCGGGCGGAGGGCGTGCCGAAGGCGACGCCGGCGCCGGTGACGGCGGCGAGCACGGCGAGCCAGCCGATCCGCACGGGGCCGGCCAACAGCAGGACTCCGATGGCGACTTGGGCGGCGGCGCGGACCAGGTCGGCGGCGAGCACGACCCGCCGGGCGGGGTGGCGGTCGGCGACGACGCCGGCGACGGGCAGCAGGAGCAGCATCGGCAGCAGCTCGCTCGCGAGCACGATGCCGAGGTCGCCGGCCGAACCGGTGCGCACGACGGCCAGGGTGAGGGTGGTGGGGATGAGGGCGGTGGCGAGGGCCGCGGCGGTACGGCCGGCGAGGAGCCGCCTGATCGGCGAGGTCATGGCGGCGAGGTTATTTCGCCAGCGAATCATTCGTCAACGAAAATATGCGTGCGGGAGTGCGATACTTCCGGCATGGACGCAGTGGACCCCGAGGACTCAGTCGACCGCCACATCGCCCGCTGGAGCGGCAAGGTGCCCTTCGACGTGCCCACCGAGGGGGTCATCACCCGGATCCAACTGCTGGCCAAGCACGTCAAGTACGGCAAGGAGCGGGCCCTGGCCGAGACCGGCCTGCAGGAGTTCGAGTTCGAGACCATGCACCGGCTCGCCTCCCGCGGCACGCCCTGGCGGGCCCCCTCCGCCGAGCTCGCCGCCGAACTGCTGCTGTCCCCCGCCGGGATGACCGGCCGCCTCGACAGCCTGGAGCGGGCCGGGCTGGTCCGCCGGGTGCGCGCCGCGGGCGACCGCCGCCGGGTCGACGTCGAGCTGACCGACACCGGCCACCGGCGGTGGGGCGAGGCCATGCGCTGGCGGGGCATCGCCGAGGCGGAGATGATCGAGCCCCTCGACGACGCGGAGCGCGCAGCGCTCTCGGCCCTCCTCAAGCGGATGCTCCTCCACGTCGAGTCGAAGTAACCGGACCTACCCTCCGCCCGGCGGGACCCTCCGCCCGGCCGGACCCTCCGCCCGGCGCCGGAGCCCCGCCCGGCGGCTCAGCGCAGGGTGGTGGACTTGTCCGTCCGGTACGTCGCCACCAGCGCCAGGCACAGCGCGGCGATCGCCACCCGGCCCGAGGCCTGCAGCAGCGGCCCGCGCAGCAGGATGAACGAGTACCCGGCGACCAGCGGGACGACCACCGAGATCAGGCTCCCCGAGGGGGCCCGGCGGGTGGCCCGCTTGGCGTAGCGCCGGTCCACGCGCGCGGCCGCGTACCCCATGCCGAGCAGTCCGGCCCCCATGCCGAGGGGGCCGAAGTCGATCCACAGCTCCGCCCAGATCGGGGAGGAGAGGTTGGTGTTGACCGTGCCCATCCACTGGCCGACCATCACGCCGGTGTCCCGCGGTTTGCCGGGCCAGACCGAGCGCGGCACCGCGAAGAACACCGACCCCGCGAGCTGACGGCCGTAGAAGTGGCCCGGCCCGGACTCGGAGAAGGTGATCGTGTTCGCGAACATGCCGATCTGGTCGTAGTCCTTGAGCGCCAGCGGCTCCAGGAACGAGGTCGTCTCGACCGGCCTGTAGTTCTTCTCGTCGTACCGGAAGCGGTCCGCGAAGGGGAAGAGCAGCAGGGCCACCACCACCGCCATCGACAGCGCGACCCGGTACATCGCGGCGCTCACCGGGAAGACGGTGAAGAGCAGCGCGAACATGACCGTGAGGAACCAGTAGCGCGGGTTCGAGACCGGGTTGTTGACGATCAGGTTCAGCACGCACAGCGCCGCCCAGGCCACGATGATCGAGACCTTGCGGCGGGCGTACTCCGAGGTGATCAGCCAGCGCGTGTACAGCAGCAGCGCGAGCAGCGCCGGCACGGTGCCGAAGCCGCGCAGGAACGCCTGGCCGGCCTGGCCGTCGCCGTTGGAGACGCCCGCCTCCTCGATGCCCGCGATGATCTCCTGGCGGCTGGAGAAGAACACCGCCGGGCCGCCGAGCTTGACGATGAAGACACTGCTGCACAGGAAGGCCAGCACCGTCAGCAGCTGCAGGCGGCGCCGGTGCGCCATCACCGGGCGGCGCTCCTTGCGGGAGCCGCCCGCCCGACCCGCCGGGCGGTGCCGGGCGAGCAGCACGCCGACGTCGAACGCGGTGCAGCCGAGCAGCACCAGGCCGATGGCGAGCGTGAGGTCCGAGCGGGGGCCGACCACCGGGGTCGGCACCCGGCCCAGGACCGCCTGGGCGAGCGGGGCCACCCCCATCGCCATGTACACGAACAGCCAGAAGGAGCCCTGGAGCAGTTTGCGGCGGCTGGTCAGCACCATCGCCGAGAGGCGGGCGCCCGCGTACATGGTGAGCAGCAGCTGGAGCCAGAAGGCAGCATCGCGCTGGCCGTCGCCGGGCCGGCTGGCGACGAACAGCGGCAGGAAGACGGTGAATCCGAGGATGAGCGGGACCGACAGCGCGCGGGAGAGCAGCGTGCGGGGGCTGGTGACGCGGCCCCAGCGGTTCGCGTCCGCCTCCTCGAAGGGGTTGCGCGCCTCCGGCCGGAACGCCGCAAGGAGGGGGTTGCGTACGTCCGTTGCCACTGCTGCCCCCACCCCATGTGCCTGGTCCGCGCGCAGTCTAGTCTGAGCGGGCCGCGCCGGGGAGGCGCGGCCGGGGCGGAACGACGAGGGGCGAGCGGTGCGTGATCTTCCTGCCTTCACGCTGGCCGGATACGACAAAGGACGCGGGCTGCTGACCCAGGCGCTCTGGTTCGCCGTCATGAACACGGTGTTCATGGCGTGGTTCTGCCCGGCCCGGCTGCGGGTGGCGCTGCTGCGCGCGTTCGGCGCGCGGATCGGCGAGGGCGTCCTCATACGCCACCGGGTGCGGGTGCTGTGGCCGTGGAAGCTCACCGTCGGCGACCACACGTGGATCGGCGAGGGGGCCTGGCTGCTCAACCTGGAGCCGGTCACCATCGGTTCGCACGTGTGCATCTCGCAGGAGGCCATGCTGTGCACGGGCTCCCACGACCACCGTGCCGCCGACTTCCGCTACCGCAACGCGCCGATCACCGTCGAGGACGGCGCATGGGTCGCGGTACGGGCGACGGTGCTGGCCGGCGTCACGGTCGGCCGCTGCGCGGTGGCGGGCGCCGGAGCGGTGGTCCACAAGGACCTCCCCGCGCTGACCCTGCAGACCCTGGACGGGCAGCGCCGCCCGGTGGAGGAGCCGAAGTGAGAGTCCTGCACGCCGTCACCCTGCACTCTCCCGCGAACGCCTTCGGCGGGCCGGTGCGGGTCGCGCTCAACCTCGCCAAGGGGCTGCGGGCGCGCGGCCACGAGGCCGGCCTGGTGGCCCTCGGCGAAGGCTTCGGCGACCCCTGGCCCACCTCGGTCGAGGGCGTCCCCGCGCGGCTGTTCCCGGCCCGCCGGCTGCTCCCCCTCGGCTTCAGCGGCATCACCTCGCCCGCCCTGCTGGCCTCGGCCGGGCGCCTCGTACGCGACGCCGACGTGGTCCACGTCCACCTGGCCCGGGACCTCGTCACCCTGCCCGTGGCCCTGGCGGCGCTGCGCGCCGGACGGCCCCTCGTGCTCCAGACCCACGGCATGGTGGACCCGAGCGGCAAACTGCTCGCCAAGGTCCTCGACGCGCTGGCCGTACGCCGGCTGCTGCGCGGCGCGGACGCGGTCCTGCACCTCACCCCGTACGAGCGCGACGGCCTCGACGCCGTCGCGGGCGGCCCGCTGCCGGGCGCGGTCCGGCTGGTCAACGGCACCCCGGAGCAGGACGCCCGCCCGGCCCCGAGCGGACCGCCGCGCATCCTGTACTCGGCCCGGCTGCAGGCCCGCAAGCGGCCGGTGGACTTCGTCGACGCCGCCCCGGCCGTCCTCGCCGCGCACCCGGACGCCGAGTTCGTGGTCGCGGGCCCCGACGAGGGCGAGCGTGCCGCCGTCCTCGCACGCATCGCGGAGCTCGGCCTGGCGGACCGGTTCACCGTGCCGGGGGCGCTGTCCGGCGCCGAGGTGCAGGCCGAGCTGCGGCGGGCCCACGTGTACGTGCTGCCGTCGGTGGACGAGCCGTTCCCGATGTCGGTGCTGGAGGCCCTCGCCGTGGGCGTCCCGAGCGTGGTGACCCACTCCAACGGCCTGGCCAAGGACGTCGCGGCGGCCGGAGCCGGCCTCGCGGTCGAGCCGGGGCCGGAGGGCGTGGCCGCGGCGGTCCTGTCGCTGCTGGACCCGGCGGCGAACGCGGCCGCCTCCCGCTCGGCGCGGAGCCTGGCCGCGGACTCCTTCTCGATGGACGCGGTCCTCGACACCCTCCTGCCCGTCTACGAGGCCGCGCGGCGCCGCTGAGCCCCGGCCGCTGTCGGCGGCCCGCCTGAGCGTTCCGAGGGAAGTCCGGTCATGACACCGCGGGCCGGTGGGGGCTGGTCCCGCAGTTCCCCGCGCCCCTGCGGGGCGCTGCCGCGGCTTAGCCTGGGCGCATGGGGATCTACGTGGTGGACGTGGAAGCGGCCGCATGGGCGAACGGGGAGGTCTACGGCCCCCTCGGCACCGCCCTCGACGAGGAGTTGGCGCGGCGGGGGCTCCGCTCCTTCACCCCGGCCGCCACCGCACCGGGGCCGGGGCCGGGCGGGATGCTGGGCGGGATGCTGGGCCGGTTCGGCCGGCGGAACCGGCCGGTACAGCGGGAGGACCGGTTCGAGGAGAAGGTGAACCGGCCCTACGACGGCCTGGAGGCGCTGTGCCGGGCCCAGCCCGCCGACTGGCGGTGCGAGGAGGCCCTGCTGGACTGGGACGTGCTGGTGCCGGTCGACTTCCACGGCGTCATCGAACTGCCGGTCCCGGCCGAGCCGGACGGCGACGGGGCCCGGGTCCGCAGCGCGCACCGCACCGCCGAGGCGGGCCGGCGGCTCGCCGCGGTACTGGGGCTGCCGGACGGCGTGCCGCGGGACGCCGGGAGTCTCGCGCTGACGAACTGGTTCCACGACCTGGACGCGGAGCGGGCCGCCGCCGCGCACGGCGCCGGCCCCTGGCTGGACGACGTGGACGCCGCCTGCTTCACCGCGCTGTACCTGGGGGCCGCGGAGCACGCACTGCGCCGCGGCTGCGCCATCGCCTACAGCTGACAGCCGGGTCCCGGCGACCGAGAATAAACGGATGATCATCGATGACGACACGGACCCGGCGACCCGGCAGGCGTGGACGGCGCTCGGCGGTGCGCCCGGGCTGACCGGGCGGGTGGGGTACCGGGGCGCCGGGGCACTGGGCGCGTCCCGGCTGCCGGTGCCCGAACTGGCCCGGGCGACCGTGGGGGTGTGCTCCCTTGCCGCCGCCGAGCTGGCGGCCGTACGGGCGGGAAGGCCGGTGACGGACCTGCCCGGCCTGGTGGTCGACGAGGGGGCCGTGTCGACCGCGTTCACCAGTGAGCGGCACCTGCGGGTCGACGGACGCGCCCCGGTGTCCTTCGCACCGCTGTCCGGGTTCTGGCGCACCGCCGACGGATGGCTGCGCACCCACGCCAACTACCCGCACCACCGGGCCGCGCTGGAACGCGCGCTCGGAGCCGGGGCCGGGGCCGGAGCCGGCGGGCTGACGCCGGAGCGGCTGCGGGCCGAACTCGCCGGGCGGAAGGCCGTCGAGGTGCAGGAGGCCGTGTACGCGGCGGGCGGGCTGGCGGTCGCCGTGGCGCAGGGGTTCGGGGCGCCGCAGCCGCTGGTGGAGGTGCGGGAGACCGGCGGGCGCGGGCGGGAGCTCGGGCCGGGCCGGCTGCCCGCCTCGGGGGTGCGGGTCCTCGACCTGACCCGGGTGATCGCCGGGCCGGTGGCCACCCGCACGCTCGGGCTGCTCGGCGCCGACGTACTGCGGGTCGACCCGCCCGGGCTGCCCGAGGCGGACGACGCCCACGCCGACACCGGCTTCGGGAAGCGTTCGACGCGCCTGGACCTCGCCGACCGGGCGGACCGGGAGGTCTTCGAGGAGCTGCTGGCGGAGGCCGACGTGGTGGTCGCGGGGTACCGGCCCGGAGCCCTCGACCGGTACGGCCTGGCCGCCGGGCAACTCGTGGCGCGCCGGACGGGGCTGGTGGTGGCCCAGGTGTGCGCCTGGGGGTGGCACGGCCCGTGGGCGGGACGGCGGGGCTTCGACTCGCTGGTCCAGGCGGGGTACGGGATCGCCGCGGCGGAGGCCGGCCCCGACGGGACGCCCGGGGTGCTGCCGGCTCAGGCGCTGGACCACGGGACGGGGTACCTGCTGGCCGCCGGGGTGCTGCGCGCGCTGGCGGACGGCGGCGGGCGGGTGCTGCGGTTCTCGCTGGCCGGGACGGCCTCCTGGCTGGTCCGGGAGGTGCCGCGGCGGCCGGCCGGCTCCGGCGGGTCCGCGGATGCCGCCGACGGGCCCGGCGCGCCCGAGCCCGGGGCGTGGCTGCGGGAGACCCCGTCGGCGTACGGCACGCTGCGGTACGCGGCGCCGCCGCTGGCCGCGGGTCCGGGCGACTGGCCCGCGGGCCCTTCCCGCTGGGGCACCGACCCGGCCCGCTGGCTCCCGGCCGGCGAACGACCGTAGCGGGAGGCCTCAGCGCCCGGGCCGGGCCCTGCGCCCGGGCCGGGCCCTGCGCCCGGGCCGGGCCGGGCCTGCATCCTGCCCCCGTCCGGGCCCTGCAGTGCGGCCTGCGCCGCATACGGCAGCGCCCCCGCGGGCCCGGTGGTCCGGGGCCGCGGGGGCGCTGGTCGTGGTGTGGTGGTGCGGGTCAGGCCGGGATCCAGGCGTAGCAGCCCGTGGAGGTGAACTCCGCGCCGCCCGCCGGGACCGCGGCCGTGATCTTGTCGCCCGGCTTCGGGGCCGTCTCCGGGCCGGAGGCCAGCACCGCGCCGTCCTTGCCCTTGACCTGCCAGGTGCAGGCCGTGCCCTGGGTGGTCAGCGCCCGGTAGGTGCCCTGCGCGGGCGCCGGGCGGGTGCCGTCCGGGAAGCCCTTCTCGGCGGCGGCCAGGATCGGCTTCTGCTCCGGGCACAGGTGGTTGATCGCGTTCGTCGCGTCGGGGATCTCGCCGGCGATGACGGCTCCGGTTGCCGCGTCCTTGTCGCGCTTGGCCGTGCGCTCCACCCTCTGGCAGGACTCCTGTCCGGTCTGCAGGTAGGCCGCCGGGTCCATCTTCTCGGGCACGCGGCCGCTGAGGTACTTCTTCTCCTTGTCCGTGAAGGTGCCCGTCTTCGGGGTGAGCTTCGCGTCCGGGAGGACGGGGCCCGTCGGCTTCGCCTCCGGCGAGGGGGGCGTTCCGGTGGCGTCCGCCGGGTCCGGGACCGGCGAGGAGGCCGGCGGCTTGGGCTTGGCGGCCTCGTCGGACCTGCTGTCGCCGCCGGAGCTGCAGGCGGTCAGGGTCAGGGCTGCGGCCAGCAGAACAGCAGCCGCGGCGGAGCGTCGGTACATCAGGAGGGCTCCTGTACTTGCCGGTTGTTCGGGAGGCGGAGCGAGCGCGGGGCCCGGCGTCGGACGGCCGGGCCCCGCGCTCCCCGTGCGGTTACTTCGGGCCGAAGGTGAGGATCAGCTGCGGGGCGGCGTCCGCGGCGGTCGCCTCCTTGGACCACAGCCACAGCGGGTCGGTGCCCGGGCTGGTCAGCGCCATGCTGTAGCTGGTGCCGAGCGCCGCGGTGACGGCGGCGGTGTCCAGCGGGGCGGTGTGCAGGGCCGAGCCGTCCGGGATGGCGGCGAAGCTGCCCAGCGGGGTGGTGCCCACGGCCGGCTTGGTGGTGTAGGAGGTGGTGTCTCCGCTCCAGGTGCCG